>NZ_CP049861.1:600000-1200000 GCF_011299615.1 Erysipelothrix sp. HDW6C | reverse complement strand
TCCCGGTAAAATGCGAATGTAGTGCATACGGATTTTACCAGATACGTGAGCTAAAATTTCATGACCATTACTGAGTTCCACCTTAAACATTGCACCTGGCAATGTATCAAGAACTACTCCATCAACTTCAATTACGTTTTCTTTGCTCATGAGTGTTAAAAAGCCTCCTTTGTTCGGGTTAGTATTTCATAACCATTTTCTAAAACGAGAACAGTATGTTCATAATGCGCTGTCAGTGATCTATCTTTCGATACAACATTCCAACCATCATCAAGAACTTCTGTCTTATTGGTACCGATTTGAACCATCGGTTCAATTGCGATTACCATATTTTTACGTAGTAAAGCGCCTTTACCTGGCACACCGACGTTGGGTACAAATGGTTCTTCATGCATCGACGTTCCCAAACCATGGCCCGAGTACTCCACAGGGAGTCCAAATCCATACGGCTCAACAACCGACATAACTGCATGACCAATATCACCAACACGATTACCGGCAACAGCGGCTTCAATTCCTGCAAACAATGAATCTTCTGATACTTGAAGTAAGACTTTCGCCGCTTCACTTATCTCACCAACTGGATAGGTCCACGCATGATCACTATAGTAACCTTTGTAAACTGCTCCAACATCAATTGTAATGATGTCACCATCTTTGAGGATTATATCTGAACTTGGGATACCATGAACTAATACTTCGTTAACTGAAGCACAGATTGAACCGGTAAATCCATCAAAACCAAGAAACGCTGGCGTTGCACCTTGACTTAGAATATAACGATGAGCAAGATCATCCAAATGTTTTGTAGAGACACCCGGTTTGATCGCAGCACGGACAACTTCTTGCGCTTCAAAGGCAATGCGTCCCGCTTCTCTCATTAAATCTAATTCACGTTCAGACTTGGTTGTAATCATTTAACCGCCTCTAAAATGTTTCTAATGTCGTCCATGACCTTCTTTGCATCTTGTGATGCATCAATATCACGAACTAAACCTTTTTCTCTAAAATATTCGATTGAAGGTTCTGTTTGTTTGGTATATTCTTCAAAACGAACAGCTAATTTCTCTTCAGTATCATCAACACGTTGATACAACGCACCACCGTCGATGTCACAGACACCTTCGATTTGTGGTTTGTGGAAGTCAACATGATAGATAGCACCGCATGTCTTACAGATACGACGACCTGTAATTCGTTTTACGAGTTCTTGATAATCAACAACAAGGTTGATCACCAAATCGATTGGGCGATTAATTTCTGCTGCCATTTCTTCGATTGCATGCGCTTGACTCAAATTACGTGGATAGCCATCTAAGAGATAACCATTCAAGCAATCGTCTTGCGAAATGCGTTCTTTAACCATACGATCGGTAACACTGTCTGGCACAAGTTTACCGTTATCCATGTATGACTTTGCTTCTAATCCAACAGGTGTTTCGTTTGCGATTGCTTCACGAAACATATCCCCTGTTGAAATATGGACAACTCCATACGCTTCAACAATTTGTGCCGACATTGTTCCTTTACCGCTACCAGCAGGACCCATTATTAATAAATTCATAGTTCCTCCTAACGGTTGAATAAACCTTTGTATGAACGATCACGTTGTGTTAATCGTCCTTCAAGTTCTTTCACTGTCTCTAAAGCAACACCAACAACGATGATAATACCCGTTCCACCAGGAGCTGTTGATGCAGGAATTGCACCATTAGTGATCATTGGTAGTAAGTGAGGTAGTACCGCAACGAATGTTAGGAAAATTGCTCCCAATACAGTAATGCGATTTAAGATTGTACTAATATATGTTTTCGTATCTTTTCCAGGACGAACGCCAGGAATGTATGAATTATTCTTAGCAAAATCTTCTGATATTTTCTCAGGATCAACTTGCAAGTGAGTGTAGAAGAACGTGAATGCAATCGTTAAGAGAGCATACAGTGTTAATCCCACTGGATGATTTGTTGTAAAGTAGGTGCTCAAGAATGTGTAAACACTTCCTTGATTAAACCAACTTAAGGCAATAATCGGTGCTTGCATAATTGCTCCAGCGAAAATAACTGGAATAACAGAAGCAGAGTTAATCATTAATGGTAAATGGTTCATTCCACTACCACGTGCTGTTCCGCTTACGTTTGATGTGTATTGAATTGAAATCTTACGCACTGCATTGTTCATGAATACAACGAGAATGATAATTGCGACGTATGATAACGCAAAGAGCGTGAACCATAACCATCCCATTGAACCACCGTTTGTAACCATTGCTGCATATGCACTTGCGAATGATTTTGGCATTGCCGATACAATACCAGCAAAGATAATGAGGGACATCCCGTTACCAACACCCTTAGCGGTGATTTGATCACCAACCCAGAGTAGGAACATTGTTCCAGCTGTCATGACTGTTCCCATAAAGAAATAGTCAACAACGTTAGTACTTAAGAGAATGTTATATTGTGAGTTAAAAACGTAGAGAATACCAATTCCTTGGACATACGCTAGTATAACTCCCAAGTAACGTGTAATACGATCAATCTGTTGTTTCCCCTTTTGTCCAGATTTTGTAAGTTCCGTTAAGTACGGAATTACATCCATTGACAAGAGTTGAATAATGATTGACCCAGTAATGTATGGACCCACACCAAGAGCGAAAATCGACAATTGTTGTAGTAAACCACCACCAAGAATATTAATCATTCCAACTAGCGTATTAGACTCTAATGATGAGACCATCCCCGAAAGCTTAGCGCTATCGACGTTAGGAACAGGTACAACTGTTCCTAAACGATAAAGTAATAGCATAGCCAGTGTGAACATGATTTTTCTTCTGATTTCTTTGTTTTTAAAAATATCAGTAAATAATCTCATTAGATCACCTCTGCTTTTCCACCCAATTTTTCAATACTTTCAATTGCTGATTTTGAGAATGCGTTCGCTTTAACAGTTAACTTCTTCTCTAACTCACCTTGACCTAAGATTTTTACACCGTCAAGTGTTTTGTTAATAATACGTTTTTCAAGTAACATTTCGATTGTTACTTCGCTACCATCTTCGAATACATTCAATGATGATAAGTTTACAACTGCATGCTCAACACGGTTAATGTTTTTAAATCCACGTGTAGGAATACGTTTGTAAAGTGGTGTTTGTCCACCCTCAAATCCTAGTGCAACACCACCGCCACTACGAGCATTTTGCCCTTTGTGACCTTTACCTGATGTTTTACCAGTTCCTGAACCGTGTCCACGTCCGATACGTTTACGATCTTGACGGGCACCTTCATTGTATTTAAGTTCATGTAATTTCATAAAGGCCTCCTTCTATCGTACGTCTTCGACTTTAATTTCTCTTAATGAAGCAACTTCATTAACAGTTTTCATTGTTTTTAATGCTTCGAATGTTGCACGAACCATGTTAATTGGTGTGCGTGATCCGATACATTTTGTTAGAACATCTGTAACACCAGCTAATTCCATGACGTCACGGATTGCTCCACCAGCGATAACTCCAGTACCTTCAGTTGCAGGGCGTACGAATACTTCCCCAGCACCAAATTTACCAGTGTTAACATGTGGTAAACTTCCGTTAACCATTTCAACTTTGATTAAGTTTTTCTTAGCTGCTTCAACACCTTTGCGGATTGCATCTGGGACTTCGTTTGCTTTACCCGTTCCAAATCCAACACGTCCTTTTTTGTCGCCAACGACAACTAGAGCTGCAAAGCGGAAACGACGACCACCTTTAACGACTTTAGTTACACGATTGATGACAACAACACGTTCTTCAAATTCTTGTTCACGTGGTTCTCTTCTCGGTTTACGATTCATCATGCGCCTCCTTCTTAAAACTCTAGCCCGGCTTCGCGAGCTGCTTCAGCAAGTGCTTTAACACGTCCATGATAGATATATCCACCACGGTCGAATACTACTGCTGTAATACCTTTATCTTTTGCTAATTTAGCAACTTCAGCACCAACTTTTGTTGCTGCTTCGACGTTTCCGCCATTTTCAAGTTTTAAATCAATTGATCCTGTTGCTGCAAGGGTTACTTGAGCGACATCATCGATGATTTGTACCGAAATGTTTCCATTTGAGCGATACACGCTAAGACGTGGGCGTTCTTGCGTTCCACTGACCTTACGACGAACTCGAGCATGACGACGCACGCGTTCTTGATTTCTAGATAATTTTTTTGCCATAATTCAATTTCTCCTTTCCCACTATTTCTTAGCTGCAGTTTTACCCTCTTTACGACGGATAACTTCATCTTTGTATTTAATCCCTTTACCGAGGTAAGGTTCTGGTTTACGAGTTGCACGAACGTTTGCGGCAAATTCTCCAACCATTTGTTTATCAATTCCACTAACAACAATAACTGTTGCAGATGGTACTTCCACTTCAAGGCCTTCATTGACTTCGAATTCAATTGGATGTGAGTATCCAACATTCAAGACTAATGTGTTTCCTGACTTAGATGCACGATACCCGATACCAACAAGATTTAATTCTTTCTTGAAGCCTTCGTTTACACCCTCAACCATGTTGTTGATAAGTGAACGTGTAGTACCATGAATTTGTTTTACTAATTTTGTATCATTCGGACGAGCCACATTGACTTCGCCTTCAGCGACATCGATTGTGTAAATTGGATTGAACTGACGTGTTAAAGTTCCCTTGGGACCTTTAACTGTCACCTCATTACCAGCTTTTACATTAACTTCGACGCCAGCAGGAATGGTAATCGTTTTATTTCCGATACGTGACATTGAGTATCTCCCTTCTTACCAGACGTAAGCTAACACTTCGCCACCAACATGTTTTTGGCGCGCTTGTTTATCAGTTAGCAAACCTTCTGATGTTGTAATGATAGCAATTCCGAGTCCATTAAGAACACGAGGAACTTCATTACTCTTTGTGTAAACACGTTTTCCTGGGCTTGAAATACGTTTCAATCCGCTAATTACGCGCTCACCATTTGGACCATATTTAAGAACAACAGTAATGCTCTTCTTGTATCCTTCTCCGTTAACTAAATAGTCACGGATAAAGCCTTCTTCTTTTAAGATTCTAGCAATTTCTACTTTTTCTTTACTTGCTGGGATTTCGACAATATCGTGTTTTGCTTGAATAGCATTACGAACACGTGTGAGGAAATCAGCAATTGGATCTGTTACATACATCTGAAAAGCTCCTCCTTTTACCAGCTTGCCTTACGTACGCCTGGAATTTGCCCTTTATGAGCTAATTCACGGAAGCGAATACGTGACATACCATATTTACGTAAATAACCGCGAGGACGACCATCAACTTTATCGCGATTGTGCAAACGAACAGGTGAAGCGTCTCTAGGCAATTTTTGTAGCCCAATGTAGTCACCATCAGCTTTTAATTGTGCGCGCTTTTCAGCATAACGCTCAACAACTGCTTGACGTTGTAATTCACGAGCAATCTTTGATTTTTTAGCCATTAGTTACCCTCCTTTTTGAAAGGCATTCCTAACTCTTTTAATAGAGCGAAGCCTTCTTCATCAGTTTGCGCTGTAGTAACGATAGTGATATCCATACCACGCACTTTGTTTACTTTATCATAATCGATTTCTGGGAAAATTAATTGTTCTTTAACTCCCATTGTGTAGTTACCACGACCATCGAATGATCCAGCATTGATTCCACGGAAGTCACGTACACGTGGTAATGCAACTTTAATTAGTTTTTCTAAGAAGTCGTGCATTTTTTGTCCACGAAGTGTTACTTTCGCACCAATAGGCATTTCTTCACGAAGTTTAAAGTTCGCGATCGATTTCTTAGCCTTTGTAATAACTGGTTTTTGTCCTGTGATGATTGTTAGATCTTCAACAGCATCTTCTAAGTATTTAGCGTTGCTGATTGCTTCTCCAACACCCATGTTGATAACAATTTTTTCAAGTTTTGGAACTTGCATTACTGAAGTATAGTTAAATTGTTTAACTAAGGCTCCAACAACTTCTGTTTTATATTGTTCTTTTAGATTCATTTAGCTATACCTCCTTATTTAACGACGTTGCCTGATTTTTTATAGACACGTACTTTTTTACCTTTTTCATCTTTGTAACCTACACGAGTTGGAGCTTTCGCTTTTGGATCGTATAGCATTACGTTTGAAACATGAATCCATGCTTCTTGTTCAATAATTCCACCATCTGGGTTGATTTGGCTTGGTTTCATGTGTTTTTTAGCTAACGCTACACCTTCAACTTTAACCTTATCTAATTTAGGTTTAACTTCGATGACATCACCAATGGTACCTTTATATGATCCAGTGATTACTTGAACTTTATCGCCACGTTTGATTTTCATAAAAGCCTCCCTATAACACTTCCGGAGCTAATGACACAATCTTCATGAAGTTTTTTTCACGAAGCTCGCGAGCTACCGGTCCAAAGATACGTGTTCCTTTTGGTGTCATATCATCTTTTAGGATAACAACTGCGTTGTCATCAAATTTGATGTATGATCCATTACCGCGACGAACACCGTACTTTGTACGAACTACTACCGCTTTAACAACATCACCTTTTTTAACTGATCCACCAGGAATCGCTTCTTTAACCGTTCCAACAACGATATCACCGATGTTAGATGAACGACGGAAGCTTCCTCCAAGGGAGCGGATAACTAAGATTTCTTTAGCGCCTGTGTTGTCAGCGACTTTACATCTTGATTCATTTTGTATCATCTTGACAACCTCCTACAATACAACGGCTTTTTCGATTAAACGAGTAACGCGGAAGTATTTTGTAGCTGATAATGGACGTGTTTCCATAATCTCTACTGTATCTCCAACTTTAATCTCATTGTTTTCGTCATGAGCCTTGAATTTTTTTGAATAATTAACACGTTTTCCATATAATGGATGACGTTTTGATGTTTTGACTTCAACTACGACCGTTTTGTCCATTGCATCAGATACAACGGTGCCACGGTAAACTTTACGTTTGTTTCTTTCCATTGCTGTGACCTCCTACTTATCGTCACTAAGCTCGCGCTCAGTGATTACTGTCTTGATGCGAGCAATCGTTTTACGGATTTCTCTTAAACGAGTAGGATTTTCAAGTTGACCAATTGCTTGTTGGAAGCGTAAGTCAAATAACTCTTCCTTTAGGCTATCAATTTCAACTAGTAACTCAGCGTTATTGATTTCACGAATTTCTTTTATTGTTGTCATACTTGTTCCTCCTCTCCTTTACGGACGAATCGAGTTTTAACTGCTAGTTTGTGTGATGCAAGACGGAACGCTTCACGCGCAACTTCTTCAGGCACACCAGCGATTTCAAACATTACTCGACCTGGTTTAACTACTGCTACCCATCCTTCAGGTGCCCCTTTACCGGAACCCATTCGGACTTCAAGTGGTTTTCTTGTGATTGCTAAGTGAGGGAAAATTTTGATCCAAACTTTTCCACCACGTTTCATATAACGTGTCATTGCAATACGAGCAGCTTCGATTTGACGGTTACTTACATAGTTTCCTGATTCAGCAACCAAACCATATTCTCCAAAAGCGACTGTACGGCCAGCTTTTGAACGTCCTTCGTATGAAAGACGGTGTGGTTTTCTATATTTAGTACGTTTAGGCATCAACATAACTAATTACCTCCTTGCTCGTCTTTGTTTGCAGCTTCTGCTGCAGGTTTTGCATTTTGAGGACGGTTATTTGGACGGCGATCGTTACGGTCATTACGACGGCGACGAGGACGATCAAATTTACCTGCCTTAGGTGCTTCTGGTTCTTGTACGAGTTGTCCTGGTAATACTTCACCACGGCAAATCCAAACTTTAACGCCTAAGATCCCAAACTGTGTATTTGCTTCATAGTGTGCATAATCAATGTCAGCACGAAGTGTATGTAAAGGAACAACACCTTCAGCATATCCTTCTGTACGAGCCATATCTGCTCCACCAAGACGTCCGGAAACTGCAGTTTTAATTCCTTTAGCTCCTGAACGCATTGTACGTTGAATTGTACGTTTTTGTGCAGTTCTGAATGAAGCACGTTGTTCTAGTTGTTCAGCAATGTTACGAGCAACTAAATGTGCATCCAAGTCAGGGTTTGCAACTTCTAATACTTTAATGTTTACTGTGCTACCAGCTGAAATTTTAGCAACTGCAGCTTTTGTTTTTTCAATACTTGCTCCATTAACACCAATTACAACACCTGGGCGGGCTGTACGGATGATAACATCTACGCGGTTTTTTGAGCGTTCGATTTCTACGCGTGAAATATATGCATCTTTAAGATTTTTTTCAATATATTCACGAATAAGTGCGTCTTCGTGTAGAAGGTTTGCAAAGTTATTTTTCTCTGCATACCAACGTGAATCCCAATCACGAATAACACCAACGCGCATACCGATCGGATTTACTTTTTGTCCCATGTTTGTCCTCCCTTACACGCGTTCCGAAACCACAACAGTGATGTGGCTTGTACGCTTCATAATAGGCGCAGCAGAACCTTTAGCACGAGGTCTGAAACGCTTCATTGTCATTCCTTCATCAGCATAGCATGCTGAGATGAATAATTTTTCTTCTTCTAATTGATGATTGTTTGTAGCATTAGCAACTGCAGATTTTAAAACCTTTTCAATTACTTTTGCTGCAGCGTTAGGTGTGTATCGTAAGATAGCTGCTGCATGATCAACATCAAGACCACGAATTTCATCTAATACTAGGCGTGCTTTACGTGGTGTAACACGAACTGTTTTAACTACTGATTTAACTTCCATTATTAACGACCCGCCTTCTTGTCAGCTGCGTGACCAGTATAACGACGTGTAGGAACAAATTCACCTAATTTATGACCTACCATATCTTCAGTAACGAACACTGGAACATGTTCTTTACCATTATGCACCGCAAACGTATGCTCAACGAATTGAGGGAAAATAGTTGAACGGCGTGACCATGTTTTAATAACTTCCTTTTTACCTGATGCGTTAAGTTTTTCAACTTTATTCATCAAATGTAAGTCACAAAATGGTCCTTTTTTTAAACTACGACTCATATCTCTTTCCTTCCTTTCGCTTACTTATCATTACGACGACGTACGATTAACTTAGTCGAAGATTTCTTGCTCTTACGTGTTTTAACACCAAGTGCTTTTTTACCCCATGGTGTCATAGGTGCTTTACGTCCAATTGGAGAACGTCCTTCACCACCACCGTGAGGGTGATCAACTGGGTTCATTACTGATCCACGAACCGTTGGGCGAATACCCATGTGACGGCTACGGCCAGCTTTACCAATTGTTACAAGTGAATGCTCTGAGTTACCAACTTCACCGACTGTTGCACGGCAAGTAGCTAAGATCTTACGAACTTCGCCAGAAGCTAGTTGAACTGTTACATATTTTTCTTCAATACCAAGAACTTGTGCTGATGTTCCAGCTGAACGCACTAACTGTGCTCCACGTCCTGGTTTTAATTCGATATTGTGGATAACTGTACCTTCAGGTAGTAATCCGATTGCTTTAGCATTACCGACTTTAATATCAGCTTCTGCACCACTGATAACAACGTCGTCAACTTTTAGTCCCTTAGGAGCTAAGATATAACGTTTTTCACCATCTACATAGTGTAGAAGTGCGATGTTAGCAGAACGGTTTGGATCATATTCGATAGTAGCAACTTTTGCTGGAATATCATCTTTGTTACGTTTAAAGTCAATAATACGGTATTGACGTTTGTGTCCTCCACCAATGTGACGAGTAGTAATACGACCTAAGTTGTTACGACCACCTGTTTTGTCTAATGGAGCTACCAATGAACGCTCAGGGTTGTTTCCTTTAGTTAATGTTTCATTAGCTAAAGTCGTCATCCCACGACGTCCAGGAGTAGTTGGCTTATATTTTTTGATTGCCATTAAGTAATTTCCTCCCTACGCAAATTGTCCGGAAATAGCGTAATTCTTCCGATAAGTGTTAATGAATTAAAGAACGTCGATGTTTGATCCTTCAGCAAGCTTGACGATTGCTTTATGGACAGCGGCTGTCTTTCCTTCGTATTTACCAACGCGTTTTTTACGTGGTAAAACTTTAACTGTGTTGATTTTCTCAACTTTTACATTGAAGATTTCTTCAATTGCTTGACGAATTTCAATTTTGTTTGATCCTTTAGCAACTTCAAATGTAACTTTGTTGTCATTTTGTTGCATCATTACTGTTTTTTCAGTGATGATTGGACGAATGATAATATCTCTAGGGTTACGTTTCATTATGCCAACACCTCTCCAGCTTCAACTGCTGCTTTTTCAGTGAATACAAGTGTATCTGCATTTACGATATCGTATGTGCTCAAATCTTGAACAGTCAACAACATTGTATTTGACAGGTTACGCATTGATAAGTAAGCATTCATTACATCTTCTTCGTTTGAAACGACGAATAAAGTCTTACGGTTCAATTCTAATGCATTCATTACGGTTACGAATTCTTGTGTTTTAACATTAGCAACTGTTAAGTTTTCAACAACTTTGATTGTTGAATCTAAAGCATGTTGTGATAATGCTGAACGAACTGCTAAACGACGAACCTTACGGTTAAGGTTGTATTTGTAGCTTCTTGGTTTCGGACCGAATACGATTCCACCACCACGCCATTGAGGAGAACGGATTGACCCTTGACGAGCACGACCTGTTCCTTTTTGACGCCATGGTTTTTTACCACCACCGCGAACTTCTGTACGGTTTTTTGTTGAATGAGTTCCTTGACGTGTTGATGCACGTTGCATGATAACAGCTTCAAAGATTGTTTGGTTATTTGGTTCGATACCGAATACCGCTTCATTCAAGTCAAGAGTTTTAACACTCTTTCCTTCTAAATTTAAGACATCTAGCTTAGGCATTGTTTGATTCCTCCTTAGCATTGTCAACTAATTCAATAGCATCCTTGACTTTGTTACGTTTCACTGTTGATTTAATAACAACATTGCCACGACGTGGTCCAGGGATGTTTCCCTTGATTAAGATGTAATTGTTTTCTTCATCAACCTTGATAATTTCAAGATTTTGGTTTGTTGTCGAATAACCACCATGTTGACCAGGCATTACGCGACCTTTTTTAATATTAGCTGGGTTCAAACCACCTGTAGCTAATGAACCAATTCCACGGTGATATCCTGAACCGTGAGCTTTAGGTCCTGTTTTTTGGTTTCCACGAACAATGTTACCATTGAATCCGCGTCCACGTGAGATGCCACTTACGTCGACAAATTCACCTGCGCTGAATAAACCAGCTTTAACCACATCACCAACTTCTAAATTCATCATTTCTGAAGCGATGATTTCGCGAACAAATTTCTTTGGAGCTGTGTTAGCTTTAGCAGCGTGAGCAATCTCAGATTTGTTTGCACGTTGTTCTTTAACATCTGTAACACCTAATTGAATTGCTTCATAGTTATCTGTTTCAGCTGTCTTCTTTTGTAATACAACGTTAGGTAATACCTCAACAACACTTACAGGAATCAAAGTTCCGTCTGTTGCGAAAACTTGAGTCATTCCTAATTTACGTCCTAATAATCCTTTCATGATTTCTCCCTTCTACTAAAGTTTGATCTCGATATCGACACCACTTGGTAGGTCTAAACGACTTAATGCGTCGATTGTCTCTGCCGTAGGTCCAACAATTTCAATCAATCTCTTGTGAGTTCTTGATTCAAATTGTTCACGAGAATCCTTGTTAACGTGTACCGAACGTAACACTGTTACGATTTGTTTTTCAGTTGGTAGTGGTACTGGCCCAACAACTTTTTTAGCACCGTGATCATTTGCTGCTTGAACAATCTTTTGTGCTGCACTATCAATAGTGCGATGTTCATAAGCTTTTAAACGAATACGAATGAAATTCTTTGCCATGGAAATCCTCCTTCTTCCGCCTATTTAATAGGCCTGCTCCGCGCAAATTCCCCGACTTCTCACTGACCATGACAACGCTCTTCAGTGTGCCGGCAACCTTGCACTTCTATGCAGTCGCTTAAGTATTATACACTATATAGTATGAAATTCAAGGTTTTTTAAGACTTTTTTCCAAATAAATTAAAATAGTATAAATCAGGCATAATAGGCGGGAATTTAGAGTGATTTTTAACATTAATTTGCTTGAGAATCACAAACGTTTGGTCACATGATCATTTAGTTCATACAAAACCAAAAAACGTCATTCAAACCACTACATTTTGATCAGAACCACTGGGTAACTGAATGTTCTAGCCCCTGTAATTAAAAAAAGAAGCAGCCGAGGCTACTTCTTGATTTGTTAGATAAGTGATTACTTAACGATTTCTGTAACGTTACCAGCACCAACAGTACGTCCACCCTCACGAATTGAGAATGTAGTACCTTGCTCAACAGCGATTGGAGCGATTAACTCAACTTCCATCTCGATGTTATCACCAGGCATAACCATATCTACACCTTCAGGTAATAGAATAGTTCCTGTAACATCAGTTGTACGGAAGTAGAATTGAGGACGGTATTTGTTAACAAATGGTGTATGACGTCCACCTTCTTCTTTGCTTAAGATATAAACTTGAGCTTTGAATTTTACGTGTGGGTGTACAGTTCCTGGTTTTGCAAGAACTTGTCCACGTTCGATTTCTTCGCGGTTAACACCACGTAGAAGTGCTCCAACGTTATCACCAGCCATAGCTGAATCTAACATCTTGTGGAACATTTCGATACCTGTAACAACAGTTTTTGATGTTGGACGGATACCAATGATTTCAACTTCTTCGTTGATTTTGATTTCTCCACGTTCAACACGTCCTGTAGCAACAGTTCCACGTCCTGAAATTGTGAATACGTCTTCGACTGACATCAAGAATGGTTTGTCTGTATCACGAACTGGTTCTGGTACGTTAGCGTCAACTGCGTCCATAAGTTCAACGATTTTTTCTTCCCAAGCTGCGTCGCCTTCAAGAGCTTTAAGAGCTGATCCGCGGATAACTGGGCAGTTATCTCCGTCGTATCCTTGTTCTGATAGTGCTTCACGAACTTCCATTTCAACTAAGTCGATTAACTCTTCGTCATCAACCATGTCGCATTTGTTCAAGAATACTACGAAGTAAGGAACTCCTAATTGTTTTGCTAACAAGATGTGCTCACGTGTTTGTGGCATTGGTCCATCTGTTGCAGAAACTACTAAGATAGCACCGTCCATTTGAGCAGCACCAGTGATCATGTTTTTAACATAGTCAGCATGGCCTGGGCAGTCAACGTGTGCGTAGTGACGTGCGTCTGTTTCGTACTCAACGTGTGATGTTGAGATTGTAATTCCACGTTCTTTTTCTTCTGGAGCTTTATCGATTTGGTCGTATGCTGAAGCAACACCACCATTTTTCTTAGCTAATACTGTAGTAATAGCAGCTGTTAAAGTTGTTTTACCGTGGTCAACGTGTCCTAATGTACCAACGTTAACGTGTGGTTTAGAACGATCAAATTTTTGTTTTGACATTGCAATTTCCTCCTATATTTTAAATTGATTGCTTATCAATATCATATTAAGATAAATCTTCACTAAAATCAACAACAAAGTCTTAACTAGTTATTTTTCTTTTTAGCGACTGTTTCAGCAATGCTCTTTGGCACTTGTTCGTAGTGGTCAAATTGCATTGATGAGTTACCACGACCTTGTGTAAATGAACGAAGGTCTGTAGCATAACCTGACATCTCTGACAATGGAACGAAAGCCTTAACCGTAATTGCGTTGTTACGCTCTAATTGGTCACGAATTTGTCCACGACGTGATGAGATATCACCCATGACTGCTCCTAGATATTCAGATGGTGCTGTAATTTCAACATCCATGATTGGCTCTAGTAACACAGGATCACATTTCTTAGCAGCTTCTTTGAATGCCATACTTGCGGCAATCTTATAAGCCATTTCCGAGGAGTCAACATCATGTGATGATCCATCGAATAATGTCGCCTTGATGTCAATTGCAGGGTAACCAGCAACTAAACCACCTTGAAGCGCAGCTGTAAGTCCTTCTTGAGCAGGTTTGATAAATTCACGAGGAACAGTTCCACCGACGACTTTATCGACCCATTCAAATCCCTTACCTGGGTTTGGTTCGAATTTAATCCAAACGTGTCCGTATTGTCCACGTCCACCTGATTGGCGAACAAACTTACCTTCACAGTCAGCTGCAGCGCGAATTGTTTCGCGGTAAGCAACTTGAGGTGCTCCGACGTTTGCTTCAACCTTGAATTCACGTTTCATACGATCAACAAGAATGTCTAAGTGTAACTCACCCATTCCGGCAATGATTGTTTGTCCAGTTTCTTCATCAGTATATGTTTTAAATGTTGGATCTTCTTCAGCAAGTTTTGCAAGAGCAAGACCCATCTTATCTTGGTCACCTTTTGTTTTTGGTTCAACGGCAACGTTGATAACTGGTTCTGGGAAGTTCATTGACTCAAGAATGATTTCATTCTTTTCATCACAAAGTGTATCTCCAGTACCGGTAACTTTTAGACCGATTGCAGCAGCAATTTCACCAGCGTAAACATTTTGAATTTCTTCACGGTGGTTCGCGTGCATTTGCATGATACGTCCAAAGCGTTCGCGTTTTTGTTTAACGGAGTTATAAACACCTGAACCTGATTCAGCAACACCTGAGTAAACGCGGAAGTAAGTTAAACGTCCAACGAATGGGTCAGTAGCAACTTTAAATGCTAATGCTGAGAAAGGCGCTTCATCACTTGCTTCACGGAATGCTTCATTACCATTAGGTAGTGTTCCAGCAACCGGCGGAATATCAAGTGGTGAAGGTAAGTAATCGATAACTGCATCAAGCATTGCGATAACACCTTTATTTTTATAAGCCGCTCCACAGAGAACTGGGAAGAATTCACCACTAATAACCGCTTTACGGATTGTAGTTTTGATTTGTTCTACTGAAGGTTCTTCACCTTCTAAGATCATCATCATGAAATCTTCATCGAAATCTGAGATTTGGTCGAATAATTTCTCGCGAGCTGCAGCAACTTGATCTGCATACTCAGCAGGAATATCAATGATGTCATCTGATTTTTGGTTAACATCAGCAAACATATGTGCTTTTTGTTCAACAATATCGATTAATCCATCAAAGTAATCTTCAACACCGATTGGCAATTGAATTGGTGCTGATTTTGCTCCCAAACGGTCAACAATTGTTTGTGCTGCCATGTAGAAGTCTGCTCCTGTAGCATCCATTTTATTAACGAATACAATACGAGGAACATTATATTTAGTCGCTTGACGCCAAACTGTTTCAGTTTGAGGTTCAACTCCTGATTTTGCATCAAGAACTGTAACCGCACCGTCAAGAACTCGTAATGAACGCTCTACTTCAACTGTAAAGTCAACGTGGCCTGGTGTATCAATGATATTGATACGGTGGTTTTTCCAAGAAGCTGTTGTAGCAGCAGAAGTGATTGTAATACCACGTTCTTGTTCTTGAGCCATCCAGTCCATTGTAGCAGCTCCATCATGAGTTTCTCCAATTTTATGAGTACGACCTGTATAGAATAGAATACGCTCTGTTGTCGTAGTCTTTCCGGCGTCAATATGGGCCATAATACCGATATTACGCATTTTATCTAATGTAAATTCACGTGTCATAGGATTTCAAATCTCCTTTCGCTGTTAATTCTTAGAAACGGTAATTTGCAAATGCTTTATTAGCATCCGCCATTTTGTGAACATCGTCACGTTTCTTAACTGACGCACCTGTTCCGTTTGAAGCATCGATGATTTCAGCAGCTAAGCGTTCTTCCATTGATTTCTCTCCACGTGTACGTGAGTATTGAACGATCCAACGTAATCCAAGTGTCAAACGACGCTCTTGTGTAACTTCAACAGGAACTTGAATGTTTGAACCACCCATACGACGAGCTTTAAGCTCTAATACTGGCAATACGTTATCAAGCGCTTGTTCGAAGACTTCCATTGGTTGACGTCCAGTTTTTTCTTCAATAATCGCGAATGCGTTATATAGAATTGATTGTGCTAAACCTTTTTTACCATCAATCATGATTCTGTTAATTAAACGCGTTACTAATTTTGAATTATAAATTGGATCAGCAACGACGTCTCTTTTAGGGACTGCACCTTTTCTTGGCATTTAATTCACTCCTCTCAATTTGATGTAAAATTATTCTGCTTTAGGTTTTTTTGTTCCGTATAATGAACGGCTTTGGCGACGGTCAGTAACTCCTGCACAGTCCAATGTACCACGAACGATGTGGTAACGAACCCCAGGTAAGTCTTTAACACGACCTCCACGAATCAATACAACACTATGTTCCTGTAAGTTGTGTCCAATTCCAGGAATATAAGCCGTAACTTCCATACCATTACTCAAACGAACACGCGCATATTTACGTAAAGCTGAGTTAGGTTTCTTAGGTGTCATTGTTCCAACACGTGTACATACTCCACGTTTTTGTGGGCTGTTTACCTTTGTTGTTTGACGTTTAATCGTATTCAAACTACGACCTAGTGCTGGTGATTTTGATTTATACACACGACGTGTACGACCATTTGTAATCAACTGATTAATTGTAGGCATTTATTGTCTCCTTCCTTCAATTTACGTGTACACAGTTCCATGTGTGCCACGACCCTGATATTAATTAGGTCTCCGCAAGGAAACCCTAGATTAACTCATAAGCCTTCATATTTTACCATATCCAATCTCATTGTCAATACTATTAAAGAATTTACCCCATTAAAATCAACTTCACAAAAAAAGAACCAATCTTATGGTCCTTGTACCTAACGATTTATTGAATTCAACAACTTAACATAAACATAAACAATCAAACCATTAAACACGACAGTAAGGTACGATGTTGACAGATCAGCTACAATTCCACCCGAAACGGTAAACATTATCCGAGACACAAGAATCAACAACATCAATAAGGTTGCAAACGACTTCACCTGTACCACTGCCTGATTATCCGCACCAAGAAAAAGTGTATACATCATTGCACATGAAACAAGCGAAATTCCCAACGACAATACACTGAACAAGAGTTGGCTATGCGACATATCTTTCAACCACACCAAGAACACACCGCCCACAAGTGACATCACGAGTTGTCCTGACAACAGCTTAGAGGCATGTGTGAGATTATGATTCCAGTACGGTGTTTGAAATAACATAAACAAGGATAGCACAAGAATTAACACACCAACGAACGCCAGAGTGTTGTCCGATATCATCATTAGAACTGCGCTAACTATAACACCCATTATAGCCAATCTTGCTTGATCTAAAAATTTGCTCATGAGAACCTCGTTTTCTATATTAATACATATATACTACCAAGAATTCTAACTCAATTCAAAAATCTACAAGATGAAGTTATGCTTCAACGCTGTCTTTTTTTACACTTTTGTTTGGTTTCAAGTTTTTGAAAAGTGTAATCTTCCCTTCATCGTGAAGTGTCTTAATGATTGTGACCATGATTGGCAACCCAAACAAGCCAACGATACCAGCCAAACGCATCCCGACAAAGATACATACCAACGTCGCGAGTGGATGCAAGCCAATTTGGTCACCAACAACTTTTGGTTCAAGAATGTTACGAACAACGGTAATGACAACATAGAGAATCAACAGGTAAATTCCCATGCTAATATTCCCCATCACAAACTCAAAGATAATCCAAGGTATCATGACGGTTCCCGTACCAAGTACCGGTAAGATGTCTACAATCGAAATGATGAATGCCAAACCTACAGGATTACCAATACCAATAATAAAGAAGCCGATCGAAAGTTCAACAAAGGTCAGTGACATGAGTTTAGCGTAAGCTCTTAGGTATTTACCGACTGTTCCGATAAATCCACTTTTAACATCCATAACCAAGGATTGCCAACGGTCAGGGATGACTCCAAAAATATTGTTAACAATGTTTTGGTAATCGAGTGTAAAGAAGAATGATGAGATAACGGCAATCAAGATAGTGATAAGCAGGCTCGGCACTGATGCAATCGCATTGGTAATAAATGTAATGACACCTGTCGATATATTCCCCACCATCCCCTTCATACTCTCGGCAACACCACTGATGACCTGATCAACAGTTTGCGCCATCACAGGATTCATATCACTGAAGAACTTCTCAATGAAATCAACCATCGACTTGAACGTCGGAACTAAAGTTGCTTCATAGAACGCTGGGAGCGTTTTCGCAAAATTTTGAAGTGCTGAGATTCCTGCAATAAACAACCAGAAAATGATAAACCCTATTAATATATAGAAAAGCAAAATGACACCCACACGGATTAACTTATTATCTCCGAAATGTTTGATCAATTTTTGTACAATTGGTTTGAGAATAAATGCGATAATAAAACCAACAATAAACGGTGCCAGATAGTTCATGGCGAACATACTTACAGCGACCACAATTCCTAATACGATTCCATAATATACAACATTAATAATAAAATTTTTCTTCTGTTCCATTATCTATCCTCCGTGTTATTCCCAAATTCCCAACTTCTTTTTTTTTGCATCCCTTTGCAGACGGTTCAACTCGTCAACATACATATAATCATCATAGATATAGCGAACTTTGGCATAGCCACCTGCTACAAGTTCCCGTTGCAACAGTTCATCATCCACATAAACCCACGCGATGAGACGACCAAATTTGTCCCGCTCATCTGATGCTGAATCATACTCAAGTTTAATAGTACCAGATTTCAAGCGCTCGCACGTATAATCGCTTGCTTCTTTCGCATAATAATCATTAGAAGTCAGTTCTGGAGTGTCGACACCAATAAACCGAACCTTTTCTTCAGTTCCCTTGACCTTGAAGACGGCGGTATCCCCGTCCACACAACGTGATAAGGTCACATCGTCTTTGGGGATTTGATTCCATTTTTGTATAAAAAAAGCAAGAATTAATAATATGATGATTATCAACAGTTGCTGATATACAGGTAATTTTCGATAGTGTTTATTTTTCATAGTTTTATTATAACCTATCTCATGCGCCGCCACACCTAAAAACATCATTATTTTTTCTAAAAGAGTATTGCCTTACTGAATATCTTGTGATAGTATGTATTAGCAATCAAGGAATGCGGATTTACCAATATGTGGAGATGTACTCAAGTGGCTGAAGAGGTGCCCCTGCTAAGGGTATAGGCCGGGTGACTGGCGCGAGAGTTCAAATCTCTCCATCTCCGCCATTATATTTAAACGGTCCAGTGGTGTAGCGGTTAACATGCCTGCCTGTCACGTAGGAGATCGCGGGTTCGATTCCCGTCTGGACCGCCATTTCTTTTGCAGGTGTAGTTCAATGGTAGAACACGACCTTGCCAAGGTTGAGGCGGGGGTTCAATTCCCCTCACCTGCTCCAAGCAAATACATCAAGCCACTTCGGTGGTTTTTTTATATACAGGAGAACACAATGATACATAAACTAAAACAATACGAACTTGATTTCCTCGATTTTGAATTCATCAGTTGCGCCGAAAACACAACACAACGCATATCGGAAGACTTTATAGAATATGCAGCCAGTGGTGCCATCTATAATCGCGACATCGTCGTCAATGCGCTGTGTACAGAGACAGCAAACCGCCCCTTAAGCATCATTGACTTCACAGTCAAGACATTAAGCGATGATGTGTACATGGTAAACTACACCACAATTGATGCAACAAATGGCCAACACGTCTTGCGCACATCAATTTGGAAGCAATTTGACAGCAATCTCAAACTGGTCTTTCACCAAGGAACACCAACGAATTTCATCTAATTCAATTTTCTACTATTTTTTCTAACTTTTATGCATTTTAGTATTGCCTTATCGGTAGACCTATGGTATTCTTTATAAGCGCTAAGAAAGCGCAGCAAAAGTAGAAATGGTCCAGTGGTGTAGCGGTTAACATGCCTGCCTGTCACGTAGGAGATCGCGGGTTCGATTCCCGTCTGGACCGCCATTTCTTTTGCAGGTGTAGTTCAATGGTAGAACACGACCTTGCCAAGGTTGAGGCGGGGGTTCAATTCCCCTCACCTGCTCCAATAAATATATACTTCAAGCCACACTTCGCGTGTGGTTTTTCTATATTCTGCACACAGGTTTGTGATATACTCATTGTATTAGAGGATGGTGATTTTATGTTCACAATATGGATCGCAGCCGATGTTATTCAATGGTGGGAACAACCTGCTGTCGTTGCATCACTTATCGGGCTTACCGGCGTGCTCTTGAGTACGGTGTTTGGTTATATTAGCTCTTACTATGGAAATCAGCAATCCCAGCGCAACGAACTTCGCAAGATTAAAGAAAACCAACGCAAGCAAATCGAACAACAAAATAAACTTGAAAAAGATAAGGCCTTGAGAATCGTGTTACAAAAGTTTACCTACGCGTATTACAATACCGATTTTGATACCCTGATATTTCACACCTATTTCAATACTGATAACGGTCAAGAAACATTCAATGAAACGATGTCCTTTGTTACAGCATACGGTGCCGAACAATCGGTTCAAACAACCATTTATCTTCAAAAAGCGATCTATGGTTCAACATTAATGAGCCAACAATACGAAGACTTATTGGAACTTGCGAAAGAAGATATCAATTATACAGTTGACTGGGTGCGTTATGAAACAAACGCGCTGGCATCACTGCTTATTGCACAACTGCGGTATGATATCAGTCATGAATTGATCAATCCAAAAGAACTCATTGCTGTTAAATACAACAACGAAAACCCAAACCTTCGTTTATTCTTTGGTCAGGGTATTGATTACTTTATTCATTTGCTGGGTTTAGATCATTTCCTCCCCTATACTGAAGGCTATCAAACAGAAAGTGAACCACACGATGTGTAGTTCACTTTTTTTCTTATTGAATGGCAATATAAATTACGACACTACCATCGGGTTGATAGGATTCAAAATCGACCGTATAAGCACGATGAAGTTCCCCCGATTCTTCAAGATCCCAAATAAATGCCCACGTTGCAGCAACATCTGTTTCTACTGCAAACTTGGTATAGTTCATGCCTGCAAATATCGGGATTGACATTTGTGAGCGAGGTTCAGTCGTCGCAATTGCAAAGGAGTAGTCCCCTTTATAATCACTCTCATAATCTGAGTAAACCCCATAAACATTGCCCTCCAAAGGGGGTTCAAGTGTTTGTAGTGATTGCCATAGTCCCGTAATCTTGGATACCATTTCGGGATCCGTAAAATTGTTAGTGCGCACAGTTTCAAGTAAATATAGATTCATACATGTCTCCTTATTACTAACAGTGTACCATGCACGCGCTATTCTGTGGCAGTATTTCTATCATTCTTACCAAGAATAATTGACTTGCTTCCAACATAAGTTACGACGAAATAGAGTAGATACACCGCCAAGACAAATCCAAGTGTCATTAAAGCTGGCTTTACGCTGGTTGGGCTCATCATTGCAAGTTTTAAATTCAAGTTTACTGCCGTCACACCAACGTAAGTATGAATCAATCCAATAAGTAAAGGAATAAAGAAATACAGGGCATTCTGAGCGAAGATTGAATGACGAACCATGCGGTCGCTGACACCAATCTTCGAAAGCACATTGTATCGTTTTTGGTTGTCACTTGCCTCAGAAAGCTGTTGAAGCGCGAGGATGACAACACTGGTCACCAAGAACACCGAACCAAGGTACAATGAAACATACGTTAAGATTAACTCCATACCTCGTGAGCTTTCAATAATATCATCTGCAGCTACACTGTTATAGATTGCATAGCGATCTTCTTCATGTTGGTAATTGTTCTCCAGACTTCTTGCAAATGCGACACCATCGATATCACTCACCAAATCAGCATTCAACAAGAGTGTTTTTGTTTCTACATGGCCTGCGTTGATTGCATCCAATAACTCATTGTCATTTACGATGATAATCGGCATTGTAAAGTAGCCATTTTCAAATTTAACCGCTGTTCGATCGACATCCTGAACTGTATATGTTTCATTAAATAGTGATACAGGCACGCCATAATGAATGAAGTCACCAATTTGCTCATTGATTCCCGACATCCCATTCATTTGCATGTTTAGTGCAATTGAATGCTCAGATAGAGTAACGCTACTGAGCCCTTGTCGTGTTCGAAGCGAGTTGAAATCACCGAGTGACATGATACCCAACGGCATTGTTGCATAGCGTTGATATGTTTCCGATTGGGTATCTATGATTGCTTCCAAATCTGCAAACGTTTGTTCGCCACGATAAATGGTCGATGCACTCACGTGTTCGACTTCAGGGCGATCAAACCATGCCATATAGGTATCAATCTCCTTGTTAAGATTTTGACCATGAACACTCAAAGTATAGTCAAATGCTGTTTGACTCTCAATTTCTTCCGCCATCACAGTGTTGAGATTAAAACCAGTAATCAGGGTTCCCAATGCAAACAACAACATCAAGCTAACTGTTGCCATCATACGGTAGGTTGAATTAATCTTTGCACCTACTTGGCGGAATACAAACATATTAAGCCCTTTGTAGTAGTGACCTTTGTTTGTCTGCATAAATTTCAACATAAATCCTGCGAAGGATTTGAAAATCATAAACGTTCCAAGCGCTCCCAAACCAATAATTGGCAAGAGATTTAAGAGCAATTGTGTCGGCTGCAAGGCCCATACATATGCTCCCCCAAGGATACCTGATCCCAATAAGAATACCAGGACAGAGACCCACAGATGCTTGGCACCAGGTTCTTCGTTCTTACGTTCAGCGCGTAATAAATCTATCAGTTCATAGCCATTAAGTGTCATTCGATTGAAGATGAGCACGATAATAAATACAGCACCAAAAATCAAAATTGTTTTCAGTGTGGCTTGTAGTGAAAAGACGAAACCAAAGTTTGCTGATACTGCTAATAAACGAGCTGTTAGTAATGATGTAAGATGTGAACCAAAGTATCCTACAATCAACCCAAACAATAGCGCCGCAAAACCAATGTATACAGTTTCTAAAATAAGAATCAGGGAAATTTTACGACGTGGCATCCCCAATAACGTATACAATCCCATTTCTTTTTTTCGACGCTTAATAAGGAAATTGTTTGCATAGAGAATTAAGAATCCAAATACTGCCGCCACAATTACCGACATTACATCCATAATCGTCACGAGTGCTTGAACCATCGTTCCCTGCCCTTCGCTCATATCTAAAATTGCTGCTTGTTGTTCAAATGAATTAAATATATAAAATAGTGCTACCGAGAATGTTAATGTGATGAAATAGATCGAAAAGTCTTTATAACTTTTACGAACATTCCGAAAAGCAAGTTTATAGTACATTTGATGTGTCGCCTCCAAGTAATGTTACGACATCAATGATTTGATCAAAAAATTCTCGGCGACTTTGATTTCCTCGAATGAGTTCATTAAATACTTTACCATCTTTGATAAATAAAATGCGCTTCGCATAACTTGCTGTAAAGGCATCATGGGTAACCATCATAATGGTTGCATTGGATTGTTGATTGAGTTCTTGCATTTTTTCAAGCAACATACGGCTTGCTTTTGAATCAAGCGCTCCTGTTGGCTCATCTGCCAAAATAAGACTTGGATTTGTAATTAATGCTCTTGCACTGGCTACACGTTGTTGTTGTCCCCCAGACATTTGATAGGGAAACTTCGATAAATGATCATTAATGTCCAATAATTCCGCTACTGCATTGACGCGATTAGCAATTTCTTTGTGGTTAACTTTTTGAATTGTTAGTGCCAACGCAATGTTTTCATAGGCTGTTAAAGTGTCCAAAAGGTTAAAGTCTTGGAAGATAAACCCCAGTTCTTCGCGACGAAATTGCTGCAAAGCATCTTTCTTTAGTTTCGTGGTATTGGTTCCATTAACCTCAATGCTACCACTTGTCAGCCGATCGATTGTCGATACACAATTAAGCAACGTTGTTTTTCCCGATCCACTGGGACCCATTATCCCAACAAACTCACCTTGTTCAATATCAAACGAGACACCGTCCAATGCTTTGGTGACGTTTCCCCGTTTGCCATAATATTTTTCGATATTTCTAACTTGTAATACTGCTGTCATAGATATACTCCTTTTTTTTAATAGATTCATCATACGCCCCCAGCGCTGCTCACGCCATGGCTTAGACTTACACTTCCCTTACAGAAATGTCACATTCATTAACGACCTGACTGCATCAGTGCCAAAGCATTGATAAATTCAACATATAATGCCTCGTCCATCGTTTCGGGTTGTGCAATATCCAAAATTGATTTTATTTTTTGTTCGTTATTCTTTTTCATAATTTTTCTCCCTTGAGGCCCGCATGCCTCTGAATTTAAATGTAATGTTTCGTGATTCATTGATGGTACCTCCTCTGTAATACCAGTATACGTTTTCTCACAAAAAGCAACCATCGAATCTTCTTACATCAAACTTACATCCTTGTCACATAAAAAAAACCTCACTATCGTGAGGCATCCGTTTCGCCACCCAGCAAGGTAACAACGTCCATTATTTGATCAAAAAACTGATTTCGACTTTGCGTTCCACGGTACAATTCACTAAAGAGTTTGCCATCCTTGATAAAAAGAATACGATTGGCATAACTCGCACTATAAGCATCGTGAGTCACCATCATTATTGTCACTTGATTCACGTGATTCAGTGAGGTTAATGTCTCAAGCAATTCGCGACTGGCTTTTGAATCAAGAGACCCCGTCGGCTCATCCGCAACGATTAACTGGGGCTTCCCTACCAATGCGCGTGCCGAGGCCACCCTTTGTTGCTGTCCACCCGAAAGTTGGTATGGGTACTTTTCCAGAGTGTCGGCAATATCCAAACGTTGCACGATTTCGCTGACACGTTGATTGATTTCCTTGTGAGGTACTTTTTGAATTGTAAGCGGAAGCGCGATGTTTTCATAAGCAGTAAGCGTATCCAAGAGATTAAAGTCTTGAAATATAAATCCCAATGACTCTCTTCGAAATGCTTGCAGTGCTTCTCTTTTTAAGGATGTAATCTCAACCCCACCCAAGCGTACATGACCACTTGTTACTTGGTCAATGCTTGTTACACAATTTAAAAGTGTCGTCTTTCCCGACCCACTTGGGCCCATTATCCCAATAAACTCTCCGGTTTCGACCGTAAACGAAACACCATCTAAGGCTTTCGTAATGTTTCCGCGTTTACCATAATATTTTTCAATATCGATTACGTCTAATACACGAGTCATGATGCACCTCCTAGCGATGTTGACGCACAATGCGTTTGATGTTTAGATACACAAAATAATAGAAAACTGAGTAAAAGATGACTACGATACCCAATGTTATGAGGGTTGGTACAAGGGAAAAACTCGCAAAGCTGATACGCTCAACATTTAGTTTAACTGCTTGAATCCCAACATAGGTGTGAATGAGCGCAAGCCCCATCGGCAATAAGAAATATATCAGTGTTTGTGTGCGAATGGAGCGATTCACTTCTGATTGATCCACTCCAATATTATACAAAATCGTATAACGGCGTTTACTGTCGTGGGCATCTGAAAGTGAGTGAAGTGACTGAACCACCATCGCACTTACGAGAAATACCATCCCAAGGTAGAGTGTAATGTATGTAATGATAACGCGTGTCTCATCCATTGTCCCCACGACATCATGCTTACTGAGAAATTGAATATAATCATTGGACTTGATATGCTCACTTATTTTATGTTCAATGTCCTGACCCTCTTTAACCACAAGGTTTGTAACGTAGCGTGGTTCGTGAAGATACCCATCAAATAGCATACGCTCAAGTTCATCATCATTGATAATGAAGAAATAATCGATGGGACCACTATTCATCAAGAGCACCGGGGATGCCTTGGGTGACGAAAAGCGATAGAACTGTGAATCCAGGGTAAGCGATCCCGACACTGTTTCAAGGGGTGTATAAACAAACATAATCGTATCTTGTGAGGTTACATCAAACAAAGCGTGGTTCGCATCCAATGTAAGTGACGGTTGTGAAAAATGCGCACGCACACGATTGTAGTCCGAGAGTTTCATAACATAGACTTCACCCAGAATATTGATGCCTTCAGAAACCGTCAAATCTTCATTGGTAAGCCCCGTCTTATAATAGGTGTATGTCATATTTGTTGCTATGGATGCTTTGTTTTGGTTTACAAAGTCTTTTAATACAGTATCGTCTTCAAGAATTATTGAATAATCATAGGGTGTATTCACGTCAACAGAGGCAAAAATCGATCGGTTTAAATTTATCCCTGTGACGATAAGCACCAAGGCAAAGAGCATGATGACACTGATGAATGTCATCATCGTATAGGTTGTTTTAACCCGTGATCCCAACTGACGAAATGTAAACATATTCAGTTCCCAATAATACGATCGTTTAAACCATGTCATAACATTCATAAATATATAGGCAATTGAATAGAACAACAATAATGTTGCCAAGGTTCCTAAAAGAACAATCAGTGGAAAACCAAGTAACAGTTGGTATGGTTGTAAAACCCACACATAAGCAAGCACTAATAATGCGATGGCAATCACAAGTGTCACAAAGCCAAAAAACACATTAATACGCGTTACTGTTTGATTTTCGCGTCCTGAATTCATGATATTAATTAAATTGAGTTTGCGAATCTTTCGAATATTACCATAGCTGATGAATAAAAAGATAAGCGCAAAACAGAATACCGTGTATCGCATTGAGAATGCGGAGTAGATAAACTTGTAATTAATATCACTGCTTAGAATGAATGCAGTAAATACACTGGTCACTTGCGACATGATAATTCCAACGATAATCCCCGAGACCAGCGATAAGACCCCGATGATTAAGGTTTCCATGACAAGAATCATGCCCATGGTTTTCTGAGGCATTCCAAGAATGAGGTATGTTGCGAACTCTTTGTTGCGGCGGCGAATCAGAAAATTATTGGCATAGCGAATCAAAAAGTAAAAGATAATCACAATCAATACCGAAAAAATAAGCATCATCGCTTGCAATCCGGATGATGTCATATCTGCAAACGAAGAAACATCAAGCAGTTGCAGTTGATAATCTACGGACCCAAAGACATAGAAAAGCGCCACTGAAAATGTCAGTGTCACAAAGTAAATAAGATAGTCGCGATAACTTTTGCGAACATTTTGTAATGCTATCCTAAAACTCATCATATCTCCTGTTAACGGAACATCATATCAGACTTTGGAAATGTAAGCGTAACGGTTGTCCCACTATCTGAAGCAATCGATATATTCATGTACAGTTTATCTCCTAATGTCTTGACCAAATACAACCCCATGCCCGTTGCCTGTTTGTGATTGCGGCCCAACTGTCCGGTAAACCCACGTTCAAAAACACGTCGAATGTCTTGAGCAGGAATTCCTGGTCCATTGTCTTGAATCGTTAAAACAATATTTTGTGCTTGCTCAAAGCACTTAACTTCGATAGAGCCCGTATCCGCTTCTACATACTTTAACGCGTTATCGAGTATTTGTTTAATTATAAACTCCAACCATTTTGCATCACTGTAAACGTCGCGATCGATTCCGTCCATATCCAGACTCACTTTCTTCTGAATGAAAATCGGGGACAGTTCTTTAACAACATTACGAATGTGCATGCCCAAGTCAATTTTTTGAACAATGTAATCTTTTTCTACAGATGATGAACGTGCATAGAAAAGTACCTGCTCTAGATAATTTTGAATACGCGCACTTTCTTCCAAGATTGCATTCATTTCTAAGCCACGATGATTACTTGCAATTAAGTCTATCGCTGCCAATGGTGTTTTGACCTCATGAATCCACAGTTCAAGATAACTCAGATAGTCATCTTGACTGCTCTTGTAGGTTCTCACAAAATCGGCCATGGATTTATTGGTATCATTCAAGACTTCGACCAATACCATACCATCAAGAAAAGTAGGATCTGGTATCATTTCCGTAATAAGATACTTTTGGTCCAGTGCTTCCAAATTAGCGAGAAGCTCGTTATAAAAGCTTCTACGTCGTGAAAATTCCACAACCAACGGTGTACCTGTCGCAATCCATAATGAAAGCAACACCATAACAGTCACTTCCCACTGAATCTTAAGCACACTCAAAAAGAAAAGCAAAAAGACACTCAGAAACAGTGCTACGAGAATGAGATACCGCTTGTCAGCAAGATAATCTCTAATTCTCATTGATTGTGTACCCCATACCGCGTTTTGTTTCAATAAAATCATCAATCCCTATTTCTTCTAATTTCTTACGAAGGCGGTTGATATTTACAGTCAGTGTATTATCATCAACAAACCAATCCGTATTCCATAAATACTGCATCAGATCTTGGCGTGATACAATCGTATTTTTATTTTGAATCAGGTATGAAAGAATACGCAGTTCATTTTTTGTGAGTTCTTGTTCTGTACCTTGAAAACGAACAATTCCTCTTGGAATGTCCAATTCAACACCACGGATTGTGATTACTTGCATATCAGCTTTCTCATAGGCACGACGCAAAACAGATTGCAAACGTGCTAATAAAATTTGCAGATTGTATGGTTTGGTGATGAAATCATCTGCACCAAGATTCATCGACATCAATTCATCCATTGTATTATCGCGACTTGTTACAACAATAATTGGAACATCACTGAGTTTGCGAATTTCCTTAGCAAGATAATAGCCATCTACAACAGGCAAAGACAAGTCTAAGAGGATGCAATCAACATCATTGGCTTGGTATGTCTCGATAACATTGTGAAACTCCGTTACGAGTAATGTGGTATAACCGTTTTTCTGAAGAAATGTGCTCAATTCGTTACGAATCTTGTCATTGTCTTCAATTATCATAATTCGATACATCGCTTACCTCCCTATTTCTTGTTTCATTATACACCAAAAACAACTTTCACTACCAACATGATATAATGAATACACCGGAGGTTTCTCATGAACATTATCACTTACGAAGACGCCAATAACTTGCCGCTTCCTGCCTATGTTATCCAATCACTGCGTGACCGCGCTGAACTTGCGCACATTCGTCACCTTGAAGCATTAACCTATATTATATTAAATTACCCCAGTGGGCCTAAAAATATCCATCCTGTGTGTGTCGCAACAGATGGTGAAACGTATAATTTGTATGCGCACACGAGCGTACTTTTAAACGATGATACCGATGCGTACTCGTTTACCGATTTAATTATACAAACACTGCGAAATTATGAAACATTGATTAAGTACATCAACGCTGAATTGAATCATTATGAAGAACTGATGGATCGGGGTATCACAAAAGAAAATATACGCCATCTTTTCAGTATCAATCGCCAACTCATTCAATATCAAACTGCCATCAATGCCATTGGTGATGTTACCGCATATATAAGAGACCAGAAACCATCCCATCTGTGGTCCGATGAGAATGCATCGGAATATGCAAATATTCGCATTGAAATTAACCAGCTTGACCAAAATATCGAAATGTATCAACAAATAATCGAATCCATTGTAAGTGTTTCGGATTCCTTATTTTCTAACAAGTTAAATATCACCATGAAACGTCTGACATCAATCACATTGGTACTTTCCATTCCAACGCTTATTACGAGCTTTTATGGAATGAATATTGACTTACCGTTTCAAGATCATCCCTATTCTTTGGCCATTGTTTTTGTAATCAGTACGTTGTTAACCATTGCGACGGTTGCCTATCTGTATCGTAAAGACTTCTTTTAGAATGTCACGCGAACATTCAGCACCTTACCAATGATTTGAATCGGAATCATTGCAACATCCTTTGCATTATAATAGCGCGTCTCATAATCAGGATTGCTAGCTTCCAAAATAAGTAAGTTGTCTTTTTTGACAACTTTTTTTACGGTCGCTTCATCACCGTTAATGAGAACTACGGCAATATCCCCACTTTCAACATCCGTAACGCGTTTCACGAAAATCAAGTCGCCATCATAGATGCGCGATCCAATCATTGAATCTCCCTTAACACGCAAGAAATAGTCTCCGCGATCATAATCTTGTTTTGAAACCTGTTCATAAGCTTCAATATGCTGGTCTGCTAACAAGTCATAACCTGCCTTTACAACACCCAAAACCGGCTTGAAGAAATAGTAATCAAGATATTCACCAACATCGATTGAAAACACTTCAGACAATCGCTGTTGGTTCTCTTTCGAAATTTTCTTGATTGCACCCGATTCCCAACGCGAAACCGTTGATTTACTAACGCCAACCGCATCCCCAACTTCTTCAAGTGAAAGACCATTACGTTCACGAAAAATTGCTACCAGTTCTTGGAGTGTCATATGCTCACCTCTTTTCACTAATTATACAAAAAATGCAATTATTAATCAAATTTCACTTAAATGTTGCGTAAATGAATTGATTTACGCAACAACAATCGCTATAATCATCATACGAGGTGATGAGAATGTCTGCCAAAGAGATGAGACTGTACAAGAAATATATCCAAGTTGTGGTTCATTTTAATGAGCAAGGAGAAATTATGCCACTCTTTATTTTGTTTGATGGTAAAAAGTATCAAATTGACCGTGTCCTACAAATTAAAAAATCCGCCTCTCAAGTAGGCGGAGCAGGAATCTTGTATCAGTGTCGCATTCAAAACAATGTCCGCAATCTTTTTTACGAACGCACACGTTGGTTTATAGAGAGTTATCATCCTTAGACATCGTCCGCGGAAAGCTCAAGCGCACTTTGAAAAATGATGTTTCTGGATTCCAATTAACAATACCACCAATGTCTGCCATCGTCTCATTGACAATTTTCACACCCAATCCACGGCTTTGTTTTGATTGTGATTTTGTACTAGCAAAGCCATCTTTGAGTTCCCCATTATAACTGTTTATAATTTCAACATCCAACCAATGATCGCGAAGATTGGAGCGCATGGCAATACTGCGTTGTCCCTCTGGCAAGAGCATCACAGCATCAAACGCATTTTCAAGTAAGTTATTAAAGATTCGAACAACTTTTAACTCTTCAACCTGAATGGATTCATTCCAGTATACAATACCTTTAAAGTTGATATGGTTTGACTCGCATTGATTTGCGAAGGCTTGAAGAATCGCATCAAGAAATACATCGTTTGAGTATTCACGATGGGCTGCAACACCTTTCGTTAAATGAACACCCATGTCATCCAACAAGCGGATGGCTTTTTGATATTCATTGTTGCGCAAAAGCGCATTAATGTTTGATAACATCTTTTTATAGTCATGTTTGAATTCTCGGAAGCTTTCGGTGTATTTTTGATACGACTTGTAGTGGCTTACTTGTAAATCCAATTGTTTCTGAAGTGCAACTGTTTGTTTTTCATATTGCATCATTTCAGAAATCTTCAGCGAGTTTCCAACCGACAACGCCGCAACGCCAATTACGAGAAGGCTGGTTACAAATTGCATCAGTGCATACCATGTACTGTTCCCCATGTATTTTGCACCATATGCAGTAAACATGAGGAATGATCCCAATGAATACTTCATAACAACAACAAACAGCAATTGACTGCGATTATCAAGCAACTTACGCAGGCGTTCTGTGGTAAGAACCTTATTCTTTAAGAAAACCAAAACAACAATAGCCAGTAAAATCGAGATTTGAAAAACAATTGTATATAACATAGAGTCAGCATCAATTGTTTGCATGGGAATGTTTGTAAGAAACGAAAACAATGACATTACAAGTGATCTGACAGCAAAGAAATAAAACACATGACGTACGGCAGCGAAACTCACTTCCAATGGATTTAACGTTAAAGAGAATCGGAATGTAAACCACATGATGATCAGCATACTTAAGAACGTTCGATACAATTCAAGATGATAATGACGCGACCAAACAATCAACAAAGAGTTGAGAATCATTGACAGTGCTAACGTAAAATATCCGTGTTTACGAAGCGAAGCAAAGTCGCTCATAAAGTACACGGATAAATAGGTATAAAAATACAATGCTATTGTGGATGTCGCAATTAAGACCCAGTACAACATTATTCGCTCCAGTTTTCTGAAACAAACTCGTTAAAGGCTTCTTTAACTTGGACCTGGTATGCCTTCCCTAATGGCAATTCAATTTCACTTGTTAAACGAATCGCTTGATTCTTAAACAATACAATATGACGCAAATTAACAAGGAAGGAACGGTGCACGCGCACAAATCCTTTTTCCTCGAGCGATACAGCAAGATTATCCATTGTTTCATAGAAGTCGAAATACTCATCACCATTATAATGAACTCTCATAACACGGCGATAAATTTCGAAGTGCGTAATATCCTTATAAGGAATACGGCGTGACTCAGCACCAAAAGAGCAATCAAAGAAATCGGGTGCACGTTTTTCTACGTGTGTAATCACCTTACTTAAAACTTCCCTAAATCGTTCTTCATCGGTATCTTGTTTAATTAAGTAATTAAATGAGCGGACATCAAAAGCTTCAAACACAAAGTCTGAAGATGTCGTTAAAAATACAATTTGTGCATTAATCCCCATATCACGAAGGCGCCTTGCCGTTTCGATACCATTCATATCGTCCATAAAGATATCCATAAAGATAATATCTGGACTCCCCAAATGATCTTCTAGATGAAAGAGTAATTCCTCTCCGCGATAAAATACTTCAAGATTAATATCTAAAGAACGCGACATCGCATAACGTTTAATGAGATATCGATACTGATCAATTATGTCTTGATCATCATCACATAGATAAATATTAATCATTCCACCACCTCAATCTATCTCTAATTATAACACGGGTATAACCCAAATTACCACTACCAACTTTTCACCGCAAATTCATGTGTTTGGAAGCGATTCTAATCATCACAACGAATCATGATATCCAGTTGTATCAATTCATTATTATCATAACTCCAACGTTCAACATCGTAACATCGACTTGTCTTAACATCATGGATATCGATCCATCGCGCGACTTCAAGATAGGCTAAATCAATATGTGTTTCTTCACCTTGGATTGTAAATTCATAGAAACATCCTGTAAGTGTAAATGGGATATCACCACCATCAGGATTTGCAATTGCAACGATGTTGGTAAACATTGTTGCATCATCAAAGTCACCATCGGGATAGACTTGAACAAGGTAGATATCTTTGAAATCAATCCCACGATTCCTTAGCTCTTGAACGTATGCATTACGTTGATGCATCACAACATGGTTGTGATGATCTTCTTTAAGCGATGTCACAAATGAAGTTCCATAAAGTGTAACAGCGTGCTGCACACCTGTTGCAACATGAGTAAAAACACTGGGTGTTGGTCTACTGTGATGTGATTGCAAAATAGTTCTCCTCTAAATCCCTAAAATTAAATACTTTTTGATTGCCATGAGTAACAATATCACCGACTAAAATTCCATTTGATTGCAGATGGAGATGGTCTTTTTCCAAATCAATGGAAAAAAACATGAGCGATGGTGTAGTCAGAGGTACTTCAGGACTGACCACGCGAATGTCATCCTTCATAAAGAATACCAAATTAACCCCATCATTAACTGTAATTTCGATACGGCGGATGCCCTCAACGACATCAGACTCCAGCGTAAATCCAAGGATATCAACCCAAAATGGAATGACGCTATCCAAATCATCATAATATAGCATTATATTGTTTAGTTTCATACGGTTCCCCTTTTTGATATTATACACTTTCAACCTCAAATCTGTATATACCATGACCGTACCATTATTTTTCATTATTTGTTCAACTTTGCACAAATACTTTTCGCCATGCAACACCTTTCAAATGTTAGTCTTAAGATATTGGGTGGGATTCAATTTTGAAAAATCGATAGGCTCCCCGGCAATACTTTGCGCAATGCGATAGCCAATGATGGGTCCGGTTGTTAATCCTGAAGAGCCCAACCCACTGGCAACATAAATATGCTGTGATGCATCCAGTGGACCGTAGAAAGGCGTAAAATCACGAGTATACGCCCGAGTACCAACCCGATAACCACTGATTTCATTTTGTTGCAACGATGGCATCCATACTTTAGCTTCAGCAAGTAATCTTTCTTCGACCCTGAAATCGCGAGTTACATCAAAACCTTTATCATTCTCATGAGAGGCGCCGATAACAACTTTTCCGTCGGCACCAAACAAGATATCCAGTTCACCTTGTGGCATAAATACAGGATAATTACCATCCTTGGTGACACCCTCGCTCATTTCCAAGAGTTGCCCTTTCTGAGGATAAACTGCAAACATGTCGCCACATACCTCATTAATCCACGCCCCTGAAGCAACGACAATATGATCAAAAGATTGTCCTTCAATCTTACCATCAACTATAACGACGTTGCGTTTCACAAGTGTGAGTTGTTGACAAGCGTCCAACAGCGTATCCACAAGCAGTGCACCGTCAATTTGGGCACCGCCCGGAATGAATAAACCCTCCTCACAATTTAAGGAACTTGGCATCATGCTCGCAATTGCATCACCATAAACTAACTGTGGCACGCCAATTATGGGCGATTCCAAACTGCGTTGTTTGGCCAGTTCATACAGACGTGGCAACAAACGTTCATGTGTAATTAATGTACCATTTTGCTGATAAAATGTCTGATTGGGAATATCACGAATCAGCTTTTGATAAAAATCAGCCCCATCACGCGCAAGTTCGTACCACGCCATATTGCGGCGTTGGCTCACCCATGGGCAAATGATCCCCACGGCCGCACGGGTTGCCTGTGCCTTATCACCATCATATAAAACGACATCATGTCCACTTTGTGAAAGATAGAATGCGCACGTCGCACCCACAATGCCACCACCAATAATTGCTACTTTTTTCATAATATCACCTGATTATATTATAGAGTTTACTGTACACAAAGCCAAGTTTGAGCGATAATAAATAAAATGAATAGGAGTTCATCATGCATTTACCTAAAGGACTGACACAACAAGACGTACAACAACGCATCAATCAAGGCGCTATCAACACGCTCCCAAAACCAGACATCAAAACCAATGGCGAAATTATTCGCAACAATATCTGCACTCTTTTTAATCTCTTTAACCTTGTAATTGCGATTGCACTTATTCTTGTTGGTGCTTATTCTAGCATTCTTTTCATGGGTGTTATAATCTCAAACACTGCGATCTTCATCGTTCAAGAAATTCGTTCACGAAATTTAGTTCAAAAGTTAAATATTCTCATTACACCGCACACCAAGGTTGTTCGTGACGACTCCCTTATTGCTATCGAAAACGAACATATCGTGCTGGATGACATTGTTTGCTTTGAAGCAGGCAACCAAATTAGTTGTGATAGCAGTATTATTTCCGGGTTTGTAGAGGTGAACGAATCTTTACTAACGGGCGAAATAGATCCAATCGATAAGCAACCAGGAGATGTCCTGCTTTCTGGTTCGTTTGTTATAAGTGGCACATGTTTTGCTAAAGTCACCCACGTTGGAAATGACAACTATGCATCAAAGGTTACTCAAAGCGTCAAAACCGAACGGGTTATCTCGAGTGACTTGCTCAATACGTTCACATCTGTTACCAAACTAACCAGTTACTTTATCATTCCAATTGGTGCACTGCTTATGACACAAAGCTTATTGTTCCGCCATGAAACACTGTATCAATCGGTTGTTAATACAGCTTCCGCACTCTTAGGAATGCTTCCACAAGGACTTGTCCTTCTCACAACACTAACTCTGATGAGTGCTGTATTAAAACTGGGCGCACGCAAATCACTTGTACAAGACCTTTATGCAATTGAAACGTTGTCACAAATCGATGTTTTATGTCTCGATAAGACCGGAACACTTACACAAGGGCAAATGGAAGTTATGCATGTTGAACACCTCCATCCGCAATTTGAAACCTACGTGTCCGCATACATACATGCCTCTTCTGATAACAATGCGACAATGCTTGCCCTGCGTAATGAATACCGTTCCGACCAAAGTTTGCCTTTTGATTCAATAATCCCTTTCGCATCATCGCGAAAATGGGGAGCCATTAATTTCTCAAATGGCCACACGTTTATCATCGGAGCTCCCGATATTTTACTTCCAAGCCACAAACTGAGTGCGAAAATTCAAGATTTCCAAAATAACGGTGCACGGATACTCTGTGCAGCACTGAGTGATACTCCGATAGCAAAAGACCACATGCTTCCCCAACTTGAAGCAATGGCCTTCGTTGCCATCGAAGATCCCTTGCGCCCTGATGCAAAGGAAGCCATTACGTATTTTCAAGATAATGGCGTTGCCATTAAGATCATCTCGGGCGATAACATCGTTACGGTGGGGGCGATTGCGAAGCGTGCTGGCGTGGATGTATCCACCTCACCGATAGACGCAACAACACTCACAACCCCTGAATCAATGGCGGATGCCATCATGCAAACCAATGTCATTGGTCGGGCTACGCCGCAGCAGAAACTTGATTTTATGGAGATACTCCAAGAAAATAAAAACCGTGTTGCAATGACTGGTGATGGTATTAATGATGTCATGGCCCTCAAGCGTGCAGACGTATCAATCGCTTTGGGCGAAGGAAGTGATGCTGCTTTAAACATCAGTCAAATTGTCATTATGGATGGAAAACTCACAACTTTGGTTGATGTTGTTAAAGAAGGACGGCAAGTCATCAATAACATTACCCGTTCAGCATCCATGTTCTATCTAAGGACTATTTTGACCATATTTATCGCAATTTTCGCAATTCTTTTAAATGTAAGTTTTCCTTTTATACCATTGCAAGTTACGCTTACAAATATCTTTATTGGTGGGCTCCCTTCTTTCTTGATTATGTTTGAGGTCAACCACAACAAACCTACAAAAACCGTAATCCAACACGTCATGCAATATGCCTTCCCAAATGCTTTAGCGATCATTATCATGTGGCTCGCACTGATTATATTCCGTAAACCGCTCCATCTAAACTCTGGAGATATTCAATCACTTAACTTTTTTGTGAATGCCTTCTTATCGTTCTACATGCTGTATCGCATTTTCAAACCACTAAACAAATATCGTACGATCATTCTTATTGTTGACATCATTGGTTTTGCAATTGCAACACTGATTGCCTTCCCACTTTTAGAAATTGTGAACTTCACGACAAGTCACCTTGTTATTTTGGCAGTCATTATCGGATGTTGCATTCCTTTAGTTGAAATAATACGCCGAACAGTTGTTAAAATACAACACATACGTGACCAACGAAATTGATAGAATCCCCTTTCTATGCTACAATTGGTATGAAAGGGAGGATTGGCATTTTTGGAGCAATTACTTCAAGCAGTAATAGAAAATAAGCCCGATATCGTTGAAAGTTTAATGATGTCAGGTTTCTCGTTATCAGCTAGTGATACAGATGTAAACCATCATTCACTCTTGCAAATTGCCTTACAGAACAATAATATATCCGTTGCACGCATCCTTGTCGAACACAAAGACAATTTAAACTTCAACGTTCCAGGTGTGGTTGAGAATTGGGAACTTCCCATATTGCATGTCGCAATACAACAAGCAATGAATGCATCACGTTTTCCACGTCCAGAAATTGATGGACCAAAAAACGATGGTGTCTTATTCAATGACTATTTAAGACTCTTACAAGAAATGTTTGATCAAGGTGCAGACATTCATCGACAAGACTCATACGGTAACTTACCGATTATGCGTGCTGTGTTGGATGCCTTAAACATTGATCTTGGTATTGTTGATGAAGCATTTGAAGATGATTTAAGAGCTATCTTTAAGCTCTTGATTCAAAATGGTGCAAGCCTACGTGAAGAAACAAGCAATCGTAAGTCTGTCCGTCAGATGTTCACAAATAACGCGGTATTAACTTATTTTCCAAGATGACTCACGTCATCTTTTTTTTAGCAAAAAGACATCCTTTCGGATGTCTTCTTTAATTATTTTTGGTATCCAATAACACCACGGCAAACCGTAGTTTGGACGTTGATGTCATTATCAACAATTACAACGTCAGCATCTTTACCGATTGCAATACTTCCTTTGCGACCAAAAATTTCTAAATGTTTGGCAGCATTTTCTGAGGAGATCTTCACGATATCATGCATTGGAGCACCTGTGAAGTTTTTAAAGTTACGAACAACGAAGTCCATTTCAGCTACAGAACCAGCAAGTGATCCTGAGGCAATACGGCACTCTTTTCCAATTTTCGTAACCTCTTGTCCACCAAGGTCATATTTGCCATCTGGCAACCCTTTAGCACGCATGGCATCGGTGATGGCAATGACATTGTCAACACCCTTAATTTCATATGTTGCCTTAACAACAGCAGGATGAAGGTGAATACCATCAACAATAAGTTCAGCCTTAAGTTCTGGTCGAACAAATCCTGCCGTTACAGCACCGGGTTCGCGGTGATGGTGAGGCTTCATCGCATTATGGAAATGCGTTAGGTTTGAAAGTCCATGTTCTACTTCATCAACGATTTGTTGATAATCAGCATCGGTGTGCCCCGCTGAAGGAATTACACCTTTAGTACGTAGGTAATCTGTGAATCCTGGTTCTGCTTCTTCAGGTGCATAGGTAATCAATTTGATTTTACCTGCAGCTGCATCCCAGAACGTATCGAAGTCTTTCTTAGTTGGCTTTAATACAAACTTTGGATTTTGCGCACCAATATGTTTTACAGAAATAAAGGGTCCTTCAAGATGAATTCCCACAATTTCTGCTTGTCCAGGACCATTGTTATTATCCGCATAGTCAGCAATGGCCTCAAGTGATTTTGAAACTGCTTCAATTGATTGCGTCATCGTTGTTGCAAGATACGATGTTGTTCCTTCTTTTGGTAAGAAGTGTGCAATATTTGATAAAGCATCTTCGGTTGCGTCCATGTGGTCCGCACCATTCGCACCATGAATATGCTGATCAATAAATCCAGGTAACACATTGTTTCCCTTAGCATCTAAAATTTCACCATCATATGATGGAGCACTTGTCATTTCTCCTAAGGCAACAATCTTATCACCCTCAATGCGTACAAAACCGTTCTCAATGACACGGTCTTCTAAATAAATTCGTCCGTTCGTTATTAACATAACATACGCCTCCTCGTCATTACCTTTAAATTATATCACTTATCCTCCAACATGGCACAAGACATTTACTTTGCTGTTTGCATTTATTAGGCAACCATTTGCATTAATTGATTTGATTTTATTCAGTAGTAGTCTATAATATTAGGGAAAGTAAGAGGATACTCATAATGAAATTATTTGTAGTTAAAGATAATCAAGAGGGAGCAGAACTTGGTTATAATATTATTCGCGAAGAATTAGAAAATGGACGTTTGAATGTTTTTGGTTTGGCTACCGGAAGCACACCTATTTCCCTATACGATCGCATTACCGCAAGTGATTTAGACTTTACAAATGTAGTCTCAATCAACCTTGACGAGTATATCGGTATTGGAGCAGATCATGACCAAAGCTACCATTACTTTATGAATGAGCATTTTTTCAGCAAAAAACCATTCAAAGCAAATTACTTACCAAACGGATTGGAAACAGACGCAGCAAAAGAATGTGCCCGTTACAATGCAATCATTGCTGAAAACCCAATTGATGTCCAGATTCTAGGAATTGGAGAAAATGGCCACATTGGTTTCAACGAACCAGGTGCATCATTTGATTCATTAACAGAAAAAGTATCATTAACTGAAAGCACAATCGAAGCCAATGCCCGTAACTTCGCATCAATCGATGATGTTCCCCGTTATGCATACTCAATGGGAATCAAATCCATTATGTCCGCTAAGAAAATTATCTTATTTGCATATGGAGAAAAGAAAGCCGATGCAATTCACGCGATGCTTGAAGTAGCACCATCAACTGATTGCCCTGCAAGTGCATTACAAAATCACGCTGACGTCATCGTCATTGCCGATGAGAAAGCAGCAGCAAAACTTACGAATAAATAGAAACACAGGATGCTTGCGCATCCTTTTTTTACGCAAAAAAACCTGACAATGTCAGGCTCCAAGTTTTGATGCATCAATATAGTCATCCCATTTCGGCGTTACAAACTTCACAGCATCATTTGTTGCTACAAAATCGATATCAACGTCAACTTGAAATGAGTCAGTTTTTGATGAATCATCCAAAAGTTCAATTGATCCAAAGAATCCATCAAATACACCTTCATTGCTCACACGAATCGTAAATTGCGGATTCTTAACTCGCAACGAAAATTCATCGTATGCTTCATCTTGTAAGAATGCGTTTATAAGTGTTTCCAACATTTTCTTTGTCTTGAGTTCAAAGTCAATGCCGTTTTCTCTTCTGTTAACGACCATTGCAGCAAGTGCATCATCACTGTCATCAAACATATCAACAAAATTCTGATATCCAAGAATATCTTGAATGTCATATCCTGGCAGTATGTCGTCATCCATTGGTTGTATTAACTTCACTCCCATAAAATCCAAATATAGGTTATTGTCTTTAAAGTTCATGGTCATTTCGTAATCAAAGTCCTCAGCTGTTGAACTCATTACAAATGTTTTCGTTGATAAGTCTTTGCTGTTTATATCTGAATCAATAATCGACATCATGAATTCCATCGACTCTTCTTCATCTTTCTGACCATCAACCATGTAGTTTGCTGTAAAACGTACATCCATATGGATTGCCGTGGTATCTTGAATGTTTGCGACCGCCTCACGGTAAAGCGCACGATCTGCATCTGTTGGGCGACTGCTTCCGCATCCTGTTATCACAAGTAATGTGAGTAAAAATAATACTGTTAATTTTTTCATCTTAATCTCCTTGCATGCTTAGCATACCAAATTTCACATAAAATACATGAAAGTGTCATCAAAGGTTGGTTAGATGTTATAAAAAAAGAAGGCTATGCCTTCTTCACAAACTCTGATTTCAAACTCATGCTTCCAAACCCATCAATACGACAATCGATATTATGATCACCTTCAACAAGTTTAATGTTCTTAACTTTGGTACCTTGCTTTAATGGATTTGAGCTGCCTTTAACCTTAAGGTCTTTAATGACAATAATATCATCCCCATCAGCGAGTACTGTTCCATGCGCATCCTTTATTTGATTTGCAGCCTCTGACAGCTCATTCCATTCATGAGCACATTCAGGGCAGACATATAATTCGCGATCTTCGTATGTGTATTCAGAATCACATTTTGGACAATTTGGTAAACTCATCGTTATCCATCTCCTTTATTGTTGTCCTTTAAGTATACATGATGTTGATGATTTGACAAGTTTGTCCCTGTTTACTATAATGAACACAGTTCAAAGAGGTGAAAACGACCATGAAAAAAGCACCAATTACAAAAGAACATTTGATTGACATTGCACGGAAAATTGTCCTTGAAGAAGGGCTTGATGCATTGAGTATGCGTCGTGTCGCCAAGGAAGCAAATGTGGCCTTGGGTTCTGTCTACAATTACTTTGATTCAAAGTCGGATCTTGTTTTTACATTGGTCGATATTTTCTGGGATACCCTCTTTATTAAAAATATTCAAGCATTTGAAAATGAATCAGACTATCCAGGGATGTTGCGTCATACCTACGAACGGATTATCTACAATGCCCATATTTATCATTCTATATTTGCCGGTTATTATCGTGCGCTGAGTGTTTCCGATCGTGAAGAAAGTCGACGCGTCCATGAGCAACAATTGCAACGTATCAACACCATATTTCTTAAAGTCCTTAACAACGATCCAAGAGTAAGGCCCTCAATATGGAGTGATACATTCACCAAAGATGAATTCAATCGCTTTGTTGTTCGTAACTTGTTGGAGTCCTTACGACATGGATCCAAGAATATTGACTTTCTGATTGAACTTGTGCAACTTACCCTATACGGACAAAGAGAAGCCTAACGGCTTCCCTTTTCTTTTATATAAAGATTCATTTGTTCTTCGATAACATTGAATGATGCTGCCCCACATTTTAAAATTTGTTCGTGGAACTCTTTTTCATCATAGGCATTACCCAACTCTTTTTTTGCCGTTTCTTTCATATCACGAATGTAAAGGTTGCTGAGGTAATATGTTGGATACGCAGCAGGAGAATGTACAAATTGTGTGTACATTTCTGACAAGTTTTCCCCCGACACATCAAAAAGTTGTCCAAAGAATTCTCCAAACTCTTCTTGAGTCCATCCTTTGTGGTGAATTCCAATATCTGCCTTAATATGATAAATTTCAATTAAGGACATATAGGCATTATTGAATTCCATAAATTTGTCAGATTGAACATATTTAACGGCTTCTTTTTCTGCATAGTTTGCCCACCCTTCAGCACTGCTAGATGGTGAAATCAGTGAACGAATTGGATGCATGTCTTTGAGTGTTAAGAAGTAGCTAAATTGATACATGTGACCTGGAATCCCCTCATGGGCATAGGTTGTATACAATTTATTATCAAATTCACCGTTAATATAGATTACTTGTGGTTCTGCCGGTGTGTAATCGACAGGTGGTGAGAAGTAAAACGCAGGACTTGAAGCTTCTTTCATCGAGTCATCGACTTGACGTAACACGTAGTTTGGCGCCTCAATTGCTGGGAAATCTTCTGTATATGCGCCTTGAATAAATGTGAGGAGTGCTTGTCCATCCTCAAAATCACTAAACTCACCGCTTTGCATCAATGCAAACATTTCATCCATTTCTTCTGCCGTGAAACTTGAGAAAAGATAGGTTTGAATTTCTAACTCCTTACGGTCAATGAATTTTTCCATTTCCGCAACCGTGACATTCTTTCCTGTTTCTTGACGCAACAGAATCTCATAGTACTCTTTACCATTTGGTTTGTTGGCAAGACCGGTAACAGGTTTTGCATCAATCTCCTTAAACTGATCAACAACCATTTGATACGATTGTGCGAATTGATTGTTTAGGAGTGATTTGTTACGTGCACTCGCTGCTGTTTTTTGTTCGGCCGACATAAAATCTAAATCGGCAATTGCAGTATCAAAATGTGCAATTAAGTAGAAATCTTCGGACGCAGCATCGGTTGCGGTCACTTCATTTACTTTGATAATTTCAGCAATTTCTTCTTTACCAAAACCGGTACCATTTGTTTGACGTGTTTTCTCCAAATCAATGTATTTTTGAATGGACGCAGGTAACGTTTCAATCAAATTGAAATAACCATCAACGTCTTGTTGGTTTCTAAATACGTAGGTTTCAAGGTATGCTGGGAAACTTCCCATTAAATTACGTGAGTATCCAATAACGGATCCACCTTGCTCATAATCATAGTAAGGTGCCATCTCAAGACCATTCTTTAACTGTTCAATAACAACTTTTTTATCAAGTTGTTGTTGCGCTGTTAATGTCTTATCACTGAATGACTCTAACTTCTTGATCATGGCTTCTGTTTCCGCAACAGATTCTGCCTCATCCTCATTTGTAGAGAATGTCAGCTCGTATGGTTCAGGTGTAATACCATAATTTTCAGGATTCACAAACATAAAGTTAATTGAGAAGTCCTTTGGATCCATGGATTCTACCAATAATTCATCCAAATATGCAGCAAATTCAGCATTGGGTGTCTCTGCTGGTGTTGCTGTTCCCTTGGTTGTACATCCCGTTAACACAAGAAGTGCAACTAAGAGTATGCTTATTAATTTTTTCATAATGCCCCCGTTTTCTTTTTTAGTACGTTATTATGATAACACTTTACATGTAAACAAGACAAATCTATTTTTTGCGTTGCATTTCACCATTCATTCAACTATTGGCGCTTATTCGCAGTATAATAGAAGAAAGAGGTGATCTCATGGTGGTTACAATTACACATATATTTTCTTATTGGATTATTTATGCATTCATTGGATGGATCTTAGAAACGATTTATTGTTCCATTCCACAAAGAAAGTTTGTAGAGCGGGGGTTTTTGAATGGTCCCCTTGTCCCTATCTATGGGTTTGGAGCAATTCTTATTTTATACGTACTCGATCCCTATATTAACGATCCCGTCCTTGTGTTTGTATATGGATTACTACTCACAAGTTCCTTAGAATACATAACAAGTTTTATAATGGAGAAACTGTTTCATATGCGCTGGTGGGATTATTCCCAGCAACCCTATAATATCAAAGGTCGTGTGTGTTTAAAGAACTCTCTTATGTTTGGATTTCTATGTTTGATTTTAGTCACATGGGTTCACCCACGCATCATCGACTTTATCAATACAATACCTCAAAATGTACTCACGATTCTTGCAAGCGTTTTGTTTGTCATTGTTGTCATTGATACAATCGTATCCGTTGCATCCACAATGCATCTCAAAAATAGAGTGGTAAATATTCATGCAATGAAAGATACCCTAAATTCAAAAATTACGTCTTTGGAACACGGTGTACGCGACAGTTTACAATCACTGAAGCGTGGCGAACTTCGAATTCTACGATCATTTCCATCGCTGTCTTCACGTAAATTTACGGATATCATGGAAGAAATTAAACAACAAGTCCGCCAAAAGAAAAAATAAAAAGTGGGAATTCCCACTTTTTATTTCCAGTAGCCAAAGTACTTATCGAATAGCTCATTATTATATGCATCGGCGCCATCAAGATTTGAACTCTTAAATACAGGTGGCTCAATCCCACGACGGACCAATCCATCAACCGTATTTACAACTAAAGTTTGGGCAATTGTAAGCCCCATAATATCACTAATAGGACCCGTTGGTACATCAAAATTTTCTACATAGTAATCAGCATCGCCAGCTACAGCAAGATTATCGATGGTTACATCCGCAATCTCAAACATACGTAAACCACTGTGATGGCGTGATGTCACTGCGGATGAGTGCTTCATCGAAGTAATCGCAACAACTTTCATTCCCAATTCCTTACCTGCTAAGCACATCTCAACCGGTACATTGTTCCGTCCAGAATTCGAAACGACAATTAAGGTATCCTCAGGAGCTGGTTTATGCAACATAAGAATCGGTTTGGCATAACCATCAAGACGCTCAATTTGCGTGCTCTTACCCGTAACACCATGCAGCATCAATTCGTCAGGTAGAATTCCTTTGGTTAGCGCAAGCCCCCAGCTCGTACATACATTTCTTCGGCAACAAGATGGGAATGACCACTCCCAAAAATATAAACACGACCACCTTGTGCACACGACTCAATCATAAATTCACTGGCTTTATCAATTGCGTCAGCCTGCGTATCACGCAATTCACCCATTGTTTCAATAATATAGTTCATGTATTTTTTAGTTTCCATCTGTAATCTCCTCAATATCTTTCTGTAATTGCTGTATCATTAATTCGGTTGCCCCTGGTGACACAAAACTTGTTAGTGCTTCATAGTAATTATGATCGTAAGCATCTTTATCCGCAAAATAGGCATGGTACCCATTCGAATTGGTAATCATCCAGGCATTCGCAGGACATAGAGACCCAAATAATTCACCTGGAAACATGACTAACGTGTGCTTTCCAGCACTAATTATCTGAACTTCAACTGGGAGCATTGGAGGCATAATTGTATCTGCAAAGAGCCGTTCAATTTCCATGCCTTCAATTTTTGTCCGCAATTCAGGTGTCGGTGTTAATTCAAATGCTTTAGTGTATTGCTCATAAATTGCTTTGTCAAACATGCTTGTTTGCTTTGTATGTAGTTCATATGTGCGATTATGAACTACAATGGGTGAAAGTATTGTTTCCTCACCTCGAGCTATTGTCTGTGAGATTTGCTCCCAAATACTCAATCCAATCCGTTCAACTTCCGCAAATGTTGATGCATTTCTCACAAAACGCGTGCTGATATCCCCATTGGGTCCATTCAAGAAAAACATAAAATCAACATCGGCAGCATTCTCGATACCGTCAATAAGATCTTTACTGAATAACAGATTATCCGCATGCATAATTGTGGGATGACATGCAAAACTATACATCAGGATAGATTTTGTTTCAGTTTTAAAAAGGTATGTGATTAATGTGTTATTGTATAATTTCGTTTCACTGTGTCTGTTTGAATAAGCACCCGTAATCGTTCCCTTTGATGTTTCGAGAATAAAAGGTTCCATTGTATCAAAAGCTTCATTAATTGCTGCTACACTTTGTTCAGCGATGAAGACAAGTAATTCATCATTCAGATCCCCAAATACATGAGACATCCCTTTAAGCATTCCTGATGTATCAAGTGTTCCTGCAGGGCCTGAATGCGTGTGACTCGCGCTCAGACTCATTGTATACCCATGTAAATCAACTCGTGATTCGATGCGTTCGCGTAAATTGTGGTCAATTGCAACAAGATCTAACCCAATAAATATATGTGTATCTATAATAACTACTTTCGTATATAAGGCATCATGGACACCTTTTGATTTTCTCTCAATACCATATCCACCCATCTCTGTCCCAATAGATGGCGTAATATTTCGTCGTGCGACACCAATTCTCATAATGATTACCTCCTTCCTTCAAGTTTAGCACCTTTGCTCAACTTGTCAATACAAGTTGAATCATCAAGTTGTTTCCGTTATAATGGTCACATGAAAACTAAGAACGAAATAGTCAAAGACTATATAAAAAACAAGATAGCGACAGGGTTTTACCAACCTGGACAAATGATTGATTCTGAGTATGAACTTGTTGCTGCTTTGAATGTATCGCGTGTTACAATTCGCAAGGCATTGGATGACTTGGTTAACGATCGAATTCTTAACAAGCAACATGGACGGGGTACTTTTGTTAATACCGCCCCCAATTTATTGAGTTTCGAAATGGTATCGGCTTTACGCGCGAAGCGGTTATGCGTTCATTATCCGTAACCTCTCACAACAAGTCACTCAAAAAAATCCCTGCCACTGAACTCATTGCATCCGAACTTAAAATTGCTCTTGGCACCCCAGTATGGGAAGTTATTCGTACGCGTTATGCAAATGATGTTCCCGTTGCGCATGAGCACGTTTTCTTCCCAACCGACTTGATAGGAACGATTCGACCTGAAGACTTGGATGCCTCCCTCTATGATTTACTGGGAAAAAGAGGCATTCATTTTGCACACGCTGACCAACGCTTAGACGCTATAAATGCAGACGAAACTATTGCAAATTTCCTCAACATACCAGTGGGTCATGCCGTCATCAAGATGCACGTTACAGCATATATGGAAAACGGAACCCCCTTTAACACAGGTGTTTCATACTACCAAACTCAGGCTTTTAAGCTGGTACAAACTGTTTACGGTAATTGAATAGAATTTTGGGCGCAACACATGTATAATAAATACAAACATAAAGGGGATTTCATATGGAATTTTTACAAATTAATCTATTGGTTATCATTATTGCCGCCATCCTATTTGGTGTCAGCTACTTACTCGAAAAAAAGTTCAGCGTCATCACGAAATATTTTAAGGTTGCACCAAAACAGTTTTATTTAATCCTTGCAGTCTTAACCCTGATTGTTCTTGTATTAAACTACATTGCGATTAGCTTCTTTGGATCATGGCAAACATTAATCCTCTCAGTCATTGGTGTCAGTGTTGTTGGATTCATCCTTTTGAAGGTTTACCAAATCAAGAAAGCGCAAAAAAATGATTAAAGAGCCTCGGCTCTTTTTTTGTATATATATTTCTGTGCGTTTCAATTGTAATCGCGTTCCGAAAACGAATATACTGTGACTATACAAGGAGGGGATATATAATGCCTGATTTAAAAGATTTATTCAATCTGGTAAATCCAGATAAAGACGGGGATGGTAAAGGAGACAACGAGCTGCTTAACTCAATCTCAGATGCTGTTTCAGGTGACGGCGGCGACCTGCTCGGTGGTTTACTTGGTTCATTGACCGGTGGCGCTAAGCAAGCAGATACGCCAACTGGGTCTGATGGTAACACAGCCGATTTACTAACCAATGCAATTAAAGGAATTACCGAAGGTGGTGCGAACAACGCAGCCCAGACACAACTCGAGCAAAACGGAATTAATGCTGGCTCATTAAGTTCATTACTTGGTGGTTTATTAGGTGGTGGCGGTGGTGGTAACACACAAGCAGCACAACCCCAACAAAAAGGAATGCTCGATACGCTACTCGGTGGTGCTTTATCACAATTAACAGGTGGTTCAGCAGCCCCAGCAAAAAATCAAGGAAATCAGTTCCTTGACATGATTATGAAAATTCTTGCTTCTAAAGTTGCTTCCGATGCCTTAACAGGCGTTGTGAAATCATTTGCCGGCGGTATGCTTGGTGGTGTTCAAAACGGAATCGCTGCAGGAGGAACTCCTGAGATTGATGTTATGGGAACACTTAAATCAGCACTCGTTGAAAACGATGTTGATTCAGCAACCGTTACTGAAGTCCTTGATGCTGTTAAGACAGAGTCGCAAACTATCGTAGAATAAAAAAAAGTCGGTCCCTTGGGGCTGACTTTTTTATGAATGCTTTCTTTTTGCTTGGATGGATCTTATAATAGCAAAACACAGATAACCGATAACACCACCGATGGTATTAAAAATGAGATCATCAACATCAAAAATTCGTACATTCATGCCTGTCATTGATGTCACAAGTTGAAGTAACTCAATCATCAAAGTAAATCCAAAACTGATGAGTAGAACTTTGACAAATCTTTTATTTCCTTTAAGTACATTGGCTACCAAAAAACCAAAGGGTATAAAAATCATGACGTTCATAAAGTTCTCAAAAAGATAACGGGGACGAAAACTAATGAAGAAATTTTCAATGAAATTATCTAAAGGGACAAGGTTATAGCGGAAGCTGTGTTGTGTTGCTACATGCTCCCTTGCACTTTCACCAATTGGGTAGGGAAATTGTGTTAAATCAAATACTAAAAAGGTATAAACAAACAAGAGTGTCCAACTAATTTTGGCCTTTTTGGTTTGTTTTTTTAGATAGAATCCATAAAATAATGCGTAAATTGGAATGTAAAATAAGAATCCGGTTGCCATCCAACCTGGACCTGAATGTCGCGTTAACATAATTATCTCCTTTATTCTTGTCTACTATATCATAGGATTATGAAAAACAGCTACAAAAAAAATAACGTTTTTACGCGTTGTCTTGAAGTGCGTATTGACCAGCAGTATATCCTGTGGCAAAGGCAGACGTAATATTGAATCCTCCGGTAAAGGCATTATAGTCCATCAACTCGCCAACAAAGGATACATGCGAATCAATCTTTGATTTCATTGTTTTGGGATCAATTTCCTTGAGTGAAACTCCTCCGTTGGTTACAAAGGCATGTGAGAAGCCTCGCGTCTCATAAATTGTCATAGGGAAACGTTTGACGAGGTCTATTAACTCATTCTTGTTTGTTGCGCGTTCATTAAAATAAGCGAGCAGGCGCTTCTGTATTCCCTGTTCAAGAAGCATTTCATCCAATGACTCCGATTGCATCAACTGATCGATACTTATACTTGGCAAGAAATCAATTTGAATGCGTGCGGGTGTCTCTTTCGGTAGAACCTGTTGAATGTAGAAACTACCTCGTAATGCAGCAGGACCGGAGAGTCCAAAATGTGTAATGAGCAAATCATGGGTAATTGCTTTTTTCACTTTCTTCCCTTGTAGTACACTCAACGTCACATCATGAAACGAGAGCCCTTGTAAGGTCTTTTCTTGAATAAATAATTCGTTTGATACAAGTGGAACCTCAGCTGGAAGTAATTCGGTTATCGTGTGTCCAACAGCCTCAGCAAGCCCATACCCATTACCATCAGACCCCGTCCCAGATAATGTACGACTCCCGGTTGCAAAGATGATTGCATCATAGGCAATTGTTTTGCCATTCATTACAATCTCTTGTTTTGAGGTATCGACGCTTTCTACAAAAGAGTGCAAACAAATCTCAACTTTTAGTGTGTCCAATCGGCGTTGAAGTGCCTCAACAATTGATTGTGACTTATTTGAGGCAGGAAACATTCGGTAATGATCCTCCATTTTGAGTTCACACTCGTTATCTGCAAAAAACTTCTGAATATCCTGCGGATTAAAGTTATTCAAAGCACTGTATAAGAACTTTCCATTCTTTGGTACATACTTGATAACCTCATCGACTGAGACATCAGCAGTGACATTGCAGCGTCCCCCGCCCGTTAAACGAAGCTTCTTACCCAACTTCTCATTGCGTTCAATTAACATTACATGAGCATGTGGCCAATGCTCCTTTGACGAGATTGCCGCCATCATACCTGACGGTCCTCCACCAACAACAATTATTTTTTTCATAGTTTCTCCTAAATCTCCCACCTATTATAACAAACAAAGATAGTGAGGTATATTCGTTGACATATAATTTTGAATTCTATATGATAATCGTACACCACATAGTAAACATACATGTGTTGTATGTAAAGGAGCATTTTATGAATCTCGTTATCTGTTGCAAAACCCAACCCACCACAAATACACACATGTGTAGTTTTACACATGTCAAATAACGACATTTAGAAAATACTTTTATTACAGATGATATTTCAAGTGCCGTGGCACTTTTTTTTATGAGGAGGATTTATGAGTAATTATCTGCCTGTTATAGCATTGGCTGTGACATTAGGAGTTTATGGTTTCCTGTATTATCTTGCGAAGAAGCATGTTAATTTTGGGATTCGAACAATTATTGCCCTTGGATTTGGATTGGTAATTGGTTTTCTATTCCAAGGAAGCACGGAATACGTTACACCCTTTGGACGCATCTTTACACAATTAATTTATTCAATTGTTGCCCCATTGTTATTCTTTAGTATTATCTCAAGCATTGCATCGCTTGATAGCATCAAACGATTACGTACACTCGGATTCAGTTCTGTATTCTGGTTGTTGTTAAATACGGCAATTGCCAGCACAATTACAGTTCTTGTGGCTGGTGGCCTCAAACTTGGATCGGGATTCAACATTACTTTACCAACAGATTACGTTGCTAAAGAAGTACCAACATTCATTGATACAATTGTTGGTTTCTTCCCAAGTAACATTGTTCGTCATGTTGCTGAAAATCAAGTTATTCCTATTATTATTTTCTCAGTTATCATCGGTATCGCATTGGTTAAATTTAACACTAAGGATCCCGAAGGTGCTGCACCCATGATGAAATTCTTTGAGTCCGCAAACAAGCTTACAAACACATTTGTTAAATCAATCATTCGTTTGACGCCTTATGCAGTCGTTGCTTATATCGCAAACGTTCCAACACGTGATGGCGGAAAAGACCTGGCTTCATTTGTATTCGTAATTGTTATTGCATATATCTTAAGTTTCTTCCAAGCATTCGTTGTTAACGGTGTTTTAATCCGACTTTTTGCCAAGATGAACCCAATCAAGTTCTTCAAAGCAATTTGGCCAGCTCAAGTTGTTGCCTTTACATCACAAAGCAGCATCGGTACTGTTCCAGTTGTTATTGATCAAGTTACAACAAAACTCGGTGTAAAAGATGATATTGCAGCATTTGTTGCGGGTCTGGGAGCAAATGTTGGTATGGCTGCATGTACTGGTATTTGGCCAATTCTATTGGCTGTATTCAGCATCAATGCCCTTAATATTCCATTCACTACAATGCAATATGTCTTACTTGTAGTTTATACATTAATTGTTGGACTTGGAACTGCTGGTGTTCCAGGAACCGCTACAATCGCTGCAACAGCTGTACTTACAGCTGCTGGATTACCAATTGAAATTATCTTTGTACTCTCGCCTATCTCAGCAATCGTTGATATGGCCCGTACAATGGCAAACGTCACAGGCTCTGCAACTGCAACTGTAATTGTCGCAACACGACAAAATGCTATTACTGAGCCTACAGCATAAAAAAACCGCAAATGCGGTTTTTTTTATGTATCTGTAAAATACTGATAATGATATCGTCGTTTAGCGTGTCGAGATAACAGAATAGAGAGTCGTATCTTACTAGAAAATTATAAGCCAATCATCACGAACTTGAAAGTCATTTGATTTATCTTTTACTGACACAAGCACATTGGCTGATGCGCAGAAATGAAATCTACAGAGATACTTCTTGCCTAATCAAAAGAAAACCACCCAATGGGTGGCTCTTTAGAAACTACATTTTGTTAAGTTCAGCATCCAACTCAGCATATTCGGCTTGGTATTCAGCCAATCGTGCTTCATTTTCTTCTAAGTTTGCTTTAAGTCCAGCAACTTCTTCACGTAATGTTTCGGAGTCGTTGCTTGCAAGTTGTCCTTCAAGGCTTGAAAGTTTTGCAGCAATTTTCTCATTAATGCTTTCGAGTGCCGAAATTCGAACTTCAAGAGTTTCCAAATCATTGGATACCTCATCTTCACGATTTTGACGTTGCATAACATCACGGTTTTTCAAGCGATCATAGAAGTCATCTTGGATTGCACGGAACTCATTCCATAGCTTTTCTTCGTGGTCACGACCACTGTGTCCAGCTGCTTTCCATTCTTCGAATAATGCTTCCATTCCCTCACGGGTTGTTTCAGCATGGAATGCCTGTACCAGAGCTTCAGCGCGTGTGATTACATCTTCTTTAATCTCACGTGCTTTACTTTGTGTATCACGCATGCTGTCGAAGAATTCGCGTTGTTTTTGATAGAAGAATTGACGAGCGCTATTGAAACGTTCCCACAATTCATCTTCATATTCACGTCCTGCGAATCCTGCTTGTTTCCAACGTGTCATAAGATTTCGCATATCTGTCGAAGTTTGTTTCCAATCTTCGGAATCCTTCAATGCATCAACTTCAACAATCAATGCCTCTTTTACTGTGCGTGCTTCATCACGGTTTTCAGACATTTTTTCGTAGTGTGAACTGCGTCTGTCGAAGAATTGGTCATTGATTCCACGGAATTTCTCCCATAAATCTTGATCAATATCTTCACCGGCAAATCCTGCTTCTTTCCATTTCTTTTGAAGTTCTTGTAAAGCATTTGAAGTTTTATTCCAATCACTTGAATCTTTAAGTGCTTCGGCATCCAATATCAATTGCTTCTTGATATTCTGTGCTTCTTCAAGACGTTCTTGACGTGTTTCATAACGGTGAACTGCTTGGTTAAAGCGTGCTTCAAGTGCATCGTCGATGCCCTCTTCTGATAATGAACTCCACTCTCGTTTGATAAACTCAAGTTTCTCATCGTCTCCGGTATTCATAATACTATAAATCTCGGAAATCAATTGATTTTGACGTGACTCCTCTACTGATGCTAGACTTTCCCACCCAAAATCATGACGCGAAAACTCAGGTTGACGCGTATCTTGCGCTTCTTTTGTTTCGACTTCTGTTTCTGTCGTTTTCTTTGCTTTAATAGTAAACACCTCTTTCTCTAACCACTACTCTTAATTTTAACACATAAATCAATGGTTGTACGCATTGTTGTTTCATATGATGCAAATATGTAACAAAAACAACGTATTCTGCTTTGATGCACCGCAGGCCATTAAAAGTTCAACATCGAATCGATTTGAAAATTAAGAATTAAACAAATTATTCATGCTCCCCTACTCATTATGAACTATATAAACTACACTAACAGAATTTTGTGAAATTTATATGTGAATATTGTGAAAGCGCTCTACTAATCCCCTGTTCGAACGGTAATGTGGAAAGCCTACTGTTCATGCCATATTTTATTGATTATATAAGTTGTCAGTCCAACCTATTCTCTATATAATATCCATAATATAGAATATAGGAGAAAGAATTATGGCAGACATGAATTTATGGCTCATTGTCGGAATCGCGATTATTATTGTTGGTTTCACAATGAAGATTGACTCAATTGCTGTTGTCTTGGTTTCTGCAATTGTTACCGCCCTAATCGGTGGTATATCTTTTGGAGAGATTCTCGACATCTTGGGGTCTCGTTTTGTATCAGGGAGAGGGATCAGTATATTTATACTAACCTTGCCAATCGTAGGTTTGAGTGAGCGCTATGGTTTGCGTGAGCAAGCAGTTAAGCTCATTCAAAAAATGAGTTCACTTACAGCGGGACGTGTTATGTGGCTTTACCAAGTTGTTCGCCAATTGGCGACCGCATTCTCATTGCGTTTAGGGGGACATGCTCAATTTGTTAGACCCTTAATTCAACCGATGGCAGAAGGGGCTGCAATCAACGAACGTAATGGTGAACCCTTAAATGAAGATGAAGCTGATGTCATCAAAGCAGCTGCGGCTGCGGTTGACAACTATGCTAACTTCTTTGGTCAAAATATGTTCCCAGCTGCTGGTGGTGTTACTTTGATTGTTACAACACTTGTTGATGCTGGATATACCGTAACACCGAGCCAAATTGCGCTCTACTCGTTACCGGTATTTATTATAGTTTTGATACTCAGTGGTATTCAATTGACCATGCTTGATCGTAAACTTGCTAAAGGAGGGAAACGCTAATGGATTTCTGGACATTATTTTTGGAAATGTGGTATGTATTAATTGGCTTTATTCTCTTTGCAACGGGCTTAAACGCTTATAAGAATATTAATGATAACCGTAAATACGGTGCATTATCCTTTTGGGTAATTCTTGCGTTCCTATTTATTGTTGGACCGTATGTCCCCAATCAATTGAACGGGGCTTTAGTTCTAGTTTTAGGTGTTATTTCACTTACTAAGAGTGTTAATATTGGGGACATTGAACAAATAGCACAACCATTCCGTGATGAACAATCAAACCGTATCGGAAATAAGATTTTCATTCCTTCAATTACTATTGCGATTGGTGCATTCCTTTTTGCAACAGTGCTTCCCATGGTTGCACCATCTACCGTATCAGCAGGTAACTTAGGATACATCGCGATTGGTATCTCAGCTGTTGTTGGATTGGCTACTGCATTTGTAATCACGCGTGCACCTGCTGTTACCGCTGTTAAGGATGGTACACGTATTTTAAGAACTATGGGATCGTATGCAATTCTTCCGCAACTTCTTGGTGCACTTGGCGCAATCTTTACAGCTGCTGGTGTTGGTGATTTAATCGCGGGACTCTTGAAAGGCATCATTCCTGCAAACTCAGTTTTTGCGGGTGTTGTCGCTTACTGTGTTGGTATGGCAATCTTTACCATGATTATGGGGAATGCATTTGCCGCATTTACTGTTATTACTGTTGGTGTTGGGATTCCATTTGTATTCGCTCATGGTGCAAACCCTGTGATTGCTGGAGCCCTTGCGATGACCGCTGGATTCTGTGGAACCTTAATGACACCAATGGCTGCGAACTTTAATATTGTTCCAGCAACACTGTTGGAAACAAAAAATGAGTATTCTGTTATCAAGTTCCAGGTACCATTTGCTATAATATTACTAGTAATACATATCTTCTTAATGTATTTCTTAGCATTCTAAAGGAGGAAACGCTATGAAAGTATTAATTACCGGATTTGATCCATTTGGTGGTGAGGCAATGAACCCTGCTTATGAGGCAGTCAAACTCCTACCCGACACGATTGAGGGTGCTGAAGTTATCAAACTTGAGGTACCTACAGTCTTTGGTAAATCAATTGATGTACTTGATGCAGCAATCGCAAAGCACCAACCTGATTTTGTGATTAATATTGGTCAAGCTGGCGGTCGTTTCGGAGTAACGCCTGAGCGTGTCGCTATTAACCAAGATGATGCGCGAATCAAGGATAACGAAAGCAACGCACCCATTGATGTTGCAATTAAGGCCGATGGTGCACCTGCATACTTCACGAAGTTACCTATCAAAGCAATCGTTGAGAATATCAAAGCAGCAGGTGTTCCTTCAAGCGTATCCAATACTGCCGGAACATTTGTCTGTAACCACTTGATGTATGGACTGCTTTATTTGATTGATACCAAATATCCAAATGTCCGTGGTGGATTCATTCATGTGCCTTACGCAACGGAACAAGTATTGGATAAACCAACACAACCTTCATTGACACTCGAACAAATTGCGAAAGGACTTGAAGTTGCCATTGCAACAACAGTTACTGTTCGTGAGGATGCAAAAATTCAAGGTGGTGCAATTGCATAATGAGTGACCAACTCTTTGTTTATGGATCACTCATGAAAAATTTCTACAACTACGATAAGTACCTACGCGGTCATGTCGTAGCAATTGAAGATGGTTATGTGAGTGGCACATTATACGATATGCCTTATAAAGGCTATCCTGCACTATTAGATGGAACAACCCGCGTCCATGGTGAAGTAATTACAGTGAAAGATATCAATGCTGTACTGCCCGCTATGGATGCAATGGAGGGTTTCTTTGGTAAGGATGATGATGAATACAAACGCATTCCACGTGAGGTAACGCTCAATAGTGGTGAGGTTATAACCTTAGACGTTTACTTCTATCACGCCCACGATTTTGATATATACTTTGAAGAGCAAGCCATTCTCATTCCCAATGGGGATTGGCGCGATTTCAAAGAAAATCATCACAATAAGTAAAAAGAAGGCAGAGATGCCTTCTTTTTATAGTTTCTTACGCTGAATGTTGTTATAATTGAAGCGTGTTGGAGGTACAACAATGAACGAAACACTCATTCAAGATAAAGCACAACAATTTATGAAAGGCATCAAGAAGCGACTCTTTATTTCTCTTTTTGCACTCGTAATCGGCTTTGTCTACATTATACGTATGACTCGAAATCATAATGGAAACATAACCTTCTTATCTTTTTTCTTTTGTGCAGTATTAGCCGTTATCATTCTTATCATTAACTTTGTCACCGCAGAAATGGACCGTGAGAAGTTATTCAGTATTCTCTTCCAAGATAAAGATGCGCCAACAGCACAAGCAGTCTATCAACAGATTATCGCGCAAAGTTCTAAATCCTTCAAAAATTCGTTTATAAGCAGTGATTTCTACTTCGCATGTGGTCTCTCTATGCTTTTAAATGGTATCAGCTATAATGATACATTTGACTATCTTAATGAAAATATGGGTCAGCGTATGAATGATAATTCTCGTTTTAAAGTGCTCTTCTTCGCTTACGCTGCAGAGGTACAACATAATCCCGAGATTCTAAACCTCATTACACCACTCCATAAAATGAATGCACTGAACCAACAATCAATGAATTACTATTATGCCGTTGTTGCGAAATATAACCATGATGAAGTTACCCTCAACGAGAAGGTCAGTGACATTCAAGAACATAATATTTACCCGCTCATAGCCGAGCTTGCAACAGCACTAATTAAATAACTTCTCTTCACACATCTTAATGATTTCTACACAAAAACCACCGTCTCTTTACATTGAACGGTGGTTTTTACATGTCTGTAACATTCCTGCATAAACTCAGTACCTCATGGCATTATTCAATGTTCTGTATGATAGACTTACAACGATAAGGAGGTAGGGTATGAAAGCAACGAATCATGACTCAAGCACCAAGCTCATTGACCGTGTTAAAACGTTCTTTCAAAGTCAGAACACGCAACCTGAAGCTGAGGTTCCTGTTAAAGAACACTCCCCTATCCCCACTATAATTGATAGAACAGAGGAAAAGATAATCATGAATATTCTAGATACAAATTCACGCAATACTTCGATTTTCTCCAAGGGCCTTGAACTGGTTGGGGACGTCAATGTTGATGGAAACATTATTATTGAGGGTACAATCACCGGTAATATTGAAATCAATGGTGATGTAACAATTAAAGATGAAGCAAGCATTGAGGGATCTGTTACTGCCCACAACATTACCCTAGAGTCTGGCATCATCAAAGGTGCAGTCGCTGTCAAAGACGCCATTACACTTTCAGAATCTTCTCAAATTCAAGGAGATATCAGAACTGGAAAGATTATGAGCTCAGGAAATATTGTTGGGAACATACAAGCATCGGATACTGTAACACTCAGTTCCTATGGTGCAGTTGAAGGTGATATTGAAGCATCCAGCATCAGCATTGAACACGGTGCTAGCATTATCGGACGCGTACAGATTGTTAAATCGCATACACAGCCATCACCCACTGCTATGCGAACACACATTGAGTCAGCAAGTTTTGATTCAATCACCGACTTCACGAAAATTGTCGGCACAATGGACGCCATTCGTCCTGTCGATCATGAATAAGAAAAATACCGCCTCATGAGCGGTATTTTTTAGATTTTACTTTCAAGATATCCTTTGAGTGCTTCTTTAGGTTGGAATCCTTGAATTTTTTCTACAGGTTCTCCATCCTTGAAAAGAATCATGGTTGGAATGGACATAACGCCAAATTTTTCAGTAATAACACGATTCTCATCAATGTTTAATTTAGCAATTTTTACCTTACCATCTAATTCAGTGGCAAGTTCATCAATCACCGGACCGAGCATTCGGCATGGTCCACACCATTCTGCCCAGAAATCAACAAATGTTAGGCCTTCAGCGATTTGCGCATCAAAATCTTGATCTGTAATATGTAATGTCATACTATCATACTCCTTTACTACCTTCATGATATACCTTATTTAGCACTGAGTAAAGACAACTGCTTAACTGGCGTCTTCCATATCATTAAAGCGTTCAAGGTCCTGTTCCTCTACTAAAACAAATAATAAATCACCATCATGTATTAGATAATCGGGTTCGACATTAATCGACATTTCATGATTGGATGCTTTCTTAACAGCAACAATATTGAATCCATACATTTGCCGTAAATTAAGCGCCATGATTGTTTTATTTTCCCAAGATTTCAAAGGATGAATTTCAACAAGATTATAGCGGTCATCAATTCTCAAAGTATCAATCACTGAGTGCTGCGCAATTTCGTTAGCAAGTCGTTTTCCCATTGCGACCTCAGGCAAGACGACGCGATCAGCACCCACTTTTTTAAGGACTTCAAGATAGTCCTTATTCTTCGTTTTGACAATAACATGTCGGACACCCAATTTTTTTAGGTTCAGAACACACATAATCGCTTCTTCCAATCGCTCACCGGACGCTACAATTGCAATATCGGCTTCGCCAACATCAGCAGCCTCAAGGTGTTCAATTTTGGTGAAGTCCCCTTGAATCGAATGTTCAACATGGGCCGCGACTTCTTCAACGCGTTCCATTTTTTTATCCATGGCGATTACATCAAGATCATGCTTCTCTAAAGTACGTGCTACTGACGCTCCAAAGAGACCCAATCCGAGTACCGCTACTGTTTTATTGTTTGACATTTTTATGCTCCTATCCTACCAGAATGTTTGCTTCTGGATATCGTATGTGTGGCTCACGACTTTCGGGGTGATTTCCCAATGACAAGAAGAACGTCAGCAAACCAATTCTTCCTGCAAACATTACAATAATTAATACAACTTTGCCAATGGCCGTTAAATCTGGAGTAAGCCCCATTGTCAGTCCAACAGTTCCAAAGCAAGAAAAGACTTCCATGAGAATATACTCAATTCCAAACTGCGGTGGTATTGTTTCAGTAACAAAGAGAATCATCGATGCAACTGTAACCATTCCTAAACCAATAATAAGAATCATAATTGCTTTTACAATTTTGTCGACACCAATCGCACGCCCTTTGAAATTTGGTTGTGTATCTGTAAGTTGACCGCGTAGGTACAAGAAGAGTGTAGCGAAGGTTGTAACCTTTGCACCACCACCTGTTGAACCAGAAGACGCACCGATGAACATCAATAATAGTGTTAGAAAAATTCCCATTGGCGACAAGAATGCATAATTTACATTCGCATAACCTGCCGTTCGTGGTGTAATGGCGAGAAATAAAACATTGGTGATTTGATCGGGAGTTGATAGACCCGCGAATGTTCCATGTTTTGTCTCACTAATCCAAAAGAGTAGGAAACTTACAATGAGGATCGAGCACGTCGTAATAAGCGTAATTCGCGTATGAATAAGCAATCGTTTGTTCTTACGGTAGGTTAAGAGATCTCTCCAAACAATAAATCCAAGACCTCCAAAGAAAATGAGTCCACCAATTGTTAAAATGACAAGCGGATTGGTAACAAAGCCTTCCAGACTGTTTCCAAACAAGTCAAATCCCGCATTATTAAACGCCGAAATAGAGTGAAAGAATGAAAAATAAATTCCTTTGAGTGTACCATAACGGGGAATAAAATCTAAAGCGAGGATTCCCGCACCCAACGTTTGAACAAAGAGTGCAAATCGGACGATGTAACGAATCATGCGCTGTGCATCAACTGCATTTTCGGTTCCGACAGTTTCTTGTAAGAGCATGCGTTGTCGAAGTGTCATTTTTTTCCCTAAAAAGACAAAGAAATAGACAATAATAGACATAAATCCCAGTCCACCGATTTCAATGAGACTTATGATGACGGTCCTGCCGAAATAGTTCCAATGTGCTGCAGTATTAACCGTCGTTTGACCGGTAACACAAACAGCTGAAGTTGCCACGAACAATGCATCAAGAAAATTTGTACTCTCACCACTATTCGTTGCAATCGGTAAAGTCAAAAGACTTGCACCTACGAGTATTGTAAGTGCAAATCCAATGGCTATTTGCTGCGGAATTGATAATCTTCGCAGATTTTTCTTTAGTTTCTTTATCATTTTTGTAGTTTCAACCTCGATAAGGATCGTTTCAGCGCAATCTCGGCACGTTTGAGATCGATTGTTGTATCCGATTGGGATTGAATGCGTTCCACTGCACGTTGCCGTGCACGATCTGCTCGCTCAAAATCAACATCCGCTTCGCTTTCAATCGTATCTAACAACAGAATACCCTCATTTGCATTGAAAGTAAAGATTCCCTCTGAAATTGCATAGTTTTGGCGCGTATCGCCTCTTTTTATATACATCACGCCTATTTCTAATGACATTATTAATGGCATGTGGTTTTCCAAAACGGTTCGTTGACCTTCTGTTGATGGAAGGGTTATGGAATCAATCTGGATTGTATCGTAAATTCCATGCGGAGTTAGTATCTTAACTGCAAACATTTACGCAACATCCTGCGCTTTCGCATAGACATCTTCTATTGTTGCCGCAAAAAGAAATGCTTGCTCGGGAATGTGGTCGACATCGCCATCTAAGATAGCTTTGAAACTGCGGATCGTATCCTTAATTGGAACATATGCTCCGGATAGTCCTGAAAACGTCTCAGCAACGAAGAATGGTTGGGATAGAAAATTGCGAATTTTACGAGCGCGATTGACTGCCAGTTTATCTGCTTCTCCCAATTCATCCATTCCCAAAATGGCAATGATATCTTGAAGTTCACGATAGCGTTGGAGTATCTTTTGAACTTCTGTCGCTACATAAACATGCTCTTCCCCAACAATATCTTCAGTCAAAAGACTGCTGCTTGATTCTAAAGGGTCAACGGCCGGATAAATACCCAATGCTGCGATATTGCGATCGAGCACTGTTTTTGCATCAAGATGGGTAAACGTTATCGCAGCTGCAGGGTCGGTTAAATCATCGGCGGGAACATAAATTGCTTGAATGGATGTAATCGATCCCGAACGCGTTGATGTAATACGTTCTTGCAATTGGCCCATCTCAGTAGCAAGTGTGGGTTGATACCCAACCGCTGAGGGCATTCTTCCCAACAATGCAGATACTTCTGAACCGGCTTGTGTAAAACGGAAAATGTTATCAATAAACAAGAGTACATCTTGCTTATTGATATCACGAAAATACTCTGACATGGTAAGCGCAGATAATGCCACCCGCATCCGTGCTCCCGGTGATTCATTCATCTGACCGTAAACAAGGACTGTGTTATTTAACACATTGGCACTTTTCATTTCATGATAGAGGTCATTCCCCTCGCGCGTTCGCTCACCAACTCCAGCAACAACAGAAAGGCCACTGTGTTCGATCGCAATGTTATGAATGAGTTCTTGCATCAAGACTGTTTTTCCAACACCAGCGCCTCCAAAAAGACCTATTTTACCCCCTTGCGGATACGGACATAGCAAGTCAATGACTTTGATTCCAGTTTCCAACACTGTATTTGTCGTCATCTGTTCTTTAAAAGGGGGTGCTTCGCGATGTATCTCATGCATTGGAACATCGTCTGTTGCAAACGGAAGTTCATCAATGGGTTGGCCCAGAACGTTAAACATCCGTCCTAAAACAGCATTCCCGACCGGAACCTTAATCGCGAAACCTGTATCTATAACATCCAAATCACGCGACAAGCCATCGGTCGTACCCATTGCGATACAGCGCGCGATATCATTTCCGATATGTTGTGATACTTCAAGGGTTACATCCATTGTTGGATGGACTACCTTCAGTGCATTGTATAACTTAGGCATGTGTTGTTTTTCAAATCGCACATCAATTACCGGTCCAACAATTTGAACAATTTTTCCATTCATTATGAATCCTCCATTCCCGAAACTATTTCTGAGATTTCCTGGGTTATTGCTTCTTGACGCACACGATTGTACGTTCTTTCAAGCACATCAAGCATATCTTGGGCACTATCGGTTGCCTTTTCCATCGCAATACGACGTGTCGTATGTTCGCTAACTTTTGATGTAAGCCAGGTGTGACGGATCAATCCCGCTAAAAGTTTTGAGTTCACGATTGCGCGCACATCCGTGAAATTCGGTTCATACAAAACATCATCATTCGGTTCAGCTTTTTGCAAGTTTAAAATACGCGCTGTAAAACCAAGGCTCAATGCATTGGTAAACTCTGGGATGATTGCTACGATACGATAGGATGCAATATGGGCGCTTAAGGAACGATGCAGTAGTGTCACATCAATTTTTTCACTTGATTGGATTGGATTGATAATGTTAAAACCCCGCTCACGTAAATGTTCGTAACCCTGTGTCCCAATAAGCATTAGCCCATCCCCTTCGTGCATGGATGCTTCAAGCATCCGCATCATCCCTTGAGTGTACATTGAACACAAACCCAAATCAGGCATGAAAGCGAGGTAGATTGTTTGCATTGCGTCCAGGATATTATCGTCGCCTCCAATGCTAAGACTGGCAGCTTCGAGTGCTTCGAAATACTGACTGAATTGCGATTGCTGTTCGCGATAATGTTGCAACTTGCTCAACGATACAAGTTTCATCGCTTTCGTAATCTTTTGGGTTGTCGTAATGGAGCGCATGCGTTTTTTTATTGCTTGTGTATTAGCCATGATGACTTATCTTAAAACTTTCAAGCGCATCATCCACAACCCTTTGAATGTCATCAATCAGATTTTCATCCAAAACAGCATCTTTTTTTATACGCGCAAGTATCTCTGGATGAGTATTCAAAAAACGTTGATGAAGGTATTTTTCAAATGGCAATACTTTTTTTACGGTAAGTGCATCCAAACTCCCATATTTATTTAAGAACATGCTGATAATCATCAATTCATGGGGCATCTTGGTTAAGGCACCTTGCTTCAAAAGTTCTGTTAACCGATGTCCATGATCAATTGTTTTTTGTGTTGCAGCATCCACATCCGAACTAAATTGTGCAAAAGAGAGAAGCTCGTGGTAGGTTGCTAATTCAAGTTTAAGCGACGATGCCACCGTCTTCATGGCTTTTGTTTGCGCAGCCGAACCCACTCGCGATACTGACATTCCACTGTCAACTGCAGGACGCTGTCCACTGTTGAAGGCGTCTGCATTCAAGAACAGTTGTCCATCAGTAATCGAGATGACATTGGTTGGAATGTACGCTGATATATCGCCAGCTTGTGTCTCAATAATGGGAAGAGCAGTCATGGAACCACCCCCGTATTTTTCATTCAATTTTGCACTGCGTTCCAGTAAACGAGAATGCAAATAGAAAACATCGCCAGGATACGCTTCACGACCTGCGGGACGACGTAGCAACAATGAAATGGTACGGTACGCTACGGCATGTTTGGATAAATCATCATAAACAATGAGCACGTCTTGCCCATTATCCATCCAATATTCACCAATTGCGCATCCTGTATAGGGTGCGAGGTATTGTAGGGGTGCTAACTCACTTGCAGTACTTGATACAACAACCGTGTAATCCATCGCATCATGTTGTTTTAATTTCTCAACAACCATTGCAACCGTCGATGCTTTTTGGCCAATTGCGACATAGATGCATTTTACATCATTGCCCTTTTGATTGAGAATAGCATTGAGTGCAATGCTTGTTTTTCCTGTTTGACGATCGCCAATTATAAGTTCACGTTGCCCTTTTCCAATAGGAATCATCGCATCAATTACTTTAATGCCTGTGTGTAATGGTTGATGCACTGACTTTCGAGTCATAACACCTGGAGCAATCCGTTCTACCGGACGCTTTTCAATAACTTCAATATCTTGAAGTCCATCGATGGGCTGTCCAAGCGCATTGACCACTCTACCCAATAAGGCATCGCCAACACCAACTTCAATAATGTGTTTGGTACGATATACAATATCGCCTTCTTTTACGAGTTTATCATTTCCAAGCAGCACAACGCCCACTTGATTTTCTTCCAAGTTGAGTGCAAGACCCAAGACGTCATCACTAAAGCGAACCATTTCCCCTGAAAGGATGTCATCCAATCCGCGAACAAATGCAATCCCATCGCCAATTTTATGAACCCGTCCAACATCTTCATTGGTGGTATCAAACTCAATTCCAGCAATTTGTTCTTTTAACATTTCCAAAATAGCATCCGACTGCCGACTCATACTCCCTGACCTCCTTGACTCATAATACGATCGAGTTTGCTTTTAATACTCGTATCGTAAATATCATTACCGTTTTGAACAACCATTCCTGCAATGAGCGATGGATCGTTTGAATAATGAAATAGCATTCTCACTGTACTGTCTTTTTCTAGCATGGATTCAATTCGCAATTGCGATTCGTGATCCAATGCTGATGGCGTTGAAATAGAAACAATGCGCAGATACCCATTATCCTCGAGAATTTCTTGATACGCCTCAACAATTCGTGTGTAAAATTTGAGCAAATTCGCATCGTAGAGAATGCGAATAAAATTTACAACCTGCAATGAATATTCCGATTGAAGGATATCCCATATGGCATTAAGGTCTTCGCTCATGGGTGCCAAACGGAATACTTTCGTTACGGATTGATCGTGCAAGATTTGTTTGAAATCAATGAGTTCATCGTAATATTGTAAAGCGGTTTCTCGTACAACACCGACTTCAAAAAGCGCTTGAGCATACGTTCTAGTGCTTAACATGGTGTTTCCTAATTTCTTTTTCTAGATCATTAATCATTGTCTCGTTTTCATACTCATGCTGACTGATTACTTTTCGGTTTACAGCAACTGCCAAACTCAACACTTGATCACTGACATCGTCAAATAATGTTTGCTTCTCAATTTCAAATGCATCAATGAGTGCTTGCTTTTGTGCTTGAATATCATCCTGTGCCGATGCTACGATTGCTTGACGTTCACGATTTGCTTCCGCAAGCATCTCTTGTTCAACACGTTTTAATTTCTCAATTGCAATTTCATAATCTTCAGCAGACTGTTCTCGCATTGCGAGACTTTCTTCTTTTAACTGTTGCGCAGCGGTAACCTCATTTGCTATGGCTTCGGCGCGCATGTCCAAAAACTTTTGAACCGGCTCGTGCAAATATTTTTTATACATTAAGTAAATGACATAGGTTGCACCCAGTTGGGCAGCCATGGTTAAAAGATTGGGCATTAATTTTTGTGCAATATCTAAATCCATAGAACCCTCCGTCTATCTAAAAAACAAAGATGAGTAAGAACGCGATCAACATTCCATAAATAGCAGCTGTTTCAGCAATACCAGCTCCAAGAATTAACATCGAACGTATTTTACTTTCTGCTTCTGGATTTTTACCCACTGCTTCAACTGCCTTTGCGGCCGCATATCCTTGACCAATTGTTGAAAAAATCCCTGTCATAACTGCCAATGCAGCGGCAATAGCCACCAACCCTTTTCCAATGCTAACTGTATCCATATTAAATTCCTCCTTAGTCTTGATATTCTACAGCAATCAATATTGATGTGAGTGATATGAAAATAAATGCCTGCAAAAAAGCAGAGAACATATCAAAGTATAAATGCAAAACAGGGGCGACAATCACACCAACAAAATTGAAGCCTCCAATTAATGGAATAAAACTACTGAGCCATCCCGTAAATGTATACAATAACGTCATAATGACCGTTCCCGATAATACATTCCCAAACAAACGCAGTGACAAACTGATTAACGGTGCCACCGTTCCGAAAAAATTTGGAATCACAAAAGGGAAGAAAGGTTCAAAGAATCCCTTTAAATACCCTTTAAATCCATTGGCATCAATCTTTGCATGCTGTATCAAACAGAATGTAATAATCGCCAAAACAAGTGTTACCGAATAATTGCTCGTCGGAGCTTGAAGCCCGGTGAGACCAAACATATTCGCAATCAATATGTAGATAAATACACTGCCAATGTATCCGGCCATGCGCTTCCCATGTTTTTCGCCCATATTTTGGATTGTAAAATTTGAGAGGGTTTGGACATATAAAACAGCACCTAAGGCAATACCTTTGGGTTTTTCATTCAGTGTTAGTGTACGCATCGTTTTGCCAATCACCACAAATGTCAGTGACAATATGATTGTGATGAGTACGATTGAATAAACTTCTACTTGGATCATATTGTGGGTCCTCGCGAAAATATTCCGGTAATAAAAAAGAGCAAACGATCAATGATGTAAGTCGCAGCCATCGCAAAAGGATTGATGATTTTAGGAAATAGAAAAGCCAGTAAAAGTGGCATCCACAGAATTATGAATACAAAAATAATGTAACTGATATATTTCTTAACTGTGAATTGTTTTTCGTCGAGTATGATATTATAAAATTTATGACGAAAATATGCGAGCGCAATGAGGGCACTCCATCCAATAATCCATCCAAAAGCAAAAGGCAAACCAACAAACACCAAAGCAATTGCACCTATAGCACAAATACCTATCCTTAGCTGTCTGTTCATTTCAGCCTCCTTATTATTTTCTTTTATAGTTTATAAGTAATCGTCCATTTAATATGGTTGATTACATTCTTCGCCCAGTGGCGAAAAATCCATTGCTATCGTATCATAAATAATTTGCTTCGACAATAATGATACAATGAAAATAGAATTATTCTTTTACATGTCATCTTGATTTAACTTTCTTAAGTAACTCAATACAACATTTGCGCGATTCGTTTCGACTTTGAAATTTAATACCGTTTCCCCTATAATAGTAAAGACAGAAAGCAGGCAGTTTATGAGCGCAGAAATAACAATTTCCAATCTTAACTTTCGGTATCAGGAAGATCTTATAATCAAGAATTTTTCGCATATTTTTTTACCCAACACCTATACAATGATTGTTGGTCCCTCAGGATGTGGGAAGACGACACTCCTCAAACTTATCGGTGGTTTTTTGAAATCTCAGGAAGGAACCATCTTATATAATGGATCCTCTTATGAGGGTTTCCCCAACGATGCGAGTTTGATATTACAAGAGGGAACACTGCTTCCATGGTTATCGGTTCAACAAAACATCGCGCTGGGAGTTAAACTTACACACTCACAGCATGATTTGCAGGATATTATTCATGACCTGGGTATTGAATCGTTACTTGATAGTTATCCACGTCAATTGTCAGGAGGTCAGCGCCAGCGCGTCGAGATTGCCCGAGCACTGGCAACCAACCCTCAGCTGCTTATTTTGGATGAAGCTACCTCCGCACTTGATATGATCACGAAAGAACAAATTCAGGAACTCTTAAAATCATTGAAGCAAAAATACCAGATGTCAATTATTCAAGTTACTCACGATATTGAAGAAGCTGCATTCTTAGGAGAATCCATTGTCATGATGCAAAACGAGACAGTGAGTTTCCACCAAAGTCCCTTTGCAAAAGATATCAACGCAAGACAGCACCCTGAATTTTATGATTATTGCTTTCAACTCAGACAAGCTTTTAAAGGAGGCCGATGATGAAGTTGCTTCGAAAGGTTTATCCACTGGCAACGATCATTATCCTTTGGTATCTTGCCTCCCTGCTTGTTGGTGTTAAGATTATTCCCTACCCCCATCAAGCCTTTGCGATGCTCATCAAAAATGCCAATGAACTGCTTATCCATGCAAGTGCCAGTCTGTATCGCATTCTTTTGGCGATATTCTTCTCATTTTTGATTGGTGTCCCCGTGGGAATCGCCTTAGGCATCAATCATAAATTTGATGCTCTCATCTCGCCACTCGTATACATTCTCTATCCGCTCCCTAAAATTGCATTCTTACCCGTGTTTATGCAATTGTTTGGTTTGGGTGACAGTTCAAAAATAATCCTTATGATCACCATCTTGGTCTTCCAAGTCATTATTTCAACCCGCGATGGCATTCGTCTGATCCCCAACTCCTATATCATGTTGATGGACAGTTATCATGCCAACCGTCGCCATCGCTTACGCTACCTGTACTTCCCAGCAATTATGCCACAACTTCTAAGCGGTCTTCGGATTGGGTTGGGTGTGGCCATTGCAACCTTATTCTTTTCGGAAAATTATGCAACCTTCACCGGACTGGGTTATTTCATCATGAATGCTTGGACAACATTTAATTACCCACTGATGTTTGCAGGTATAATTGTTCTCTCTTTGATGGGTTACATACTTTTCAAAATCGTCGATTATCTTGAAGTTAAAATCACGCATTAAAAAATCGCATTTCCATTACGGAATATGCGATTTTTTTTATTTTGATCCGTTTACTTTAAAATCGGTCACTGCATCGTATGAATAATCTTGGGTTGTGAGCCCTTGTTTTTGAGACCATTTCATAATGTTATCAAATTGGTCAACAGGAACAACACCTGCATATTGATATTTTGTAGCCCGGTTATCGATATATGCTTCCATTTCTTGAGGGAAACCATACTTCTCAAGAATATCAACATACTCCCCTGCTTTTGTTTCATTGAGATAATCAACAGCTTTATTGTAACCATTGTAGAAATCTTCAACGGCAGCCCGGTTGTTTGTTAAACTATCTGTCGTGAACATGATACTTCCACCTTTTAAACCAAACTCTTGTGACCCAGCAATTAAGATTGCACCTTTTTCAATCAGCATTCCTGCTTGGGGTTCAGGGAATACAAGTCCCTCAAACTGATCGTTGAGTAATCCTTCAAAGCGAGCACTAAATGCCGGAACATTCATCATTTCATAACTGATTCCTTCACTCTCTGCCATGGTATCCATAACCCATTGTAAGAAAAATTTGGGAATAACTGCGACATGTTTGCCATCAAAACCTTTAATTGAGGTAATTCCAGAATTCGGTGATGCTAAGAGTTTGAAATCCTCGTTGATGTCTGATGTTATTTTTACATCGACACCGGATTCAATCATGGGTAATGCTGTCATAACATCTGCAATGAGTCCATCGATCTGGCCAGATTGTGCCGCCGCATTGCGGTCTGTCGGTGCTTGAAACGGAATCACTTCAATATCTGTAGTAAAGAATCCCTTTTCATATGCAATAATCATGGGTAACGATGCTTCAGCAGGAATGGTACCGAACTTTAGGGGTTTGGTAGGTTCCTTTGAACCACATCCAGTTAGTATAACGACTAGTAATGCAATAATACCTATTTTTTTCATGCTTTCCTCCTTAGTTGATTGCTTCGAAGTTAACCGCCTTTTCTAAATCAGCAGGTTTATCAATCAATCCTTTGGCTTGTGACCATGTGTTAATCTTATCAAGTTGGTCTTGTGATACGGCAGTTGCGGTACCAAAGGCCTCTTTTTTGTTATCAATATAAGCACCCATTTGTTCTGGGAACTGATATTTTGTTAGCAAGTCGGAATATTCTGATGATGGATTATCATTAAGGTATGCGACTGCTTCGTTGTAAGCAGCATAGAATCGCTTTAAATCGTCGCTTCTTTGTGTCACAACGTCATCATGGAATAAAAGACTTCCACCCTTTATACCATATTGTGAAGAACTTCCGAGCAAAATCGCACCATTTTGAACGAGCATGCCTGCTTGGGGTTCTGTAAAGACTACGCCGGCGAACTGATCACTGAGAAGCCCTTCAAAACGCCCTGGAAAAGATGGCATTGCCAATACATTGTAGGAAAAACTATCTTTTTGAGCGATTTCATCCATTACATATTCCAAAATAAGTCCTGGAATCAGTGCAACTTCTTTACCATCCAATTGACTCATGGTTGTAATACCTGAATTGGGAGATGCTAAGATTTTGAAGTCCTCGTTTATATCCGATGTAATAACGTAGGGCATGCCTTTGTCCTGGAATGTATATCCAGTCATAACATCAGCAATCATTCCATCAATTTCACCGGCCTGTGCTGCTGCATTGCGTTCTTGAGGGTTCCCAAAGGGTGTAATCTCAATCTTAACACCATGTGCTTCAAACATACCTTTTTCTTGAGCAATAATAATCGGTAAGGCGGCTTCAGCAGGAAGTGTTCCCACGCGAATTGGTGTTTCATTCACCTTAGGTGCGGATGAACATCCGACTAAAATAAATAATGTAAGTAATATCAGTATTTTTTTCATCTTAATCTCTCTCTACTATTTCAATAAATGTGGTCAGTGGCATCAGATACGGTATAACATACCGATGCAATTCCAACTGTGGGGTTGTGCGATCATTAATTCCTGGCTGTGTTGTGAATGCAAAATCAATGTTCATCGCTTCAAGAATACGAACGACATTGGCATCGTAAAATCCAAATGGATACGCAAAGACATTTGGGAAATCTACAATCTTTGCACAACTTAAGATATCGTCATGAATTTTTTGTGCGGATAGCGTTTGAATAAGGCCAGTGCCACCAGTCCGTTTGTGTATGTGGGTGGTGTGATTGGCAAACTCAAAAACATCACGCATTGCAAGAATCTCATCAAAACTCAAAACCCTCGATACCTGGGGATTGTAAGGTTGTGCTTCAAGTGACAACCACCCTTTGACAACAAAAAGTGTTGCCTTAATTCCCAATGCTTTTAATATAGGATAGGTCTCATATCGTAACGATTGAAACGCGTCATCAAATGTTAGATGAATTGCTTTTTCAGGTAGTGGCTTTTTATCATAGTAATACGCGGTAATATCAGCCAATGTTATAAAACTAAACCCATGTTCAACAAGATAATGCATCTGGGTACTGAAATCTTCTTTCAACATAAATAAAGGAACTGGCAGCGCATCTTCGTAACCATCTGCAACGTCAATCGTAACAGGTCTTTGGTCTTCAAATGTACCTGGTTCGCGTAATTCATGGTAAACCAATGTTATAAAACTCATACTTTCTCCTCATCTCCTTATCTATTGTAATGGTTATTCACGTCGGTGACAACGTTATGAATTAACAAAGTTTTTGAATAAGCGATAAAAAAAGACCGAGAAATCGGTCTTAGTTTAAAGGTAACATTGATAATTGAATACGTTGCTTCTTGAGATCTACTTCCATGACCCACACCTTAACAACATCACCAACAGCAACAACATCGGTTGGGTGTTTTACAAAGTTTTTACTGAGTTTGGAAATATGAACGAGTCCGTCTTGTTTGACCCCAATATCAACAAAAGCACCAAAATCAACAACATTACGAACCGTACCATTCAACTCCATTCCTGGTTTGAGGTCTTCCATAGTAAGAACATCTGAGCGCAAGAGTGGACTGCTCATTTCATCACGCATATCACGACCTGGCTGAATCAATGAAGCGAAAATGTCTTTGAGTGTTTCTTTACCAATATCATAGTGTGTTGATAAATCATTCAAGGACTGGCCTTCAAGTTTCTCACGGGCTGTATCCGTTCCAAGTTCTTCAAGTTTAATTCCTGTGTCTTTGAGAATTTGTTTGGTTACAGTGTAGGTCTCCGGATGAATTCCTGTATTATCAAGGATATTCTTGCCTTTGGGAATACGCAAGAAGCCAATCGCTTGTTCAAATGATTTGGGACCCAAGCGTGGCACTGACTTAATTTCTGTTCGAGATGCAAACATCCCATTTTCCTCACGGAAGGTAACTATGTTTTGTGCTGTCGTTTTAGTAAGACCGGCAATATGTTCAAGAAGTTGCGGTGATGCCGTATTTACGTCAACACCCACTTGGTTAACAGCAGTTTCAACAACAACATCCAATGCCTCTGATAACGTCTTCTGTGTTACATCGTGTTGGTACTGTCCAACCCCTACAGATTGTGGATCAATCTTTACAAGTTCCGCAAGTGGGTCTTGGATACGACGTGCAATACTTACGGCCGAGCGTTCTTCAACTTGCAGATTCGGAAACTCTTTACGTGCAACATCTGAGGCTGAATATACAGACGCGCCTGCTTCATTCACAATGAGATAAAAGACATCACGGTTAACTTTCTTTAAGTTTTCTGCTACGAAGACTTCTGACTCACGGCTTGCAGTTCCATTTCCGATTGCAACCATATCAACCTTATATTTTTCAATCAGGTCAATGAATGCTTTTTCTGCTTCAGCTTGTTTGTGTTGCGGTGCTGGTTTGTGGGGATAAATAACATTAATGGCCAGTACTTTTCCAGTTTCATCAACAATCGCTAACTTACATCCGGTACGGTATGCGGGGTCAAATCCCATCACAACACGACCTTTAAGAGGCGCTTGAAGGAGTAAATTACGAAGGTTCTCCCCGAAAATATGAATGGCTTGTTTCTCTGCATCTTCGGTCAGCTGGTTGCGTATTTCACGCTCGATTGCTGGCTTGATGAATCGCTTGTAGCTATCCATGTAACCCGTACGCAGATACCCAACTGCAGGAGAGTCGGTTGCATTACGGACAAGTTTGCGTTCAAAATTCTGATTAATTTTCTCTTCATCAACCACGATATCAACTTTGATGACATCTTCTTTTTCGGCACGATTCACTGCTAAAACACGGTGTGATGCAATTTTGTTGGTTGGTTGTGAGAAATCATAGTACATCTCATAAACACCACGTTCATCTTTTTCCTTGTCTTTAACGTCCGTTTTTAAAACGCCCGAGTACATTGTAAAATCACGAATCCATGTTCTGAAATCAGCGTCATCTCCAATGATTTCAGCGATGATTTCATGAGCACCCAAGAAGACATCCTCACGTGTTTCAAGTTCAAACTCTGCATTGATAAAAGCATCTGCTTCTGAATCGTTAAAATCAAGCGGTAATGCCATGATGCGTAATGCCAACGGCTCCAGTCCCTTTTCACGAGCAATCGTTGCCTTTGTGCGACGTTTTTGTTTGTAGGGACGGTAAATATCTTCAACTTTCTGTAAAACAGAAGCAGCGACAATCTCCGCTTCAAGTTCGGGTGTTAATTTGCCTTGTTCATCAATCAAACGAATGACTTCTTCTTTTCGTTTTTCAATGTTGTCAAGATAATCATGACGATCGGCAATCTCACGAATTTGCACTTCATCAAGTGTTCCCGTTACTTCTTTACGATAACGGGCAATAAATGGCACCGTATTCCCATCTGCCAACAGGTCTAATACAGCATCAATTTGCTGACCTTTATAGTGCGCTAATTCCTTTTTCAATAAAATAAGTACGTTATTTTCCACAACAGTCACCAACCTTTTCTCTACAATTTTAACATAAAAGAAAGCGTATTTTACGCTTTCCCGAATTCTTTCAACAATCCCTCGTATACTACTTCAGAATTATCAATTTGAGTAAAATCTTGCGGTGTTACCAAATGGGGTGGTAACTCCCAACAGTACATATCCGCTTCTGCCATAACTTCGGCAACAAACTCTGTACAGTAGTAATGATTCTGACGGATCACTCTTTTTTTAAAGAGATAAGCGAGCAGACCAATGAAATCATAGTGGTAATCATCTTTGTTGGCCACAAATGCACCAACTTTTTCTTTGAGTATGTTTACAGTTTCATCATCAACAGATAACTTTAAAACCAAGCATCGTGTCTCCTTAAAACGTTTAAAGGTCCCACCATAGAAACTTTCTTCAACAAAACCACCAATAAACGGATTACGTGGGGACTTGCGTCCGAAACTGTAAAGTGAATTCAATGTTTCATCAAACGATATTGAAACATGATTATACGGCGATTTGGTGTAAAGCTGTATCGCGCGTGTAAGCATACTACCGGTGTCACTAAGGACAATGTAGACGTTATTTTCTTTCATTGCATTCCGAATCCTTTTCTTTAGTATGTGAATTATACCATTAAAACTAAATAAGTCCAATAACCGCTCCATCATAGTCCATACCGAGTGCATTGGGTGATGTTGGCATGCCAGGCATCGTCATAATCTTCCCCAGTAGAACTACTAAAAATCCTGCTCCTTGGGATAATCGTACATCACGAACTTCAATACTAAAGTTTTGTGGAACATTTAAGGCCTTGGGATCATCACTGAACGAGTACTGTGTTTTCGCAATGCACACAGGCAATCCCTTAGGATAGTGCTTTGATATTGCTTCTATTTTCGCATCGGCTTCAAAACTATAATGAACCGATGCAGCTCGATAAATTCCTGTAGCAACTGTTTCAATGGATTCTTTGATTGACGTGTTCTCATAAAGAAGCTTAAACGTGTCTGGTTGTTCACATAAGTCATGAACCGCTTCAGCGAGCTCCAATGCTCCGTCTCCACCTTTGGAGAACACATCGGCAAGAATGACCTGTGTCTTGAGATCGCGACCAAGATCTTGCAAGTAAGCAATTTCTGCATCAGTATCACTGGCAAAACGATTGATTGCTATAATGACATTGTTTTGGTATTTCTTTAGATTTTCGAAATGTTGGATAAGATTTTGCGAACCAAGTTTCAAAGCATCGAGGTTTTCTTGACCCAAATCACTAACTGAAACACCACCATTGTATTTCAGTGCACGAATGGTTGCAACGAGAACTGTTGCCGATGGTTTCAGGTTTCCACTGCGACATTTAATGTCATAGAATTTCTCCGCCCCCAAATCAGCACCAAAGCCAGCCTCTGCAACCACATAGTCACCCAATTTTAATGCCGTTTTGGTGGCAATGATTGAATTGCATCCATGAGCAATATTTGCGAAGGGTCCACCATGAATAATTGCCGGTGTATTCTCAAGGGTTTGCACCAAGTTTGGCTTCATCGCGTCTTTAAGTAACAATACCATAGCACCGACTGCCCCCAAATCGTTTGCAACTACTGGATTACCAAAGATATCGTAGGCAACAATTATGCGTCCCAATCGTACCCGCAAATCAGCCAAATTCTCAGCAAGACAAACTATGGCCATAATTTCCGAAGCCGCTGTGATATCAAAGAATGTATCATGATTCATTTTCTTACTATTAATGGTTAAACGACGAAGGGCACGATCATTCATATCCATTGCCCGTCCCCATAAAATACTTTGCAAATCAATATTCCGTTGGTTGCCATGAAAAATATGATTATCGAGCATCGCTGCCAATAAGTTATGAGCAGATGTTATGGCATGGAAATCCCCTGTGAAATGAAGGTTTATTTCATCCATTGGAATGACTTGTGAATACCCGCCACCCGTTGCACCACCCTTCATACCAAAAACAGGCCCCAGTGATGGTTCACGTAAGGCTGATATCGTTTGATACCCACGTTTGTTCATCGCCATGGCAAGACCGATATTCATGGTTGTTTTTCCCTCACCAGCTGGGGTTGGATTAATCGCCGTGACAAGAATTAGTTTTCCTTTTGTTGGACGTTCTAAGACATCCAAGCTAATCTTCGCTTTGCGTGTTCCATACATCTCTATATCTTCATTCTTTAAGTCCAATTTATCAGCAACATTTTGAATGTGATCATAATGTGCTTCGTTTGAAATTTGTGCATCGTTTTTCATGTGTGTCCCTCCACCTATCTGTATCTAGACTACCATAAAAAAATAGCCTTTTATAGGCTATTGATTTCATTCTGTAAACTTTTATGGTTTTTTAGAACTGTCAGTACTTTTCCATTAATCAAAACTTTAATTGGAAGTATAAACAAGGCTTTTCCAATGCGCGGTGGCAAGAGTATATCCCATGTTTTTCCATACATAATTTGAAGCCACCAGGTATTCAACCCAATATTGACGATAAACGTATTGAATAGGGCAACAACAATCATCCATTTCCATATATCTTCTTTTCCTTTTAAGATACCGTATGCAGCACCCGTTAGGAAAGCAGAAATTGAGAAGCCAATAAAATAAGGACCACTTGGCCATAATGTTGCTCCAATAAGATCAGCAATGAGAGCGATGATCCCTGCATTGAAGACCCCCATCATATAACCCGCAATTGCCATGGGAACAAATGAGAATCCAACCCGAGTAATTGGAGTATTAATGCTTACAAATCGCGTAAATACGATTTCTATGACGATAAATAACGCCATTAAAACTAACTTCTTTGTTTTCATCTTCTAACACCTCTTTCGCTTATCAAGCAGCATAAAGAAAAAGGCTCGCAACGGAGGCAATAACACACTGCACTTTCGTTTCGTCCAAAGGCTACTTCCCATCCTTCAGCACTTAACACATGTTATTTACTTTGCTTGATACGTTCTAAGAATACCAAGACCGATTGTTCATTGCAACCGATAGGACTGCTTTATGGTAAAATAGTTTTGAAGGTGAACAACATGAAAATAAAGAAGACCAATGCGATGCGAATTCTGGATCAAAAGAAGATTCCTTATACAACGCATGCATACGATAAAGATAAGATAGAATTTGATGGCATTGATGTTGCCACCCAAATTGGGCAACCCGCTTCCAAAATATTCAAAACCATTGTCCTTGAGCACGGTGTTGACCATTTTGTAGCAGTTATCCCCATTAACGAACATATTGACATGAAAAAAGCAGCTAAAGCGTTTGGAGTAAAACGGCTTGAACTGCTTCATATCAAGTATCTCTTTGATTTGACAGGTTATGTTCGTGGTGGCTGTTCTCCATTAGGGATGAAAAAGCAATTTCCAACAATCATCGATACAACTGCGCAAGCGATGTCATCCTTTATTGTGTCTGCAGGTAAGATTGGACAACAACTTGAAGTAAATCCGACGGCATTACTCGCGCTGATTCGTGGTAATTTTGCGGACGTAGTGGTATCCACTTCGGAAGACGAAGTAGATTCCGTAACCAACGGCTACGCCCATGAAGTTTAAGATTAAATCATCAACGTCAAAAATTCGATAACTCATTTGAAAATAGCGCGTCAATAATTGAGTGAGTTCAAGTGCCACTGTAAAGCATGCACCAAAGAAAAGTGTTTTACGCATTCTCCGTGTTTTAAGACCAACCAAGAAACCAAATGGAATGGTCATGATAACGTTTAAAGCCAGTTTGTTATCTTGCAATAAAAAGTTTAAATCTTGTACAAAAAATGGCATCAGGTTGTAACTCGAATGATTAAATGGACCAACCCTTTGCATTGTGTATTCCACTGCAGCACGCGTTGCAGGGAGTGGAAATTGGGTAAGATCAATAACAATACAGAGATAGAAAAATAATAGAGTATTCAGCACCTGCTGCCCTAACGGCAATTTTCGGAGCCGAATACAGTATAAGATGATAAATACTGGAATGTAAGAATAAAATCCAGTCGCAAATTCCATAATTAACCCTTGTACTTCGTGCATACAAATCCTCTTTTTCAAAGTATATCATACAAAAAAAGAACATTCAAAATGTTCTTTTTTGTGTCAATAATTAAGCGTATGCATGTTCTTTAAGTTCTTCCATGCGCGCACGGACATAGTCACACAACTCCGTGCCCTTCATGCTTTGGAACACCTCTGGTAAAATGGGGTCGCCAAAGTAAATTTCATAATTTTTTGTTTGCTCGTTAAAGCTATCCTTTATATAGAGTGGTACCAAAGGGACCGTACTTTTTCGTAACATTGAAAACATTCCCGCTTTGAATTCCAACATTTCCGCCTGGTGTGAGCGTGTGCCTTCTGGGAAGGCTAAAACGGAACACCCAGCATTAATATCATTTACCGCTTGTTTGAGCTGTGTCAGCGATTGACGGGGGTCATCACGATCCAGTGGGTAAGATTGTGACATTCTCATAAACGGACCGGTTGCGGGATTACTGAAAAGCTCTTTCTTCGCGATAAATCGAAAAGGTTTCTGAATAGCATCCAACACGATAAAGATATCGTTGTGCGATTGATGATTTGATAGGTAAACACAATTGGGATAAATGTGTGTCGTATCACCTATCGGTGTCACTTTCTTTCCACGAATTCCGAAGTAGTCACGAGGGTATGTTTTCAGCTCGCGGGCTATTTTCTCAGGATCGCCACTTTTGCGTATGAAAAATGAGCGAACCCAATAATAAGGAAGTGCAAGAAACGTAATCAGCATGTATATTTTATGCATAAACAAGCACCATCGCAATCGCGTACTCACCATCATGACTGATGGATACCTGCGCCTGTTTACTAATTGGACACCCTGACTCATTCTTGAGAACTTCAATATCCAAAAACGATGTCACACCAATTCCAGTGCCCTTTGCCTTTGCATACGCTTCTTTTGCAGCATAACGTCCACAAAGAAATTCCAACTTCTTACGGGGATGAACCAGTGCATTGAAAAGGTATTGTTCATTAGGCGTCAATACCTTTTGAATAAAGCGTGCATCTTCTACAAATTTCTCATAGCGCGGCATGTGCACCAAATCAGTCCCAATCTTAATCTCCGATTGCAAATTTAATGGTTCCATAAGCACAAACCTCTCCATTGACATATGCCTTCGCTTCGGCAATACCCATAATACTTTTCAGCTTAACCAACTCAACATGAAGTTCCAATTGGTCTCCTGGAATGACTTGTCGTTTAAACTTGAAGTTGTCGATTCCAACAAAATAAGCAATTTTACCTTTGAATTGTTCTTGCGACAATAAAACAATCGCCCCTGCTTGCGCAAGTGCTTCAGTAATAAGCACGCCAGGCATCACATGTTTCTGTGGAAAATGTCCCATGAAATGCATCTCATTAGCCGATACATTCTTAATCGCCACAATGGATGTGTCACTCATTTCTTTGACAGCATCAACCAATAAGAATGGATAACGATGCGGGATGATTTCTTGAATTTGATTTGAGTTTAATAACATTTTACACACCAAACTTTCTAAACATGATTACAGCATTGTGACCACCAAACCCTAAGGAGTTTGACATTACAACGTCCACAGATTTTTGTTTTGCTGTATTTGGCGTAAAGTCCAAATCACACTCGGGATCTGCAGTCTGTAAATTAATCGTTGGGGGAATAATGCCTTCTGTGATGGTTTTAATCGAAAGCACGGCTTCAATACCGCCCGTTCCTCCCAAGGCATGTCCATGCATTGATTTGGTTGAAGATATTGATACAGTATGAGCAGCATCTTGAAATACGTCCTTGATAGCTTGTGTTTCAAACTTATCATTCAAGGGGGTACTTGTGCCATGCGCATTAATATAAGACACATCTTCTGGTTTTAATCCAGCATCGTCCAACGCTTGTCGCATTGCATCCGCAGCACCGACACCGCTCGGAGCAGTAATATGGAACGCATCACACGTTGACCCATAGCCAACCATCTCAGCATAGATATGTGCACCACGTTTTTGCGCATGTTCAAGGTCTTCTAAGATTAAGACACCGGCACCCTCTCCCAATACAAATCCATCACGATTCTGATCAAAAGGGCGGGATGCAACTTTAGGATCATTATGGGAGCTCAAGGCCGTTAACGCATTGAAACCTGCTAAAGTATATGGTGATACACCGGCTTCCGTACCACCAGCGACCATAATATCAGCATATCCATGTTGAATCATACGGAAGGCATCCCCTATTGCATGGGTTGCCGCCGCACATGCAGTTGTCACACACGATGTGTGACCCTGAGTTTGCAAGGCAATGGCAACATTTCCAGCGGCCATATTGGGAATAATCATCGGAATAAACATCGGAGGGATTTTGCCGAATCCACCTTCGTATGCTTTATTCAAATCACCGGCAAATGTCTGCATACCGCCCATTCCTGTTCCCATAAGTACGCCGATACGTTTAATATCGTGGGTTGTTTCATTTAACCCTGCATCATTGTACGCCTCACTTGCAGCATAGACTGCGAACTGGCTAAACAAATCTTGACGCCTAATTTCTCGTTTGCTTAAATATTTATCTGCTGCAAAGTTTTTGACTTGTGCAGCAACTTTAACTTTTAAATCGGATGTATCGAAACTTGTGATTGTATCCACACCACTCACGCCATTGATTGCATTCGTATAGGCTTCCTCAACACTGTTTCCAAGTGGACTCACGATCCCCAATCCGGTAACTACTACGCGTTTTCTCATAACATTCTCCTACATTACCATGCCGCCGCATACATTCAAGGTTTGTCCTGTAATGTAACGGGCCTTATCACTCACTAAGAAACTTACTGCATTGGCTACATCTTGTGCACTTCCAAGTGATTTCATGGCGATATTGTTTAAAATTGTTGCGCGAATATCATCGCTTAGTGTCTCAGTCATATCTGTTTCAATAAACCCTGGTGCAACACAATTCACGCGAATATTGCGACTTGCAAATTCTTTAGCAATACTTTTTGAAAAACCAATAAGACCCGCTTTGCTTGCGGCATAATTTGCCTGTCCCACATTGCCAATCTCACCAATCACTGAAGTGATATTTACAATTGCACCAAATTTTTGACGCATCATCGGCTTCGTGATGGCTTGTGTCATGTTAAAGACACCGGTTAAGTTAACGTCAAGGACGCGTGTGAAATCTTCTAATGGCATTCGCATCAACAAATTGTCTTTAACAATTCCCGCATTGTTAACCAAAACTGCGATATTCTTTCCACGATTCAAAACTTCTTGGATGAATGTTTTGCACATTTCTTGATTGCTAGCATCAACCTGATGCAATGTAAATGCATCGCTTTCAAGGGCTTTTAATGTTTCAGGTTCGTAGTCGCGAACGTAGGTTCCATAGACTTCGTACCCATCCTCAACCAATTGCATGGCAATAGCATGTCCAATTCCTTTGGTCGCCCCAGTGACGATTGCTAGTGGCTTATTCATGAGTTAAACCTCCCAATGTGTCAATATCATAGACATTAATGACGGCGATTTCCTTGCCACCAATTTCTTTAACAAATTTTGAAATTGATCCTTTTGGACCAACCTCAATAAACAAATCAATACCCATATCAATCATCGATTGAATGGTTTGTGCCATATGTGTTGGCTCAGCAATATGACGAGACAATGTATCTACAAAGCCATCGGTTTGAACTGCTGCATTGATGTTGTTGATGAAATCAATGGTTGGCGTCTTAAAAACCATTGATGATAGCGCTGCGCGTAATTGTTGGCTTGCAGGTTCCATAAGTGCCATATGCGAAACCGTCGACACTTTTAAAGGAATCACCATACGGACACCGTTTTCTTTCAACCGTTGCATCGCAGGTTCAAGTTTATCCAAGGCACCACCAATCACGATTTGACTGGGGGTATTGATATTGCAAATTGCAATGTCAGACCCTTCAAGACCATTACGAACTGTATCAATATCTGTTTTTAAGCAAGCTGCCATTCCCGTTGTATTTTCGGGAAGCGCTGTTTGCATGATTTCGCCACGTTTCGCAATTAAAGCAACACCTTCGACAAAGTCAAGGGCACCGCTGCTCGTCAGCGCATTGTACTCTCCCAAAGAGAGCCCTGCTACAACATGCGGTTGGAATCCTTTGGCTTTAATAAGTGAATCCAAGGCATGACCTAGAACATAGAGCGCTGGTTGGGTATAGCGAGTTTGTGATAATTGTGTTTCCGTAAGTGCCAGGATGTCATAGCCAAGAATATCCGATGCCGTCTTGTAAATTGCGGAAATATCTGGATATTCTTGAGCGAGGTCTTGGCCCATATGAACAAATTGCTGGCCTTGGCCAGCAAATAAGTATCCAATTTTCATTACTGTTTTGCTTCGATGTAAGCCACAATATCATTTACTGTTTTGAGTGTTAGGATATCTTCTGTTGGTACCTCAACACCATATTCGCCTTCAAGTTCCATTACGATTTCCATAACTGCGATTGAATCGGCGCCAAGATCATCAAGAATTGATGCATCTTCAGCAATTGTACCTGCTTCAATATCTAAGATTTCTGCTACTATGTTTTTAATTTTGTCGTTCATTTTATTTTCTCCTTAATTAGTTTGATGTTCAAACTATATATTTTTATCTTTAAATTGTCAAGTTATGCAACCCACTCCAAGAGTGCCGTTCCATAGGTCAAACCACCACCAAAGGCAACAAGGATTATCTTCATGCCAGGCTTCAATTGTCCCTTTCGATTGGCTTCATCCAACAAAAGAGGGACACTTGCTGAAGAGGTGTTCCCAACTTCAGCAACATTGCTTAAAAATTTTTCTTTGGGCATTTTAAGTGCACGGGCACCACTGTCGAGGATCCGCTGGTTTGCTTGATGGGAAATTACAAGATCAACATCTTCACTTGTCAATTTGTTACGTTCAAGAATAGCATGCACAGATGACTCCATGACGCGGACGGCAAATTTGAAGACTTCTGCTCCCTTCATTTCAAAGTATGATGAATCGGTCAATGGACGGGATACAAATGGATTACCATGATCACTCATGTTCTGCATACGAATTGTTTCAAGAGTGTCTGTTTCTCCGCCCAGAATACAATCGATGGAGCCTGTGATTCCTGCTTCCATCACGATTGCTCCGGCACCATCTCCAAAAAGAATTGACGTTGCGCGATCTGAAAAATCCAAATAACGCGAGTTAAAATCGACCCCAACCACAAGAATACGTTTGTAAATTCCAGATGCAATATAAGCATGTGCTGTTTGGTAAGCGTAAACAAACCCCGAACATGCGGCATTGATATCAAACGACGGAATTGGGTTCGTAATTCCTAAGTGCGCTCGAACTTGATTGGCAATGGTCGGAATGAATGAGTCAGGCGTATAGGTTGCAACAATGATGCAATCGATACTGGATGCATCCAAATTTTCTAAAGCATTGCGTGCGGCTTCAGTTGCCATACGGACGGATGATTCGTCTTCAAACAAGCGCTGCCTTATCCCCGTTCTTTGAACGATCCACGCATCACTGGTCTCCATAATACCTTCAAAATCAAAATTACTTACAACCTGTTTGGGACGATAACTCCCAGTACTGATAATGCTACTTTTCATGGATTACCTCCCCAATGTTACGGAATCTCTCGTACCGCTGTTTTTGGATTTGTTTTGCTTTCATTTTTTTCATAGCGCTCAGTTCACGATACAGTCGTGCTTTGAGATATTTTGCAACGGGTACAAAATCATCTTTCTCTTCAATCACTTCATCAATCAATCCAAGCGCAAAGAGATGATCACTGGTAATTTTCATATCATCGACAATCTCGGGCGCTTTTGAAGCGTCTTTGTATAAAATTGAGGCAAACCCTTCGGGTGAAAGGATACTGTAAATCGCATGCTCCATCATCCAGACTTGATTGGCAACTGCTAAGGCAAGGGCACCACCACTTCCTGCTTCACCAAGAATTATGGCAATTACCGGAACTTTAAGATCCATCATACTAACCAAATTTTGAGCGATTGCCTGCCCTTGGCCGCGCTCCTCTGCTCCAATCCCAGGATACGCTCCGGGGGTGTCAATGAGGGTAATGATTGGACGGTTAAACTTTTCCGCTTGCTTCATCAAACGTAAGGCCTTGCGATACCCTTCAGGATGGACCATCCCAAAGTTTGATTTGAGATTTTCCTCTGTAGTCTGGCCTTTTACAACACCAATAACGGTAACAGGCATATCATGAAGATGTGCAATACCACCGAGGATTGCACCGTCATCACCATAATTGCGATCACCATGCAATTCGGTAAAATCAGTAAAAATTGCTTCGATGAACTGCTTGGAACCCGCACGGTCTTTTGCACGGGCCAATTGAACTTTATCCCATGAAGAAAGTTGCGAGTGATATTCTTGTTTGAGAATACTTAGCGACATTTCAAGATGTTCTGTATTAAACTTTTGCTTTTTTAATTCTTTAATTTCTTTTTCAAGATGCTTTATGCGTGTATTCATGATTTCACCTCGTGAAGTTCCAATAGTTTTAATAAGGTCGCTTTCATATCCACGCGATTTACAATCGCATCAACAAAGCCTTTATCTTGGAGAAACTCCGATCGTTGAAATCCTTCCGGTAACGGCTTCTTCATCGTTTGTTCAATGACACGTGGACCGGCGAAACCAATAAGAGCATTGGGTTCTGCAAGAATAATATCCGCAAGCATTGCAAAGCTTGCCGTTACGCCACCTGTTGTAGGATCGGTAATCACATTGATATACAATCCCCCTGCTTGATCAAACTTCCCAACCGCACCACTTGTCTTGGCCATTTGCATGAGACTGATTAAACCCTCTTGCATGCGCGCTCCACCCGAAGCACTGAACAATAACACGGGTTTCTTTTGTTTTAATGCACGTTCAAAGGCGCGGGTTACTTTTTCCCCAACAACACTCCCCATTGATCCCATTAAAAAATTGGTATCCATGATAACAGCAATAACCTGTTTATCAGCAATGGTTGCTTCACCGCAAACGACGGCGTCATAGACACCCATTGATTCACTTAAACTGTCTATTTTCTGTTGATATCCAGGGAAATTTAGTGGGTCTTTTGTCTTTATAATGTGGTTAAACACGTTAAATGTGTCAAAGGTAGCGGCAATACGATCCGCAGCGTGCATACGATAATGATGATCGCAATGGGGACATACCCAAAGATTATCTTGAAGTGCTTGGAGTGGTAGTGTTGCACCACATCCTGGGCACTTTTCATACATTCCGTCAGGGACTTCAGTTGGAGCCATCACACTTTCGAATCCCTTCAGTGCATCTACTTTATTCTTTTTTGATTGTAGTTTTTTAAACATAATTAACCTCTTTTCAAGAGTGTAGATACAAGGGATGTATCGTACACATTATCTTGGAAGGCTTCGTTTAAAAGAATTTCGAGTTGGAATTCAACATTTGATGTTAAACCATCCAAGTCAATTTCTTCCAAACAACGAATTGCCTTTTCCATAGCCTCATCACGGGTACGTCCATGCACAATCACTTTCGCAATCATCGAATCATAGAACGGCTGAATCTGGTACCCTTGATAAACAAAGGAATCAATGCGAACGCCATTACCACCTGGAAAATGAAGCCCATCAATACGCCCCGCCATGGGTTTAAAACTATCCGATGGATCTTCAGCATTAATACGGACTTCAATTGCATGTCCATTTACACGAAGATCTTTTTGTTTAAACGATAAACGACGTCCTTCTGCAATGCGAATTTGTTCTTTAACGATATCAACACCTGTGATTGCTTCCGTAACAGGATGCTCTACTTGAATTCGTGTATTCATTTCAATAAAGTAAAAATTTTCCTGCTTGTCCATAATAAACTCTAGAGTTCCTGCGGATTCATAACCAACACTGGATGCTGCTTTAAGTGCAACATCCAAGAGTTTTTGACGTGTTTTTGATGAGAGATTCTGCACAGGTGCTTCTTCGATCATTTTTTGATTGTTGCGCTGTACTGAGCATTCACGCTCAAAGAGATGCGCAACATTACCATGAGAATCACCAATAATCTGAACTTCAATATGACGGGGTCCTTCAACAAACTTCTCAATGTAGACAGCCGAGTTATTGAAAGCGTTCTTTGCCTCTTGGCGGGCTTGATTGTAGGCATCTTTGAGGGTTGAGGGAGCATAACTCACGCGCATCCCTTTTCCACCACCACCTGCTGTTGCTTTAATAAGTACAGGATAGCCAATGGTTTCAGCGATCTCAATCGCAGCTTCATAGGTATCAACCAAATCTTTTGATCCCGGCACTACTGGCACACCTGCCGCTATCATAGTTTCACGCGCAGTTTGCTTATCTCCCATTGTTTGGATAAGATCTGCTGATGGACCAATAAACTTGATTCCCAAACGTTCACAAGCGCGTACGAAGGATTCATTTTCACTCAGAAAACCAAATCCTGGATGAATTGCTTGTGCCTGGGTGTTCACAGCCGCTTGAAGAATTGCATTTTGATTCAAGTATGAATTTTCAAGTTTATGATTTCCAATACAGACAGCCTCATCGGCCAAAGCAACATGCAGTGATTCTTTATCAACATTTGCATATACAGCAACAGTCTTAATGTTGAGTTCACGGCATGCACGAATAATGCGTACTGCGATTTCGCCACGATTCGCAATCAATACTTTTTGAATCATTTTCATTCGATAACGAAGAGCGGTTGATCAAAATCGACCGTATCCCCTTCTTGAATCATGATTTCTTTGACAACACCAGACTGTGGTGCTTTAATCTCATTCATAACTTTCATTGCTTCAATGATGCACAACACATCACCTTGTGATACACTATCTCCAATACGTACAAAGTCACTCGCTTCTGGAGATGGCTTCGCATAGTACACTCCAACTAAGGGTGACTTTACGGCATTTTCAGTTGAAGCACTTGGCTTTATCAATGCAGGCTGGCTCACTGTAACTGGTGCACTCTGCACGACAACACTGGGCTTCTTAAGTTTGATTTCAAATCCGTCTGTTTTATAGTTAAGTTCTTCTAATCCTGATGTTTCCAAAATTTCAATTAATTGTTTGATATCTTTCGTATTCATGTGTAACCTCCAAATAAATAGTTTGATTATCAAAGTAAATAATAATATAATGGAATTTGTAAGTCAACAAAGGAGAACTGAAGATATGACAATCAAACCAATGATTCGCGACAATATCGCCCTAAATGCGCATCCTCAAGGGTGCAAAAAAAATATAAAAAATCAAATTCAAGAAGTGATTCACTTACCTAAAATTACTGACAAACCCTTAAATGTGCTCATTATCGGTGGAAGCTCGGGTTATGGACTGGCGACACGCATCGCGCTCGCATTCAACGCAGGAGCCTTTACCTACAATGTTAGTTTTGAGCGTGCAGCGCGCGGTCGAAACACTGCTAGCGCAGGATACTACAATAACGAATACTTCCAGCATTTTGCACTCGAACACGGATTGCAAAGCTATGATCTCAACGGGGATGCATTCAGCCATGAGATCAAACAAACGGTCATCGATGATTTTAAAGCGATGGATCGCAAGATTGATCTTGTTGTGTACTCGGTTGCCAGCGGCATTCGAATCGACCCGGATACCCAAGAAAAGTTTGTCTCGGCGCTCAAACCAATTGACACACCATTTAAAGGGTATTCTGTTGATATTGCGAAAGAAACAATTCGTGAAGAAAGTGTTGATATCGCAAGTTTTGACGACATTCGGAACACCGAAAAGGTAATGGGTGGTGAAGACTATAAATTATGGGTCGAAGCCCTACTTGAAGCAGATATGTTAAATCAAGATTGCCGTGTTGTTACCTATACCTACATTGGTTCACCCATTACATATGCGATTTATAAAGATGGAACGATTGGGCATGCAAAACGTGACCTTGAGCATACCAATCAACAAATCAATGCCTTACTCAAACCCTTGAACGGACAGGCAATCATCAGTTCATCAAAGACAGTTGTAACTAAAGCTTCAGTCTTTATCCCAACTGTTGCCTTGTATGCAAGTGCCTTGTTTAAGGTTATGAAACAACAAGGGACCCATGAGTCAATTATCGAGCACAAATACCGCCTCTATCACGACATGATTTATGGTGATTCACCGCTTATCGATGATGAGGGTCGTTACCGTTTGGATGCTTTTGAATTGGATGATGAGACACAAAATAATGTGAATATTCTCATGGATGCCGTAACACCGGATAACTTCAAAGAAATTGTGGATTTTGATGCTTTCCGTCATGAGTTCTTAGCCATCAATGGATTCGACATTGATGGGGTCAATTATGATGACATCATTTAATTGCACTTTATGTGCAATTTTTTTATGTTGAAAAACGAATAATGATACAATGAAAACAGAATAGGAGATGGTAATATGGTTTGGTTGCTAGTAGGCCTTATGGTGATTTTCATTATACTTTATTTGGCAGTCCGTTATTTCTATAAACTTGCGATTGACAGCCGCAGTCGGGAAACATTCCATAAATTATTTGGAACCTTCCAAATGAGTGAGTCCAGTGCACAAGCGCGATCGATTTTTGAGGAAAGACTGCGGGAGGAGCCATGGACTCTGACATCAAATGATGGTCTCAAACTTAGCGCAAGTTGTGTGCGAACAAAACCTAACAACCATAAAGTGGCGTTATTCTGTCATGGCTACATGGGGACGTCTTTGGATATGTCTCCATTTTATAACTTACTGGCTGAGTTCGGCTATGATGGTGTTCTACCGGATGCACGCGGACATGGGAAAAGTGACGGTGACTACTTAGGTTTTGGATGGCCAGATCGCTTGGATATTATCCAATGGATTGAACGTATCATAAACGTTTATGGTCAAGATGTTGAGATACTGCTCTACGGAATTAGTATGGGCGGTGCAACTGTAATGATGGTTTCAGGTGAGAAATTGCCACCCAATATTAAAGGAATTATCGAAGACTGTGGTTACACAAGTGTTGAAGATGAGGTCACATTTCAATTGAAGAAAATATTCAAGATTCCCCCGTTTCCCCTCATACCTTTAACAAGCCTTTATACCAAGCACAAAGCAGGGTATACTTTCCGAGAAGCAAGTGCCCTTGAACAAGTTAAAAAGAACACCTTGCCGATCTTGATGATTCATGGTGAGGCCGATGACTTTGTTCCATACACCATGTTCGACACTGTCTATCAAGCTGCAGGAGGGCAAAAAATGCGCTACACAGTACCTGACGCGGTACATGGTGCCTCCTACAATCGAAACCCCAATAAGTATAAAGAAACAATTGGCACCTTCCTTTCAACCTTAAAAGACTGATCATTCAGTCTTTTTTCTTACAATAATGTAAGCGAAATGTTGTAGACTTCGATGGTATTCATTCTTATAAAAAACTACACTGAATACAAACAAGAGGTGTCCTATGATAAAAATTGCATTTCGAAACATCACAAAAAGTTTCCGTAATTACGCACTTTACTTTATAACGTTAGTATTTGCTATCGCTCTATTCTACGCGTTTAATGCTTTTGAATCACAATCCGTTGTTCAATCTTTGGATCCCACTAAAGGATCAATAGTGAGTGCTTTTATTCGCATTGTTGCCCTAATTTCAACAGTCATTGCTGGGGTACTGTTTAGTTTGATTCTTTACTCAAATCAATTTATTATGCGCAAACGAAAACAGGAAATGGCTTTGTATCAACTACTGGGGTCACCGTATTCCTTTACTTTCACCCTGTTGTTTGTAGAGAATCTGATGATTGGGACTTTGGCAATTCTAACAGGTATTACTTTCGGTACTGGCTTGTCATTTTTGGTTGATCAATTATCCCAAACTTTGATGACACATTCCCCAGGCACACCCTTTCTTTTTTCACTGTATAGCTTACAACATACGATAATAACATTCACAATGATTTTTTTAGTTGTGACGTGCATCTCAGCACTCATTTTACGCAATAAACCGATCGTTGAACTTCTTAAATCTCCAAGAAAAACCATGTCTAAAACACAACCGCTTTGGCGTGCCCTTGCTATTGGTTTTGTATCTGTTATTGGCTTGATGTATGCCTATTGGTGGGCACTTCAACCTTTTGCAATCTTAAAATACATGCCCTTTATTATAATTTTGGGAACCACTGCAACTTTCGGATTTTTTTCGAGTCTCGCTGCGTTATTCTCACGATGGATGAATCGTCATTCGAAAATATTCATGCGAAGTTTGGGTCCAGTTGCATTTCGACAACTTGGTGCACAACTTTTCACGACATCACGAATGCTATCGGTCATTTCCATTATGTTACTTTTAGGTATGGGAGCATTTGCGACTTCATCAAATCTGAGTGCAACGATTCAATCACGCATCCAGAATACACTGTATGAATCTTCAACGATCAGTTCTGATTCCTTGGAAAACTTTGGGGATGCGCTCATTTTAAACATTGATTTTATGGAAGTTGACGGTCAACACGTTAATGTCATGTCTCGCGACGACTTCGAGTCATTCATAGCATTCCATGGCAATTCACAGCAAATTCCTCAGACTCCGTTTGTAGTTGAGACAGGTTCACAAAAAGGAGCTGCCATTCCGACACATTTTTTTTACGGTAATAAACAGTTATTGCCCCAACATTATGAAACAACAATTCCCTCACTTGCTAATAGTGGTCTCTTTGATGGAATCCTCGTCGTCATTGACAGCGAAGATTTCATTGAAACGCAAATGACAATCCATAATTATGCCACTTCTGTGGATCTTGACACCCGTTATGAATCGACGATTACGACGACAACATTTACACACGATCAAGTCATTCAAGAACTTCAAGGCGTGATTTTACTCTTTACATACATTGGTTTTTTTGTAGGCTTTGTGTTTATGCTATCAGCGCTTGTCGTCTTGTCCCTTCAGCAACTTTTCTCAAATGAGGAGCGCATCCACGATGCCATTATTTTAACAAACCTTGGAGCATCGCATTCAAGTCAATCATGGGCTCTGATATTCCAAGTCACTCTTTATTTTGGCTTACCGCTTTGTATCGCTTCTGTTCATACATTCGTTGGTTTGCAAGTCATGGAAATAAACTTAGTTCAAGGAGGGTTCCAATCCATCTCAAATGCACCGTTGCAAATTTCGTTGGCACTCTGTGGCGTCATTTATCTTGTCTACTATAGCGTCACACTCCTCACCACGCGTTACAGTGTCCTCGGTAACAAAACATAAAAAAACGAACCCAAAGGTCCGTGATTCATTCTTAAGATTTAAAACGTGGTTTGAAAATCAAAAACACGATCATCAATAATCCGCCAACAATTAAGAATCCCAACCCAAATGTCGTATAAACACCATAGTTTAATGTTCCTGCTAACTGACTTATTTGTCGAACAATCAGTGGATTTGCGATTGGTTTGAAGATAAGATGGAGGATTCCAGAAAGTATCAATCCCAGTCCAAGGGTACCAAAACCCCAAACCTTTCGGATGTTAATTATGATCATAAGTACAACAGTGACAACCGCAACAATCAATGACATCATACGGATTGTTTCATTGTTCTCAAATACCGTATTCACCAGCTTTACACCACTTAATTGGGATGGTGACATGCTGTCTTTGACGTATCCCAAACCTTGTTTGTAATAGTCATTGAAATCAATACGGCGGACAATTTCTTGAATAATTACTTCCTTATATTTATCATTGATGACATCTCCCATGACATCTCCCAAATCATTGGAATAGTTCAAGAGTAGCGTCTGAACTTCTTCGTTCATATCAATAGTAATTGCATCGGGAGCAACAGCTAAATCATGCACAAACTGTTTGGCATATTTATCGATGGTCTCTGACACTTCGGGATCTTCTTCCATGCGTTTGATCAATGTTTCAACTGCAGCATCGTTTTGAATTGGAATGATTTCTTGAATTGTATCGACAAGTTTGTATACTTGCTTTTCAAGTTGTTGGTGAACAACGGCAGTACTTACTTCCTTTGAGGTTGTATCAATAAAAAATGTTGATGTCAGTGTAAAGGTCGTAACCATTAAGACAATAATGAGAATACCATTTATTAATCGTTTCATAAATTACCTACTCGATTCTAGCGTTTAAAGCATGTCTTGAGCATACATACGGAATTCTTTGTATGACTTCGCATTTAAAATATGACGATAGCGTGCTAACTCACTCAAGAACTCAAAAAGTTCTTGGTAAAGAAAGAACTGGTCAACTTTGATATTAACAATAAAGACATGAGAATACAACTCCTCCTCGTACATCACAGGATGTTCAAGGAAAATCATATGGATGCTGGACTCTGTCGTCATGGGATCAATGGGAGCTGTTACGATTGCTGTGTTACTGTATCCAGAACTTACGTATTCATCATGAGCAAGAATGGAGTCGGTTGGATTTTGACTTGTATATCCTTGTTCAAAGATCAGTGCGCCATAATGAGCAATCAATGATTCGTAGCTCTCATACTTCGTACTATCAAAGGATACTGTATCTTCAGTTATGATATCACGTAATCGCAAATCGTTAAGTTGTGAGAATTCTTTAAAAAAGATAACATCATTTTTAATGTGTCTAAAAAGCGTTTCATCTGGTAAGGATGTAATTGCAAATGTTGGGATTGTTGTGTCAATGTATAGATGCTCCGTCGTAATAATAAGATCAAAATCCTTCAAGTCATTGTACTCAATATAACTTCCCATTGAAATATGGATGGTCGCTGAAGGGAAAATAGTTTCAAGTTTGCTTTGAAGATAGAGCTTATGGCTGATAACAGAGTTTGATGCGATAAGAATGTGTTTTACTTTATCGCGTAATTTTTTTCTATAGGATGCCATCGTTGAATAGAAGAACATGATAATATTTTGGACTTCAACTTTTGTAAGATTCAACCGATTCAAAATCGGATTGTTGCGTATGAATGTAATTGCAACTAAAGAGGTATATGTACTACTTAAAGATAAATCCTGAATAACCGTATCAGAGTTTTGGGTTGAACGTGGTTGATGTTTTAAGTCATAAACCTGTTGTAAAAGATGCTTTCTGAGTTCTGTTTCGTAGCGATAATTGGTATTGAATGTCATATCAACAACGCGAAGGGCTTCGCTATTATGGTATTTCAAACTGGATACATCAGCATCCGGTGTATCTTTTGTGGAAATCAGTGTATAAATAAGCCATGCCATTAAATTGCGTTCTAATGGTGTATATGTAAACTCTACCTCTTTACCGATTTCATTGAATATCTCAGTTGCGGCCGCTTCACAGCGATAATCAAGTAAAAGCATGTTCACCATTGTCGATGTGATGACTTGCTCACCTTGGCGTCTCAACAGTGTTACCTTAACCAAATTCGTAATGATATCTACAGCAGTGCGGTGGAACGTTAATTCATTGCGAATAAGCACGGTGCGAACAATACCTTTCAAATGAATATCCGTTTCTGGGCTAAAATCTCCGACTGGTACTCCATTTTCCATTGCAACTCTTAATGCGTCACGTTTATCGTATTCATCGCCTACTACCGTAACACCAAAATATTGTTTGCTTGTCAATTTAAGTTTGAATCGTGCCAAAGTCTTTTTAACTTCTGGCATATCAGCCACAACATCACTGCGGGAGATACCAGAGAACTGCGCTATTTCATCGTATGTAATGTAATCACTATCTAAAAGAGCATTGGTGGATCGCATAATAATTTGTGTACAAATGGAGAATATACGTTGCTCAAGCGGCATAGATATTCGTCCATCTTTTTCATCAAAGTCATGCATGTATGTATCAAACAACGCTTCATCAAAAACACGGAAAAGATACCCTTGCGTGTGAAGGGTCGTTATCTCAAATCCATTGTATTTTCCAATTGCTCGGCAGTGTCGTAAGTAAGTTCGTGCTTTACGTTCCGAAAATCCCGATTTCTCAAGTATTTCTTCAATTGTTACAATACCTCCATTAGAGAATATTGTTATAAATTTTTTATAGTCGTCCACATGTCTTACCTCACACGAAATATCCACTTTAATCATATATCACATTAAATCTTGATATTATTAATGATATTGTTACACACGCAGTGGTTTTAGACAAGAATTCGTACGTGAAATTTATATTAAATCCCCATTTTACGATGATTTAGTTCTGTTTGAATAATGTTTCTTAATTTACGCTCAACAATCACAAAATCTGAAGGCTTGGTCTTAACACTCACACGAACTGTAAGCATCAAATTCGTAATGGCAACTACGCCATCAACATGAATGGGTTCAAGCATCATTTCATCTTGTAATGGTGCAACAATCTCAGCAACGATCGCAAGTACTTCTGCACTATCCAAGGTTGGTAGCACGGGAATATCAACAACAGCAATCATATAATCACGAGAGTAATTCGTCACGACTTTTACTTCGCCGTTGGGAATCGAGTAAACAGCCCCTGTCTGCGCATTACGCAATACAGTTGATAAAAGTGTCACATCAATAACTTCACCAGCGTAGCCTTCTATCTCGACATTGTCGCCCAAAACATACTGGTTATCTGTAAGGATGATAAATCCTGCTATGACATCCTTAACGATCTTTTGGGCACCCAAACCAACTGCGACACTGATTGCTGAACCAATCGCCAACAGTGGGGTCGTAGAGACGCCAAAAATTTCCAAGGCGAACGTTCCCGCAATGACATAGAGTACATAGCGAATTATCTTGGCGATGAGTAAATAGATTGTCTTTTTATTTGCGCTGATAACATCAACGGAAATCAGTCTCTGAATTGTCTTCTTGATCGCGGTATTAATAAAATAGAGAATCGCAAATACAATAATCACTGTCAGAACACGCGGTGCAAACAATGATGTTCTTAAAAATCTAAATACGGATTCCATAAACTTTTCCTCCACTTATGGTTTAATACTTTCCAAGAAAACGAATGAGTTTATCTTTTTCTTTAATTGGTCCTTGTGTATCACGGGCCACAAAGTTAATCGAATACCCTAAGAAAATAACCCATGCAATAAGCCATCCTGAGATCAGCAAAATCATTACCGATGCAAGAGGACCGTAGATTGTTTGATAATTCGTAAAGCCATTTATATAGACAAAGAATAATTGGCCCAGTAAGAGAATGATAATTGTCGTGCTAATTGCTCCTGGCAATACATCGCGAATGCGTGTATATCGAAAAGATGTCAAGCGATAGAATAGTGTGAAAAACGCTAAGAGTATCGGCGCAATCAACAGTCTATTTGTCATATTGAAAAATCCCATCACAATTGCAATACCCACAATTGCAGCGATTAAAAATATGAGATAGACAATTGATAATATTCTTAAAAGAATATGGTTAATATAGACTTCATCATTTTCACTGCTTAATAAGAGAAAGGAATAAATACTTTTTGATCCAACCCAAATACTTACACCAAGCAATGACCCAATCAGACCCAAGTTGCTTGGTTGTGAGGTTGAGATATACTCTACAAACGGAAGAATTAAATCGGCGGGAATATATCGCGCGAGTAATGACACGACTTGATCAACCTCGTAAACATAGGTTCCAATAAATAGTACAAATATAATTAAAAATGGGGCGATCCCCACAACGAGTGCATAGGCAAATGCATTCGTAAACAGTGTTCCTTCACTGGAAGTAATCATCTCATAGACCTGAGCTACTTTCTGAAATGTTTTGCGCACAAACACACCCCTCTTCTTCTTTAACGATAGCAAAAAAACGGCCTTATTACCACTCTTTCTCCTTATTGCTACAAATAAAAGCATCAAGTCCTGTGACTTGATGCTCTTTGTTCAATACTAAATGTTTCGCTCCAAGAAAACAGAGACTTTTGAAGGTGTTGTATCAAGCAGGACATCATCACCAGCAATAAGGACTGGTGTTGCCATCAAATCGTGCTTTTCAACAAGTTCCATAAATGCTTTTGGATTGTCTTCACGTTTCACGATTTCAATATCCTCAGCATACTTATTACGCAATCCCATTTCTAAAAAGCTTTTTAAAGCCACACATTTGGGACAGTTGTCTTGTGTTAACATTTTTACTTTACTCATCGGCTTATCCGCGGTGCATCAAAGTGGAAGTCATCATCTGCTAATGATTCTGATTTCATCTTTTGATACCCATTTCCTTTCATTGAGAAGTTATCCATTGTCTTTGTTTCTGTGTTTAAACCATTCAAGACAACAGGGTTTACTTCTTCATAATCATAATAGGGATCAAATCCCAAGTTCATCATTGCTTTGTTTGCATTATAGCGTACAAATATTTTAACATCGTGTGACAAGTCAACCGCATCATATATGGATTCAATCAACTCAACTTCTTCTTTATAGATTTCATCCAAATACGTTGTAAGCCATTGATACAGTTCAGCTTGCAATGGTTTATCGAAACTATTGTAGATTTCCATCGAAAGGTTTCCAATGTATAATCCATGAATGCTTTCATCGCGAAGAATTAAGTTGATGATTTCTCCAGCTTGCATTAACTTCCCTTGACCATAGAAGTACAATGGGTAGTAGAAGCCACTGTAGAAGAGGCAAGATTCAAGGAATACAGAAGCAACCATTGCTTTCCATTGTGCAATCCGGAACTCTTGTTCATCAACAGGGTCACCCAACTTGTCATAACGACGACGGTAGGTTAACTGATCCAAGTCTTCGTAATATCCAACAATAAGTGCCAAGAGGCGTTGCATGTTTTTGTGATTCTCTGTCCATGAAAACATATCATCAATTTCATCATTCGCAAGGTATGTCATGAAAATGTTTGAGTAAGACTTTGCATGGACCGCATTTTCCATGGCTGCCATAAAGTTCAAGACCGCTTTACGTTGGTGAAATGAATCATCAATTGAGCGTGAAACAACTGGCATTCCAATATCTCCTTGATAGGTATCAAGGAACGTTAATACAGCCAAATTTTGTGAGTAGGCTTTACGAATCTCAGGTGAGAGTGTTGCCCAAAGATTAAGGTCTGGTTGCAAGCTAATGTCTTCCGGACGCCAAAATTGACTTAAGTTTTGTTCGTAAAATGTTTGTGTAAAGTTATCTTCATGACCATTCCAGTTTGCACCATCATAGTCACGAACAGCACTTTTCTTTAGTATTTCATCAATCATTCTTTGTTGCCCCCTTTGATTAAACCGCACAGCTTTCGCACTCTTCAATACGAAGTTTTTGTGTACGTGTGTAGTATAGTGTCTTTATCCCTTGGTAGTGTGCGTAGAGATAGTATTTTTGTAAGTTACGTGTTGTTTCATCGGATTGAATGCAAAGTTCAAATGAAATTCCTTGGTCAACATGTTTTTGCGCTGTCGCAATGACATCGATAACTTTGTAATTATCCATTGCGTAGGCTGATTCATACATAAATCCTGCAACATCCGATGCTGGCATTGGGAAATATGTTTTTGAGTTTCCATAGGTACGTTCTTCAACAATTTGCTTGATAGGTGTTAACGATGGTGTTGCACTCATAACATAAGCAATCGAACCATTTGGAGCAACTGCAAGGCGGTTAGAGTTGTAAAGACCAAAAGTCATCACATCATCTTTTAATTGTGTCCATTCTTCTTGGGTTGGAATCACAACATCGGCAAGAATCTCTTTCACAACATCTAGTGTTGGAAGTACAGGACCACGGTCCTCAAAGTATGATCCATCAGCATATTTCGAACGTTCAAAGCCATAGAAGCGCAATCCTGTTTCTTTTGCTTTTTCCATTGAATGTTTCAAGCTGTAGAAGTTAATTAAGCTAAAGAATACATCAATTAAATCAATATCTTCAGGACTTCCATATGCAATATAGTTCTCAGCAATGAAGCCATGGTGACCCATGATACCAAAACCAACTGAGCGCATAATATTGTTTGCACGGGCAACTGCTGGAACATGAGCAATGTTTGTTTTGTTTGAAACAGAGTTCATGATTTCCATAGCAGCGTATACAGTTTCTTGAATTGTATTATTTTTGATCATATTTCCCATATGACCACTAGCAAGGTTACATGAAATATCCAAACCAATTTGATCATTCTCACGATCGTTGTAGTCTGCATAACTGGAGACGATTGATGGTTGAAGAATTTCAGTACACAAGTTTGAGAACTTAATTGGATCTGCAAGAGGATTTTCTTTGTTTACGTTGTCTGCATACATAATGTATGGGTAACCCGATTCCCCTTGAAGTTGAGCAATCATATCAAAGAGTTTACGTGGATTAATTTTACGTTTGCGAACTTTAGGATTATCAACAAGTTTGTCATACCATTTGTCCATGTCAATTGCGATATCTGCGAAATTCAATCCATATTCTTTTTGAACTGTGTGTGGATAGAATACGTACATATCTTTATCTTCACGTGCCAACTCAACCATCTTATCGGGCATAACAACACCCATTGATAATGTTTTAACACGAACATCATCATCCGCATTCAGTTTCTTTGTCGACAAGAAGTCTTCAATATCACTGTGGAACACATTCAAATATACAGCACCGGCACCTTGACGTTGTCCCATTTGATCCGCATAACGGAACGCATTATCAAGAAGCTTCGCAACCCCAACAACACCTTTAGCAACACCGGGTATATCTTTGATTGTTTCACTCTTAGCACGAAGGTTCGTAAGGTTAATAGAAACACCACCACCTAATTTCGAAAGTTGCATTGCAAATTCTTGAACACGCGCAATATCATTCAATGAGTCATCGACCTCGAGGAGGAAACATGACACAAACTCACCGCGTTTTTTCTTTCCAGTATTAAGTAATGTTGGTGTAGCAGGTGTAAAATCTTGTGCTATCAACGACTTGATCAAACGTTGGGCAAGCTCAAAATCACCATCGGCATGATAAAGTGCAATTACTGATAAACGATCTTCATAGCGTTCCAAGAATACACGACGTTCATCGTTGGACTTCATTGCATAGTCATTGTAGAACTTGAATGCCCCCATGTATGTTGGGAAACGGAATTTCGCAGCATATGCAAGGTCATAAATGGCCTTAACTTGATCAAATGAATATTTTTCAAAGAACTCGCGCTCATAATATTCATTTTCCAACATATAATCGATTTTCTCTTCCAATGAATGGAAGAATTGTGTGTGTTTATTTACGTAGTTTAAGAAATAAGAACGCACAGCTTCCTTATCTTTATTAAGATCTTTGATGTTTCCATCGCCATCTAGGATTTGATTATTTAGAATTACCCACTCAGGTATTTGATTTGATTTTGATTGTACTGTCATACATTTCCCTCCTTATAATTATGAATCCAGTCTTGAACGTATTCAACGTCCTTACTAAAGCCCGATCCTTCGAACTTTAGCACGAGTTTCACGCCATATTGTGCGTGAATTTTATCTCCTGCTGCACCATAATTGGTACCCCAATTGCGATTTCCGCTAACAGCCATTCCAACAACTTTGTTGGCATACTGATCAAGAAATTCTATGGCTTCGTCTGTGACTTTTCCAAAATCCCATGATCGTGTTACTAAAAACAATTCGTCATCTTCACCATTATAATCAAGAATATTTATTGTATCTTCGTTTAAACGTGACGCAAATCTTTCCCCTTGACCCGTTAGGCTATCAAAAACAACGAGCATAAACCCACCACCCTTCAAATCTATTCTAATTAAAACATATCTAAGAAATGACTTCGCCTCAAAAACATCATTTTAACCACAAATTCCGAAATGTAACAGTGTAACATCAATTATTTAACGTTTATCGTTATGGCGAACTCTGTGAAACGCTTAACATTAGATTTTCATCTTTAACATACTTATTAACTAGGTCATATTGCTTGAAGGTGTTTTTTGAACACGATATGATACATCTATACTTAAAAGGAGATCCACACTATGAAAACAATATCCGGTTATCACCACATAACAAATGTAACAAGCAATGCACAGGCAAACTATGATTTTTATACCAAAGTCATGGGAATGCGACTCTTAAAGAAAACTGTCAACCAAGATGACGTCACCGCCTACCATACTTTCTTTGGTGATGAAAACGCATCAGCGGGAAATGATATCACATTTTTTGACTTCCCGAATACACGAAAAACAATTCGCGGCACCAATGCCGTCACATCAATTGGTTTACGGGTTCCAAGCGACGCTGCATTAACCTATTGGCAAACTCGTTTTGAAGAATTTGGAGTGCCTCATCAACCCATTGATACGTTATTTGGTACCAAAGGACTCCGCTTTGAAGACATTGACGGTTTGCGTCTGCGTTTGCTTTCAGATGAAGGCAACAAAGGTGGCTTTGCGCCGGGAGTGGCAAACCAATGGAGTGATGTTCCCGATGCATATGCAATTGTTGGCCTGGGTACTGTAGAAGTAACAGTACGTCATATTGAAACACAAGAACAATTCCTTGTAGATATGCTTGGATTTAAGAATGTCGGCATGGAAGATGGCATCACACGCTTTGAAACCGCTGATGGTGGAAACTCATCATCCATCCATGTAATTATTGATCAAAGGTCTCAAGATGAACTGCCAGGATACGGAAGCGTGCACCATATTGCACTTCGCGTTGAAGACCGTGTACAATTAGATATGCGCGCGGAACAGATGCGTAAGAACATGTATCCAAACTCTGGTTTTGTGGAACGTCACTACTTTCAATCATTGTATACACGGGTCGGACGCATACTCTTTGAATTTGCAACCGATACCCCCGGTTTCACAGTAGACGAACCACTCGAGACTCTGGGTGAGAAATTAAGTCTTCCACCATTTCTCGAAGATCAACGCTTAGAGATTGAAGAAACAGTCAGTCCTTTTAATACCAAACGCGTAAACTATAGAAAGTAAGGTTATAAATTTATGATAGAACATGTATTTTTTGATAACGGAAGTGACAAAACCCTAGTCCTTTTTCACGGTACGGGTGGTGATGAGACGGTGCTTTTACCAGTAGCCCGGATGGTCGCACCTACAATGAATCATCTTTCATTACGCGGTGATGTTGTCGTCAATGGCATGCGTCGCTTTTGCAAAGTTTCCAATGAAACACAGCTCATGGATGAGCAAGATATGTTGGATCGTGTTCCAAACTTACTTGACGTTGTGAACACCTTAAAAAAACAATACAACCTCGGTGAAATGTGGGCCTTAGGGTTCTCAAATGGTGCAAACACCATTGAAGCAATGCTTTTAGAAGTTGAAACACCTTTTGAAAAAGCAATTTTACTCAGACCGATGAATATGGAGATTGCGACACGTGAACTTCCTTTGAAAGATATGACCATCCTTATCCACTCCGGACGTTTTGATGATATAATTCCATTTGAGGGAGCTTTGGCACTTGAGCAACGTTTGCAAGCCAACGGTGCAGATGTAACGCACAAGATATACGATCTCGATCATCGCATGCGTCAATTCGAACTCGACGATATCAAACAATGGTTTGAAAAGGAGCTAGAAAATGAATAATCCATATGATGTACTTTTAAGTAATAAGAACTATGCTGTTATTGGTTTAACAAACGATCAAACCAAATTCTCAAATCGCATTCATGAACTTTTAAAGAACAAAGGAAAACGTTCATTTGGAGTTCATCCTACGTTGGGAACATTGGGTGATGAAGTTGTCTACGATTCCATTGAAGCAATTGACCACGATATTGACGTTGCAGTATTTGTTGTCAACCCAACCATTGGTTATGATTATCTCGATGCCGTTAAAGCAAAAGGCATCCATACAATCTGGTTACAACCTGGAACTGTAAGCGACGCGTTAGTTAAAAAAGCGAATGACATTGGATTGAATGTTGTCGAAGACTGTGTCCTTGCTGTATATGCCCGAAACGAATCAAAATAGAATATTTTTTAGAGAAGTTATAAAACTTCTCTTTTTTTTGGCACTTTTTTATATCCGTATGCATAGTAAGGGTATAAAGGAGATTAGTTATGAAAGAAAAACAACAGTTTCATGCCCCTCGAATTCTTTGTTTTTGCATTCTGATTGCAATTATTCTAACTTCATTTTGCTTTCTTCTTGACCCCGCAACAGAAGCAGAGACCCAACAAGAAGACATTATCATTTATCACAAGGAAGTTCTGAAAGCAGAAGCGATGATTGACCGTCTCTATGAACTCGGTGAAGCGGCGGATTTGCGGATCTATACGTCTGAGTGTGACTTACAATATTTCAACAATGTGCGAAGAATTGAACCGGGCACCTTGGATCCCGAGCCTATCTCAGTTGTCTTACCAGAACTTGAAGCACAAGACAGTATCACAGTAAATCGCGATGGAAGCTTCTCAATTCGTAAAGAACTGATGGACCGTCGCGTATCACTGAATACAATTTTCGAAGAAAAATGGGTACAAACCTACCTCTTTGATGATTTTGAGATTGTTGAGTCGTTTGACAATGGTTATCAAGAGTACCTTATTAAAGAAATATCTAATGAAAACACAATACTTGAGCGAAAAATCGTCATTTCCCATAACGATCAAGAAAATCATTTCACGATAAGTATCCCTGGCCAAATTGTCGCACAAACAACTGTTGCAGGTCTCGACCCCAGCAAGATTCAAGATGCTCTAGAATCGGGTGCTTTTGAATCTATTGGCATCGGATATCTCCCTGATGATTTCCAAATCATTGACAGTGAACTACAATACATTGATGTTCCGTACAATGACATGATTGTTCCTGTCTATGCAGTTCGTGTTCGTGACACTTTGGCAGATACACTTTCGACTTTGCTTGTTAATGCCGCACCAGAAGACTGTGAGCTTAAGCTTTGTTCCAATGGTGCTTGGAGTGATGAATCGGGCGAAAAACGTTAACACAATTGCACGTTGATGACTTATACTATGATAAAGGTGGTACTTCCGATGAATGAAACACTCTTCACCGAAATGGTGGAACTCCATACAGATGCAATCTATCGTTTTTGTGTACTCTATGTAAAGAACCATCACGATGCACAAGATTGCACACAGGATACCTTTATTAAACTGTACAAACAAAAGATTGATAACCGTGATCACATCAAAAATTGGCTCTATGTTGTCGCACGGCGCGAATGCCTTCAACTCTTACGCTTTAGTTGGCGCAAGACAATCATTGATGATGACTTGATTGCACAGTTTTCGATGCATGAAAATAAGGATGATTTTTCACTTATTCTAAGCTGCCCACAAAAATACCGCGAAGTTCTGTATCTCTATTACTATGAAGATTATTCACAAGCGGAGATTGCACAACTTTTGAATCTATCAATTGATGCTGTAAAAAAGCGCATGGTACGGGGACGCGACTATCTCAAAGAAACATTGGAAGGAGTTGAAACACATGAAGGATAAATTCAGAGTATTTTCGGAAATTAAACCCGATGATACACTTAAAAATCGCATTCTCACTGCAGATCGCAAACCAAAACATGTTTACCGACTCGCTTGGGTCCTCATTCCACTTGTTCTCATTGTCCTTGTCTGGGCGTTTCAAAACACAAACCAAGATGGACGGCAGTTTGTTTTAGAGCCACCCGTAAAGAATGTGCCACCCAAGAAATCACCACCTCAAGAACCACAATACATCTATTACGACATGCCCAGTGGAATGGGTGGCGGACTCACTATTAAGGCCAATGCTGTAGATTCCAAAGAACATCCAAAAACTGCGTATATTTTCAAAAAAGAAAGACTATCTGATGAAGCTTTGATTGCGTTAGCAGATACTACACTTGAACGAATGGGATTCAACCCTGCGGTCATTGACAAAGAAATTGAATCCATCGATATGCGCTACACCGAGCTCAGCCATATTACAGCCATTATCAACGAAACCGCATCACTCAGAATTGATGCTTATGGCGGACTGCATATTCGTGATACATTATCCAATCTATCTGAATCAGACATTCCCCTCTGGTTGTCTCATTTTGTCAATTTCGCGGATTATACTGAGCAATACGATGCTGACATGAATATGCGCACACTTGTTCCCAACAATCCAACCTATGACGCTGCTTTAGAAAGTGTTGTGATCTATTATTCTGAAGACGCCCTTTGGGTTGACCTTCCTGCTCCATTTGAAGTTGAAAGCGAAGTGAACCTACTCACTCCAAACGGACTTGAACAAGCAATTCAAACGCAAATCCATGATGAATTTGCGAACACCAATATCAATAATACGGTTGGAGCTGTTCACTTTGCGTATCAAAACAGTAACGACAACGACTATATTATCCCCATTTTCAAAGTCTATCTTCAGACTGGATATGACACACTTTCAATGCCAATTATGATTAATGGCGCCCCAGATGACGTTCATATCGAAAACTTCAAAGACAGAAATAAACGTTAATGACACGAGAACTACCAGAATCCTGGTAGTTTTTTTCTTCTTAAATTTTCTTGAAATTTATGTCAACTATTTGACAAGCCTTAAGAAATCAAATATTATTTAGTAGTACTTCACAGAACTACTAAAGGAGGTGTGCTATGAAGACTACAAAAAACATGATTAACTACACCTATAAAAGAGCACGCAAATACAGTTTCCCGATTGTAATTGCCATCGGACTCCTCTTATTTGTTGCCTTAATTCAATTTCAAATTCCACAAATAACCCAAACGATTATCGATAAAGTTATTCCCAACAAGGACTTTAGTGCCTTAGTTACACAACTAATTATGCTTGGAGGTTTTACACTCCTTATGTCTGTCGCTGATTATTTTTCTACCATTCTCATTAGCCGAGCCAGCCAAAAGACCGTTGGTGACTTACGCAACGAACTCTACCAACATGTCTTGAGTCTTGACTTCGAATTCTTTGAAGATCAAAAGACCGGAGACATAATGGACCGACTCAACAGCGATATTGGTGCATTGCAAGGTTTAATATCAACGAGCACCTTTTCTATTCTTGGTAACATCATCACATTTGTATGGGTATTCGTATTCATTCTAATAAATGATTGGCGCTTGATCTTATTAATCAGTGTTACATTCCCCCTTCTCTACCTTACCAACCGCTTCTTTAATCGTCGTATTAAAGGTGCATTTCGCAAAGTACGACAATCTTCTTCAAAGATTACCCACCACTTGCAAACAACACTCACAATTATTCCTTTGATAAAAAACTTTGTCACTGAAGACTTTGAGGCCAAACGCTTTCGAACATTCACTTTAGAAAATGATGCACTGCAGGAAAAAGCAACGGAACTTCAAGCGTTGCACAGTCCATCCATTTCATTAATTGATACATTGGGAAAAATCATTGTGCTGGGTTATGGAGCAACTATGGTTATGAATGGCAGCATGACTGTTGGGATTGTTGTGACATACCTGTCTTACCTCAACCTGTTACAGCGTCCAATGAAGACATTCAGTTCAATGGTGAATCGTTTCCAACAAGCTTCCGTCTCATTTGAACGGATTCAAGAATTACTCCAAGTGAATCCAAAAATACTGAATAATGACAAGGCATATGAAGTTTCTTCAGAAAAGAACGATATCGCCTTCAACGATGTGTTCTTCCAATACGAAGAAGCACAACCTGTTCTTTCAGATATTTCATTTACCATTCCATCGGGAAAAGTCACTGCACTGGTCGGATCCTCGGGTTCTGGGAAAACAACCATCACCAAATTATTAACCCGACTTTACGAAGCCGACTTTGGTCAAATACTCATTAATGACACCAACATCAAAGATTACAGCATCGGCTCACTCCGCTCCCACATTGGCGTTGTCAGTCAAGATGTTGACCTCATTGACGGCACAATCCGCGATAACATCACCTATGGAGCCATTGATGTCAGTGACGCTGCATTAACTCAAGCTGCACAGAGCGCGAATATTCTGACCTTCATCAAGGGACTCCCACACGGTTTCGATACACAGGTTGGTGAGCGTGGTATGAAACTATCCGGCGGGCAAAAACAACGCATTGCCTTGGCGCGCGTATTCTTAAAAAATGCACCAATCCTTATCCTTGATGAAGCCACTGCCTCATTGGATAACGAATCCGAACGCTACATCCAAGCTTCCCTCGATACCCTTATCGCAACCAAAACGAGTCTTGTGATTGCACACCGTCTCTCTACAATTCAAAATGCTGATACAATTTTAGTCCTGGAAAATGGTAGAATAGTAGAACAAGGAACCCATCTTGAACTCTTAGAACTGTCACAACGCTATTCTGAGATTTACAATGCCCAATTTAAATAAGGAGGTCACCATGATTGAACAACTTAAAGCTATAGGATTAACCGAGATTGAAGCAAAATGCTATCTCGCCCTTTATGAAACCCCAAACCAAACAGGGTATGAAGTTGCAAAGACAATTGGCGTCTCACGATCTAATGTCTATGCATCACTGGCTTCATTGCATAAGAAAGGTTGTTGTGTTGTTACAGAAGGCAAGACAACAACCTATACCGCTGTCTCTATTGATGATGTCTTGGAAAAGCTAAGTCAAGAATTTAAGCAATCTGCGCGCGCTTTAAAGCGTCAACTACGGCGACGCAAACGCGATACCTTCAACTTCTTCACAACAACCGGGGATGATGCGATTCAAATGGTCATTCAGCGTTCAATTGCACACGCTAACGCAAGTGTTATTGCCGATGTATGGCCTCAAGATCTACCAATTATTTTACCCTACTTGGAAGAAGCACAAGAACGTGGGGTTAAGGTTGTTCTGATTACATTTAACCCCATTACAACGACACTTCATAATGTAGTGGTTGATACTAAGGGACGGGCCGCTAAGGCGCTCAGTGACTTTTCAATTCTATGCGATTATGAAAAAGCAATTGTTGGAAGTTTGGATGAATCCGTGGTTGCATCAGCCGTCGAAACACGCCACCCGGCAATTGTGAAGAAAGTCATTTCTGAGTACCAACACGATCTTATAATTACACAATTAAGTCACGACTTTGCAGATGAAATCAAAACGCGATACAACGGTGACTTACAAACCATTGTTGACGCATTCGAGTCAAAATTAAAATAAAAAACCAAAATCTTTCTAAGGATTTTGGTTTTTTAGTGCCGTGAACGTGTAATGCGTCGTTTCACGATATCCGCGTTTTGAAGTGTAATTTTGATATGTTTGATCATAGTTCCATTCATTGGGAATATGCTGGGGTTCCAGTGCAATTGCACTGTGATTCTGTGCGTATGTACCATTTTGATTTGTAAATGATGCATCAAAATAGTTGGCAAGATATATCTGTACGGCTGGACATGTCGTTGTCAGTGTCATCGCCATATCATCACACTTGAGTGTGAGGTGATGCTTTGAGTTAAACAGGAACGCATGATCGATATGACCTGTGATTGCAAATTGCTCATGACTTGCTTTTAGAATTTCACTTAGTTTTTGTAAAGTCCTAAAGTCAAAAACGGTTGCATCCACAGAAAGCATCACTCCAGAATTAACCTTATCTTCCCCTACTTCAGCAACCTTATCCGAATCAATCTTGAGCCAATGATCATCCAAACAATCACTCCCTGCAAGATTAAAATACATATGGTTGGTAAGATTGAGCGGCATTGGGTATTCGGGACTGGCTGTCTGCGTCATCACTAAGGTATTTCCATCCAACCGATAACCGATTTCATAAGTTACCTTGCCAGGATAGCCGTCCTCGCGATGGTCAAAGGTTCCATGAAATAAAACACTATTATTTGCAGTAGTGGTGTCAAAATATTGATGTGTAGTTCCATGAATTCCCCCGTGTAAATGTTCACCGTTCTGGTGCTTTGATAACAGATGTTCTGTTCCAGCACTCATGATACTTGGGCCGCTCATGCGACCCGCTAAAGGACCCACAGTACTCCCAAGATAAACAGGATTTTCTTTATATGCTTCAAGATTTTTGTAAGATACAATCAAATTGCGGTTCAAAGGGAGAAAGCGCAACGAAATAACCGTTGCGCCATAATTTAGAAAAACTGCCTCAATAATACCATTATTGAGCGTCACTGTTTCCATCCTTTTAGCTTCAATCAAGACGATGCACTCCTTGTCCAATTGTCGCAACATGGAACGTAGCATCATAACCAACAACGCTACGATAATGTTCACCGACTTGGTCTTTAAATGCCGCAATAGCATCGTTTGGTACAATCGCAATGGCACATCCCCCAAAACCTGCACCGGTTACACGTGCCCCAATTGTTCCAGGGACACGCCATGCTTTCTCAACCAAGGTGTCAAGTTCCAAGCCTGTTACCTCATAATCATCACGTAACGAAACATGGCTTTCGTTCATGAGTTCCCCAAATCGGTTGATATTCCCTGCCTTTAAGACTGAGGTTGCTTCAAGTGTTCGCTCATTTTCACTCACAGCATGCTTCGCACGACGCCAAATAACATCATCTGCAAAAGCAGTTTGAATCGCAAGTAATTGCTTCATTGAAAGGTCACAAATAAATTGAACATCATAGTATTCTTTGATAATACGGAATGCCGCATCGCATTCTTCCCGCCGTGTGTTGTAAGCAGAATCAATCAATCCGCGACGCTTATTTGTATTCATAATTACAATTGATGCATCTTCTAGAATTACGGGAACAATCTCATAATCGAGTGTGTTTGTATTCAATAGGATTGCTGCATCTTTTTGACCCATCCCGACTGCAAATTGATCCATAATTCCAGAATTAACACCAACGAACTCATTCTCGGCGCGCTGGGATAATTTTATCGTGTCCAGACGCGATACACCCAATTGATACATTTCATTGATAAAGGTTGCGGTCAGCACTTCTAGGGAAGCGCTGCTTGATAATCCTGCACCATTGGGAATGTTTCCGTAATAGAGTACATCAAACCCCGATTCAATGGGATGTCCAGTGTCTGCTAACATTTTAATCACCCCTTTGGGATAATTAACCCAATCATCCGTTTCATCATAGGATATTGCATCTAAAGATACACTTATAACCCCTAATGATTCAAAATTCATTGAATAAAAGTTACAGATTTGATCATCACGTTTTCGTATCAGTGCATACGTCCCAAATGTGATTGCGCATGGGAATACGTGACCACCGTTATAATCAATATGTTCCCCAATCAAATTGATTCGCCCCGGTGCGAAATACGTTGCACTGGGTTGGCTTTCGAAAACTGTTTCGAAAGCAGCATTTAAGTCAGCATACTTCATAGTTTATTTCTTTCTCGTTGTCTTACGAATATCAAGAGCAACGGCAATCACGATGACAAGTCCTTGAATTACGTTGGTCATATCTGGTGAAACACCAAGATATGAGAGACACACTTTTAACAGTTCAAATACAAATACCCCTAAGAGAATTCCGGGAACACTTCCTTGCCCCCCAGCAGTTGATACACCACCAATCGTCGCTGAAGCAATAGCCTCCAGTTCATATCCTTGTCCTGCTGATGGCCCAACCGAACCCGTTTTAGCAGATAGTAAGAATCCAGCAAGCCCATATAAAGCTCCTGCAAGCATGAAAATTTTTAGTTTTGACTGTGATACGTTAACCCCTGATACTTCGGCAGCATGTTCGTTTCCACCAATTGCGTACATGTTTTTTCCATACTTTGTCTTCGTATAAAGAATCCACATAAGGATTCCAATAATAATTGCGATGATTGTGAGATATGGCAAGAAGTTACCGATTTTACCTTGGCCAATTTGCACATACGAATCCTTGAATGTCCCAATTGGTTTGTTTTGGCTGTAGAGCATGTTTAAACCGTAAATCATAATCTGTGTACCTAATGTTGCAAGGAAAGGTGGTACATTAAGATACGCAACGATGATCCCATTTAGCAACCCCAGAATCGCACAGACACCGATAACGATTAACAACGGAACAATAAGTGGCATATCCATCAATCCTGGAAAGAACTTTCCTACAAAATCAGGTTTCTGTACAAGAGTTCCGGAAATCAGCGCCGATAAACCGACGATACGTCCTGCAGACAAATCAGTCCCTCGTATAATCAGTGTCCCTGATACCCCTAAAGCAATAATGAAACGCACGGATGTATTCGCAAGAATATTAGACATATTCCCGATTGTAAAGAAGTTGTCTTGGGTGAAACCTGTAAACAGAATCATCACAGCAACGACAATATACATCGAATAGTTTGTTAAGAATTCTTGAATATCGAATTTCTTTTCTTTTTTAAATAGTTTTGTAGTCATTTTGTTTCTCCCTTACATAAACTTCGTGGCTAAAGCCATGACACTTTCTTGATTTGCTTCTTCACGATTTAAGAATCCTGAGATCCGTCCCTCACACATCACCATGACGCGATCGGATACACCCAAGAGTTCCGACATTTCCGAGGTAATCATAATGATACTCTTACCTTCAGCAGCAAGTTGATTAATAATTTGATAGATTTCAAACTTCGCTCCAACATCAATACCACGTGTTGGCTCATCCAAAATTAGAATATCTGGATTGTTTGCAAGCCATCGTGCCAAGATAACCTTTTGTTGGTTTCCACCCGAGAGACTCTCAATTTTTGTTTTTACACTTGCTGTTTTAATGTTAAGCATCGCCACACTTTCATCAACCACGTTGTTGATTTTCATTGTATCCAATAAACCATGCGTTACATAATGGTCGATGGATGCAATCACGATATTATCGCTAACCGATAAAACTCCAAAGATTCCATTGCCGCGACGGTCTTCAGTAACCAATGCAAGTCCATGTTTAATAGCATCTTGTGGGCGCGTAATCGTGATTTGTTCCCCATTCAAATATACAAGACCTTGACTTACCGCACGCATACCATAAATGGCTTCCATCAGCTCTGTACGTTGTGCTCCAACCAAACCCCCAACCCCTAAAATTTCTCCTTTTTTCAACTCAAAGAAACACTCTTTAAATGATAGTGGATTGGTAGATGTTAGATTTTCAACGCGAAGTACTGTCTCTTCTTGCGGATGACTCATTTTTTCTGGAAATAGACTTGTAAGTTCACGTCCAACCATGTACTTAATAATTGAATTGGTTGTCATTTCATGTGCTGGCCATGTTCCGACATAGGCACCATCACGCATTATGGTAATTTCATCAGAGATTCGTAAAATCTCATCCATTTTGTGCGAGATATAAATAATTGCAATATCACGCTCTCGGAGTTTATGAATAATCGAGAAAAGTTTTTCGACTTCCGATGCCGTAAGCGATGAGGTTGGCTCATCCATAATTACAATTTTCGCCTTATGAGAAATTGCCTTAGCGATTTCAACCGATTGCATCTGTGATACCGTTAGGTCGTTCAACAAGGTCTTAGGACTCACTTCAAGCCCAACTTCATCAAGCAATGCTTGCGTGTTGCGATACATTGTTTTGTGATCTACTGTCCCAAATTTTGTCATTGGGTAGTTACCCAAAAAGATATTCTCTCCGATTGTCATCATTTTAATGGGCTGAAGTTCTTGATGAATCATCGATATTCCCGAATCAATCGCTTCCTTCACATCTTTAAATTCCACAAGGTTACCATTAAACATGACTTCACCAGCGTCGCGATGATAAATACCATACAGGCATTTCATCAACGTCGATTTCCCCGCTCCATTCTCACCCATGAGAGCATGAACTGTTCCCGGTCTTAAACTTAGTTGCACATTATCAAGTGCCTTTACACCTGGAAATGACTTCTCAATACCCTTCATCGTTAAGATATATTCTGTCATAGTAACACCATCCTTATCCACTTAAAATTCAAGTGTGCCGTTAAGCACACTTGTGAGACTCATTCAGTTTTTATTATTGTGCTGCGCGCTCTGCATAACGTTTTACAATTTCTTCAACTGTTTCCGTACGTGCATCTGCTTTCTTAAGTTCAGCATCTTCAGGTTTACGTACAGCTACATAGTCATGCCAGTAGTAAGACGCGACATCTTCACCATTCAACAGTTTAACTGCAACATCCACTGCAGTGTGTGATTGATTGAAGTGGTCATTAAGAACCGTTCCCGTCAGTTCACCATTCTTTAATAATTCAATTGCATCTGGAATCGCATCAACTCCAACGACGAAGATATCTTCATTGATTTTACGTCCAGCTGCTTTGATTGCGGTAACAGCACCTGTTGCCATTCCATCATTATTTGAAAATATGACTTCAAGTTTATCCCCAAATTGTTCGAGTGCGTTGGCTGTAAACTCTTGACCTTTTGAAGCTTCCCAGTTCGCTTGATATGGACTTGAGAGTGGATTTGTTTTCATACCTGCTGCTTCAAGACCTTTGATTGAGAATTCAGTACGTTGCTGTGCATCGACGTTTGCTGGGTCTCCCATGAGTGTAATATAGGATACTTGACCATCTCCGTTGATATCACCTTTATTTGCGAGTTCAGAAATAATCGTTCCTTGAAGTGTTCCTGATTGTGTTGCATCAGCACCAACATACGTAGTTTTTCCTGGCCAAATTTCAAGTTCGCTTGGTTCTGGTTCACGGTTGATGAATACAACAGGAATTTCTTTCGCTTTGGTTGCATTGATAACTGCACCCGCGGCTGTTGGATCGACAAGGTTTGCAATGATTATGTCTTTACCTTGTGCGATAAAGTTATTAATTTGCTCAGTTTGGTTTGCTTGATCTTGTTTTCCATCTTGGATATCAATCTTATAAGTATTGCCATCTGCCTTACCTAATTCCCCAAAATAGCTTTCAAGCTCTTGACGGTATAATGTCATGAAGTTGTCATCAAACTTATAGATTGCAACTCCGACATTGTATGTTTTACCATCCCCAGAACCGCCACCTTCCGATTTATTGGAACAGGCTACTAAAGAAAGCGCCAACAAAGATACTAAAATCAACTTACTCATTCTTTTCATCGTTTGTCCTCCCGATAAAACTCTAGTAAATATTTACTAGGTGTAAGTCAATAATATCTAATGTAAGCGCTTTTGTCAACAGCATTTACTAAATGTTTACTTTGTAGTCTGATTCCCTTTCGATTAGTTTCGTTTGCAATACTACTTTTACCGGCATTCGATTATGCGTTTTAATCATTAATTGAAGCATGCTCGCGGCAATTTCCCCCATGTATCGTGTGTCCAGTAAAACCGTCGTCAACGGAGGATTAAAAAACTTAGCAGTCGCAATATCATTATAGCCGATGATTGAAATTTTGCCTTCCAACTTCATCTCCCCAATTGCCCGTAACGCACCCATTGCAATGGTGTCCGATGCACACACAAATGCGGTAGGAACCCTATTTTGACTTAAGGCATGTAACATCGACACATAACCGGTATTTGCACTGTATGTTCCCAGATAGACATTTTGTTTCGAGTAAACCATCTCTTGATCTTGTTTCATAACATCATGAAATGTTCGCTCGCGTTTATCGACATATTCAATTTGAGTAGGCCCAAGAAACTCACGTCCACCAATGTACCCAATTTCACGGTGCCCATTGTCTTTTAAGTGCTTAAGTATCGACTTTGAGGCATGTTCCAAGTCATTAACAACAGAAGAAAAACGCGATTCGTCAGGATTTGAGTCAACAAAAATTATATTAGAACAATGATCAGCGAAGTCGCCTGCTTGCTGCATCGAGAATTTCCCAATACAGATAATTCCATCAATATTTTCATCTTCGAATACATCGGAAATATTTTCTTTATAGAACCGTTTAACATGGATTCGCTCCGAAATAAAACAGCTTTCCACACTTTTACGAAGTGCAAAGTAATAGGGATCTTCTTCCTCTTCATAGCTTGATATCCATTGTACAATTGCAATTGAGATTTGATTGTTTGTCTGTGACTTCCGTTTCACTTTATAATCCAAAGCAAGCGCCGCTTCAAGAACATCTTGACGCGTTTCTTCTTTGACACTCAAAGTCGGATCTTCATTTAATATGCGTGAGACGGTTGCCGGGCTCACCCCGCTTTTAATGCGACATCTTTTAGCGTTGCCATAACTACCTCCATATACCTTAGGTACCTTTAACACTATTTTAGTAAAGTTTTACTAAAATTACCAGACATTTACTTCAATTCCTTGATAATATTCAACATTTTTCGGCGTTGCAGCGCAACATACCCCGCCATCGTGAGTGCGAGGCCGATTATCACAAGGTAAAGCAAATTTCCATTCGTGATGTATTGATATCCATAAAACCCAATAACAGCGACAAGAATTACTAACGTAAAGCGTTCGATTCGATTCACGTTAAGTTTTAAGACTTGCGTTCTGTCTTCAAGATTGCGCTTACGTTCCATTACGACTGATTTAGGGCGTCTAAAATAAGCGTATGTTCCACCCTTGCTGGATGTATAGGTTGTTATGTATTCATAACCTTCTTGCATATAAGCATCAATAAGTGCCTGTTTGTCTAACTCAATTCGAAACTCAACCTCATAGATCCATTCAATCTCGCTATCTGCAAATGTATACACATCGCCATCAAACGCTACTAACATTTTCCCTTTAGAAGACATCTGTTCGAGATACTTGATTTCTTGGTGATACTGCTGTAATGCAAATACTTTCTTTTCTGTTATCGTCATAGTTTTACCTCTGATTCGATTATACCGTTTGATTCTCGTGATTACAAATACAAAAAAAACGTGTCACCCGAAGGCAACACGTTGATATTATTTAACAATAAGAGTGCGAAGTTCGGCCATTCGTTCGCCAAACTTGGCAAGCGTTGTATCAATGGCTTTGGTATCCTTCATATCAACACCCGCCTTTTGCAAGACATTGATTGGATAGTCGCTGCTTCCTGATTTTAAGAAATCCAAGTATGGTGTTGCATCGCCACCACCATAAATTGTTTCAGCAAACAATGTCGCTGCGCTGAATCCAGTAGCATATTGATAAACATAGTAATTGTAGTAGAAGTGCGGAATGCGCGCCCACTCATAACCAATTTCCTGTGTTGATATTGAATCACCATAATAGAATTGATTCAACTTGTAGTAGGTATCAATAAGGTAGTCTGCCGTTAGAGCAGTCCCTTCTTGGTCAGCAACATGGATAAGGTGTTCAAACTCAGCAAATTGGGTTTGACGGAATACAGTACCCTTCACGGTGTCCAAATAGTGATTCAAGAGATACGCACGAATTTGCGGATCATCGTACTGATCAAGCATGTAGTTGAGCAGTAAGTTTTCGTTTGTTGTTGAAGCCACTTCCGCTACGAAAATTGAGTAGTCCCCATAAATATAAGGTTGGTACTTACGTGTGAAGTAAGAGTGTACCGAGTGACCCAACTCGTGCGCAAGTGTAAACATATTATCAATGTTCTCTTGCCAGTTTAGAAGGATGTAAGGAGCTGAACCATAGGTTCCGGATGAGTATGCACCTGAACGCTTCCCTTTGTTCTCTACAACATCAATCCAACGCTCATTGAAGGCGCGTTTTAAGACTGCACAGTACTCTTCGCCTAAAACACTTAACGCATCAAGAATGATTGCTTGTGCTTCTTCATAGCTGAATTTAAGATCAACATCTTCAACCATCGGTACATAGATGTCGTACATTTGAATATCATCAACTTTTAATGCATCTTGGCGTAAGGCCACATAATCATGCAGCAAGCCAATATTGTTGTGGATGCCATCAATGAGCGATGCGTGTACATCTTCGTCAATATCATTCCCAAATAAAGCAGCATGACGCGCTGAATTGTAACCACGAATTGTTGCATTGAAATTATGAATTTTCACATTTCCTGATAATGTGCTTGCCAATGTATTCTTCAAGTCACCGAATGTTGTTTGCATGCCTTTAAAAGCACGTTCGCGAACGCCACGGTCTGCAGACTCCATAAGCAGCGCATAGCGGCCATGTGATAATTGTACATCAGCGCCATTTTCGTCTTTAATTTTCGGAAATTGAATGTCTGCATTGTTAATCATTCCAAAGGTTTGTGATGGACCTTGGAAGATTTCTCCTGCTGAGGCAAGGATACGTTCTTCCTTGTCACTGAGAATATGTTGACGTGATTTAAACAAACCATCAAACTCGTGTTGGTAAAGACCCAACGCTTCATTTTCAGCTAAGTATCCACGAATCACAGATTCGTCAACAGCCAATATTTCAGCATTATAGAAAGAGAAACTCGATCCAAATTGTGCCGCCAGTGATTGAACACGTGCATTCATCGCTTGATACGTTGGATTTGTAGTATCAACATCAAAGCTAAGATGCGCATATACATAAAGCAATTCAAGTCGGTAGCTTAATTCATCACGAAATTTTAATCCCGCTAACAATGATTCAGCATTTTTACCCAAAGTCCCTTTAAAGTTTTCAACTTCAGACAGACTTGCAGCAATTGCATCAAATTCCTGATCCCATGCCGCATCGTTTTCGAACATCGGCGTTAAATCCCATGTGTCTTTCTCGGCCACTTCAGAACGAAGTGGTAATTCAAATTTTTCTGACATTGTCACACCTCTTATTCTATTGTGGGATGTCATTCCCATTGCATCTATTTTACCATAAAATAACACGACGAAACATACAAAAAAAATCACCTCAGTGTGAGATGATTTGAATTTTATCATGGTGACCCGTACGGGATTCGAACCCGTGAGTGCATGCGTGAAAGGCATGTGAGTTAACCGTTTCTCCAACGGGCCAGTTTCCAATCTTAAGTCCAGAATTACGATTCCTTTCCCGATTGCTTTTGTATTATACCAACTTACAATTAGCATGTAAAGCCTTTTTGCTTAAAATATAAGATTAATTCACAAACACTTTCTTAAACGTACTTATAAGGGACTTTGATCGTAAAGAAAAACTTCCCTAAGGAAGTCTGATAGTTAAATGGCGCTTGTTGTAGGACTCGAACCTACGACCCATTGGTTAACAGCCAATTGCTCTACCTACTGAGCTAAACAAGCAGTATTTTTAACGCCTATAAAATATACCATACATTCACGAACCGTGCAATATCAAAAAGCAATTTTGGTGACATAATTTCAATTGTTTGGACAATTCTATTATCGTGATTCTACAAAGCAGTAATTTTCGCAATCATAATCTAACGCCAGCCATTATTTAATCCAAAACGTGTAGCAATATTGATTGGGCGCACGCAACCAAACTGTGTTCTGTAGGTACGAAAATATTCCGTTGTTTGTATAGATAAAATAAAAAGATGCCGAAGCATCCTGTGTTTTATTGTATGGTGACCCGTACGGGATTCGAACCCGTGAGTGCATGCGTGAAAGGCATGTGAGTTAACCGTTTCTCCAACGGGCCAAAAATAATGGCGCTTGTTGTAGGACTCGAACCTACGACCCATTGGTTAACAGCCAATTGCTCTACCTACTGAGCTAAACAAGCATCAAGCGCTTATAAAATATACCATACAACATTATCTAACGCAAGCCTTTTATTGAAATAAATGTCTTTTTTGTGAAAGTTGTACGAGAACGGCTTTTAAGTGGCTAATATTACATTTTATCCCATCAAAAAATGTCTAATATAGGACTATAATACGGTCTAAGTTAAGAGATTATTCTCACACAAAATAAGAACCCATACCGCTCTCAAGGGCATGGGTTACGATTAACTTATGAAGTGCTATTGTTACGATTTGGAATGCAGAATACAGCAACAAATAGCAAGCTTGTTTGGAAGTAATAGATTGGTACATCAAAGATTCCATACAAGAAGAATGCTGCCATTAATGAGAGAGCCAATGGATAATCAAGATAGTAGGCATTTTTGTAGATATCATAAAACCGTTCCATAACAAACGCCACAAGAAGCATTGTTCCAACAACACCAAGACTTAAGAAACTTTCGATGTAGATATTGTGAGCATGGGTATTATCAAAGAGAAATGCATAGGTTAGAAGCCCTTTACCCCATAAAGGTTCCTTGTTAATTTGATGCAATGCGTTTTCCCATATATTGAAGCGTATGGATGAGTGCTCTGCAACCTGCATAAACCGCGGAAACACAGATGGGTTGGTTAGGATAAAGATTCCTGCCAACGCACCCAAAAGGATTAGTATCTTCAGCTGGAGCCACTTCCTTTGGACAAGGATAATGACGACAAGACCAATTGCTAAAGCAAAAAGGATTGATCGTGTTCCCGTCAGTAACAATGCATAGGTATTAATAATAAAAGCACCTGCATAAAATGAAAATAGTTTGTAATTCTTAAAGGTAAGTTGGAACTGTAATTGGTTAAAACAAACTAACAATACAATGAGCAGAATGAACGCATAAAAATTCGGATTATCAAATGTCGAATAAGCACGGAAATATCCCTGACCATAATAGGGTAGTTGCCACGCTGGCAAATGTCCAATATTTAAAAACTTCATAATAGCGGCCAGGATATCCTCAAACCACTGTGGTCGAAAACGAATAAATATAAAGAAAAAATTGAACAACGAGCTCCAAACAATATAATACTGCAACTTCATGTAATTTCGCGGCGTCATACGACGCTTGATGGCGGCTACATAGGCAATAAGGTATAAAAGGAATAATCCTGCAACAATTCCCAGAACATTGTTATTGAGCCACGCTACGATCAATACGTACACAACGAGCAACCAAATAAATGACCACTTTACATCACGATATTTGATGAGTTCGTAGAATATGAAAACTCCGCCAACTATAAGTGCCGGATACATGAGATAATTTGGCAAGAACAGCATGAAAATCAAAAGAAACAATTGATATTCTTTAAGAGTGCTGATCACGCGCTGCATGTGTATGCGTAATGGATTCATCATCTATTAGTTTACCACAAGAAAAAGTGACGACTATAACAATAGTGTCACTTTCTTTTGATTATTCGGTAGTTTCGCCTTCTGCTTCACCTTCAGGAGTTTCTTCTGATGGCGTAGTTTCAGGTTTTTCATCGGCTTTTTGTTCAGCGGCAATCAACTTCTCAACAAGTTCTGGTGAGAGTGGTTCTGAGACAAAGTTCCCAATCGCTTCTTCAACATTTGAATTTTTGTTAAAGAGATAATAAAGGAAATTCGGACGTTGTGCTTCAGTTGGTGTCAAGATATTGTAGACATTAATTTCCACATCGTACATCTTCTGAGTATCCGTGCGCTTAAAGTATTGATCAACAGGCAAGTCGGCAGTAATCACTTCATAGATTGCATTCGCAATTTCTGGATATGCGTCTTTCTCTGTGGTTTCAGCAACTTTCACTGTGAAACGAACTGTAGCGGATTTAACATCACTTGAGACTGTTTCAACATGGGCAACTCCTTTTATTTTCTCATTAATAGCTGCTAGTTTCGCATCATCAATCTTCGGTTCTAAATCTCCATCAAAGCGATGACCAAACAAGGGTTTCCCTGTTCCTTTAGTCGCTTGCAAGATATTATAACCAAGAAATACTGCTGGAATTAAAAGTAGAATTGAACAGACGATTATGGCATAAAATGACCAATCACGTTTTTTATTTTTGTTTTTAGTTTTTGTGTTTACTTTTTTTGGATCTTGTTTTGTTGTCATCTCGATCCTCCTTGTACGTGTAAATTGTATATTATTTAAATCTTCTTATCAAGCGTACGCACAACAAGTTCATTTGCGATGCGAGGGTTTACTTGACCCTTCGACAACTTCATAACTTGACCGACAACGAATTTAAGGGATTTATTTGAACCATTACGATAGTCATCAATCACTTGTGGGTTGGCTTCAAGCGCCTCTTCAATCCACGCTAGAATTGTTGGTTCATCGTTAATCTGAACCATGCCCGACTTCTCAATGACTGCTTTTGGAGATTCTCCTTCGACCATTTTCGCAAAAACCTCTTTCGCTTGTTTTGACGAAATTGTATCTGTTTTAATGGCATCGATGAGCTCGATAAAATACTTGGGTTGAATCCATACTTCGAATGGGCGACCTTCTTTCTTGTCTAAAACCGAAAGAATATCTTGCGTCAGCCAGTTTACAACGAGCTTGTACTCCGATGTATCTTGAATTAACAGTTCAAAATAGTCTGTAAGTTCCTTGTTTTTTACCAAAACACTGGCATCATACATACTCAAACCCAAAGACTCGTTGTAACGCATAATACGAGCGACTGGTAGCTCAATCTCTTGTTGGTCCATAATCCCTGCTCCCAATCGAATTGGAGCGATGTTGGGCTCTACAAAGTAGCGATAATCGACAACCGATTCTTTCACACGCATCGATACCGTTGATTGATGCTTTTCATCAAAACGACGTGTTTCTGTAATGACTGCTTCGCCACTTTCAACAACTTCTGTTTGACGTTTGATTTCGTATTCAATTGACTTTTGAACGTTACTAATTGAGTTGAGATTCTTGATTTCAACTTTTGTACCAAATGCTTCTTGACCCACGGGCCGAATTGAAATGTTAACATCACATCGCAACGATCCTTCATCCATGCGACCATCCGATATTCCCAGATAAACCACTAACAACCTCAATGCGTCAACGTAAGCTGCTGCTTCTTCACCAGTTCTAAAGTCAGCCTCCGTAACAATTTCTAAAAGAGGCGTTCCAGCGCGATTGAAATCAATCAGCGTATTTTCACCTTCATGAAATTGTTTGGCCGTATCTTCTTCCATGTGAAGGCGATTAATGCGAACTGTTTTGATGTCATCATTAACCAAAATATTAAACAATCCATCACGACCTAACGGGTAGAATTGTTGCGTGATTTGATAGCCTTTAGGAAGATCTGAATAAAAATAGTTTTTACGATCGAACCGTACCAGTGTATCAATATCACAATTCAAAGCCTGGGCAAGTTTCACACCATGTGCAACAGCTTGCTTGTTAACTTGAGGAAGGGTTCCTGGCATACTAATGTCAATTTCGTTAATTGCCGTATTTGGACGCTGTCCATATCCAAGGGGTGCCCCGGAAAACATTTTAGTTTCTGTTTTGAGCTCACAATGAATCTCAATTCCAATCACTGCTTCGTAATTCATTAGAAGGCTCCTTTCCAATTAATAAGTTTCTCAAATTCATGAGCATATGCGAACATGGTTGATTCCGTAAATGGAAGGGTCGTAACATTCAGACCAATTGGCATTCCTTCTACAAGACCTAAAGGCAATGTTAAACTTGGGAATCCTGCAAAGTTATTGATAACCATGTGATTTTCAGCAATGAGATATTCATCGCTGGATTCGTCCATAAAGGGTCCTTCAATTTTGGGTGCAATTTGACCTGACGCCAATACTACCATCGCATCAACATCGGCGAATAATGAGCGGTATGCATCAACAATAACGCGACGGACACGTTTTGCTTGGTTAAATACTTCTTCTTGATGAATGTCATCCAAAGCATACGCACCGTATACAAAGCGTTTCTTAATCATTGAACTGAATCCATTGGTTCGTGTACGTTTCATGATTTCTTCGAGTGTTTCTCCATCTTGTGATAATCCATAACGCACACCATCAAGATTTGCATGGTTAGCAACAGCTTCTGAATTTGAAATGACACTATAAACCGGCAGTACTGCACGCAGCAATTCCAAGTCCATTTCTTTTTCAACAAGGATGGCACCTTGTGCCTCCACGTGTTTTGCGAAAGCAGCAAATGCATCGGTAAACGCTGTGTTACTGATGGTATCATGAACACTTTTAAACACACCGATACGTTTTCCTTTTAAATCCATCGTAAGATTTTCACTGTATGTATCAACAGGTGCGAATGAGCTTGTCATATCACGATCATCACGCCCTGCTAAGACTTCCAACATGACCGCAGCATCGGCAATATTTTGTGTAAAATATCCAACATGGTCCAAAGAGGATGCGTATGGGATAACACCGTATCGCGAAATACGACCGTATGTCGGTTTCACTCCTACCGCACCACAGAAAGCGGCCGGTTTGCGAACACTATCACCCGTATCAGAACCCATTGCAACACGAATCGCGCGAGCACCAACAAGCGCCGCACTCCCACCTGAAGATCCACCTGAAATGCGGGTTGCATCGTATGGATTTTTAACAGGTCCAGTTACTGCGGATAAGTTTGTACCACCCATCCCAAGTTCATCCATTGATGTCTTTGCAAGAACAACAGCACCTTCAGCCAACATGCGATCAACCGCATGGGCATTGTAAATTGATTTATGATTACTCAATAAATTACAACTTGCAGTTGTCAATGTGCCAACCATGTTGAAATTATCTTTAAGTGCAATATCCCATCCGGATATTTTACCTGTTCCCCCGAGATTGGGTTCTACAAAACTTACGACTGCATTTAGTGATGCATTTATTTTTTTTAGTTCATCAATTTTTGTATTCATTACTTATTAACCACCTTCACAATCTCAAAATAGTCACCTTCAATGCGTGGTGCATTCTCAAACGCCAGTTCTTGTGAAATCACATGATTGGCGACATCATCACGAAGCCATTGTGTTTCTTCCTCAAAAGGGTAAGACATCGGCGTGACACCTGCAGTATCAATATGATGCAAGGCTGCAACCTGCTGTGCAAAAAGCACAGCATCTTTTTCAATTTGCGCTGTTTCAGTGTCAGTAAGTTCTAACATTAAATCAGATGCAAGTTTTGTAATTGTATCTTTATCTAACGATTTCATATTGCCTCCTAATAAACAAATGTCGTTACCGGTGTTTGACCCGGTGTGTAATTAATCACAGCACGTGTGTTTTGGTAAAGTTTAACATTAACCGTAATGGGCACATCACTGGAATCCAATTCTGTGACAATACTGCTCAAGTATTGGGTAATGCCATACAGCTCTAATTGGGTTTTTGAACCAGTGTTGACTTCAATTTGGTATTGTTGAATTTTTCCATCAACGACAAACGCCATACCAATAACGCCAATATTCTCATCGCCAAAGTAGTTGGCAATCTTTCGCTTAAACACCGAGAAATTTCCGTATGACTGTGGAAGTTGCGTTGATGCTTCTGTTGAGTTTAAAAGTAACCATTGCTCGTTATCACGGGTTAAAGTCCCTGACTCTCTTTGATCTTTATAATACCCATGTGCAATGTAGTGACCCGGAACAAATTTCCCAGGCGCATTATCAACAATGTTACCCATATCAGCAGCACTGTCTTGAACATAGAACGCGATCATTATGGGTGTTTCTTCCAAGCCAGGAACGCGGTTTCTTAAGTACGCTTCGAATTGAACTGCAATGTAGTCATTCGCAAGTCGGTAGAAAGTATCATCGGATAAATAATGGTAGGATCCATTATCCAAGACTTGATATCGATCAAGAACCAACGCGAAGCTCACGCCATCAACTTCTTTACGATTCTTATCTTTGTGAAATGTCAATTCGGTGATATCTGAGACAAAGTATGGTTTTGGAATCGTTACTTCACCTGTAACTTCACCTTTTTCGTCATAGATCTGATCAACTAAGGGTTCGCCTTCACTGGCAGGATTCAATCCAAATGGATTGGAGTCGCTGCGTCGACGGGTAAGTTCGTTGTAGCGCGTCTCATCCAAGACACTTCCTTCAGAAACAAAATAACTACTTGGCGCAAAGTATTCTTTCGATTTATCTTGAAGTCGTCTTCCAATTTCAAGAACGTCTGTCTCGCGGAATCCCTGTGCATATGTTGTTCGCAAGGGTGACGTTACAAAAGGAGAGATTATTGAGTAATCTCCTTTATTTCCACTAATTACCGATGTTTGCGGTTCATCAGGGTTGGCCTCTTCAGCCGTCGGTGTACACCCTGTGAGTACTGCGAGTATGATTACGGCAAGTCCTATTTTTTTAATCATGCATTCACCTCCTCTAAGAATTGCATTTCAGTCCATGTTGTAATTCCTAATTCTTGCGCCTTTGTGAGTTTTGATCCGGCGCTATCACCGTAAACAACAACATCTGTTTTTGCGCTGACACTTCCAACAACATCCCCACCTTGTGCTTCGATTAATTTCTTTGCATCACTGCGACCCATGGTTGTTAGTGTTCCTGTGAGAACAAACTTCATTCCCGCAAATTTTGCAGATGTCACACGTTGTGTATATTCAGGATTTAGACCCATGTCGACAAGTTCTTCAACCAGATGGCGGTTGGCATCGATTTCAAAGAATCCAGTTACCGATTCGGCAATGACTGTTCCTACCTCATCAATTGTTAACAATTCCTCAACAGTCGCCTTCATAATGTTTTGAATGCTTCCATAATGAGCTGCAATAAGGCTTGATGTCTTTGCCCCAACATGACGAATCCCAAGACCAAACAACCATTTTTCAACTGAATTTTGTTTACTTGCTTCAATTGCAGCCAAGAGTTTCTCGACACTTTTCGATCCCATCTTGTCCAGTACTTCCATCGCTTCAATGCGCGTATGCAAGCGGTAAATATCAGGAATTGTTTTGAGAAGCCCCGCCTCATGGAGTTGATAGACGCGTCGTTCACCCAATGTATCGATGTTCATGGCATCACGTGAAGCAAAATGTACTAAGGCCTCGGCAATTTTTGCTGGACAATCGACATTTACACAATAGTGATCTGCCTCGCCCTCAAAGCGAACGAGGTGTTCATGACAAACGGGACACTGTGTTGGAAAGACATAAGGCACCTGTGTACCATCGCGTCCATTGACATCAACACTTACAATTTCAGGGATAATCTCGCCGGCTTTTCGTACAATAACTGTATCACCGACGCGGATATCTTTATTTGTAATATAGTCTTCATTATGTAATGTTGCATAACTTACAAGTGATCCCGATATCTGTACCGGCAACAACTTCGCATTGGGAGTGATTTTCCCCGTACGGCCTACTGTAACAAAAATATCTTCAACAACACTCTTTACTTCTTCTGCTTTAAATTTGTAAGCAATCGCAAAACGTGGCGTTCGTATTGTAAATCCCAGTGCATCTTGAATTGCAAATTGATTTACTTTAATGACTGCACCATCAATATCATAACCCAGAACATCTCGCATGGCTTCAATCTCTTGGACGCGTTCATAGACTGCTTCAATTGTCGCGAATTGACGGTATTCAGGATTTACTTTAAACCCAATTTTTTTCAAAAATGCTAAGGCCTCTGATTGACTGGATATTCCCAATTCTCGCGCATTCACAAGCGTATACCAGAAACCATCCAAACCTCGTGAACGTACAACGGATGCATCCAATTGACGCATCGTTCCAGCAGCAGCGTTTCGACAGTTTGCAAAAAGTGCTTCCCCCATTTCGCGACGCGATTCATTCACATGGGTGAAGGATGATACTGGCATAAACACTTCACCTCGAACTGTAACATCAACATCTTCATTGAGGCGCAACGGAACAGAGTTTATCACTCTTAAATTGGCCGTTACATCTTCACCAACAGATCCATCACCTCGGGTTACTGCTTGGGTGAACTGTCCATCTTCATAATCAATCGACATTGCAAGACCATCGATTTTCAATTCAACAATGTATTCAACATCGGCAAACTGACTGCGCACACGCGCATCAAATTCTTGCAAATCTTCAAGTGAAAAAGCATTGCCCAAAGAATACATCGGGAAACGATGGGATACTTTGGTGAACCCTTCGGCAATTTCACCACCAATTTTCTGAGTCGGCGAATTCGCATCATAGAACTCCGGATTCTCATTTTCGAGTGTCACCAGTTCATGAAGTAATTGATCGTATTCAGTATCTGCAATTGTTGGCTTATCGAGCGCATGATACTCGTAATTGTATTGATGGAGTTGTTTCCTTAATTCAAGAATTCTTTTTTCAATCATGACATCTCACCTTTCTTACGGACACCCTTAAATTTTCGGGATATTGTCTTCGTCCCATAGGGGAAGTTAAATGCAACGCGCATCGTTTCATCTTCGACACGGATTACAATCCCTTCACCAAATTCATCATGAACAACGACATCGCTCTTTTTAAAATTCGCACTGCGTTGTGAGAAACCAGCTTGGCTCTCAAATGAAGCGAGCGACTCATGTGCTTGCTGTTTTAGCGATACCATCGGTTCAGCATCTGCAAACACGTTTTCTTCTTTTTCGAGTCCCATTTCGCGAATGAATCGCGATGGCTTCGCATACCCACTTGTAACAAAACTATAACCAGTATTGTTGGTCACAAAAAGACGTTCTCGTGCTCGGGTAATCGCAACATACATCAAGCGGCGTTCTTCTTGAATACCACCTGTTCCCTCTTGAATACTATTTTTATTTGGGAAAACATTATCAGCGACTCCCATTATAATCACGTTTTCAAACTCAAGCCCTTTTGCAGCATGAACTGTCATCAGACGAACATAGTCCCCTTCGACAACTTCAGCTTTATCCCCATAAAGACTTACCATTTGAATATACTCTTCCAAAGTTCCATTTTCATAGTTGTTCTGGAAGTTGATTCCATCGGACACGAGTTCTTTTATATTCTCAAGACGTTCTAATTCTTGAAGTTTTTCAAAATGTTCCAAGAGTCCACTGTGTTTTAGAACATATTGCATTGTATATTCCAATGAGGATTCACTGGCAATATCTTTAAATTCTAAGATGAGTTCAACATACTTGCGAACTTTCGGCGTAGCCTGTCCTTGCTCAACATCTAAGCACATGCTTTCAAACATTGTTAAGCCACGCATTTCTGCTTGATCAGAAATTGTATCCAAAGTCTTATCTCCAATTCCACGACGCGGAATGGCAATACTACGTCTGAGTGCAAGATCATCACTGTGAGTCACCATACGAAGGTAACTCATCATGTCTTTAATTTCTGCATGATCGTAGAATCGCAACCCACCGTAAATAACATAAGGAATTTGACGGGCAATCAATGACTTTTCAAGTGAACGGGATAAATAGTTCGAACGATATAAAATCGCCGTATTTAAATAACTTCCTGTTTCATCTTTCAGCTCATCAATTTTTCGTGCCACCCAGTACGCTTCAGATTCGGGATCCTCAAGGCTTTCATAATGCACCTCAAATTCATTTTCTTTGTTGGCAAACAAGTCCTTTTTTGGACGGTCTTTGTTGTTCTCAATAAGTCGGTTTGCTTTATCAAGAATGTGTTGGCTTGAACGGTAGTTTTGGTTCAAGACGATTGTCTCACTATCGGGGTATTTTTTTTCAAATTGGACAATGAAATCAACATTAGCACCCCGCCATGTATAAATTGTCTGGTCAGGGTCTCCAACGACATAGAGTTCATTGTCTTTTCCAACCAAGCTGTCAATAATGCCATATTGGATATGGTCAACATCTTGGAACTCATCCACAAGAACAACATTAAAACGACGTTGCCATTTTTGGCGTACGCCTTCATTTTCTTTGAGAAGCTTATTGACCACAATCAAGAGATCATCAAAATCCAAAGCAAAAAGTTCTTTTAAACGTTTAACATAAAATTCGTAAACATTCGCCTTTTTTTGTTCATGGTAATTTGAACCTGCTAGTGTATGCGCATGTGTATACGTTACATCTGCTATTTTATTATTTGAAATATACGAAAGGACTTCACGATATGTTAAATCTTTGCGGTCATACTCAAAACGTCGGTATGCTTCTCGCAATACTGATTGCTGATCTGAAGTGTCAAGAATCGTAAAGTTACGCACTAAGTTTAAGGCCTCGAAGTCCTCGCGCAGAATGCGTACACACAGTGAGTGAATTGTTGAAGTGTGAACACGCAAGGCCTCAGGGTCCATGCGTTCCATCCGCTCTTTCATCTCATTTGCTGCTTTATTCGTAAAAGTTATTGCACAAATCTTCGATGGATAATACCCACGGTCTTTCATTAAATGCACAATACGCGTCGTCAAAACACGTGTCTTCCCACTCCCTGCTCCCGCTATAACGCGAACATGTTTATTGTGTGTCAACACGGCCTCTTTTTGTTCTTTATTTAAACCTTGTATATAATCCATTTTATCACCGTCAATATTATACCATAGAGACCCCTCTTTCATTGTGAGATTTCTATATAAAGAAGACTTAAATTGCGAAGCATGCAGTGATACTTTATAATAGTATCCAAGAGAGTGAGGTTCGTATGGAAAACTTTCCAGATTTTATCGCAATTACTCAGTTTTTGAATGAAGCTTACATGGTGATTCCCGTTTTATCGTATGATGGCGGCAATACTAGTGCCCTTTACATACCAATGGACCAAACACCCATGCTTTCTGAAACTTTAATTAACTATGGATTTCAAACGGATTCCGTTCAATTCAGAAAAGGAAACACCACTGTCATGGTGGGAGACTATCACGTAGACACGTCGTATGACTTATATATTCACGACGATTGCGCATATTACCAAACATCCTACGAACCCCAACAAACACACCAACAACTCTTAGATACCGAGGAAAACTGATGAGATTTACAAATGACTGGCGTGACTTTGAAGTCATCGATGCCGGAAACGGAACCAAGATTGAACGCTACAATGATATTACACTGAAACGCCCAGAGCCGGTGGCAACATGGGCTCCGATGGCACCACAAATGCACGTTGATGCTGCATTCAATGAAACTTGGAGATTCTATAAGAAGCTTCCAACCGATTGGACTATTCGCTACAAAGATTTATCATTTCTTGTCCGCCCAACCACGTTTAAACACACAGGAATCTTTCCTGAGCAGGCTGTAAACTGGGATTGGATGCGTACCGTTATTCAAACAAGCGAGAAACCTTTACGTATTCTTAACTTATTTGGATACACAGGGGGTGCGACGATTGCTTGTGCAATGGAGGATAATGTCGAAGAAGTCGTTCATATCGATGCGTTAAAATCTTTAAATGAGTGGGCACAAGAAAACGTCGCATTGAATGATTTAGGTGACAAGAAAATTCGCACCATCACTGAAGATGTCATGAAGTTTTTAGAACGTGAGAAACGACGTGGTCGTACGTATCATGGCATTATTATGGATCCGCCCAGTTACGGCCGTGGCCCCAAGGGGGAACGTTGGAAAATTGAGAACCAACTTCAACCGCTTATGGAAGCTGCATTGGCGATACTTGACCCCGAAGCACTCTTTATGGTCATCAATACCTACACAACAAATCTTGAACCAAAGCGGGTTCATTTTACATTACAAAATGCATTAAACAATACAGGTTTTCCTGCACACATTCACAGTGAAGAGATTGGTTTGCCCATCACTACGATGCAACAAAAACTAAACTGTGGTGTAACAACAAGGTGGTGCTATCGTGAAGATTTATTTTGAGGATAATCACATTATCGTTGTTGAAAAAAAGCCCAACCAACCGACGCAAGAAGATAGCTCGGGTGATTTGGACTTACTCAGTGAAGTCCGCGAATATATTCGTGTGACATATGAGAAACCAGGTAATGTTTTTGTAGGGCTTGTACACCGCCTTGACCGACCTGTTGGTGGTGTTATGGTGTTTGCAAAGACATCGAAGGCAGCGAGCCGTCTGAGCGATCAAGTTCGAACCCGGAAGCTCGATAAAACCTACACTGCAATTGCGACAGGATATGTTGAAGTTGCCCGTTATCATGACTATATGGTGAAAAATAAAAAGACAAATATGTCTCGGACTGTTGCAAAGGATTTCCCCGATGCCAAACATGCTGAACTGCACATCCTTGATGCACAATTTTATCCAAATGAGAATCTATCACGGGTCACAATCAAGCTCATTACAGGGCGTTCTCACCAAATTCGCGTCCAATTCGCATCTCGCAATCATGCATTATGGGGTGATGCGCGCTACAACACAACATCGAAGCCAGGCCAGCAAATTGCATTATGGGCTACTGCATTGACATTTGAACACCCAACAACAAAAGAGCGCATGACCTTTAACAGTCATACGCCCGATACTTATCCTTTTACACTACGATAGAATGAAACAATTTCATCACGACGCGCATCACAATCTTGATGTGCAATTGCAAACAGTTCCGTAAATTGTTCTGTAGAACCCTTGAAGCGCCCTACACCAAGTTCCTTACTTGGGTACATGTAGAGCGCTTTTCCGTCATCAACGAGTTCGTCAATGAGTTTGCGTTCTTTGTAATATACGTTAACGCGATTTGAGAAGTCGGCAACTAACTTTGGAAATTTACGATAAACAAGTTTAAGAAGTGTGCCTGTGAAAGCACCTTGTGGCTTACGAACATAATCTTTAGATTTTGTCGTTACAATCATGTGTTTTGCACAACCAGCAGCAATGCTTCGTTCCACAGGAATCATGGTGGTTATACCGCCATCCATATAGTCCCTACCATCAATGCGAACACGTTTTCCAACAATTGGAAGCGTACATGCAGCTTGAATATACCGGGGATTTTCAGCAATATCGTATTTATTTTTCCACACGGTCTTTTCACCTTCAATATCATAAACACCAACTTCGATATCACCGGGAATGGTATCCATTTTCGTCATGGGATAATCCATTTCTTCGGAAATTTCACGGTACAAATATTCGTACCCAACAATTGTACGCTCATTAAGAATTGCCTTTAACCCAATATTTCGGGGATCGGCCGCAACACGAATCGACGCATCTTCAAGAGCATCTGGTTTATTGAGAACATACATACCTGCGTACAATGCTCCTGATGAAATTCCAACCACATAGTCAAAATGTAAGTCATTTTCTAACAACCAATGTAAGACACCTGCAGTATACGCACCACGCATGCCGCCGCCTTCTAAAACTAATCCAATTTTATCCATAACTATCTCCTCTACATCAAACCGCTAAATACGCGTACAATTGAACGGAACAATCGCACGGGAGCCGGTACCGCTAATGCGTCTTCTAAGCTGATTTCAATACTTTTATTTTCAATCGTGTCCATTGAATCCAGGTAACATTGATGCACAACATCATTGTTAAGGAACAGGATACTACATTCATAGTGCAAGTAGTAACTGCGATAATCCATGTTGGTTGTACCTACCATGGCAATTTCATCATCTACAACCACAGTTTTCGAATGTACAAACCCTGGCTCATATTCATAAATACGAACACCATTTTCCAGTAATTCTTGATAGTTTGATTTCGTAACTTGGTTCACAATTTTCTTATCGGGAATATGCGGAACAACAATCCGTACATCAACACCCGAACGTGCCGCCATTTTAAGAGCAGTAATCAACTCATACCCAATAATTAAATACGGTGTTTGAATATAAACATAATGTTGAGCGTTATTTATCATAAACATATGTGCATCCAATCCCATGTCGACATTATCGGTCGGAGCATCTGAAAATGGCAACACATATCCTGTCTCCTGATCATGAGCATGATTGAAGTCATATTTGAAATTAATGGGGTCTTCAATGCGTTCAGTATAATAACGCCAGAACTGAAGGAACATCATTGTAAGGGAATGGACACCATCGCCTTCAATCATGACCGCAGTATCTTTCCAATGACCAAACTTGCTGCCAATATTTATATACTCATCAGCAAGGTTCATACCACCAACAATGCCACTACGACCATCGACGATACAAATTTTACGGTGATTTCGATTGTTCATTTGTATTGCGAGTCGTGCGACAAGTGGATTGAATGAAATCGCGCGAATTCCCGCTTCGTCACATTGTTCTTGCAAATCTGCGAACAATGCACAACCCCAATCATCGTAAAGTAAACGAACATCAACACCCTCTTTGACCTTCTCACGCAAAATGTCTAAAACACCTTGCCACATAACGCCATCTTTGATGATAAAGTACTCAAGGAAAATAAACTTTTTAGCTTGTCGTAACTGCTCTTTCATGACTTCAAATTTCACTTCACCCGACGCAAGATATGTGCTTTTGGTGTTCTGTAAAACAGGATAATGGGACGTATTCATGACATAGCGCAACATCCGATTCCAATGGGGGCGCTTTTCTCCTGCTTCTTCAAGTGTTTGAAAATAATCGATATCCAAAAATGACTCATTAGAGTAAGCATCCGTTATCCGTTCTCGAAGTTTCTTCGGAACTTGTTTCCCTCCAAATACAAGATATAAAACTGCACCAATAGGTGGAAAAACTAAGATAATGATTGTCCACGCAAGACGGTAAACTGGATTGTCATTACGGTTGATAATGTAGATAATCAACAAGATTGCCAAAAACATTAAAACACCATAAATTACCGCATAGTTAATGGATAAATTCCATACCAATGCAAGCAACAAAAAAAATTCTGTCACAACTAACAGACCGACTACAAAGATTTTATTGGTAAATAAGCGTAATAGTGTTTTCATCGTTTCTCTTTTCTAAATAAATTATACTTGATTCATAATTGTTATTGCAAGTTATCTCTTGATTATGAACGCCTGTATCGCTATGATATAGGAATAAGAAGGGAACCTTATACTTATGACAATGAAACCAAACGAAAATAAAGAACTTAATGTAACAATAAATAATGAAACATTCCAACGTTTACCGATTAAAACAAAGCTTGTAATGCCAAACGACATCCTCGAGACTGTCATTAAAGATGCTGCTACGGAGTACCTTCAAGATGGCGACATCTTGTTTGTCACAGAGAAAATCGTCGCAATTACTCAAGGGCGTGCCTATCCAATCAAGGAGGTCAAACCACGCAAACTTGCTTACACACTGTCAAACTATGTAACCAAGACCCCACATGGTATTGGTCTCGGAATGCCTGAAACAATGGAAATGGCACTGCGTGAATGTGGTACACCACGCATCATCTTTGCCGCTGGTGTTGCCGCAGTTTCAAAAATCTTTGGACGTAAAGGGGATTTTTACCGCGTTGCCGGTTATAAAGCCCGCTCTATTGACGGTCCAACACCCCACACAATTCCACCATATAACGAATATGTTGTACTCGGACCAGAACGTCCAAATGAAGTCGCTAAAGAACTTAAAGCGAAATTTGATCAAGACATCGAGGTGATTGTTGTCGATATCAACGATCTTGGTGGTAACATCCTAGGTTCAAGCAGTCCAAGTGTTAACCTTGATTTGATGGTTAAAATATTAAAGGATAACCCCCTAGGTCAAAAGTCACAATCGACCCCTATTGGAATTATCCGCAAAGTTACAGTTTAATTGTATAGATTTCTTTCATCGTTTCACCAAATGTGCGAAGCTCATGGTCCGCATCGATAACTACAGTTTCGATGTATTGACCACCTAGCTTCGCAATTGTTTTTTGTGAAGGTATATTATCAGGATTGCATGTCAAAATTACTTCATGCATTCCCTTTTTTGTTTCTTTCAGAATTGAGAAAAGATCCAGACACGCATGATAGGCAATGCCATGACCACGATAGGGTGGATAAATCACATACCCTATGTTGCCATAAAATCTTAAGTCTCGCCCCGATTCATTTCGGTATTCGCAACGACCTACATACCGATCCATTTCCGGGACAAAAATATCGAACAAAAGTGTTTCCACTCCGTTGTGATCAAACTCATCTGTTATATCTACTAATTTCAGTTTCATGAAATCACCTCAATGTATTATGCTTTTTCGCCTTTTAAATAGTTATAAACAAAATAGCCACTTGCACCTGCAATGAGACCTTGCGCAATCATCGCTAAATAAATTCCAAATGGAAGACTATTCAACAGACCCGGTATCGCATAAAGCAAGAATATTGCCAACACTGCAGGGAGGATTGTTTTAACAAATGAATTCTCTTTGATTCCTCGGAACACTAAGATAAAACTCATCATATAGACTGCATATTCAAACACGCGTGTTAGGGCACTGTTGATAAAGAAAATCAATGGCGCGTTGACGAGTGAATCAATAAACGCTTGAACTTGTTCAGGTGTTGCACTTGGATTTACTGCCGACGCAGTTGAGCCGCTATTTATAGCAAAACCAAACATAAATTGATTCATGAGTGCCGAAATACTGGAAACAAAGAATAAGAGCATAAACCCTAAAGCCATCATTGCTGGGAATTTATAACTCACTTCATTTCGTTTTATAACAAACGATAAAACCGCAAGGGCTGCTAAAACAAAACCAACAGACATAAATATGCCATATGTCGCTCCGACCATAATTGGATTTTCCATTGTTTGGGGATTGGCAATTGTTGATTGCATGACACCATAAAGAATATTCATAGCAAAATAAACCAACAAGCCAAACAATACTGCCTTGAACATTGACTTATCTTTTCGAAACTTCATATAACTGACAATCGGTAAAGCCAATACTATGAGTAAACTCACTCCAATAGCGATAAATTTTAATGTTGAAATCATAATACTCCTCCAAATTTCGACTAAACTCTGAGACTATTATAGACTATATCTAAGTACATTGCTATGTGTTGGGACGAAGATTATCGCAATGCTTGCATAAAAAAAACAGTGATTGAATCACTGTTTTTAGCATCATAATTAGATAGCTCTAACGTTTGCTGCTTGCTCACCGCGTGGACCTTCAACAACTTCAAAGCTGACTTCTTGTCCTTCATCTAATGACTTGTAGCCTTCTGCTTCGATTGCTGAAAAATGAACAAACACATCTTGCCCACCATCGATAGTAATGAATCCGTAACCTTTTTCAGCGTTAAAGAATTTCACTTTACCTGTACTCATGCTAGTACCTCCTATCAGAATAAGATGTACTCAAACGTAAATTGCAAACCTCATTACTTCAGTTTATAAGACACATTGAGTTGATACGATATAAAATCATAAACATTCTTATTACAATTGAATATTATCACCTAATACTTCCTGTGTCAAACCTTTTTGCCGATTATCTAAGCGTTTTCATTGATTTTTGTAAAGTTAAGGTATTTGAGAGGAATTGGAATTAATAAAATACGTTTAAAGTCACTCCCCACACGATGATAATGCTTGCAGTAAACCTGAAACTTTTTCAACAATCCCTATGGTTTTCGTTAGTTTTTTGTGATGGTTGTGAGCCGGTCTTGATAAACTTAAATAAAGTCATTTTTGTATGCAGATTTTAGGAAGACAATCTCTTTTTTATAGAAATCTTGATGACCCGCCTTTTTCATATCTATAAATGCCTGGGTGTTCCTCTCAACTTCCCTATCAAACAAATCAACAAGTGCCTGCAGACGCGCACAAACATCTTTGATAATTCCCTGTGCTTCCCAACCATACGCATCACAAAACACCTTCACAAGGTGAATACGATTTTCGTGTTCTTTGCTGTTATAAATCGCGAGATACTCGTTCCCAAGTGAAGCGAAACGATATACAGCGTAAGCGATATCCCACTTTCGAGGGGCAGGGCATATTGTGTCAAAATCAAAAATGCCATGTGCACTTGTTCCCTTAAATGTCATATTATAGGGTGCTATGTCATTGTGACACATTACACAGTCATCTTTGGGACCTTCGTATCTTAGAAAAAAAGAATCAGAAGGCATGACTTCAAAATCCTGCCCTTTATCATGAAATTCTCGAAGCAATGTTGCAACAGATTTCACGATGGCTATTCTTTGCTCAATCGTAAATGCATGTGGGTAGTCCTTTAAGATATCGCCATCCATATAACTAAGAATCTCAGTTTCCGCTTCAAGCGCGATAACTCGCGGGGAAGCTGTGAATCCTTTGGATTGAAGATGATTTAGAAAACGATGGATCGTGGGTGTTTCTTTTTTTCTTGTTCGAATGACTGTATCCGCATCGCGAAATACGCTGGAAATATTCCCACCCTGTAATTGGACTTTAGAATTCTTCATAGTTTTAGTTTTGTCCTCCAGTTTTCGATAATGAGGGTCACAGACGTGTCCTCGTCATTCATTTTACTCTATATTTTTGGTTGAGCGTATTGAGCATGTCTTTTGTTTTTACAAAGAAAAGGTTATAGCCAGAAACTATACTACAACTAATTCCAAGTATTAGAAAAATTACACTGACGATATTGCCTTCTGTTCCTGCGCCAAAAATTGGCGTGTCGATAATGAGCGCTCTTGCATAAGCAATTGTCATTGCAATCCCTAAAACAAAGAATACTAGCGTAAAGGGTTTGCTTAATAGAATGGTTATATTTTGCATCGTTCTGTAAATAGAGTCATCTTGCTTATCGACATGTTCAAACATTTCTTGGTGTTTCATATTTTGTTCCTTCCTTTCTGCTAAAAGCGAAGCATTTATAGTTTTAATCATTCCCTGCGTCTTTTCAATCGATGCATTAAGTATTGTTAACTGGTGTTCAAGTCTTTGGATTCGTGTTGAATATCCTTCGGTCGAAAGCAGACCATTAATGTCATGAAGTGAAAACCCCATCGTTCGATACAAAAGGATTTCTTGAAGAAGCTTAATGTCTGCCTCAGAATAGTAACGGTATCCATTTTCACCGATTTTCGACGGCAGGAGTAATTTAATTGTTTGGTAGTGGTGAAGTGTCTTAATTGTCACACCTGTCTCCTTCGCTACTTGACTCACCGTATATAATGAATTCATATTTCCTCCTTTCCCTCTTATTTTCATCCCTCCCCAAAGGGGAGAGTCAAGACTTTCTGTGTTATTCTTGTAAATATTGTAACAAAGATATCGATTGCGTTGATGCTTAGTTGATTCATATTCAAGACAATTCTTAAAGCACTGAGACGATACACTAACATTTCGCTACCATTTAAGCATGTTTTCTGTCATAATATGTAGTTGAAATGAGGTATGAATATGAAACATACAATAACCGTACAAAAAGACGATGAAGTTCTGAACGTCGTGCTCAACGCTGACCTTCCTTACAGTCGTTCAAAAATTAAATCATTACTCAAACATGAATGTATCTCAATCGATAATGAGGTGACAACTCAGTTTGATGATCAAGTGCATGCAGGACAAACCATTACCATTGTATCGCACAATCAACAACGTGATACGCCGCTCACAATTATCTATGAAGACCGTGACATTTTAGTTATTGATAAGCCCTATAAACTACTGACAGTCGCTACAAATAAAAATGAAGAGCTTACTGCATACCGTTTGGCAAGTGACTATATCAAGACTCAAGACTCCAAGAAGCGAATTTTCATTGTACACCGCTTGGATCAAGACACTTCTGGGGTTCTCATGTTCGCCAAGAGCGAGGCTGTTAAGAAGGCATACCAAGACGATTGGAATAATTTGGTACTCGATAGAACTTATGTTGCAATTGTTGAAGGAAAGGTCGTTAAAGACGAGGACACAATACGTTCATTCCTTCGTGAAAACAAAACAACGCACATGTATTCAACAACAACAGGGCAAGAAGCAATTACCCACTATAAAGTTATTAAGAAAACAGAAAACCTTTCTGTACTCAAAGTAAATTTGGATACCGGACGTAAGAACCAAATTCGGGTTCATATGAATGATATTGGCCATCCCATTATCGGAGATCGCAAATACGATGCCAAAACCAACCCCATCAAGCGTATGGGTTTGCATGCATACCGTTTAACCATTAAGAATCCAAAAACACATAAAGTAATGGACTTTGTTTCACCGCTTCCTCCAAAATTCAAACGCCTTACAAAAGTTACACAAAAGCAAGAAGAAGACATTTAACAGCCTCCGGGCTGTTTTTGCATATAAAAAGGAAGCAGTTATGATTCATCTGCTTCCTTTTCGTCTTTATCAAAATAAACACGAATGATCGTAATAATTACCAACGCATTTGCTACAAGGAGCAATGGTACGGCATTGTTATACATTAGAATAAGAAGAGCGCCAATTTTAGGAATGACCAAAACGACTTTTCCTTCTATTTTTTCGGACGGTACTATCCATCTGTCCCATGAATTGCTGATATTTGGTTTTGTACGAAATTTGTCATTTTCTATCTCAGCAATATAATGTGTTACATACTCTTCGTCTTCGTCTTCATCAATGTTCATCTTAAAGGTAATAATATCACCCACATTAAGTGAGCTCGGTTCGACTTTTTGGACAATAACAGCATCGTTAACGTTGATCACCGGTTCCATACTGTTACTGATTACAACATAATGGCGAAAGTGGAAGAAGTGCGACATCTGTTGAGGAAAAAACATCATCGCACCAATAAATAATGCAATAATTCCCACAACTGTGAAAAACACTACCGACCCAATATCTCTACCTTTACGCATAATCCCTTATTTGAATGGGTATGCAGACCAAACTTGATTGTTTGTTCCCGGCGCATAAATTACACCATTGACCACATTCGTCTCTCCTTTAAGTAAATACAGACGATCAATTCCTTGTTCGTCATTAGCTGCTACGATGATAGGCATATTTGGATGCTTGGTGTAAATTGAATAGGCATCTGCATGCAGGCGATTCTTCAAATTCCATCCATAGCCAGTTCCAGGTTCTACCGATCCTTGAGCACTCATATCTTTATTAGCAACATAAATATTGTCGTTATAATAGACAACACTGCCTTGTTTATAGACTGTGTTGTTTTTCCACGAAAGCTCAGCAGTGGTGCCTTTCTTTTTCCATCCATTGTAACCGTCTGATTGCTCAGGTGTTATATTGGATGCACCTCCGTTTTCAGCAAAGTAAATGACATCGTTCATAATGACAAGGTCATTATCAAAATATCGCATACCGTAGATGTAACGATTCGTGTAAATGTGGAATGGGTTATTCCATGGTCCAACATTGGGATCATCTGGAGTAACCTTTTGCCAACTGTTATCTAAAAAACGGACATAATATTCATCATTGTGGAACACAATAGCGTTTCTCAAGTATTGCGTACTTGGATTATAATCTTCAGCACCGATTGGATGCGACGCCTTTACCTCGTAATATCCAATCTTTATTGTGTTCTCACTCACAATGCTACTTGCATCACCTGCTTTGGTTTCTTCCCAGTAACTGTATGTAATCGAAGTTAAGAGAAGCCCTAACACAAGTAATGCGAAGAGTACAATAATCTTCCGCATTGTGTGTTACTAGTTTGGTTTTACTGTTAGTTCAAGTTTGTAAGTGATTTTCTTACCAGCAATTGCGTCATACACTGCTTTTGAACTTGGTTCTGTAAGTGTAAATGCAAAGTTAAAGTCAACACTGCCATCACCATCGATTGCAAGTACTTGTTCTCTAACATTTGGCACAACAAGATTTGCATTTTCTAACTTGTCATCAATTTTGATTTCTACTATCTTAACAGTCAAGGTACCTTTAACTCCTTGTGCTAAGTTTTTTGTGTCCCATTTTACTTTATGTGACATCGTGACGGATTCCTGACTTCCATCCTTTGAGTAGATTGCACGACCTGCAGGTACAAGTGGTGTTGTTGAGTCAATCTTTGCAGTTACAACTGATGTTGCAACAGATTGTCCCTTTGATGCACCCAACACAATTGTGTTAGCATCCAAGTTATAAGTTGCAGTCTCGACATTTCCTGCACTCCAGTACGACCAAGTAAAACCTGTTAGTAGAAATGCAAGCAATACTAGCACGACTAAACTAACTTTTTTTGAATTCTTCATCTTCTAAATTCTCCCTCAAAAATTTCGTACTGACCAATATTACCACCGTAGGTTGTTATTTGCAACATTTATGTTTGCGAGTTCTATCACAAAATATGAGGGAATACTACTTGATTCTTAAATATCAGGAAAGTTAGCGTGTAAAATGTATTAAAACTTGTGAAAATGATAATTTTTTAGGTAAATTGACACCATTTTTCACAAAGAAATTTCAAATTTGTACCAACAAAAAAGACCGGATATCCGGTCTTACATTATTTGATATACGATTTCATCATCCACAATGATTTTCCCAAATCTTGAGAAATCGATGTGAAGTGATCGGCTGTACCTGGATCGTTGTCCTCTTCAGCAAGTTTAATAATATGAAGTGCTAGGTTATTCAATGACTCGAAATCAACGATTAATTTCGATACCCCATCAAATGCGGTAATTTCATGTTCCCCTAACTCTTCAATTGTTGTTCGGTCCAAAATTGCTTTTAGACTTCCTAAAGGCTTGTCACCAATAACTAATAAACGTTCTGCGACTGTGTCAATACGTTCTTCAGCCTCTTCATAAAATTCGTCCATTTGTTTGTGCATTGGGAAGAATCCTTGTCCCTTCATAAACCAGTGGATATTGTGTATTTTCATTCCTACAACTACTTGGTCCGCTAGGAATGTATTCAAAGCTTCATATAGATTATTCATATCATTGCCTCCTTGTACTTATATTATACTCCTTCTGTGTGACAATAGTATATTACTGTGTGACAAAGTAGTGAAACTACATTTATAAACCGAAAACGTATGCATTGCGTTGATCTCAAACACTGTGTTTCAATAAAAAAGACCTCCCGTTACAGAGTCTAATAAAAGGTTTTACAGTTCGTGATTATGCTATAATATCCTCAGAGGTGAGCATATGAAATATACAGAGTTTAAACATGGTGATCTGATACTCTATTTGGTAAAAGATGGCGACGCGCTGTGCTATTTAGGCAATGACATTGATGAAATGCATACTATGTTCCCCAATGCCCTTGTTTCTTCCGACGCGTTTCAAATCGAGTGCGAACAATTAACTGAGTATTTTGATGGAAAACGCAAGGCATTCACCTTGGACTTGCAACCAAAAGGAACTGCCTTCCAAGAGTCTGTGTGGAACATTCTCAATAGCATCCCATTTGGAACTGCCGTTACATACAGTGATGTTGCGGAAAAATTAGGCGACAAGAAAAAAGTGAGAGCTGTAGCAAGTGCAATTGGTAAAAACCCAATTATGATTATAACGCCTTGTCACCGTGTGCTTGGAAAAGATGGCAAACTCCATGGATTCCGAGGCGGTCTCGCAATGAAGTCAACACTACTCAATCACGAATCAATAACACATTAGTGGAGGTACGCTATGGATTTAAAAGACACATTAACAGACATTCAGTATGAGGTTACACAAAACAATGCTACAGAGCGCCCTTTCACCGGCGAGTACGATGATTTCTATGATAAAGGAATCTATGTTGATATTGTCAGCGGTGAGGCACTCTTCTCTTCGAAAGATAAATACGACGCAGGTTGCGGCTGGCCATCTTTCACAAAACCAATTAATAATGTAACAGAAATTGAAGACGTCTCTCACAACATGCACCGCATTGAGGTGCGCTCAGTGGATGCTAACTCCCATTTGGGCCATGTATTCAATGATGGCCCTCGTGACGAAGGCGGTTTACGCTACTGCATCAATTCTGCGGCCCTTCGCTTTATTCCTAAAGAGGAAATGGAAGCAGCGGGTTACGGTGAGTATTTGAAGTTTGTTTAGAAGGCTTATTGCCTTCTTTTTTGTGTTTGTGATTTTATATATTACGGACTATAATATTATCAAGAGAAGGAGAATACGATGAAACATTTAATCAATGATTTGGAAACACTTTTAAATATTAAGAGTCCAACGGGACACTCAGGGCTCGCTGTAGACTTTGTCGAAACACGCTTTAAGGAGCTTGGACTTGCAACACGTCGCACCAACAAAGGTGCATTGATTGCGACGCTTGAGGGAGAGAATACTTCTGAAGAATATACTTTATCCGCTCACGTTGACACCTTAGGCTGTCAAGTTAAAGAAATAACTGCTGATGGAATGCTGAAGCTTACACAAATTGGTGGTTATGCTTGGACAACCATTGAAGGAGAGCACGTATCTATTGAAACAATGGATGGTACATTCTACTCTGGAACAATTATTACGATTGTTGCTTCATCGCATGTTCATGGTGGCAAAACCAACAGTACTGAACGCAATGAAGCAACCCTCCGTGTTCGTATTGACCAACGCGTCAGCAATGCAAAGGATGTTCAGAAGCTTGGAATCAATGTCGGAGATTTTGTCCACCTCGATCCACGCACCGTTGTAACAGATTCAGGATTTATCAAATCCCGCCATCTTGATGATAAAGCCTGCATTGTTTCATTGTTCGGAATGGCAGAGTACTTTGTCAATAACAACGTCAAACCTTCACATACAACAAACTTCTTTATTTCAAATTACGAGGAAGTTGGCCATGGCGCATCTGCAGCAATTCCTGAAAAGACCGTTGAATTCATTGCCGTGGATATGGCTGCTCCGGGTTCCGGACAAACATCGGATGAGTTCTCTGTAACAATCTGTGCCAAAGATAGTTCTGGTCCCTATGACTATGAACTCAAGAAGCGCTTGGTTAAACTTGCAAAAGATAATAACATTAACTATAAAATCGATATTTATCCATTTTACGGATCCGATGGTTCTGCAGCATTGCGAGCAGGGCATGATATTCGTGTTGGTCTCATCGGCCCCGGTGTTGACGCATCACACAGTTTCGAGCGTACACACATTGAAGCAATTGAGGCAACTGTAAATCTTGGTATCGCATATCTAAAATAAACAAAACCCCGTTTCATTTCCAACGGGGTTTTGTTTTAAAGTACTTTATTTGGATTTAAACGATGGTGTGGATCGAAGGCATTTTTGATAGCACGCATCGCTTCCAGGTTGACGGGTGCTGTCATGGCTTCGAAATATGGTTTCTTTATTAAACCAATACCATGTTCTGCCGACGGAAGTCCGCCAAGTTCAGCAATTTTTGCATAGAGTTTATCCAATATAAGATGGCGTTTTTCATCCCACGTTGCTTGGTCCAGATTACCACGCATGACACATGTGTGAAGATTTCCATCTCCCGCATGGCCAAAACTCATCAGTTGAACACCATACTCTGCTTCGAGATCTTTTGTATACGCGTAAAGCGTTGCAACATGATTGATAGGCACAGTCTCATCCATTGTCACTTGCTCCGTATAATTTACAACAGCACTGAGCAGACTGTCTCGCAGTTTCCAAACATCAGATTCAAGTTGTGCTGACTCAAGCGTTAGAAAATCAACCACGCCGTGCGCATTGGCAACCGTTTCCAAACGTGCACCACGTGCGTAAATATGGTCCATACTATCACCATCAATTGTCATAAGTAAGAATGATTTTCCTTTTTCAGTTGGAAACGCAATTCCTGTTTCTTTTACACTAATCTCAATCATTTCACGTTCGAAAAACTCAAGTGATGTTGGGTCAATCCCCTCTTGTAAGATGGCAGCAACGGTTCGTGTTGCTTCTTGCAAATCTTCAAATGCGAGCACGTATGATAATTTGTGCATTGGCAATGGAATAACTTTCAATCGAATCAGTGTCGTGATTCCCAAGGTTCCTTCTGACCCAATAAACAAGTCTTTCAAATCATAACCTGAGCTTGATTTAACATTCAAACTCCCCAAGACCATCGTTTCACCAGTCGCAAGAACAACCGTCATTTCTTTTACATAGTTACGCGTGACACCATATTTTACAGCACGCATACCTCCGGCATTGGTCGCAACATTCCCACCAATCGATGAATTTTTAGACCCTGGATCGGGTGGATAGAAGAAACGTCGGCTCTCGACATATTCTTGAATTTCATGTAGCAAGACACCTGGCTCAACTGTTAATGTCATTGTTTTTTCATCAAGTCCATGAATACGATTCATCAATGACAAATCAATGATGAGTTCATTGAACTGGGGTGCTGTAGCACCAGACAGCCCAGTTCCTGCTCCACGAGCGATGATTTTTAAATCATGATCGTTGGCATACTTTACTGCGGCAACGACCTCATCATGATTGATGGGTAAGACAACCGCATGTACAGATGGAGCGGTTCCTACATATTCATCGTATAAATAATCATGGGGGACATTGTCACCCGTATAAATTCGGCTTTTATCCTTAATTACTTCGTTAAGTGTCATTTCACTAACCTCCAAGTACACAGATATTATAAGTGAGTGCGCTATCATTGTGTGAGAATATGACCGAACATTTCAAGAATATTTAACACACGTTAAAAGAATGTTTCTGTATAATACTCCTAAGAGGTGATAAGATGAAAGAAATCGAAAAAACAATTCAAAGTTTATCCCATCAAGAAGCATTACGGTGGGCCGTTTCTTGTTCTGAAAATGTACTCTGTTACTATCACGGCACTCAGCTCGATGACTTAAAAGAAATACTTGACAGTGCCTTACTTTGGCTCGATGGCAACTTATCTGTTCCTGAAGCGCGCCAGCTCGCTTTTAAAGCACACGCCATAGCCCGAGATGCCCCGGATGCACCTTCCATAAAGGTCGCTCGTAGCGTGGGCCATGCAGCTGCAACGGTCCACGTTAAGGATCACGCAATTCATGCAGCAACATACGCTCTGAAAGCCATCACCGATGAAACACAATTGATCGAAGAGAAACGATGGCAAATGAATCGTGCATTCAAGTTTATCTAAGGAAAGTCATACTCATGGCTTTTTCTTTTTACCTCTATGGTATAATTTAATGAAGGCAGGTGGCATATGAATACATTTACATTAGACAGTAAAGTCAAAGATGTTTTAGCAAGCCCGATTGGAAAAGATGTCATCAATAAGGTCCTGCTACAACTTGGATTACCCAGAACTCTAGTTCAAAACCCCGTAGTTGGTAATATGAAACTGAATACGCTCAAAAAAATTGGCGGTAAGAATGTTGATGACGATTTCTTTATAAAAGCACTCGAACTTCTTAATACTGAGCATCTTGAGCCACGAAATGATGTGATTGCAGTTGAAAGAAAGTGGTGGAAAGAAGCCGTCTTTTATCAAATTTATCCACGCTCGTTTATGGATAGTAACGGTGATGGTATTGGCGATATTAATGGTATTATTGCGAAACTTGATTACCTTAAGTTTCTTGGCATTGACGCTCTTTGGTTATCTCCTATCTATGATTCTCCAAATGACGACAATGGATATGATATCCGCAACTATCACGATATCATGGCTGATTTTGGTACTCTTGACGATTTCAAAAAACTTCTCGAAGAAGTACACAAACGCGATATGCGCATCATCATGGATTTGGTTGTCAACCACACCTCTGATGAACACCCTTGGTTTCAGTCGGCATTAGAAGATACTCATTCACCCTATCGTGATTACTATTTTCTGCGTCCAAACACCGATGGAACCCCACCGAACAATTGGACTTCATTTTTCAGTGGATCGGCATGGAATTACTATCCAGAGCAAGACTTATGGGGAATGCATCTATTTTCAAAAAAACAAATGGACCTCAATTGGGATAATTCCAACTTGCGCCAAGATATCATCACAATGGTAAAATGGTGGCTTGAAATGGGCGTCGATGGCTTCCGCCTTGATGTGATAAATTACATTTCAAAACGCGAGGTGCTTCCAAATGGCAGTACATTGATTGGTGAGATGATGGAATTTACAGGTATTGAGCAATATTTCTATGGACCGAAATTACACACATACCTGCATCAACTCAATCAAGAGGCCTTTAAACCTTTTAATGCCTTCTCTGTGGGTGAAACCCCCGGAATTGGTATGGAAATGGCAAAACTGTTAACGGGTGACTATCGCGAGGAATTGGATATGGTTTTCAACTTTGACCATCTCGAAACACCCGGACATGTTCGCTTTAATGAATATCGTTATGACTTAAACTACTACAAATCTTACATTATGGATTACCAAAATAATTACGGCAACCACTACTGGATGTCACTCTTTTATGAGAATCACGACAACCCGCGCATGATTTCCAAAATCGATCCGAATCCGCTATTTCGTGATGTCCTGGGTAAACTACTGGCAGGAATTCAATTGACACTTAAGGGGACTCCATTCATCTTTCAAGGGCAGGAAATTGGTATGGTAAACCAACAGTTTCGATCACTTGATGATCTTCGTGATGTCGAATCGATCAATAAGTACCACGAACTCATTGATCAAGGCATGAGTCACCATGATGCATTCCACCTTGTTTTAGCTGGTTCTCGCGATCATGCGCGGACTCCCGTCCAATGGAATGCAACCGGCGGATTCTCCCAGAATACACCGTGGATTCTTTCCGATGATGATTGCGTTCGATACAATGTCGAAGATCAATCCATCGATCCCCACTCAATCCTTAGCTTCTACCGTCAGCTAATTGCACTCCGAAAAGATAACGATGCCATGATTTATGGTGAAACATCCTTTGTTTACCCTAAGGAGAAACACTATCTTGGATATTATCGCAAACTTGGAAATGAGACCTTTTTCATTCAGGCCAACCTTTCAAATCTTGCCATCAAGCGTCACCAAAGAACAGGAAACTATCAGCCAATCCTTTCAAATTACACCCACCATCTGACACTTATGCAACCATATGAAATCAACATCTTTAAGATAAAAGAAAAAAGTAGACGACGCGCATTCTAATGCGTGTTGCCTACTTTTTTTACGAGTACCTGTTTCAAGGGTGTATACCCTTCCCTTTCGTAAAATCGTACAGCTGCGGTATTGCGCAACCACACATTCAAACGAATTTCTTTGGCGTGTACCGTTTGTTCTAGATGTTCCATGAGTTGATGACCAATTCGCTGACCACGCAGTGCTTCATTGACACAAAGATCATCGACAAAGAAAATATCATCCTCATACCAACCAATGCAATAGCCTTCAATTGTTGATTCATGCTCATAAACAAACATTACAATATGCAGTTCATCAATTAATGATTCAATTTCTCCTACTGTATATTTTGCCCGTCCATCGTCAAAATACTCTGGATACAGTTCGTGATGCCAATTGGCTATTTGTACTAATAATTCATGAATTCGTGGTGCATCATTGACCACCGCTTTTCGTATACTCATCTTAAACCTCTATTCTAGATTTGTTGTTTGAACACTGATTACAGTACTCTTATGAGACATGGTATTTACGAAATCACTAAAAGAGAACTTCCTACTGCCATGCACTTCAAACACACTAGTGTAAACACGCTCACTACCATACATGTTTACTTCATATTTTACCTGTGAATACGTAACCCCCATCGCTGTAAATACATCTTCAATTTCTGTTAGGGTTTGCTCACCATCTACATACTTGATATGAAGTTTTTCTGAAAAAGTGAGATTAACAATTTTCTTGGTAATAAATAAAATTAAAAACAAAAATATAAACCCTGGAATTGCAATTTCATAGTACCCCATTCCGAGGGCCAATCCCAAACATGCAACCGACCAAATCGAAGCCGCTGTTGTAAGTCCAGATATATTACGTTTTGTAACGATAATTGTTCCAGCTCCCAAGAAACCAATACCACTGACAACTTGAGCAATCAGACGGGCTGGATCAGAACGAATGGCTCCAGCAATGACAGGATCTTGCAATGCAATCTCAATTGCATGCATTGATATTTCTTGTTGGATTAGGGCAACAATTGTTGCACCAACCCCAACGACCATATGTGTTTTCAAACCTGCGTTTGAGTTATTTACCTCGCGCTCATAACCAATAATGCCCGCAAAGATGCTAACTAAAACAAGGCGTATTAATACGTCTTGAACAAGCATCACTCATTCCTCCTATTTGTCGTAAAGACTCTCTTTGATATCACTCAAGACTGTAGACAATGATTGTTTTTTGCCGATACGGTCTTGAACACTTAGTTTTTCAACATATGCCTTTGAAGCTGTCAGGCTCATGCCTTTTTCTTGGTGAACATGTTTTATTGCCTTAACTTTTTCACCGTTCCGGATGAGGCTTTTCAAATCTTCATCGCCAGCGTTATGATGTTGCATGTTGTGATTATTTGCAGCTAAGTTACTACGAGAGTCGACATATTCTTTGGCTTCAAGAAGACTCATGCCTTTTTCTTCACGTATGTATTTAATGGCCTTAACTGTTTGGTTGTTTTGAATCATCTTAACGACAACATCATCAACCGTTTCGTTGGTCGGAATGTGATTAAACTCTGCCGCAATGGTAATCGAATTATTGCTGTTTGCTTTTCTTTGATACGCATAATCTCGCTCAATTTGTCGCTCTGCCATGCGCCACTGAACGAGTTTAAAAATGATTATAATTAACAGTGCAACTACGAACCCTAATAGAAATTCCATGTCATACCTCGCTTCTATCCTCATTATACCAAATTTAAAGATGAGATTCTTTTATCCTTGTAGTTTTTGTTTGACATGGTAAAATATGAACATGATAAAAAACAACCCTTACCCTTATTCATTTGATAATAAACGTTATCAAACATACAACTATTTCACCCATGTAACTTATGGACAAAAGGCATTTAAAGTGAGCATTGATGCTGGCTTTACCTGTCCAAACCGTGATGGAACATGCGGAAGTGGTGGTTGTAATTTTTGCTCTGATCGCGGTTCTGGCGATATGATTCTTAAAGATCGTGATCTTGAGTTGCAAATCGACCACAGTGAAGCGATTATGCTCAACAAGTGGCCTGATGCCGCGCGCATCGCATATTTCCAAGCCTACACCAATACCCATGCACCCCTTGAAGAACTTATGGATTTGTACACGCCTTTCTTTAATGATGATCGTTTTGTAGGAATCGATATTGCCACACGCAGTGACTGCTTGGATGATGATAAAATCGCCTATTTCAAATCAATGAATCAATTGAAAGATTTAACCATTGAGATCGGACTCCAAAGCATTCACAAAGAAACTGGTGTGTGGATGAACCGTGGGCACGATCTCGATTCTGTCGAATCATGCATTCAGAAACTCAAACAAGCGGGCATTCGTACCTGTATCCATATTATCAATGGATTCCCTGTCGAAACACCCGCAATGATGCTTGAAACCGCAGATTTTGTAGCACGCATCAAACCCGATATGATCAAGATTCATATGTTACATATTATCAATGATACAAAATTAGGATATCAGTATAAAAAGAATCCCTTTGCAATGTTGACGCGTGAAGCGTATATCGATATCGTAGTTCAACAGATTGAGCGCTTACCGCAAGATATGGTGATTGCTCGCTTGACTGGTGATGGTATCGGAGCAGACCTTTTAGCACCAGATTGGACGCGACGCAAAACGGTCGTATTGAACGACATTGATAAACTTATGGTTGAACGTAATACATGGCAAGGTAAATACTACCAAAGGGAGATAACACAATGAAACACGCAATTCAAAAAGGCAATGCTCTCAGCCAACCACAAGGCATAATTCAACACGAGGCAACATCATCCATACGTCTTAATAAGTTCATCAGTGAGTCCGGCTACGCATCACGTCGCGGCGCTGATCGTCTGGTCGAGAATGGCCTGGTAACGATTAATAATGTCGTAGCCGAAGTAGGAACTCAGGTGTTTCCTGGTGATACAGTGAGCGTCGAGGGCAACATCATTGGTAAAGTGCAAAATCTTGTCTACATCGCACTCAATAAACCCGTTGGCATCACAAGCACAACAGATCCAAAAGATTCCAGTAATATTGTGAAATTCATGAACTATGAAGATACGATTTTCCCAATTGGTCGTCTTGACAAGGATTCGTTCGGACTTATTCTTATGACAAACGATGGCAACATCGTCAATAAGATCCTTCGTGAGGAATACGGGCATGATAAAGAGTATATTGTCTCGGTCGATAAACCCTTCAATCATGAGTTTGCATCCGCAATGTCAAATGGGGTTAATATATACAACCAAGCTGCACATATGATGCAAGTTACCGAACCCTGTGAAGTTGAATCACTGGGACCGAAAACATTCCGTATCATTTTACGGCAAGGTCTTAACCGTCAAATTCGTCGCATGACCAAGGCACTTGGTTTCAAAGTTGTTTCCTTGCAGCGCGTACGCATCATGAATATAACGATTGACAATCTAAAACCCGGTGAATGGCGATACTTAACTGCTGCTGAATTACAGGAGATAAACCATCGCATTGCACAATAAAAAATGTACACTACAATGAAGTGTACATTTTTTTACGTTCGATACTTTTTAAAACGCTCGAGATCACTTGTGCTTAGCACAACGGTAAACACTGCTCCTTCTTCATCGTATTCAATGGTTCCAACATCATAATTACTTGCGAAATAGTCCATCAGATTCATATCTGAAAACGGCAACTTCAGGACTACTTTTCGAAATTTAGGTGCCAATGCATCCTCAACAACATCAAGAAGCAAATCAATATCTGCAGGATTTTTTGCTGAAATGTAGATCCGTTGTTTGTAGTTTTGATTCATGGTTGCAAGGTCATCATGTTCAATGAGATCCATCTTATTAAATACTGTGACCATCGGTATGTCTGCGACACCTAAATCACTGAGGATTTTCTTGGTCGTATTTACTTGAATATCTAAGTGCGGATTTGATGCGTCAATAACATGAACAATACAATCTGAGAACGTTATTTCCTCAAGTGTCCCCTTAAACGCAGCTATTAAATGCGTTGGTAATTTCGAAACAAACCCTACGGTATCGGTTAAAAGAATCGATAGATTATTATTCAACTTTGTACGGCGCATGGATGTATCCAAGGTGGCGAAGAGCATGTCTTCTGCGTAAACAAATTTGTCATCATTGGATAATTTGAGGATCCCATTCATGATTGTCGATTTCCCAGCATTGGTATAGCCCACAAGAGATACGATTGGCAGATGCGATTTGAGGCGCTGTTTTCGATTCAATGTCCGATTTTCCTCAAGTTTCTTGAGTTCTGACTCAATACGATGAATATCCTTCAAAATATGACGGCGATCCAACTCAAGTTTTTGTTCACCCGGTCCTTTGGTTCCAATCCCACCACCCAAACGGGATAGATGTGTACTGTATCCAACAAGACGGGGTAAGCGATATTTCAACTGTGCAAGTTCTACTTGCAAGAGTCCTTCTTTGGAAGTCGCTCTGCTGGCAAAGATATCGAGAATTAAATTAGTACGGTCAATGATTTTACATTGAATGACTTCTTCAAGATTTCGCATTTGCGATCCCGTAAGTTCTTCATTAAAAACAACGGTATCAGCCTCGGTGAGCAATACTAAGGTTGCTACTTCTTCGACTTTCCCCTTACCAATATATGTTTTTGCGTTTACTTTTTCGCGGTTTTGAATTGTTTCACCAACCACAAGTCCACCCGCGGCAATCACCAGTTCACTTAATTCCTTCATCGACTCGATGATATTAAAATCACGTTGGCCTAAATCAACACCCACAATCACAACACGTTCTTGTCTAATTTCAGTTGTTTCCATAGTGCCCTCCATCTTTTTTATTCATTTACAGTACTTACAAAATAGGTCTTACTCATGCGCTCATAAAACAATTCGCGATTCTGCTTGAATGCAGTATATACCAAGTGGATTCCAAGGAATACGTACCACCCCAGTGTTAATGCAAGATACATCAATGTCGAAAGAAGATCGACAGCATTATTATCTAAAGCCATGGTATACAGGCTGTTGACAACTGCTGGACCTTGGTAAATTCCAATATAGAATAGGAGTCCTCTTAAAAACAATTGTGAGAGTTTCAATTCTCCAGTATGAGAAGTTACTTCAATTTTTAAAAGTTGTTGCATCAGCGTTCGTCCATGGTTTATGTATGCGAATACTACAAAGTATCCAAAGAACACAAGTGGGTTTACATAGAGTTCGGTTGAACTCGTAATTCCAATGGCTCTAAACGCCATTGTCAACATACTTGTTAGGACTCCAATAACCATAAGGTCCAGGTTGTAGGCGATAAAACGTCTGAGATATGTAACCCGTTGACCTTTGCGATAATTTAAAGTGTCAATCGTTTCACGGCTTGGGAAGAAGTATGTAATCGCTGGAGCAATGACAAAACCAATAACCCCACCTAATGTGTTCAACATCAAATCGTCAACATCAAACAAGCGGTACGGTCCCGAATAGATTCCATAAAGACCGGATAACTGCGTAAGTTCGAAAAAAAGTGACAAACAAAATGATAGAATCAGTGTTTCTTTAAAACTTCGATTGAAATAGTAGCGCAGATAGATTCCAAAGGGGATTAACATAATAATATTAAAGATTGGTTGTGTCACCACACCTTGCATCAAAGCAGGGAGATAGGTAGATGGTTGTGAGAGTACGAGTGTTGTCTCTCGAAAGAAATCCCCTATAAAATTAAACGGTATTAATTGCATCATATCACGGTAAGATGTTGTAACCGAATCCCGTGCGGGTAATGGCAAAATTACAAGGAAATAGGCGCATATCATGTAAAATAAAAAAGAATATAAAATAAGTGATCGGCACGTTGATACCGACCCATACTTACGGTATTGCACAATCATAAATGGAACCATAATCATGAAAACAATGCCTATAAAGATTATTGCTGCTTGTCGAATTGGGTAAAGATAAACTTGCATAATGCCTCGATTCTAGAACTCAAAAACAAATGACGTTTGGGTATTCGGTTCACTTTCAACTGTGATAATTATACCATGACGAACCGCAATTTGTTTAGCAATCGCCAAGCCAATCCCATTGCCCAACTCGTTATCAGTTCCCGACGTCTTGTAGAAACGATTGAATATTTTCTCTAAATTCTCCGGTGCAATCCCTTTCCCATAGTCTTGAATTGTTACTGAACGTTTGGATACGATAATATCAACACCCTTGTCAGGTGATGTGAATTTCAATGCATTGTCAAGAATGATTGTGAACATTTGTCGCAAGCGAGCATAGTCTGCGGTTTGCGGTTCAACGGTTTCTCTAACGGAAACGCGAACTGTTATGTTGCGGTTTTGAGCAGCAATGCGAAGACTTCTTACACTGTCGTTGATGATATCAGCGATGTTTACTGTCGTCATATCAAGGGAGAAATCGGTCGCATTTAATTTTGAGAAATCCAATAAATCATCAACTAATTTTTGCAGATGGACCACTTCTTGAATCATCGTTTCATGGTATGCAACATGGTCGTTTCGATCAAGGGTTGGTGTATCATGAAGCGTCTCAAGGGTGCCTCTAAGAACTGTAATTGGCGTCCGTAGTTCGTGCGATATATCGGCAAAAAATTCGTTTCTCATGTGATCCAAATTATCACGTTGAATTGCTGCTGCCTCCAATTGTGCAGACAGGATGTCAAGTGTTTTGGCCAAATCACCAATTTCGTCCGAGGATGATACTTCAGTTCGCACTTTATAATCACCTTTCGAGAGTTGAAGCGCGGTATCACTCATTTTCTTGAGTGGCTTAACAAAGCGATTGGACAAAATAATGGCAACGAGAACTGAGAGAAGCAACGCAACACCACTATTGATTAACAATACATGATAACCATGATTAATCACAGCATCAATCCCCGCAATCGGTGAGTGCAGCAGTACCGCTCCGACAATTTGCTTATCAGCGCCGATGATAGGAACACCAACAGTCACGGATTCAGAGTTTAGAAGTTCACTGAAACCGTCACTGAAAACTGTCTTCCCACCCAAAGCATCGAGAATAAGTTGTTCGCCACCGCGTGGAAGGTCACGAAGTTCAATATCTGCAGATTCTTGACCACGCTTGATTATTTTCAGATCAGGGTCGACAATCCAAACATCACCAATCGCAACTTCATCCAGCGCCTCCAAGTACGATGTAAACGCACGCCGTGAGCTCATATGTCCCATGTGCGAACTTGATTGCGTATTTTCTAAATGAACAGCCAAGGAGCCTGCAATCGTCTCTGCACGATACTGCAAATCTTGGCGTGCTTGATCACGGGTTGATTCGCGGAACATGGATGAGAAAGCAAAGCCAAGAATCAAAGCAAACACCAGCAAAGTTATTGAAAAATATAGAACGAGTTTTCGAGTCATTTTATGACGCATTATGATTCACCTCAAACTTATATCCCAATCCCCAAACAGTTGCCACTGCCCACCCCATTGAACCCTTGCCATCAAGTTTTGATCGCAACCGTTTTATGTGTGAATCAACCGTTCGACTGTCACCATAATAATCCGTCCCCCAAACCTTATCGAGCAGATTATCACGCGTGAATACACGATTTGGAAATTCCATTAAGGTCCATAGAATCTCAATCTCTTTCTTTGTAAGAAGAATCGGTTCATTATCAATGCGAACCTCATATTCATCCAAGTTTACCATTAATGAATCAATCTCCAATATGTTTGCGTTTTGAGTGTGACCAATACGTCTTAAAATTGCACGGATTCGCGCCATCACCTCAGCAGGAACAAAAGGCTTTACAATATAGTCATCGGCACCAATATCCAAACCCATGATGCGATCGTAATCATCACCCCGAGCAGTTATCATAATAATTGGAACATTGGAATGCGAGCGGATGCTTTTGCATACATCAAAGCCATCCATCACCGGCATCATGACATCCAATAAAATCATGGCAAAACGATGTTGCGCAACCAATTGTAGTGCACGTTCGCCATCCTCAGCAACATAAACATCAAATCCCTCTCGTTGTGCGTAGTCTTTCAATATATTCGTAATATTTTGATTATCATCTGCAATCAGTATTTTTTCCATGCTATCACCTGTAGATATGGTAGCATAGGCTGAACACTCATTTGTGTTATTTGTTTCCAATTTCGTCATAAATGTCATTGTTTCGCCACAATTGATTGGTATTCTTTAGTCAAGGAGGTTACTTATGAAACGAAATTATACATTACGCGTACTATCAGGTGTGTTTGTTTTATTCCTTGGTATTGTTGTTTCAACATCAATCGTTAATGCAACAGACAATTCGCAAACAATTGTTGATGTTATCGAAGACGACACATGGCACGGAAACCATCGTACTGAAGATTGTGCAAATTACCACGATCAAAATATGAACACACACATGCGCAATCGTGATGACTCCGGTCATTGCCACCGTCGCACACAATAAACGGAGAAACTATGAATAAAAAACTCATAATCGCAACCTTTGCAGTTGCACTCATTGGGTTGGGGGGATTGTTTTACATTTCAAGTCGCAATGATTCATCGCAAGCATTTCTTGAACACTATAAGCTTGCAGATATGAATACCGTTCAACTCATTGACTACTTGGATGGTTCGGATGTCAAACCCGAAGGTTTAAACGCTCAAATAACCGCATCAAAGCTCATTTTGAAAGACACTCAAGAAACGGTGACACTTGATATAAGCGATGAATTGTTTTACCTTTCATTTGCACCATATAATGATATCACTCATCCTTGCACCGACCATGTACCGACTGGATGTCAAGGAGAATTGGTGAATCGTGATTTTGAGGTTATCGTTAAAGATACCCTCGGCACAGAACTTTTTAGCGGTCGTGTTACAACGGCTAAAAATGGTTTTGCCGGAATTTGGTTACCACGCAATACCGAAGGTACAATTACAGTCACACATTATGGACAAATCGCTACAGCAAATATCAGTACATTTGCATCCGACCCAACGTGTCTCACGACACTCCATTTAAGTTAAAAGCCCTTCTCACCGAGGGCTTTTCTTATTGTCTAAATTTTCTTCGTCATTATCAATTCTTTTCCGACCCGGAAACACACTGTGGGCACGTTTCGCATCAAAATTCTCAATATCTTTATTCAAGAGCGCTGAACCACGTTTGATGGTATGAAATCCAAATTTATCGCGCAGCATGTCAATGGTTGTATCAATTGTATGCTCTTTTTGATCTTCAATTTGTGAACGCTCAAATAAACCCATCTGTTCCACAACCTTATCTTCATCAATCAATCTACTGACATTAACCCCAATACTTCGTAGGGGTAATGCATCAAAATCATAACTCTCAGAAAGTAGTGTCATCGCAACATTCAAAATGTCTCGCGTAAGATTTATCGGATGGTCTAATTTTCTGCGCCGACTGAAACTTTTTAAATTCACATCCCGAGGTGATACAGTGACAACATAGCCCCGCACCTTTTCGTCACGCATCCTTGAAGCAACACTTTCACACAACCTTTGCAGAATAATTTCTGCCTCGCGTAATGTATTGATATCATGAGGCGGTGTGGTGCTGTTACTAATACTTTTGGGTGGATCAACATGGCCAAATGCATCCACTTCGCTCGCGTCCAGTCCATTTGCATAGCGCCACATTTCACTTCCTTTCAAACCAAACTGATGCTCCAGTTTCTCAATTGGGGTTTGCGCAAGATCTCCAATCGAAAAAATTCCCATGGCGTTAAGTTTGGGTTTTGTTTGTTGACCAATGAACAAGAGTGAATCAACGGGTTGTGGCCAAACAATTTCCTTGAAATTATAAGGCGTGATGATTGTCATTCCAGATGGTTTGATCAAGTCACTCCCTAATTTCGCAAACACCTTATTCCAACTCACACCTACAGAAACAGTTAAGCCATATTCCTCAAGTACACGGTTTTGAATTTCATAGGCAATATCAAAGGGTTTCCCAAAAAGGTGCGCAGATTCCGTAATATCAAGCCACGCTTCATCCAAACCATAGGATTCAACTTTATCCGTATATTCGCGATAAATATCTTTCACTAATGATGTGTAATAGACATATTTATCATACTGAGGGGGTACAACACGAAGCGCAGGACATTTTTGGAATGCATCGCGAAGCGTCTCAGCAGTGACGATACCGAATTCTCGTGCTTTAAGATTACGTGCAAGTACAATTCCACTTCTTTTTTTCTCATCGCCACCAACACACATCGGACCCTTGCGAAGCTCTGGATTCATCATTTCCTCAATTTGTGCAAAGCAATGGTTGATATCAATATGAAAAATTATTCGGTTTGGCATGGCATCACCCCATTTCATGACTTGATTATACCAAGAGTTTACGACGAATTCTGTCATCTTCCCAAATTTCACGTCGTGAACACGCGCACACGCTATACTGTACTCATGAAGTCACTTCCAGATTTCATGATAATAGAGAGGAGTTTTGATTATGATCGTATCTGATCAAACAATGACTACTGAAACACTCCGCCAACTTCAATTATCTGAATTCTACTTACTTACTGAATTTAAAGCATTCTGCAAAAAACATACGCTACATTTTACACTCGACTTTGGTTCCATAATCGGAGCCATACGCCATCAAGGTTTTATTCCCTGGGATGATGATATCGATATTGCGATGCTCCGCTGGGATTATGATGCGTTTCTCGAATATGCTAAATCATGGAATCATCCCAATATTTTCGTTCAAAGTTTTGAAAGCGACCCTGAATTCGTACATGCATTCACACGTATTAGGCTCAATGGATCATTGGCTTTACAAGAGGAATGGAAACACATGGATGTACACCATGGTATTTTTATTGATGTATTCCCTTACGATGTTATTCCATCGCAAAAAGAAGAGCGTGATCGGCACCAAGAAAAAATATACACTTTACAACAAACAAAACTTCATCGTGTTTCCTATTTACGAACGAATAGTTTTTCTGAATTCATGCGAACATTAGTCACCCATCCCCAGAGCCTTCGCTCCATGCAATACCTCAATCGAAAACAAACAGACATCATGACACGTTATAACCAAGGCTATACAGATAGCGATTCTGTTACGCATATGACGCAAGGTTTTCCAAAATATACAGATTACCGAAGGACCATCCAAGAGCATAATAGTGCGACACTATTTCCTTTTGAAGGGAGTTATTTTCCTGTACCTCAAAACTATGAAGCCATGTTACTGAATACGTATGGAGATTACTTAAGCTATCCACCCAAAGCGGAGCAAACACCCCACCATGGTGTTGTTGAACTTATCTTTCGCCAAGATATTCTTGAGGAGATGCAGAGGAATCAAGGGAAACAATCGCAAGATGCTGATGCAACAAATCATAAAAACGAATCCGCAGAGCGTGCTGAGGAATCGGACCGCGATTAACACGAACTACTAAGCACTTTTCGCAACAACTCGCAGGGGTAATGACCTCAAATGCTGACAAGTTCTCGCGCGTATCGACAACCGATTCCAGCGGACAAATTGTATCACCAAGAAGCACTGACGTGAATAAACTTCCCACGCCATGGCTTCTTTTGTGTATGTTCGTAAATCCAAGTTTCACAACCAAGATATCCTCTGTTTCCGATGCCAGAAGCATTCCGTATTTTTCATACCGTTCGATGGTGCGAACTTCAATAAATAACCCTTCAAATAGTTCATGGGGTGCCGCATTTTGCTTTAAGAGTGGTGTGTATGGATAGGGATAATGTTCAATATGTTTCATAGATAAATACCTTCTTTCCATAAGATTACCATAGTCCCACCCTCGTACCTTTTGAATGTCTCAAAACGTGCTCTCAATGACATAAGACCCAATTCACAGCATCACCATTTGATTTCCACCAAAGATTATTGTATTATTGCCTTATATATACAACACACCGGAGGAACTCATGAAACTCATTATTGAGAACTTGAATAAAAGTTTTGACACAAAACATGTACTACGTAATGTCAACGCAACCTTTGAACGCGGGAAAATCTATGCACTCTTAGGCCGAAACGGGAGTGGTAAAACAACTTTTTTTAACTGTGTAAGCCAAGAAATGAGCAGTGATTCAGGTCGTGTTTATTTTGATGAGACCGGACCCGTATCTGATCAAGATTTTGGGTATGTCTATGCCATGCCCATGCTTCCTGAATTTTTAACTGGCTATGAATTTTTAAATTTCTTCGTTGATATCCATAAGGATAAAGGACTTGATCGTAAAGACATCAATACTTATTTTGATCAAATTCAATTCAATCAAGAAGACCGCTATAAACTAATTAAAGACTATTCTCATGGCATGCGAAATAAACTTCAGATGATTTGCATTTTAATCTTGAAACCTACTGTTCTTTTCCTTGACGAACCCCTTACTTCGTTTGATTTAGTTGCCTCATTAGAAATGAAGAATCTCTTGATGGACATCAAAAATGACTGCATTATGATTCTTTCCACTCATATTCTTCAGATCGCGCGTGATATTTGTGACGAAGTTGTTGTCTTACAACATGGAGAAATTCAAGCATTGAGCAATGAACGTCTTCACCACCCCGACTTTGAGGCAGAGATTCTTGAAATCTTAAGAGATGATCATGAGAAGTAAATCCATCGAACAAATCCAAAGCGCGATACGTGTCAATCAAATTCTTTACTTTCTTCGTAAATTGCCATTTATAGGATCTAAAATCTCTGAAAATGCATATTATAATGATGACCTGAAAAACATCTACCGCATTGTATTACGGATTATAGTGGGTATTAAGAAAATACTTGGAAAAGTACTTATGGCTTTGGGGATCATCCTGCTATCTGGGATGCTTTTCAGAACTTTTAACTTTGATATCAACAATGTCCATTTTGTACTTGGTGTTGCAATTACACTCAATCTTTTGGGTACTGAAGATACCTTATTATTTGAAGATAACAAAACAAAGTGGCTGCTCATTTCATTATTTAAATTGGATGCTAAAACTTATTATCATCACCAGTACCGTCAACGAATTCTTGACCGCTTGCTTTATGGCATCATTTTATCGATATTCTTGTTCAGTATTCTATCCCATCAACCACAGTATTACCCTTATTTACTCGTTAGCCTGAGTTTTCCAGTCGTCAATTTTATACTTGCTGAAGCAGTCAATACGATTGTTTTCACGCGATACGAGCGACAATTACGCATTCGTAGTCGCATTCTACTTTCAATCGCCTACGCTTCTTTCGGCGTTTTATTTGCATTTTCGCCGTTTATCCCTGTTTGGATATTACTACCCCTTCTTGCAATAATGTTATCTCTCGCATTGTATGCATATCGCATCACACAAGATTTCAATGATTTTCATGCCGTCAACATGTACATTCGCACTACAATGAATTTAAGCACCGATGCTTCACAGCAAATGTTGGAATTAACAAAACAGGAACTTCGAATTGATGACTTAGCTTCGAAAGATGCATCACTTGCCACCGTTTCAAAGTATTCTGGTTATCGCCTGCTCAATTCATTATTCTTTGCCCGACACCGACGTATATGGTACAAACCCATTCGCAACATTGGAGCCGCAATCATGGCAATTGGGAGCTTGACAACACTCATATTGATCTATTGTCAAAGATTCCAACCCGATTTCTATACTGTTCTCATATCAGGATTGAATGCAATTACGCTTGATTCCCTCGGATTCCTCGTGTTTTTTACTTATGCAATAAATTCATCACAGCGAATCACGCGTGCATTTTATCTGAATTCTGATTACAGCCTGCTTCACTATGCATTTTACCGTCGCAGAGAAACAATTTGGAAGCAGTACCTTGTGCGATTACGAAATCTTGTAGCCATCAACTTTATCCCGGTAGCACTTGCATTAGTGTGGTTCACACTTTGGGGAAGTTTGGGATATCTCGAACTCAATAGTACCGTTATTATAACTGCTTTCGATTTTATAGCTTTATCAATTTTCTTCTCCACCTATCATTTATTCCTCTACTATGTGCTGCAACCATTCAATCGTAATATGGAAATTAAGAGTCTTCCGTATACACTCGCAAACATTGCCGTTGTCATGCTTGCTTACAATCAATCCATCTTACGATCAATTGCAAATATCCACACTATTATTATCATCTTCGCCCTCATGTTTATTGGAGTATCTACACTTATCGTGCGCTTGATAAGCCATAAAACATTCAAATTGCGCGAATAAAAAGGGAATTACTCACTTTGAGTCGTTCCCTTTGTTCGTTCTCCAAATATCTCTTTTTCATAGCGCCGACCGGTTGGGGTATCCGCAAGTCCACCCTCGCCTGTTTCGCGAAATTTAGAAGGCAGTTCTTTCCCAACTTTATACATGGTCGCCACAACCTCATCAGGAGGTATAATGCTTTGAATCCCAGCCAAGGCCATATCTGCCGACACTAAGGCCTGTGATGCACCGAGTGCATTGCGTTTCACACAAGGAACTTCAACAAGACCCGCCACGGGATCACAAATTAAACCCAGCATATTCTTAATGGTCATTGCAAAGGCATGAGAAGCCATGGTTGGTGAGCCCCAAGGATTTCGACAGTTGCTGCGCTCGCCATTGCGGACGCACTGCCAATCTCAGCTTGGCACCCACCTGTTGCACCTGCAATTGATGCATTATTTGCAACAACCAAACCAAACCCTCCAGCGACGAAAAGAAAATTAACTTGTTGTGTTTCTGTAAGATTATAGCGTTCAATTAGTGCAACAAGAACACCTGGTGCAACACCTGCACTTCCCGCTGTGGGTGTTGCGCAAATTAAGCCCATCGCCGCATTCACTTCATTGGTAGCAATGGCATTTTGAACAGCAGTCATCACTGTGGATCCACAAATACTTTCATGTTCCATTAAATATTCTCTAATTTTTGGGGCATCGCCACCTGTTAATCCAGTTTTTGATTTGACACCAGCGACACCGCGTTCAACAGTTCGCTTCATAACTTCCAGTTGTCGAGACATATGATTCCATATCGTTTCACGATCCAAACCACTTTGTTCTATTTCAGCTCGAATAACAGCTTCCGCAATACTTCCTACGGACTCGGATTGTTGCACCAAGTCTTCAATTGATTTAAACATGCTGCACCTACTTTCTTATATAAAGCACTTCGAGGATATTATCGAGTTCTCGAAGCGATTGCAAGGATGTGTGAAGTTCGTCTTGATCCAGTTCAATGACCATATACGCACGCTTTCCCTTTTCTTCACGATCAACTTTCATGGAACCAATATTAATGTGAAGATCACTAAGTACACGGGCAACGTTAGCAATCATACCCGGACAATCAATATGGAAGATGAGAATGGTTGGTGTGCCACCATCAATATCTACAGCGATATCATTAATTGCTACAACCTTTATGTTGCCACCCCCGATTGAAACACCGACAACACTCATCTTACGATCACCCGATCGCATGACAATTTTCGCAGTATTGGGATGGTCAACTTTCTCTGCTAATGGGATAAAGCGAATATCAAACCCAATTTCTTGTGCAATAAGCAAGGACTCGTGCAAGCGGTCATCGTCGGGTTCCATTCCCATCAATCCAGCTGCCAAAGCGACATCCGTCCCATGCCCACGATATGTATCTGCAAAAGACTCATACAAATAGACATTCGCACTTTCCGGTGTTGCTGAAAAGATGTTCCGAGCGATTTTACCAATACGCGCTGCTCCTGCAGTATGGGAACTGCTCGGGCCTGCCATTACCGGCCCAATAATATCAAAAACAGATTTGTAATTTTGCTTAGCCATTATGAATCCTCCATTGTCTCTATTTTAACACGCAATGAAGCGGAACGAAGAAAAAACTCCATAATTATGGAGTTTCCTATTTAATGTCCCATGTAATTGAAATATCTTTACTAATAATGATATCAGAGGCATTCATGCCGACAGCTGTATCCGCCATGGATCGGTACATTACAGGACCGCCACCACCCATAGATCCATACTCAATACTTTGAATACCGTTCAACTTAATTCCAGCCGTCTCAGCAATCAGTTTTGCACGATCGTTGGCATCATTAATCGCGAGAATAAGCGCATCATTATCGTAGCGTGAAGAATCTTTTACAAAATACGAAAGCGAGAAATTAAAATCATCGTTGGAACGTAGCACGTCTAAGAGTTTTGACATCTTATCAAAGTTAATTTTATCCTCGAAAATTAAGCGTTGCGATGAACGGAACACTTTTGGTGTCTCTTTTGTCTCATGCATGATTGAAACATCTATCGATGATGTTTGAATCAAAACGGTATTAAATTCGACTTTCTTGAATGCGGCAACAATTTGCTTGTATTGCGCCGTAAGATTATCATACGACTCACCATATGATGGTGCATCTTGTACCAATTCATAATGGAAACGCATCATATCTGGTTTTGCTTTAACTTGGCCACGGCCTTCAATTCTTAATATTCTTGTCATAGTTCCACCTCGTAATATTATAATACCGCAAAATGCGATGAATTGCATGATTGAAACATGAAACTATGCAAAAATTATTGAATTCGTTTCGGGGTCAAGGGACGCCAACTGAACTTGGCAGTACAAATTTCGTCCCGCATCAATCAATGTTTGATAGCCCGGTTGATAATTCTTTGAGATGCAAATTCCAATTGCTACCAAGTCGGCATTCACTTTGTGGAGTAATGCTTCGACATTTGTTACAACACTTCCCTGAGCGAGAAAGTCATCAATCAAAATTACACGTTTCCCTTCAAGTAAAAATTTACGACTTGTTAGGTAATAGTGGTTATTCTTTGTGAATGAAAATGATGCCTGCTGTACATAGACTTCCGAATCGAGTTCCTTATCATTCTTTTTTATGATTACAAGTGGTTTATCCGCATACAAGCTTGCAAACACAGCCGGTGCAATTCCCGAACTCTCTACGGTTGCGAAAACATCAAAGTCCTCATTTTTGAATTTTTCGGCAAAGTCTTTCCCAATTGCATCCATTAACACTGCATCAACACCTGCGTTGAAAAATGTGCTAACATCCAATATCTCGGTTGTACGTGCGATTCCTTCGCTTTGAATTTTTGTTTTTAATAGATCCATGGTTCTTTCCTCCTAAGTATTATTACAATGTTACCATATATGCAATTGAAATGAGAGCAATAAAATGCATAACCGGTCCCAATTCCTTGCCACGCCCCGCAAAGATCATGCATAGTTCATAACTGACAAAACCCAGTGTTAACCCAAGCGCAACAGATCCACTTAGGGGCATCATGATAATTGTGATAAACGCTGGGATTACTTCCTCGAAACCACCACGCCAATTAATGTTGGTAACATTTTGCATCATGAAGATTCCGATAAGAACCATTGCTGGTGTTGTTACGGCCGATGTTATCAAAGAGAGTGTTGGATAAAAGAATGCTGCAAGCAAGAAGAAACCTGCTGTGACAACACTCATTAAACCCGTACGCGCTCCAGCAAGAATTCCTGAGACAGATTCAATATAAGGTGCCAAGCTGGATGTTCCGAGAATTCCACCAATTCCTACACCTATAGCATCCGCAATGTAGACCTTCTTATTGTTTTCAAATGACTCTGCGGGAACATCATCAATTTGTGATGCAGCTGCTGACAATGTTGTCGAGGCTCCAAAGAAGTCAAGAAATAAAAAGATAAGAACCACCATTATCCCTTGTGGATTGAAAAGGTTGGGAATTTCTTTTATTGCAACAAGAAAGGTATGATCCAACATGGATTGAAATGGAACGGTCGGAATTATCACTGGGCTTCCAGCGGGCAATTGCGGCAAACTAGCGAGAGTTTCAGCGCCCATGACCAATATTCCGGCATCTGCCATAAAGCGCAATCCCAAGCCGCAAACAGCCGCTCCAAGCATTCCGAAGAACACAGCATAGCGGTTTCTGCGAATTAAGAAAAAAGCAGCCGTTACGATTCCAACAATCGCAATAATGACGTTTGGATCTTTAAATCCCCCAAAGGCGATAAACATACTCTCATCAGGAACAATGATTCCTGAATTCTTAAAACTTACGAATGCTATGAATATTCCCAAACCAACATTTCCAGCTTGTTTGATTGTCTGTGGTATGGCTAGCGTTAGTTTCTCTCTAAATCCTGATAGCGATAGGATTAAAAATAAAATTGCAGCAACCAAAACTGATGCAAGGGCTGTTTGCCATGGCATCCCCATACCAATAACAACCGAAAATGCAAAGAAAGCATTCATTGACATGCAAGGCGCAACACCCATTGGAAACTTTGCATAAAACCCCATAATTAACATACCGATTGCTGATGAAAGAATTGTTGCCATAAAGACGGCGTCTTCAGGCATTCCCGCTCTTCCTAATACAATTGGATTTACAAAAATCACATACGACATCGAAAGAAACGCAGTCAGTCCCCCTGTAAACTCACGTTTAATCGTTGAATTTGCAGCCTCAATACCAAAATACTGATTAAGCCAATTTTTCATGTTATCCTCCTTTTGTCCATGAAAACAAAAAACTGCCATCACTGGCAGAAGAATAACAAAAAAAGATGTGTTAACCACATATGCTATCTTGTGCCATAGTTTGCATCTTTACGGGATGCAAGTAGAAACTTCCGGACCGTATTACCAGAAATATATGGAGCTTTTATGTATGAATAGTATCATTGCCAAAGGTTGAAGTCAAACCAACATTGATTAATATTTACATACGGTTAGGCTGCGAAAACGAGTTGCTGAATTGTAATAAGTAAGACTGATGCAATAACAAGCCGTTTAATATTTTTCTCTATCATTAAAATTCCCCCTTTTAGTATTTCGTATTGTACCAATGCATGGATATTTTTGGCGCAAGTGCGTTCTAAAAAGAGCTTTAAATGTAACGAATCGATATTTGCAGGGCATATGAAAGCCCAACACAGTGTGTTGGGCTCAGCTTAGACGATGGTCAATTGGTATCGGCCAATCGGAAGGTGTGATGAGCACGCTCCAAAGGGTTGACTCAGATCCAACTTAATGTGGGGAGAACGATGCAGATCTGAATGTCCGATTATTTTTGAATCTTACTGTATGAAATTGCAAGAAGTGATGCAACACGAGAATTATTGAAGACTAATTGTTTGTTAGCAACAACAGATTTTCCTTCAGATTCACGATGTAAAGCTTCAAGAATAAATGGTGTAACTTTGTTTCCAATAACACCTTGATCAGCAGCTTCCTTAACAATGCGTTGAATCAGTGATGAAATGAAGTCAGTATCCAAAGCATGTTCCGCTGGTATTGGATTGGCAATAATAATTCCAGAATCAATGCCGAGGTTATCTTTCGTTACAATAATCTTTGCAATTTCATCCGTCGATTCACAACGGTAATCAACTTTCTTACCACTATCTTGTGTATAAAAATCAGGGAATGCTGCGGTTTGGTATCCAAGTGTTGTGACACCATTGGTCTCCAAGTACTCAAGGGTACGTGGAATATCTAGAATTGATTTTGCGCCTGAGCATACAACTGCAACGTTAGTACGTGCAAGTTCTTCAAGGTCCGCGGATATATCCATCGTGTTTTCACCATCAAAGTGAACACCACCAATACCACCCGTTGCAAAGACTTTGATTCCTGCCATTTGCGCAAACATCATTGTTGTTGTAACTGTTGTTGCACCATCGATTCCTTTGGCAATAATTGCAGCAACATCGCGACGGCTGCACTTAGGTGTCGTGCGGTTTTCTGCAAAGTGAATGATTTGTTTCTCATTCAAACCAATCACGATTTTACCACCCATAATTCCGATTGTAGCGGGAATGGCACCATTTTCGCGAATAATACGTTCGCACTCACGTGCACACTCTAAGTTTTCTGGATAGTTAAATCCGTGTGAGATGATTGTAGATTCTAAAGCAACAACGGGTAGATTGTTGTCCAATGCATGTTGGACCTCTTCATTGATAATCATATAGTCTTTGTAGTTCATGGTAGTCTCCTTCTTATTTTTCTAGTTTTTCAAGTCGTTGATTGATTTCATGCAACGATAAATTTGGGCTTACAGCGCGCATGCTCTCAAGTGAGAACGATGACATTGCTGAAGCAAACATTGCGGTTTGTTCAATATCAATATTTGAGAGTGTGCAATATGCCACTCCGGCCGTAAATGCATCCCCTGCTCCGGTGACATTCACAAGTTCAGTTGCCAATGTTGGGACTGATCCTTTTTTGACACTATTTTGAAAGAACACACCTTTGGAACCCAGTGTGATGAATACTTGTTCCACACCCTTATCTCTTAAAGTCTGGGATGCCAGTTCAAGAGAGGCTTGGTCAACAATCTTTACACCAGACAGAAACTCTGCCTCATTTCGATTGCATTTGACGGTATGGAACTTCCCTATAAAATCAACAAGCTTTTTGGCTTTACCAATGGAAACGGGATCAATAATAATGCGTTTATCTTTATGATGGTTTACAACATAGCGCATAATTTCCTGTGGCAGCGATGCATCCATGACGATGACCTCACCACGATTGATAGCAGACTCTTTGCGAATGATATGGTCCATCGGCATTTTATCAAGTGCAGTTGTATCTGATAAGGCCAATTTCATTTCCCCATCATTATCCAAAAGAGCCATATAAATTGTAGACACCTCATGTTCTAAGAAATAGGAATGGGTTAAGTCTATTCCCAAATCATCGCAACTGTCTTTGATTACTTTTCCAAATGGATCATCACAGAGCGATGTAATCAGACTGACTTTAATTCCTAATCGTGCCAGATTCTCAGAAATATTACGTGAAACACCACCAGGGTGAATTTCAACTTTTCCAGGATTTGACTCACCTTCAATAAGTGGATTGGTTGACTTCCCATAGAGATCAATCATTGCCGCTCCAATTACAACGACACTTTCATACTCACTAATCACATATCCACGTCCTGCGATATAACCTTTTTTTATAAGATTTGAAATATGGACGGATGCCGATGAGCGTGAGACATTTGCTTTGTGCGCCAATTCGGCTTGGGATATTAATGGGTCATCTGAAAGAATGCGGAAAATACGCTTTTCTGTGTCAGTCATTAACTTCTTTTTCTGTGCCATTTTATTTTCTCCTTCCCGTTCTAGCTTATCTTTACAATGTCACTATAACACCCAAATATCCCCATATCAATGGGTTTTACGACAGTTGTACTAAGCATTTGCTAAGGTAATTATTCACTACATAAGGGGTGTCTTTAACGTGTAAACCTACTCAAATAGCACTAATTACCGTAAGCGGTTTCTTGCCTTGATTCATAATTTCGATATTTTGTTCTTTGAACTTGTCTTTTGTCTTAGCAATTGCTAAGATTCGTTTTTTTATGTAAGATCTTTTTTATATGGAATTGACGTTTGCGCACCCATTTTTGAAACAGTCAATGCTGCAGCTTTTGATGCATATTTCATGGCTTCGTCAATGTCTATGCTTTGAGAGAGTTGACTTGTCAATGCGCCAATGTATGTGTCACCTGCTGCGGTAGTATCCACGGCTTGTGTTTGAATTGCATCGACCACCACAAACTTCGTGGGTGTCGCCAGTAGCGATCCACGTACACCCAGCGTTACAATAAGATTGCATTGATACTCTGTTACAAATGATTCTGCGACTTTTTTTAATTCAAATTCGTCAACGGTATTGAAGTCAATATTCGACCCAATGCTGCTCGCAAACTCGTGTTCATTGGGAACAAAGTATGCAACATCTTTAAGCACTTGTGGATTGAATGAGGATGAATACGGTGCAGGATTCAGCACAACCTTCACCTCATACTCACGGCATACCATGATTGCATATTCGATGACTGCCATGGGTATCTCAAATTGAATCAAACAATAATCTGCATCTTTAATAAGGTGACGATGCGCATCAATATCTTCTTTTGAAATGGCATGGTTTGCGCCAGGATAGACGACAATATTATTGTGGCCTTGTTGGTCAACATTAATAATGGCAAATCCTGTTTGATCTTGTTTTTGAATTATTCCTTGTGTATCGATACCCTCACCTTGAAAATCAGCAATCATTCGTCTTCCAGACCCATCAATTCCAACCGCACCAATCATTGCAACACTTCCCCCTAATCGAGCAGCGGCAACGGCTTGATTTGCCCCTTTACCACCATTGTTAATGGAAACTGCGTCTGCGATTATTGTTTCGCCTTCAGTTGGAAAATGGTGAACGCGCAAACTGGTATCTTCATTAATACTTCCTATGACTACAATCTTGCTCATTGATATCCTACTTTCTATACGTTTCCAGCTTTTCACAAAGCAAGTCTAAAAACGCAGGATGATTTACATTCTTTAATACTTTTACATTACCCGATTCCCGACCCGCTAACCTTTGATCGGCAATGGTCATTCCTCGTGTATACATTCCTTGTGTCTCAATAACAACATGAAGTGTTTCATACTCAAAGATTTCCAAGTTATGAATCGCCATCACTGAGACGACATCGTGAAGACTGGTTCTGAAGTCATTGCTCATCTGACGTCGTGCAGCAACAATCACTTCCGACAAGAAGTATCCGATTTCACTTGTTTGCGCAATGCGTTCTAGGTGAGTTTTATCAATATACGATTTCTCGGTAACATCCAAACCTGCCATAATAATCGGCACACCCGATGTAAAGACGATACTTGCTGCCTCTGGATCAACCAGAATGTTGAATTCCGCTGCAATATTGGTATTGCCACCTTTCAGACCACCCCCCATGATTGATAGGTATTCAATCCGGTTTTTAGTTTCTGGGTACATAAGGAATAATGTGGCCACATTTGTGAGTGGTCCCACAGCCACTAAGACAATCTTCGATTCACTTGTCATAATGACATCACGCATTGCATCTACAGCACGGCGTTCTGAAAGGGGTGCAAATACATCTTCGGTGAACGTATAATTTCCCATACCGTTTTGACCATGAATATAGGTTGCATAAAACGGTTCAGCGACAAGGGGACGATCTGCCCCCTGCGCTATTTCAATATCTCGATTCGCCATTGCAACAATGCGTCGAGCATTGGTCGTGGTTATATCCACGTTGACATTTCCAGATACCGTTGTAATTAGTTTTATATTCAAATTGCGTTCGGCCATGGCGTAGAATAAAGCAAAAGTATCATCAACACCGGGATCACAGTCAATAATTATTGTTTTCTTTTCCATAGTCTACCTCTTCTATATTTTATTTATTGTGTTTCCGCGACGACTTCTTGAGCAATCGTCTTTTTAAGTCTCTTTTTCGAATTGAGTTTGCGATAGGAAGCGAATCCGTATGCAAAGATTGTTGTGATATAAGGAATCATATAAATGAACTCGGCAGGAATAATACCAATTTGAAGATTGTTTCCGAGCGCATCAAAGAGTCCGAATAAAAGTGATGCAAGCAGAGCTCCGATTGGAGTTTGACCTCCAACGTTTGCTGCAGCTAGGGCAATATAACCACGTCCTGCCGTCATATCGCGATTGAACACTCCCATATATCCCATCGACATAAAGGCTCCAGCAAATCCAGCGAGAATCCCACTAATCATGAGGGCAATGTACTGTGTCTTCTCTACCGATACACCAACAGAGGTTGCTGCATCGGGATTCCCACCAACGGCACGAATACGGAGTCCCAGAGGTGTACGGAATAAGAAGTAATGTAAGACAAATACTGCCACAAATGAAATATAAACTAGGATATTGTGGCCGGATAAAATTTTTCCAATAAACGGAATGTCTTCAATAAACGGAATATGAATGAATGGCAGCATCTTACTTGCAAGGCTTGTCGATGTACCACGGTCCCCCGCAAAGATATATAGAAGAAAGATCGTTGCCCCGGATGCCAATAAGTTAATGGCAATTGCGGCAAGTATCTCATCGGTCTTCATCTTAATTTTAAAGAATGCGAGTAGTAATGACACGATAACTCCGACAAGAATTGCACATAAGAGTCCAACAAACGCAGACTGTGTGAACGCAGAACCCAAGACACCAAAGAGTGCTGCAAAGAGCATAATCCCTTCAAGGGCCATATTGGTAATACCACTGCGTTGTGCAATAAGTGCGGCAAGAGATGCAAAGAGAATTGGCGTCATCAGACGTATTACACTGTATGCAAATTCTTGAGTAAAAATAATTCCAAAAATTTGTTCCATATTATTGCTCACCTCCAACTTCTAAAGCACCGGTTTGTTTAACGATTGAGCGGTGGCGCATCTTCGCTAAGAATGCTTGCGCAGCCACAAGTAGAATTATTGTTGCTTGAATGATCGAAACAATTTCTGCGGGAAGACTTGTTGTACGGTTTAGGATATCCGCTCCAACTCGCACATATGCAAGGAAGAATGCAGCAAAAGGTACAAGCGCTGGATTACCACGTGCGAGCGTCGCCATGATAACACCATCGAAACCATAACCAGGAGCCTTTGTCCATTTGAATGTTTTATGTAAGCCTAACATTTCAATTGCACCACCCAATCCAGCGAATGCTGTACCAATTGCTTGAGCCGCGATAACAATGAAGCCTACTTTCATACCACTGTACTTAGCAAATTTCTCATTAGCACCTGTTGCACGGAGTTGGTATCCCCATTTTGTGCGGTACATAACCAACCATGTCACAACCACAAGCACGATCATGATGATAAATCCTGAATGAATTCGTGTGCCGGGAATAATGACAGACAGGTTCATGCCCTCTGGAAGTGGATACGATTGTACCGCAGCTTTTTGCGGGTCACGGAAGTGATAATTAAAAATATAATTAACAAGGAATCCAACTACATAATTAAGCATCAAGGATGTAACGAGTTCATCAGCACCAAATTTACTTCGAATAATCGCCGGAATGTATCCAATAATTGCACCAACAACAATTGATGCAACAAGTGCCAATATGATTGTTGGAAGCGGCGGTAAGTTAGTAGTCAGCGCTACAACAAGGGCAATTAAAGATCCCATGAAGAATGCACTGTCAGCAGCCAAGTTATAGCGTTTTGTTTTAAAAACGATTGTAATCGCTAACCCAGTAAATGTCAGCGGAATCATCAATTCAATAACGTTTGCAAAGCGTTTAACGGATGTGAATGGACCAATAAGCAGACTACTTATTGCAGTCAACGGTTCATCACTGACAAACAAGACGAGAACCAGAACGATTCCCATTGCGATTGCAATCGCAAGTACAGTTCTTAAAATTTCGAAGCGTGTTTGTAATTTTACGGCTTCTGATTTTTCTCTTTTACGTTTTTTAAGCATACATATCCCTCTCAATATCCTTAGGGTCCATTTGTTTCAACCCGAGCATGTAGAGACCGAGTTCCTCTTCTGTAAGTACACTTGCATCCTTAAAGAATCCGGTAATCGAGCCATCATACATGACGACTAATGCATCTGACAACTCCAACACTTCATTAATATCAGCAGAGGACAAAAGCACACCCGCTCCAGTATCTCTGAGTTTAATGATCGTTTCTCGAATGAATGTTGCCGTTCCAATATCAATACCACGAGTTGGTTGGTCTGCTACAAGCACGCTCATCTCGACACTCATTTCCCGTGCAGCGACAACTTTTTGCATATTTCCACCAGACAACATTTTGATAGGTGTTAGTGGGCTGTCTGTTTTAATTTGGAACTCTTGAATCAAGGTGTCTGCCAAATCATCAATTTGTTCAATATCAAGGAAAATTCCTTTATTAAACTCCTTGAGATCGTAGCGATTTGCAATCAAGTTGTCTTTGATACTTTCATCAGCCATCGCTCCATAAGTAAGACGGTCTTCAGGAATATGAACCAATCCCTTGTTGCGTCGATCTTTTGTTGCATTAACATCACTCGACAAGTTTCCGTTAATATAAATCTTCCCACTTGTTGGTAAGTTTAAGCCTGTGATGGCATCAATTAACTCTCTTTGACCGTTGCCTTCAATTGCAGCAATGCCAAGAATTTCACCCTCACGTATTCGCAGACTAATATTGCGAACCGCTTCTTTTCCTTCGTCGTTAATCACAATTATATTCTCTGCATTCAGTGCCGTATCCAACGGTTTCGCTTTTGGTTTATTGATTTTTGTAACAATGTCACGTCCAATCATCATGCGAGATATATCATCCGTTGTAATATCTGCAACCGTATAGCAACCAATGTACTTACCAGAGCGCATAATTGTAATGCGATCACATATTGATTTTATCTCCTTTAATTTGTGTGAAATAAAAATGATTGTATGTCCTGATTTTTTGAGTTCAAGTAACTGAACAAAAAGTTCTTCGGTTTCTTGAGGGGTTAATACGGCAGTTGGTTCATCCATAATCAATATTTTTGCCCCACGTATTAATACTTTCAATATTTCAACTTTCTGTCTTTGACTGACACTCATATCGACAATCTTTGTATTAGGATCGATTCCGAAGTTATATTTATCCGATGCTTCCTTAACTTGGCGACGTGCTTCGTTGACGTCTAAGAATAAGCCTTTTTTTGGCTCCATCCCTAACACAATATTTTCCGTAACCGTCAAGTGTTCTACAAGCATAAAGTGTTGGTGAACCATCCCGATTCCCAATTGAATAGCCGTAAGTGGAGAATCAATATTCACTTTCTCGCCACGCAGATAAATTTCACCACTTTCTGGTTGTTCAGAACCAAAAAGAATTTTCATGAGTGTTGATTTCCCCGCACCATTCTCTCCCATTAAGGCATGAATTTCCCCTTCTTCAGCCGTAAAATCGATGTTTTGGTTCGCAACAACACCATTGGGATATACCTTGGTAATGTTCTTCATTTCAAGTATTGTTTTACTCACAATAACTCACCTCCGATAGTAAAAATATATAAAACTGGCGCAGTTCATTAAGAGAACTGCGCCAGAGACTTCAAGTTTTTTAAGGTCTAACTGAGTTCTTTAGTTCAGTAAATGTTGATGTTTCCATTCCATAGAATGATGTAACTTCTACTTCCCCATCAGCAATCTTCTTGATAAAATCAGCCACGTCTTTTCTGATTTCTTCGCTAACTGCTGCCTCATAGAATTTATTATCTGCAAGTCCAACACCGTTCTCTTTGATTCCAAGAGTTTCAGCTTGGCCGACTTTCAACTCACCTTTTTGATAAAGTTCAAGTGCTCGGAAGAGTGAATCGCCAACATTTTTCAATACCGATGTCATTGTGACATTAGCAAAATCATCTTTTCCTTGCTCTGCAAAGACTGTTGCTTGGTCAAAGTCGACACCAATTGATTGTGTTCCTTTTTCGATAGCAGCTTCAAAGATTCCCATACCTGCACCACCAGCAGCTGCAAAGACTACATCCGCTTTTTGATTGTTCATGGCAAGTGTTAGCTCTTTACCTTTGGCTGAGTCAGTCCAGTTACCGACAAATGAAACAGCTACTTTGATATCTGGATTCGCTAGTTTTGCACCTTCAATGTATCCAACGAGGAAGTCATTAATAACAGGTGCTTCTTGTCCACCTAAGAAACCAATAACGCCTGTTTCAGATTTCTTAGCAGCTAAGTAACCTGCAGCAAATGATGCTTCGTTTGCGCTATATACAATACTGTAGACATTCTTTACATCATCGCCATTTGCATCGTAATCAACAGTTGCATCGAATAAGATAAAGGTTGTATCTGGGTATTCTTTTGCATGTTGCTCGTAGTAGTCTGCAAAGTTTGATGGTGCAATAATGATATCGTATCCTGAGTCAGCTGCATCAATAAGACTTGATTCTTCTTTACTTACGTCAGTACCATACTCAATTATCTTTACGTCCATGCCAAGATCGGCAGCAGCTTTATCTACCCCAACTTTTGCACTATCATTAAATGATAAGTCACCAAGCATTTGAACCAATAATGCTACTTTGACGGGTTTGTCGCCACCACCCTCAGCAGGTTTATCTGTAGAACCACACGCTACAAGTGAAAATGTAATCAATCCAACTAATAATACTTTAAATAATTTTTTCATGTTTTCCTCCATGTTCCAGTATTTCATCTGGGTCTCATTATGAGATTTAGTGTCATTACGATGTAATGACGTAAGATTATTTTGAATTCATTTGCGGTTTCTCTCCGCTCCATCCATTAAGATGTTTACTGCATATTTCTAAGAAACGGGATTACATTTTCAATGATTCGTAAGGCCTCCTTTCAAACAATTCCTCGGTAGCAACTAATTCTAAGAACTTTTCAACGTGTTCTTAAGGCAATAATAACGAATAATGTAAGCGTTGTCAAAGCATGTTTTTGTGTTTGAGTAAGCGTTTACATATGTTATCGTATTTGACTCAGTACATTTTTGGCAAAACTTAAGAGAACTTCCGAAAAATGCCTTTAAATCGGCATTTTTATCCCATAATCTTTGAACTTGCTAAATTATGTGAAATTGTAAATTTCTATATATTTTTTATGGAAATATTTGAAAATCACATTTAATCTTAAGTTTTGCCAAATTTTTCTGTGCATAAATTTAGCATTTCCAAGCATATTCATATAAAAATGGATAAAGTCTTAAGCATTGTCCATTTTTATATTTACCCTTCAAACTCCAAAAAGTATGTATTTCACCGTGTCTTTACTCTTCAAATTCAACATTACCACGATCGAAAGTATGGCATGATTTGTAAAGTTTTTGAAACCCAATCAGTACTCTGTTGCAATAAAAAAAGACATCCCTTAGGATGTCTTCATAAATTATTTCTTGATGTTAAAGAATGTATCTTTACCCAAGTAACGTGCTGCTGAACCTAATTCTTCCTCAATACGGATTAATTGGTTATATTTAGCAATACGGTCTGTACGGCTCATTGAACCTGTCTTAATTTGTCCTGCATTGAATGCTACAGCGATATCAGCGATTGTTGTATCTTCTGATTCACCCGAACGGTGTGAAACGACTGATGTATATCCAGCACGTTTTGCCATTTCCATAGCGTCAAATGTTTCTGTTAAAGTACCAATTTGGTTAACTTTAATTAAGATTGAGTTTGCAATTCCTTTGTCGATACCTTCTTTTAAGATAGCTGGGTTTGTAACGAATAAGTCGTCACCAACGATTTGTACACGATCACCAATGCGATCTGTTAAACGTTTCCATCCATCCCAGTCACGTTCTCCCAATCCATCTTCGATTGAAACAACTGGGTATTTGTTGATGAATCCTTCATACATGTCGATCATTTGATCTGATGTTAATTCTTCACCACTTGATTTTGAAAGTACGTATACACCTTTTTCTGCATCATAGAATTCTGAAGCAGCTACGTCCATTGCTAAGACAATGTCTGTTCCTGGTACATATCCTGCACGTTTGATAGCTTCAACGATAACTTCTAATGGTTCTTCGTTTGATGCTAAGTTTGGAGCGAATCCACCTTCATCACCAACAGCTGTAACTGCACCTTTTTCTTTAAGAACTGTTTTTAAAGCGTGGAATGTTTCAGCACCCATACGGATTGCTTCACGGATTGATTTTGCACTGATTGGCATAATCATGAATTCTTGGAAATCAACAGATGAGTCAGCGTGTGATCCACCATTGATAACGTTCATCATTGGTACTGGAAGTTCTTTTCCATTGAATCCACCTAAGTATTTGTAAAGTGGCATTCCGTAGAAATCAGCAGCAGCAATAGCAGCAGCCATTGATACACCTAAGATTGCGTTTGCACCTAATTTTGATTTGTCTTTTGTACCGTCTAATTCGATCATTGTTTGGTCGATTAAGTTTTGGTCTGTTACGTCAAATCCAATTAAGTGTTCAGCGATAATTTCGTTTACGTTATTAACAGCTGTTAATACACCTTTTCCTAGGTAACGTGATTTGTCTCCGTCACGAAGTTCTAATGCTTCACGTTCACCTGTTGATGCTCCTGATGGAACAATAGCACGTCCGAAAGCACCTGATTCTGTTGCAATTTCAACCTCAATAGTTGGGTTACCACGTGAGTCTAATACTTCACGTGCATGAATATCAATAATAAATGGCATTTTATAAATGTCCTCCTTCTTATTAACTAAAATTACATTGCATCGATGATTGCTTTGAATGAGTCAACTTCTAATGAAGCCCCACCAATCAATGCACCATCAATGTCTTCTTGTGACATGTACTCAGCAATGTTATCTGGTTTTACAGATCCACCGTATTGTACACGAACTTTGTCAGCAACGTCGCCACCAAATAGGTTACGAACTTCGTCACGAACTAATGCACATGTGTTTTGTGCAATTTCAACGGTTGCACTCTTGCCTGTTCCGATTGCCCAAACTGGTTCATAAGCAATAACGAGGTTTGCCACGTCATCACCTTTTAATCCACTTAAGCATCCAGCAACTTGCTTGCGAACAACTTCTTCAGTCTTATCTGCTTCAAATTCGAAGAGTGTTTCACCGACACAAACGATTGGTGTGATTCCTGCTTCGATTGCTACAGCCGCTTTTTTGTTTACATCAGCATCTGTTTCATTGAAATATTGACGACGTTCTGAGTGTCCTAGGACAACCCACTTAACACCGATTTCTTGTAACATTTCAATTGAAATTTCGCCAGTGTAAGCACCGTTTGCTGCCCAGTGTACGTTTTCAGCAGCAACGTGCAAGTTTTTTGCAGCATTGACTGAAGTTGCTAATGCAGTAAATGGTACCGCAACACCGTAGTCAGCTTTGTCATTTGCAAATGCATCAACACCGTCAAAGAAGACTTGTGCTTGTGCATTTGTTTTATTCATTTTCCAGTTACCGAAGATAATTGGCTTTCTCATTGTTATTTATCCTGAATTGCAGCAATACCTGGCAATTCTTTTCCTTCCATAAATTCTAAACTAGCCCCACCACCTGTTGAGATGTGTGTGATTTGGTCTTTGAATCCTAATTGAATTGCAGCAGCAGCGGAATCACCACCACCAATGACACTCAATACGTCTGGAAGTTCTGTAATAGCCTTACATACTTCTAAAGTACCTTTTGCAAATGCAGGGAATTCAAATACGCCCATTGGACCATTCCAAACAACTGTTTTAGCACCTTCGAGTTCTTTCTTGAACAACTCGATTGATTTTGGACCAATGTCAAGACCCATCATATCCGCTGGCATTGCATCTTCTGCAGCAACGAAGTGTTCTGCATCTGGAGCAAACGCTTTTGCTACAACGTTATCTACAGGAAGAATTAATTTGTCCCCTGCTTTTTCGATAATTGCTTTCGCTACATCGATACGATCCATTTCGACCAATGATGTTCCAATTTCAAGTCCCATTGCTTTGTAGAATGTATACGCCATTCCACCACCAACGATAACTTTATCAGCAACATCAAGTAAGTTTTCAATAACATTGATTTTATCGCTAACTTTAGCGCCACCTAAAATCGCAACGAATGGGCGTTTTGGTGAGTAAATAGCTTCTGATAAGAATTTAACTTCTTTTTCAACAAGGAATCCCAATGCTGAAGGTAAGTGATGTGCAATACCAACAGTAGAAGCATGCGCACGGTGAACTGAACCGAATGCATCAGTAACAAATAAGTCACCTAAGCTTGCCCAGTATGATGCCAAGTTGTCATCATTCTTGCTTTCTCCTACTTCATAACGTGTGTTTTGCATGAGAACGATATCGCCGTCCTTCATATCTGCTACAGCCTCCTCAAGCTGAGCCCCACGTGTTACCGGAACAAAAGTAACTTTTGTCTCTGGTAAAAGTTCTTGCAGTCTGACAGCAACAGGTGCCATGTTGTTTTTAGCTTTGTCTGCTTCTGTTTTTTCTGCATCCTTATGGTTAACTTTCCCCAAGTGTGACATAAGAATAACTTTTGCGTTGTTTTCGACCAAATATTTGATTGTTGGTAACGCACCCTTAATACGGTTGTCATCTGTAATAACGCCATCTTTTAATGGAACGTTAAAATCGACACGTACTATGACTCGTTTGCCAGCAACATCCAAATCTGTGACAGTTCTTTTAGTCATAATTGCCTCCTTATATACGTTTTTTATTATAACAAATAAACACTGGATAAACAATGAAATACAAGTGACTTGTTCGTGAATTCACATAAGCGATAAAAAAACACTCCTTTTCGCAATCGCTTGTTAAAAGATAGTGTTTACAGTACTATTGAAATATTTTCAGATTGGATTATATCAAATTCGAATACTCTCGTATTCGACCATTGAACCTTCCTTAATTTCATCAATTGAGGCAACCGTAATCCAATCATCCATGTTTCTTTGACGACCATATCGAAACGGTTTCTCCAGCATCTGAACATCTTTGACACTTACCAAACAGTATCGCTTTTTCCCAGCCCAGCGTTTATGTTGTTTCGCTGAGAGATTCAGTGCTTTTGCATGGCATGTCATAATTTCGACCGCTTCTGTGGGATTCAGTGATTCACTATTGATCACATGACTCACAACTGCTTTCGCCATAACCATGTGAGTGCCATCATTAACGACAAAGTAAAGAATTTCATTTTCAAAAACACGGCCATAAGGTAATTTACGTCCTGCTGCGCCTCGTACTATCATCGTCTTTTCACCACGCACCAGTTTTCCAAGAACATCCGCCTCTTTTTCACAATAAACTAAGTGTTCCATTATTTTCTCCTTTTCAATAGTTCTATCTTAAAGGCTACAGTGACTGTAATGTCAAATAATTTCAATTTCGAGATCTGTTACAAATTGCTCCTGATCTTGTGTTTGTGCGAAGTCAATGATATAGCGTTCGTGTGTCTTCCCTGCATATTCGAAGCCATTCTCTACCATCCATGTTAGCATTGCAGCATATTTCGCAGGGATTTCAGCATAGGAACCGTGATGACGTAATCGAACAATTCTTTGCATGGGAATTTTCTTTGTAACCCCTTCAATTGAAGTACTTACTTCTGCATACACTTCCACATCTACAGACTGGGGATTGTATTTGCGATAATCATCATGATTCCATGCACATAAGGGGCCGATTGGTTGTAAGCCACACGCCTTCAATGACTGCATCAGTTTATTAAATCGTTTTGCATAGATATCAGCGCCAGCAGGTAAAGTCTCCCGGTTGGAAACAACCGTAAGTTCGGGACGAACTACCATTGCAATTGGAATTTCTTTACGATCACTTAAAAATGATTGCAAGCGATTGACGAGTACTTGTTTTGCCATAATATCGGCATGTAACTCTGCAACTCTTCGCGCAACAACGGTATCATGATGGGCCACCTTATCTTCGGCTAATAACATTTTTATCTCATCCAGGCGAATTCCCATCGACTTAAAATAAATAATACGGTTCACCCTTTGAATTTGACAATCACTATAATAACGATAGTTATTTGCCGGATCAATGCGATGAGGGTTTAAAAGGTTTATTTCATCATAGTAATGCAGCGTTCGAACAGGAATTTTGACAAGATTGGCAAATGCCTTGATTGTATACTCCATTTGTATCTCCTTTAAACAAATAAAAAGCAGGCTTATTGCACAATAAAGCCCGCTTGAATGATTGCTTGTTTTGCAGTATAGACCACGTCATTAGACCCACTCACAGTAACGCTGCTCGTTCCCAAACTGATTGAGTACTCAATCCTTGTATTGTCCATTTCATGGGCTACCTTTTTGTATGCTTCTTCAGTATCTAAATCTTTAACAAATATAATATGTTTCATAGTCCCTCCTAATCGGCAATGTTCTTATAATAATAGATTGCCAGTTGCGTGCGATCACGCAAGTCTAACTTTTCCAAAATGACACTCAAGTAATTTCGAATTGTCCCTTCACTAAAACCAAGATTGTGGGCAATTTCCTTATTACTGAGTCCATCTGCCACTAATCTTACCAGTTCCATTTCCGTTTGCGTGAAATTATCTGGAATATTATGACGACTGGACTTGGTTCTTTTTTGTATCTTTGAAACAATATCTTGCCCGAAAACCATTTGATCATTCATTACCGCTTGGATGGCGGAACCAATATTCGCAAAGTCTTGCTTTAAAATGTAGCCCATCGCACCTATGGTTAATGCATCTTCGATATATTCATCATCAACAAAGGTTGTAAGGAATATAATACGCGCACTCGAATCATAGGCTAATACCTCACGACCTGCATCAATGCCATTCATATCTTTCATACGAATATCCATTAACATTATATCGGGATTGTGTTCCTTATATAAGCCGAGTGCCTCACGTCCATCGCCACCAATGGCAGCAACTTCACAATCCCCTTTCGCTTGGAGGATCATTTTTAGGGATGAACTCACAATTGGGTCATCGTCAATCAGAACTAATTTCATACTATCTCCTTCGGTACATTAATATAGATTCGGTATCCATCATGTGTTTGAATGTTACAGACACCGTTTAAATCTTTAATACGTTTTTGTATCCCCTTAAGCCCAATCCCAGATGACATATGCGCTGATTGCAACGTTCCATTGTCGTGAATTGTTACGATCACATGGGCACGTGTCTCTTTGATTGAAACTTTAACTGCGGTTGCGTTACTGTGTTTCACAATATTATTAACTGCTTCTTTAAGAATTAAGAGTAATGTGTTTTGAAGTTTTGGATCGAGTTCTTGAATATGAATATCCAAATTAACATCCTTCTCTTTTAGAATTTCCAAATAGGTTGCTACTTCCTCTTCAAATTGAATGGATTCATTATAAAGGGCATGAACGCTACTTCGGATTGAGTCCATTCCCTGATCCAGTGTTTGTTTTAAAGTAGCATAGACCGGATCTTTATGTGCATCCGTATTGATTGCTTGCAATGCCCCAACTTGAATGATTGCACTTGAAAGAAGATGGCCGACATTATCATGTATATCTCGAGCAATTCGATTGCGCTCATTCAACCGTTCTACTTTCAATTGATCATCATGCTCCTTGATTGCTTGCACTTGCATTTGTTCCTGGCTCAGTTCAAGAGTGCGTTGTTGATCGTTGAAGGCCTCCAGCTTTGTAGTTAGAACATCGTTGTTGTATTCCAAGGAGCCCAAAGCATATATCAGACACGAACTCCCAAAAATAATCAATGCATTAAAGTTTGGTTTCAAAAGTAGTGGCACTAAGAAAACAAAATCAACTGGCGAATCAAAATCAAATGCAATCAGTGGGAACGAGAGGATTAACAATGGAATGGGAATGGATAGGATAGATATCAGTGCAAAAAGACCGATGCGAATGCGGCGGTCAGTATTTAAAGACAAGCCGCATGTTGCAATAATAGGAATTAATAACGCCAAAATATCAATGTCACTGATTCCTGTTCGAACCACTGACATTGCCATCATAAGATAAAGAATTCCTTTCAGTCCATAACGTCTCATCAACAATCACCTGTACCTATTATAAATTTTCACAGCACAAATGACAAATGTCATTTGCACTGGTGACATTTACCACTGTTTGATAAGCAATCAAACAGCTATGATAGGTGTACGAACAAGGAGAACTACTTATGAACACATTAGAAATTACCGATTTAGTAAAACGTTATGGGGACTTTACCGCCGTCGATCACCTTAACTTAAACATCAAAGAAGGCGAAGTGTTAGGATTGTTGGGTCCTAACGGGAGCGGAAAGAGCACAACAATTAATTGCTTGCTCTCACTCTTAAAATACGAACATGGAACCATCGAAATCTTCGGAAAGAAAATGAGCCCAAACGCATTGGAAATCAAACGAAATATTGGAATTGTTCCGCAAGACGTTGCGGTCTTCGATGAGTTGAATGTCTATGAGAATATTGACTACTTCTGCGGACTGTATGTCAATGACAAGCACGAACGTAAAGCACTTGTTGAAGAAGCAATTCAGTTTGTAGGATTACAAGACTTCACCAAGCACCTACCAAAGGAACTGAGTGGTGGATTGCTACGTCGTCTCAACATTGCCTGTGGGGTTGCTCATAAACCAAAACTCATTATCCTCGATGAACCAACAGTTGCGGTTGATCCACAAAGTCGAAATAAGATTCTTGAGGGAATCGTTGAACTCAACAAACAAGGTTCAACCATCCTCTACACCAGCCATTACATGGAAGAAATTGAACAAATCTGTACCCGCGTTGTAATTATGGACAAAGGGAAAGAGATTGCCACGGGTACGAAAGAAGAACTCAAAGCAATGAGTCAATTCGGAGAAACAGTCAGTTTCACAAGTTTCGACCTGAGCGCTGCATTTATTGAGAGCGTCAAGTCCCTCGATTTCGTATTCGAAGTATCGCAGGATGTTAATGACCTTGTCATTCGTTGCCACCGTGGTGACCACAACCTTGTAAATTTAATCAATCACTTTACACAAGCAAATGTTGACTACCTCAGTGTACGCAATGAAATGCCAACACTTAACGATGTCTTCTTGGAAATCACTGGAAAGGATCTTCGTGACTAGTATGTTTAAATACCGATTCAAAACAATTATCAAAGATAAAGCACTTATCTTTTGGACCTTAATATTCCCTATGATTCTTGCAAGCCTCTTCAATGTCGTTCTAAGAGACGCACTCACAGTTGAAAAAACAACCCGCTATCCCGTCGCGATTGTATCCATTGACAACGCTCCTGCGAATGACTTTTTAACCATTCTGAGTGACGAAGTTGGGCTTATTGAAATTCATACGTTTGAGAATTCAGCAGATGCACAAGCATCCCTTGAAAATGACGAAACAATGGCGTTCATTGAGTTCGATGGTAGTTTCAAAGTCTCAATAAAAAAAGCAACCACCATGACGACAGTCCTCAACAATGCACTCAATAACTTCAACAGCAAGCAAGCGATGATTCAAACGATTGCACAAACAAACCCCGAACGTCTGACCCCAGAGTTCATCGCATCTCTTACAGAAGCACACCAATTCACAACAAACTCTGCTGAAAATGGCAGTGATGCAATCTTCACCATCCATATGTATACGACAATCGCAATGCTGTGTATCTATGCTTCACAATGGGGAACAAAAAGTGGTGAGTACCTCCAAGCCGATGTATCGGCATTGGGGATTCGAACTAATGTTGCCCCAACACCCAAACTTCGTTTACTTGGTTTAGATATTGCGGTCGTGTATCTAATCTTCATGATCGAATTTATCATTCATTTCCTCTTCCTAAAATTTGCTCTCAATGTACCTATGGGTGACAATTACGGAATCATTGCCGCAACTGCACTTGCCGGTGGCTTATTCTCAATCTGCTTTGGATACGCAGCGAGTGTCTTCATCAAAGGTGGAAGCGCACAGCGTGCTAACTTCATTTCTGGATTCGGTGTTCTCTGTGGATTCCTCTCTGGAATGATGTCAACATCCGTTCGTACAGCAATCGACAATGTTTCACCAGTTATATCAATGCTAAATCCATCAGCACTCATTTCTGATAATTTCCATCTCGCGACATTAACAGGAAAAAATGCTCAAGCATTTACGAATATTGGAATTCTTCTTGGAATGGCGCTTATTCTTGCCATCCTCACGTATAGAAAGTTAAAGGTAGTTTCTTATGATAGTATTTAAAACCCTCATGCGTACAACATGGCGCAAAAAAACAGCACTTATCCTGCCTATGATAATGTTTGTTGCCTTCATGTTTGTCGCTCGCGCTGACGCACAATCGCAAGAATCTGCGTTTACCAATGCCATTCCAAAAATAAGTGTTGTCAACCTTGATAATAGCAACCTTTCAAAGGGTCTTCTCGATTACCTTGATGGACGTGTTGAATTTGTCGAGGCAACCGAAGCGCAGTTCGAAAATTTGATTTTCTATCATGAAATAAGCTTCGCAATGACAATCCCAGCAAACTTTAGTGAAACTTTCCAAACAGAATCCATCCAATCACAAATGATCTACGATAACGCTTCTGGATATATTGCAGACTCGTATGTGAATGAATACCTAAATGCAGTTGCAAGTCTTTACAATAATGGGTATTCACTGGATGAATCGATTCACATGGTTCAGACATCACTTGTTAATGCAAATAATGTTTCAGTTATTGATACTGTTCAAGACAACAGCGGAGTTGCAGAGCGATTCTTTACGCTCGAACTCTACCCTGATATGCTGACAGTACTTACAGTTGTCACGATGCTGCTTATTATCTTCAATCAAACAAGCATCAAAATGCGTTCCGCAATTTCAGCAACATCAACACGCAAACAAACACTTCAACTCATGTTTGGCATTGTATTGATTGGCAATGTCTTGTGGGTTGTTACGAAGATTATTACAGTGATTGTATTGAAGGATTATCTTAATCCCGCAACACTGGGTCTGCACTTTCTCAATTCCTACGTATTCTTCATCGTAATTCTATCACTTGCATTCTTAATCAGTAAATTTGCATTATCTCCTTCAATGAGAGTTGCTGTGTTAAACTCAACAACTCTCGGTCTATCCTTTATATCTGGAGTATTCGTTCCCCAATACTTGATGAACGCAACCATCGTAAATATCTCGAAACTTTTCCCACTATATTGGAACATTGAGGTTACACAAAGAATCAACGATGGTCTTACATCCTTCGGCGATCTCGCAATGCCATTCCTCATTCAAATCGTATTCGCTGTTGTATTAGTTGCAGTCGCACTTGTTATTTCCTCTGAGAAATCATTCAAGACTGTCAATGCAAAAATAAATACACAATCATAAAAATAGAAAAGTGTGAATTAAGGAACCAATTCAGTTCCTTAACCCACACTTTTTCTTATACTTTCATTTTAAAACGGCGTAATCTCAATGCATTGGCCACAACCGATACGGATGAGAATGCCATTGCTGCTCCCGCAATCATAGGATCCAACATTGGACCATTGAAGAGGAGTTTGAATAGCCCCATCGCAAAGGGAATTCCAATAACATTGTAAGCAAAGGCCCAGAATAGGTTTTGCTTGATATTTCTCATGGTTGCTTTACTCAACGCAAGTGCATTTACAACATCTTTGATATTATCCTTCATGAGAACAATCTTCGCAGACTCAATGGCAACATCAGTTCCCGTTCCAACGGCAATTCCTACGTCACTTTGAACAAGCGCAATTGCATCATTAATACCATCGCCAACCATCATTACCTTTTTACCTTCGTCCTGAATCAATTTAATATTACTTGCTTTTTCGTCTGGTAATATTTCTGATAAAACATGTGTTATTCCAATTTGGTCGGCTATTGCTTTCGCAGTATCTTTATGGTCACCAGTCATCATAACAACATCAATATTCATACGTTTAAGGGCAGCAACTGTTTCAATGGCTTCATCTTTAATAGTATCAGCCACTGCTACAACACCAATCACCCTTCCATCAAATGAAACAATCATTGCTGTTTTTCCATGACGTGCATAACCTGTGATTGCACCGGCATATGCTGAATAATCACTGAGTGTTTCACGCATTAATTTTTCATTACCGATATAGAGTTTCTTTCCATCATAAAGTCCTTCAACACCACGACCGATGAGTGCTTCAAATTGATCTACGGGTGCAAAGGTAACATCCATCTCTTCCGCACCTCTCACAAGTGCTTGAGCAAGAGGATGCTCTGACATGCGTTCAATGGATCCAACAATTGTCATCAAATCATGATCGTCATATTCATTGGATACGATATCAGTAACAACAGGTTCACCATATGTCAGCGTTCCTGTTTTATCGAAGACTACCGTTTGGATATGCGATGCTTCTTCAAGAGATTCTGCTGACTTGATGAAAATTCCGTTTTGAGCACCAACACCGGTTCCAACCATTATTGCAGTCGGTGTTGCAAGACCCAATGCACACGGACATGCAATAACGAGCACTGTTACAAAGACAGTCAAACTCATTTCAACATCTCCACTGTAGAAAAACCAGAAGAGACCGGAAATAATTGAGATCAAGATGACAATCGGAACAAAGATGCCCGACACTTTATCAGCAACTTTTGAAATCGGAGCTTTTTCATTTTGTGCATTCTCTACAAGTTCAACAATTTTAGCGAGTTTTGTATCCTCATTGTTGACTGTTGCTTCAACAATCAAGCGACCATTGATGTTCATGGTTCCCATGACGACATCGTCACCAATTTCCTTATCAACCGGCATACTCTCACCCGTCAACATGGCCTCATCAACACTACTGTGACCTTCAACAACACGACCATCCATAGGAATTGAAGACCCTGGTTTAACAACAAGATGATCGCCAATACTGATTTCATCAACATCAATTTCAATTTCTTGGCCATCTCGCAATAAGATTGCGGATTTTGGCTTGAGATTGAGCAATGCTTTAATTGCTGAAGACGTTTTTGACTTGCTAACGGATTCAAAATATTTACCCAAACTGATGAGTGCTAGGATAACAACAGCCGTCTCTAGATAGAGGTGGTGGGCATAATGATGTTCTCCAGCAAAGATACGAATGGTTCCATAGAGACTGTAAACAACAGCTGCACCTGTCCCGATGGCAACCAAAGTATCCATGTTTGGTGACTTATTGAATAAGGTCTTAAACCCACGGCGATAGTAATCACGATTAACCCATAACACAGGGATCGTAATAAGCCATTGCACAATTGTATAACTTACAGGGCTTAATGTTGCGTCAACAAACCGAGGCATTGGTAATTTTACGGCAAACATTTGACCCATGGTGATATACAGCATAATTGCGGCCAAGATCAAACCAATTAGAACACCATTCTTTTCTTTTTGATGTGCTTTCTTGATCTCATCATCATCCAGCGCTACTACATCTTCCATACGAACCGCACCATATCCTTGCCCCTCAACTGCAGCAATAATATCTACCAGTTTAATTTCATTAGGATTATAGTCGACATGAGCTTTTTCAGTGATGAGATTCACGCGTGCAGATGACACACCGTCGAGGGCATTAAGCGCCCCTTCGACATTGGCAACACACGATGAACATGTCATATCTGTGATTTTCAAATCAACAGATTTGTTGATTGCTTGTTCAGCAACACCATAGCCACTTTTTTCAACTGCGGCCACAATTTCTGAATCAGCAACGGTATCATCCATCGTGACACTGGCTTTATTGGTAACCAAGTTGACATCGACGGATGAAACACCGTCAACCTTGGCGATTGCTTTTTCAACATGAGTTTGACATGACGAACATGTCATTCCTGTTATATCAAATGTTTTTGTTGACATACCTTTTACCTCTGGACGTTAACTATTGAACTGAATAGCCACTTTCTTTAACTGCATTTACGATTTGGTCGTCAGTAACAGTTTCACTTACGACAACTTTCGCAATCCCAGTTTCTAAATCGACATTGACATTCGATACGCCTTCAAGTTCATTGAGTGCATGAGTTACATGTCGAACACAGCCGCCACATGTCATACCATTTACTTTAAATTCTTTTTCCATTTTCGTAACCTCCTTGTAGTTCGTTTACATTTGTAGTCTATCATATCTTTTTAATGAGCGCAAGCATTTCAACCGAATTAATTTACAAATGTAAACGATTGAGTTTTGACACAAAAAAAGACTGCGTTATTTCAGTCTTTTTAAGAACATTTACGTATCCAGCGAATCTCATGGTTCATTATTATTGTTACCATGTTCTCTACTAACAGGGAGTTATTCGAAAGGATCAGATCAATGGTGCCAGATACGTAAATATTATAGAGTCATTATAGATGCCGTTCTCGGGGACTTGACGCGCAAACATAATGAAACTATTTAATGCAGCATTCCTGCATACAACTCTCAGTATTGATGTATGCTAATTCCATTATATTCATTCATGTTCAATCAAACAATTACTATGCTATTTCATCACTGAACGTGCACAATTATTAAAGAATTTAGCGTTCAAACATCACAGTAACTTCAGTCCATTTGTCATTGGAGAAACTCCCATGTATTAAACGTATATCGGACATCTTACTAAAGAATAGAATTGTTTCTTTCTGCAACGTTCCCTTATCATCATACTCTCTATTACCATGGACTTGTTGCGCATCCGATACGATTGTACGACCAAATGGTTGGTGCACTGTTGCGTCATAGACTTCGCGGTATGCAACATTTACCAGCATGGATTTAATGCCTTCGCTATCAAAAACATCCTGAAGCTTCGCTAATGAATCGTAGGAATTAACCTTGTCAGTCTGTGTATCAATAACTACAATATCGTGCTTTGTTTGTGTTGTCACAATCAGTTTATGATCAAACAATGTATATTCCAAGGGACTTTCGTTTGTTTGTCTTACAGAATATGTCCGAGCCCGACCGTCGACTGTTCGTATTTGAATTATATGTTGGTATGTAAAATCATCGCCATCTGATAAAGTCTCCAGGTTTGTTCCAATAATGTCTCTGGTGTTTTTTGCCTGAACTCCCACAACCATCGCATCATTGGAATCTAAAGAAACCCATGGTGTTTTTAACTCATCCCACAAAATGCATTGCTCGCTTAGTTCCGCATAATCATTGATTAAACGACTCATGATGCAGCCTTTTTTGGGGTCTTGTATCATTTGTGGCTCATATGGATAAAGAAGACGTATATTCGTACCATCAAAATATATTCTTTGCAAACTCAAATCAGAAGTCGTCTCGTAAGGTGGATACATATACCATTCATACCCATTCGAAGCATTTGATAATACCGCATTGAAACGGCGTTGATTCTCTTCTCGACCTTCAGTCAATTGGACTGGAAAGTACGCTACTTCATCTTCGTAATACACACCATCCGCATTAAAGTGTAAATCGCTAATTTTGTATTGCCACAAAATGTCCCTGAAATCATCGTTTTGTGCAACAAAATGATCGCCGGAAAGATATTTTTCATTGACGGGTTTCATCATTTTATGTTTTGTTTCATAAATGATGTCTTTGATTGATGTATCTTTGGCATCTTCATTTGTATATCCATACATAACCCAATAATCATTATGATTGCGCACGGGGACATACCTTAATTCTTTGATATTATGGCCATCAAAATCATTAACCGTAGTTTCAAGTTCATATTCAGGTGTGATTCTCACGATATTGTAATGGATTGCATCATCTTTATACGTGAATGGTACCCCTTTTCCTTTGTCTTTACCCACGGTTGTGAACTTCATGCCATTGGCAAGTATATCTATAACCGGAATCTGTTTCATAAATCTATAGAATGAAAGGTTGTAATTGATGAGTATTCCAAATACCAGCACAGATACTCCCACAATGCCAACATACTTTTTTATGTTATTAATTTTGTCTGAGTTCATGAATCTATCCTATTCTATCCCCTAAAAAAAAGACGAATAAATCGTCTTAAAAATTAATGGTTGATGCTGTATCCAAAGCAACTTCCATCATTTTAGTGAATGAATTTTGGCGTTCTTCAGCAGATGTTACTTCCTCGGTAACAAATGAATCCGAAATTGTTAATAAACATGCGGCGTGTTTGCCCAGTTTCTTAGCATTTGCAAAAAGAGCAAATGATTCCATTTCAACACATGCTACTTGATGTTCACGCTCAAGTTCTTGCCATGTTTTACCAGAATCACGATAGAACACATCACTAGAGTGTACACGTGCTTCATGCATTGGAATTTCTAGTTTCTCAGCACTTGATTTTAAGGCAGCATTGAGTGTATCACTTGGGAGTAAGACATCTTCTGTATAACCGAATGCTACTTTTGCAAAACTTGACTCACTATATGCACTGTCAGCGATCACGACGTCGTATACATCAACACCGTCTTTGTATGAGCCCGCAGAGCCAATACGAATAATCGCTTCGACTCCAAATTGGTCGTACAGTTCGTAGGAGTAGATACCAATACTTGGTTGTCCCATTCCTGAACCCATTACTGAAACTTCAACGTCGTTGTATGTTCCTGTGTATCCAAACATGTTGCGTACTTCATTGAACTGCTTGACATCCTTTAAGAATGTTTCGGCGATAAACTTCGCACGAAGTGGATCACCCGGCATGAGAACAACTTTCGCAATTTGTCCTTTTTCCGCATTAATATGTGGTGTTGCCATTAAAATTCCTCCTTTTGAATCTTACCTTGATTATATCATAAGAATGCCTTAAGAACAGAACTTCCTTCTTTGAGCTTCTTAAGATGTAAGCGCATTGATTATTTTTTGGCGTGCGATGCCGAACGCTTTAACTCGCACATATAATAGGTATCGTAAGGCTCATAACCTAAGCGTTCATAAATCGAAGCTGCAGCAGGATTGGTATAGAAAAGAACACCTTGTTTTCCTTGTTTCAAGAGTTCATCACTCATTCTTTTAACAACCTTTGTGGCAAACCCTTGCTTCATATAATCTCGGTCTGTACACACGCCAATAATCATGGCACTGTCAGATGTCATTGCAGTTGCGGTTGCAACACTCACTAATTTACCCTCAATCTTCCATCCATAGGAAATACGCAATCCTTGATGGAGTTCTGTTCGCACATGATCATGTGCACCAACACGAACACCGAAACTTTGCGATTCCAGTGCTACAATTGCATCTGCGTCCGCAGACGTAAGCACACTCACTTCAGATGTATCAATTTCTAGGTTATTGGGAGTGTAAACTGCCATTGTTGACGCAGCTTTACTTCCAATAATTGCATCAAGCCTCGAACCAATGAGTGCCATCGTTTTTGATCCAGCCATAATGCGTGGAAATGCTTCTTGTTCGTAAAGTTCGTATGCTTGAGTGATAAATGTATCACTTATCTGAGTTGCATAAAGATGCATTGTTTCTTCACGGAATCGAAAAATAACACCAACAAGATTGCCATCGGCATTATAATGACCGTAATAACGTTGGATTGTATCGTCAAACCCAAATAAATCGATATCCCCAATCAAAAAAAGATTGATATGAGGGTCAGTGTGAAGAAATCGTAGAAGTTCTGCTTGGTGTTGTTCATCTAACTGCATAGGTATTCCTCTTTTCTTACAAAGATTATAGCATTTTTATAGAAAAAAGAACTCCGAAGAGTTCTCTTGATTAAACACGTTTTGGATCGTATTTTTCACCATAGTATGATGCTTTAAGGATTGCACGCATATCTTTTACTAAAGGTAAACGTGGGTTACATGGTGAACATTGATCCTCATAAGCAAGGTAAGCAACTTCTTCTTCATGTTGTAAGAAGTCTTTTTCTGCAATTCCTTGCGCTTTGAAGCTCATATCAATACCACAGCGTACTGCAAGATCGTGGCATGCTTGGGCATAGCTTTCTACACCTTGTTCAACTGTATCGGCTTTTAATCCTAAGATTCGTGCAATTTCAGCGTAGCGTTCGTGAGCACGGTATACATTATACTTTGGCCACAATGATGGTTTTTCTGGATGTGTTCCATTATATCGGATAACATATGGCATCAAGATTGCATTGATACGTCCATGGGGAACATGCCAGCGTCCACCAATTTTATGAGCCAACGAGTGGTTCATTCCTAAGAATGCATTACCGAATGCCATTCCGGCCATTGTTGAGGCATTATGCATTTTTTCACGTGCTTCAAGATCATTACTTCCGTCTTTAACACAGCGCTCAAGATATTGATATACAAGTTTAATTGCTTGGATGCAAAGTCCATCTGTATAGTCGTTTGCAAAGTTTGAAACATACGCTTCGGTTGCATGTGTTAACACATCAAGCCCTGTATCTGCAGTTACAGATGCTGGCAAGTTTTGTGTAAAGATTGGGTCAACGATTGCAACATTTGGAACCATTGAGTAGTCAGCAAGTGGGTACTTCTTATTCGCTTGCTTGTCAGTGATAACAGCAAATGGTGTTACTTCACTTCCTGTTCCTGATGTTGTTGGGATACATACCATCTGTGCTTTCACACCCAAGTCTGGATACTTAAAGGCACGTTTACGAATATCGATAAATTTTTGCTTCAAGTCATTGAAGTCAACTTCTGGGTGTTCGTAGAAAATCCACATACCCTTGGCTGCATCCATTGGTGAACCCCCACCCAAAGCAATAATTGTATCGGGTTGGAAGGCTTGCATCATTTCGAAACCTTTCTTGACGGTCTCAATTGATGGATCCGGTTCGACATCTGCGAACAATTGAATAACAACATTGTTTGCGCGGTTGTTGAGTTGTTCAACGATTAGATTGTAGAATCCAAGATCTACCATCGATTTATCGGTTACGACGAAGACGCGTTCAACATCACGCATTTCTGACAAGTAACGAATTGAGTTGCGTTCGAAATAGATTTTCTCTGGTACTTTGAACCATTGCATATTATTGTTACGTCTCCCAATCTTTTTGATATTTAATAAATTGATAGCTCCTACATTATCACCCACTGAGTTGTGACCGTATGATCCACAACCAAGCGTTAATGATGGAATAAAGTCATTATAAACATTTCCAATTCCACCAAATGTTGATGGTGCATTCCAGATAATACGGATTGCTGGGATGGCTTCACCGAATTGTTCTGAGATTTCTTTTGATTTTGTATGGATCGCTGCTGAGTGACCCATTCCATTAAATTCAACCATTTGACGGGATAATGCGATCCCTTCAGCAGTATCTTTAGATTTTAGAATTGCAAGGACAGGTGAGAGTTTCTCACGGGTTAAGACTTCTTTAGGACCAACTTCTTTACATTCTGCAGCAATGATAACAGTGTTTGCAGGTACTTTAATTCCTGCTTGTTCTGCAATCCACGTTGCATCTTTACCAACAACTGTTGGATTCAATACGGCATCGGCATAGTTTTTATCTGTCGACGCAACACCGAACATGAATGTTTCAACTTTTTTCTTTTCAGCGGCATTGATGAAATAGACACCATAGTTTTTAAACTTTTCAACGGCATCATCATAAATTTCCTTATCAATGATAACTGCTTGTTCTGATGCACAAATCATACCATTATCAAATGATTTTGATAGGGCAATATCATTCACAGCTTGAGCAACATCTGCTGTTTTCTCAATATAGGCAGGCACGTTTCCAGCACCAACACCTAAGGCTGGTTTACCACAAGAGTATGCGGCACGAACCATTGCGTTACCACCAGTAGCAAGAATTGTTGCCACACCTTCATGATTCATCAACTGATCTGTTTTCTCTTTTGAACCACGCTCAATCCATTGAATACAATTTTCAGGTGCACCTGCTGCAATCGCAGCATCACGAATTACCTTCGCTGCAGCCACACTACAACGTTGTGCTGAAGGGTGGAATGAAAAGATAATTGGGTTCCGTGTTTTCAATGATATCAACGCTTTAAACATTGCGGTTGATGTAGGGTTTGTAACTGGGGTAATCCCACAAATAACACCTACAGGATCGGCGATTTGTGTAATTCCTGTAACATCATCTTCCGAGATGATACCAACAGTTTTTAAGTTTCTCATATGGTTGATGACATGCTCACATGCAAACATATTTTTAGTTGCTTTATCTTCAAAGACACCACGTCCTGTTTCTTCAACAGCAAGTTGGGCAAGAATACCATGTTTGTCCACACCAGCAACTGCTGCCTTCGCAACAATGTAGTCAACTTGTTCTTGATTAAGTTCTAAGAATTCTTTTAATGCTTTTTGTCCATTGGCAACGAGTGTGTTTACTTCATTGTCAATTACAGTCTTTTTGTCTGTCATAACTTCCTCCTTGTTATTTCTTTCACATACTTAGTGTACATTGGATTCCCCATCGTTCCAAACAATTTTCCTGCGAAACCGAACAAATTATGCGAAAATAAAAAAAACACTTCCAGTGAAGCGTTTTCATTGTGAAATAATTAACAAATTCTACAACTTTATGATTTTGCGTCGAATTTGTGACGACATTTCGGACACGTCACACTAATCTTTCCTTTGCGACGCGGAACGCGTAATTGAGTACCGCACTCTGAGCATTTCAAATATTTGTACTTTGGGAAGTCTTTAATACGGGTTGTTATTTTGCGAACTTTCCCCTTTAGTTTGTTCCATATATAGAGATATGCTTGATTCTCTTCATAACGTTTTGTAATATTCTTTGAGAACATTCGGAAATATACAACAATCATAATTGGCAACCATACTAAGGATAACCAACTAATCTTGGTAATCATGGAAATGAGAGCAAGGATAACGGTTAGATAGAGCAAATGTTGATTGAGCTTATCAGCACCATAGCGTCCTCGCATAAAGTTTAAAAATTTCTGTTTCATATAAATCGTAGCGAATAGCGATGCGTAATATCCGCGCCTCTTTCTAAGGTTTTAATTGCGAGTTTCTCTTTAAAGTCACCCGTTGCATCAAAGCGATCTGTAATGCCCAACCATGGTTCAATGCAGATAAACGGTGCAAGCTCTCCATCTACAACCGGGGTCCATAGTCCAACATAGTCAAAACCAGCAAATTCAGCACGCACAGTTTCACCAGTTTTTAGGTTCACCAAATCTACAGCATCAACATTTGTATAGATTAGCGCATCATTGGAGAAACGTTCAAATTCAACTGGAATTGGCTCAACTTCAATTGGAACTTGTTGGTCGACATGACCACCCTTTAATGTAATCTCATCAACGGGTCCACGTGTCTTAAATCGGAATTCGTAATTGTCATCGGGCGTGAGCGCAAATGCTGGATGCGCCCCGATTGAATAATACATTTCCTGCGTATCAAGATTGAATACATGCCAACCAATGTGAATTGTGTCGGCATCGAGTCTATACTCTATTTCAACGGCATGCTCAAATGGATACTTATCTTTGAGTTGTCCCTGACTTTCAAATCGAAGCACTGCATGTGTTGCATCGTGTGTTTTGACAGTAAAATCTTGGTCACGTAAGAATCCATGTTGACTCAGTTGATAGGACGTATCATCGATACGATATGAACCATTAATGACACGCCCAACAATCGGAAATAACACTGGAGAAACGCGTCCCCAGTATTTCGTATCACCACTCCACATCATCTCTTTCTTTGTAACCTTATTATAGACCGATACAATTTCTGCACCGTGTTCGGCAATTGTTACCAGTAAATGTTCATTTTCAAGTTTTATCATTTTCCACCTCGGTTAATGCGATAATTATATCATGACATTTGGTACAAGATACTGAATTTAATGTGATAGTCGTAAAAAAAAAACAGAAACGATTAGTACGCTTCTGTTTGAACATCAATATATTCGTTGGCTGAAATCAATTTGGAAACAGGGCAGCGCTTATGGGCTTGCTCAGCAAGTTGTGTCACTTTCTCGTCTTCCAATCCTTCAACTGCAACAAAAGCAGTCAGTGCAAAGTACAAACCTTTCGTCTCCGTCTCGGGGTGCAATTCAACCTCAACGCGAACACGGCTTTGATTCTCCCAACCACGGGCTTTCATCAATGCTTGAATGGTTAAGTTTAGGCATGTTGCCCAAGCCATCCCCATAAATTGTTCTGGATTAGCACCTTCTTCACCCTTACTTGGTGATCCAACTTTAATCTTCCACTCGTTTTCAATGCGTGTTTCATTGGGAGTTTTAGTTTCGTTGACTGCAACTGTTTTATATAATACGCTCATTATGATTCCTCCTCGTCTTCAGCAAAAGTATAGCATGATTCAATAAACTTTTATTAGTGACATGACCAAAAGCGGGGTTTTGATAAACATTTATTGCATGCCAACGCACTCACAAAAAAGTTCCGTTTAATTCTCTGAAAACGCTGTCTTTTACGTGCATCGATGTTCAGAACAACATATAATGAGTGCGGGTAAGATGGGAGGTTTTAATATTATACAATTTAAAAATGTCAGCAAAAAATACACACCAACCTTTACAGCCATTGATTCTCTTAACCTCGAAATTCGCACCGGCGAGATTTTTGGAATCATTGGAGAAAGTGGTGCTGGGAAATCTACATTGCTACGAATGGTGAATCAACTTGAGCAACAAGACTCTGGCACGATTCTTGTTGATGGAGTTGATGTAAAATCACTATCAGCACGTGAATTGCAAAAGATGCGCCACGATATTGCCGTCATCTTTCAAAATTACAATCTGCTTGCCAATCGCACAGTTTATGATAACGTTGCACTTCCCCTACGACTACGCAATCAATTTGATAGTCAGGCCGTAGATGATGCGCTTGCCTTTGTTGGTCTTAATGATAAAGCATCTCATTACCCACGACAGTTGTCCGGTGGTGAAAAACAACGCGTTGCGATTGCGCGTGCAATCATCACAAAACCAAAGATACTGATTTGTGATGAACCAACATCTGCATTGGATCAAAGTACGACACATGATATTCTTCGTGTACTGGAGTCCATCAATTCTACATTCAATACCACAATTATTATTGTGACTCATGCACTACCACTTGCAAAGGCTGTATGTAAGCGCGCAGCCTTGCTTGAGCAGGGAAAATTGATTGATGTGATTGATGTAAAACCACACGCAATCAGCAAACAACAACGCTATATCGATCACGCAGTGGAGGTTCTTACCCAATGATATCTCACATCATGCAATACCAAGCTGAGATTGTGAAGGCACTTTTGGAAACAGGATTCCTTATCGGTGTCTCAACGCTAAGCGCCATCCTTATTGGGTTACCACTGGGAACACTCATCTATCTTACCCGCAGTGGGGGTGTTCGTGAACACCGTTTGATCAATACACTGGGAAATATTTATGTAAATGTTGTCCGGTCGTTTCCCTTCTTAATATTCGTTGTTGCGATGATTCCTGTCACACGAATGCTCATTGGCAAATCTATCGGAACACTGGCCGCTTCGATTCCACTATCTTTTGTTGCAATCGCAATATTTGCGCGGTTTGTGGAACAATCGCTTCTTGAGGTTCCCGATGAGATAACCGATACGGCACTTTCAATGGGCGCAACAACCAAGCAACTTGTTTTACAGTTTCTGTATGTAGAAGCACGTTCAGGTTTAATACTTGGACTCACCTCTTCAATCATCAGTTTCATCTCATACTCTACGGTTATGGGAGTTGTGGGTGGTGGTGGTATTGGTGACTTTGCGATGCGTTATGGTTACCAACGCTTTGATTATGTTCTTATGTATGCAACAGTTATTATTATGGTATTATTGGTGCAAATAATTCAGTTTGCCGGTACGCAAATTGGACATCGTTTAAACAAACGCTAAGGAGATATGATTCATGATTAAAAAAGGATTTATGATTACTTTACTCTTATTATTGGTAACAGCATGCGGTTCTAAAGCGAGCGATGACACGGTTATTCGTGTATCGTCACATACTGAACCGATGACAACCGTATTAGAAATTGCGAAAGAAGTGCTCGCAAAAGATGGCTACACACTTGAGCTTGTAACTGTTTCTGACAATGCAGCAGCAAATATTGCACTCAATAACAAAGAAATTGACGCTAACTTCTTCCAACATGTTCCATTCATGGAAATGTTTAACGAGACAAATAATGGAACCTTAGTTGGAATTCAACCCATTTATAATGCGATTGTTGGATTTTATTCGAGTACTGTTGATGATATCAAAGACCTACCCGCTGACGCAACAATTGCAATTCCAAATGACCAAGTAAATCAAGCGCGCGCTCTGATGATACTCAGTGATGCAGGTCTAATTAAACTTAAAAATGGTGTTACGAACAATGCGACACTTAAAGATGTGGAAGATACAACCTATACTTTCCAAGAAGTAGATCTTCTGACATTAACTCAAGTCTATCCTGAGGTTGATCTTGTCTTCAACTATCCAACATACATTGGAAAAATAGGATTAACACCACTTAAAGACGCACTGATTCTTGAGGACATGGACTCAACATATTATGCAATCTCACTTGTTGCCCGTGAAGACAATAAGGATGATGTGAAAATTCAAAAGTTAAAAGAAGCCATGACCAGCCAGGAAGTTAGAGATTTCTTGAGCAATGAAACAAATAAGGCAACACTTGTTCCTTCATTCTAATGGAAACCAAACCATCACGCCTACCAACGTGATGGTTTTTTACACTTTGGGACATGTGAGAGGTCAATGGGGAAATCATTTGAATTATTGGGCGTACTAATGATACGATACACTCAACACAAGGGAGACATGACATATGGAAATGATTGAACTGAAAAATATATCCAAGTCGTTTGGGCAACAAGTTGCATTGAATGACGTAAACATCACCTTACAGAGTGGAGAGATTCTCGGATTTCTCGGACCATCGGGGGCGGGAAAAACAACAACGATTAAAATCCTGACTGGACAACTCAATCAATCGAGTGGATCCGCAAAAATACTGGGAATAGATACCCATGAAATAAACGAATCAATCTACAGTCAAATTGGTATTGTTACCGACAACAGTGGCGTTTATGAGAAAGTATCTGTTTATGAGAATATGCGACTTTTCGCTGATATTCTCAATATTGATAAAGCACGGATTGATGAATTACTCGTCCGCGTTGGACTCAATGATCATCGTAAAAAACCTGCTGGTAAACTATCGAAAGGGATGGCACAACGTCTTGTTTTGGCACGCGCAATTTTGCACCAACCAAAATTATTATTCTTGGACGAACCAACCAGTGGGTTGGATCCTTCAACCACACTTGAAATTCACCGACTCTTACTTGAGCTTAAAGCAAATGGAACAGCGATTTTCTTAACAACACACAACATGGAAGAAGCAACAAAACTGTGTGACAATGTTGCCTTATTATATAAAGGGAATATCGTTGAGTTTGGAAACCCAAGTGATGTTTGCTTGAAACACAATACCGATAAGCAATTTAACGTTCAACTTACAGATAAAACAAAGCAAATCTTTACAAGTTCTGACCAAGATCTTTTGGATTTATCACAACTAATCATTGATGGTAAAATTGATAAAATCCACTCTTCAGAACCGACATTGGAAACTGTATTCTTAAAACTGACAGGAAGTGAACTACAATGAGACTCTCACTACGAAAAACAAGCGCACTCTTTCGATTTAAAATTAATAGTATATTAAAGAATTCAACAATCATGGTTGCACCAATCATGGCTATCGGGTTTGTATTCATGATGAAATTCATCATGGGCCAAGCAACGAGTGGTGAAGTTTTAACTCAAGATCAAATAAATCACTTAAGCATGAATGCATTAACATACGGATTACTCGCAAACGTTGTGATGACAGGAATCATGGCATCCAGCCTGCCTTTGGCTGAGGAAAAAGAAAAACACACGTTACGTGTGTTAATGACATCTTCTGTTAATGGAGCCGATTTCTTTATGGGCAGTTTACTGCCTTGCTTGCTTATTATGATTGTTGTAAATATCGTTATTGTTCCATTCAGTGGATTGATTGGCATTAATTGGATTTTATATCTTATTGTTACAACAATTGCGAGCATTGTTTCCTTACTTATGGGAGCCATGGTTGGATTGATGGCAAAAGATCAAATGTCTGCATCGATGCTTTCAACACCATTTATGCTCGTCTTCATGATGATTCCCATGTTTGGAAGTATTCTTCCAGCACTTGAATCAATTTCAGGATTCACATATACTGGCGCATTGATTAACGTCATTAACAATTCACTCTTTACTCCTGAAAATGGCATCGGAATAATGAATATCGTTGTCATGGCAGTTTGGATGATAGTCGCAATCGGATTATTACTTTATGCATACAAGAAAAACGGCATGGACAACGACTAATTTAACCGCATCAATTGGTGCGGTTTTTCTTTGATTGTGCACACAAAATCGAAAAGACACCAAAAATACCATTTTATATTTTTATATGAATGCGCCCTTTTGAGTAGACTTTCTCTCACAATTCAAAGTGTATACAGTGTATACACTGCTTTGCGTAAGTTGTCTTATTCTTATATAATAACAAAGTAATCTACATAGAGTAGACAATCTAAGTTTATATTTACCCGAGTCTAACATAAAGGAGAAGAATCATGAAAGACTATATGGTTAAAGTGATCGAATTGGTTGATTTGAGTCAAAATATGCCCTTGAATCAGATAATATACGAGGGTTTACGTACAGCCATTATTACTGGAATTATTCCAATGGGCGAACGTATCAATGAAAAATACTACGCAGAGAGTTTGAATGTGAGTCGTACACCTGTTCGTGAAGCGTTGCGTCGCATCCAAGATGAGGACATTGTTCAATACATTCCTAATTATGGAATTGTAGTTAGTACATTTAAAGAAGACGATGTTCATGAAATCTATCAAATTCGTATTTCGCTGGATATTCTCGCTGCAGTTAATGCAATGAAACTTATGACTTCAGATGATTTTAGAAAAATGGAAGACCTCTTGGACAGAACAGATCAAGCACAAGCTGACAATGATGTACAAGCTGTCATTCAAATGTCGAAGAATTTTAACACAATGGTTTACGAATTTTCCCGTATGCCTCGCCTTGAATCCATCCAAAATCGCCTTCGTGACTATCTTACACGTTTCCGTGATATCTCCCTAACAGCCGACATGAGGCGCGCACGTGCATTAGCCGAGCACCGTCTCATCTACCGCTGTCTTAAAAATGGCGATGTTGAGCAGATGGAACTTGTAATTCGCGAACACCTTTCTTTATCGCGTGATTTCATTTTAGATGTTATGCGTGAAAATGGCGCAATATGAATGCCACAGAGATCGCAAATTTAGCCCTTAAATCACTCATTCACGAAGTCAGTTTAGCACCAAAACCTGGACTCGTTGATCCTATCGATAATGGATCTCACAGCGATATGGACTACTTTATGTTTCTCGATAGTTGCTTTTCGTTACAACCTGGGTTTGTCATTTATTATGAAACGGGAATTTCCCATTCGGGAACGCCACGACAACTTTTTGATGAAATTCGCAGTATCGGAAGGGCAAATGAAGCAGCTATGTTCTCAGTTACAGATCATGTGAATACACACAAAGGTGCAAATTTCATCTTTGGTGTGGTATTAGCGGCACTTGGAAATTTAGGAACACCGACATTGGATGAACTTTCGCAAATGATTCGGAGGATGACTGTTGGACTCGTAAAGGAAGAACTTGAAAGTTTAACAGTTTATACTACTCACGGAGAACGGATTTTCGAGCAATTTGGATATACCGGTATACGCGGTGAAGTTGAAAATGGACTTCCCACCATTATGAAGCATGCTCTTCCAATTCTAAGTGATGAATTGATTCCATATCAAAAACGACTGAAACTCGCTTTGTTGGAAATCATCAAGTTTAATGATGATGCAAACATGCTTAAACGCGGAGGTATAGAGGGATTGAATTATGGCAAATCACTTGCCGACACCCCTTATGATGATCTTGATTATCATTTGCGAATGATGAATTATGAATTCATCAAGCGAAATCTGAGTCCAGGTGGTTCTGCAGACTTATTGGCTGTCGCAATTTTCCTCCATCATTATCAAATTTGTGTCTGAAAATCGTTTCTAAAATTATCAATATTTTACATTACTACCATCGTTATTTTAAATTAACGATGGTTTTTTATAATTAGCCGTGAAGCTACTCCGGTATTACAATTGAATAATGATTAACGGTTCTAAGTTCGGTTATAAATTGAAAAGGAACACAACTAAAATTATGATTAAGTATGGTGTCATTTCTTATGATTGTTCTATAATATGAATGAATACGTGATATCCATCATAATTTAGATAGTATGGAAGCTGAGAACACCTATTAATAGTAACAGTTTACTGCATAAGTCCATTGAATCATATATAAAAAGTGTTGGTGACTTCTCACCAACACTGAAATATTTCAACAAAATCATTTTCGAGGTGTAATAACAATTTCTCGCCAGTCATCCACCGCTTCACTTCCTGAAATTATGCGGTAAGGTTTACCATCACCGATGAGAATAAAATGTGGATTGGGTTTGGAACCACTAGTCTCAAAATCATTCCTTCTGTAATTTGGCCAAGCTGTTTGGGCAAACTTGCCTTGAATGCCAAATTCATCACCAAATGACGAAACATTTACCAACAATGCCTCGATACCTTTATTATTCAGCCATTTTTGTACTTCTGATAATGATGTAAACGTGTCATACATATCCGTTTCAGTGTTAATAACCCTATAGGTCAAGTCTTCATGAGCAAGCAGTAAGTACTTACCAACTATTTTTAAATTATAATGTTCGGAGAAACTGTATTTATAGCCATCATCTGTATACACATGTAGATTTGACGTTGTGAAACCCGGTAGACTTTCTTTAGGATTGTCATCTTGGAAGAAGTACGTAGGCTCAATGAGATTATTGGAATAAACACGTAAATTCTCCTCTTTTTGAACTAAATTGGGTTTAGTATACACATTTCCAGATGCCGATCCGTCGAAGCAGTCAAGCTTTCCTGACTCAGGATCTGCATCAATAGCGTGAAACATGTTGCATGTGGCATCTCCATAATTCCTATCATATGTTAAATATGGTTTACCATTGTGTTCTTCCAAATATTTAATACGTGCATCCGTTGGATACGCCTTAGCATCGAAAATACCATGCGCCCTCCAGCTTCCTTGTGTAATGTCATACTCCACTACTGTAAGGTAGTGTGTCTGCGCACTTTCATCACGCTCTTTATTTGTTCTGTACACAAAGTAGGTTTTATCATTGATTACAATCATTTGTGCATAAATAGAATTCCCAAAAGGTACAACATAGGGGTAATCGTCAATAAGTTTTTGAACACTTGGGATGAGGTTGTCAATTGGTCCACCAGAATAAGGATCTATTGGGTTCATCTTCGGAAGTATTTTATAGATATCGGTTGGACTTTCGAAAATGTAATCAACATCATAGGTAGAAATTGCGGGTGTATTCACCTCATAACCCTTCATGATCCAACCATCTTTATAGGGACCCGTTGGGTAATAGTTAATACCGTCGACTCCCTTTGGTCCATATTCATTGACCGTAATATCTATGGGCGACATACTCGTAACCATGCCCGACATATATCCTACATCGAAGTTTACCGATTTCGAATCATTGGACTCCTGTGGATTGGTTGGTTTATCTATATCCGAAGGTTTTTCAGGTTCAATCGGTTTATTTGGAACTACCATAGTTTCCTTCTTATATTCAGCGAACCGTAATAAACTGCTTATTTCACGCAATACTGGAACTTCTTGTGCAAAAACATAAAACGAATTACTAAAGTTAACCATTAAAGTGAATACAAGGATTGTTGAGAAAATGGTCCCTGCTCCTTTAAATATATTCTTTCGCTTTTCTTCTTTTTGTGCTTGATCTAGAGAAGCATCAATAATATCATCTAAATTTCGTTCAGAGTTCTCATCAACCATTTGCTTCCATTGCTCAAATTGGTTTTTATTCATAAGATAGCTCCTCCATTTCTAATTTAAGACGCTTAAGACCGGCATAATAGCGTGTTTTTGCTGTTCCCTCGGGTACTTCTATAATTTCACTAATTTCTTTAAATGTATAGCCACTAAAAACTTTGAGTGTAATTACTTCTCGCTCAATAAATGGGAGTTCATCAACATAGTCATGTACGTAGGCATATGCATCGTTACTATTTTCCGTACTTAGGATTAAATCCTCGTCAAACAACTCAACATACTTGTTTTGGGCAATCAACGTATCCTTGCACGTATTGATTAAAATACGAATAATCCACGTTTTAAAGAATTCTGGATGTTTAACTTTCTTGCGACTGTTGAAGACTTTTACTACTGTTTCACTGATGACATCGTCAACCAAGACTGTGTCACCCATAAATGAATAAGCAACGGCTTGAAGTTCTTTTGATATCGTTTTTAGATATCGGGCAAGTTCATCGCGATCACGAATTGTCTTTTTTGTAATCTCCATTTTCTTTCCTCCACACATTAGACTCTAAAATCGATGAAATAGTTTGAATAATATCAAAAAAATATTTTTCTTATTTATTTGCACAATCTACTGCAGCTTTTGCATGAATTTCAGTTGTATCAAATACTGGAATGTTGCAGTCAGAGTGTTCAATTAACATCCCAATTTCTGTGCACCCAAGAATTACTGCTTGGGCACCGTTCTCCTGCAACTTTAATATTGCTTTTTGATAATACTTGCGTGAAGTCTCGAGTATCACACCGACACATAATTCTTCAAAAATAATGCGATTTATTTCGTCAATCTCTTGAATATTTGGTATAAGAACCTCAATACCATTAGCTTTCAGGACATCTTTGTAGAAGTCTAATTGCATCGTGTACTTTGTACCTAACAAAGCAACTTTAGTGTGACCAGCGTCCTTTAAAACCCGTGATGTGGCTTCTGCGATATGAAGCAGCGGAATTTTAACCGATGCTTTGACTTGTGTCGCTACATTATGCATCGTATTTGTACTTATAACAATAAAGTCGGCACCTGCACGTTCGAGTGCCTGTGCTGCAAGTATCATTTTTTCAGCACACTTTTCCCATTCTCCACGTGACTGATAGTATTCAATTTCATGAAAATCAACGCTGAATATAATCAACTTTGCGGAGTGTAAACCTCCCATAAGATCGCGTGTGTATGTATTCATTAACTTATAATAGGTGGCGGTGCTTTCCCAACTCATTCCACCAATAATTCCAATTGTTTTCATTATTATCCCCTTTTAATAGCCTCAGTGTACCATAACTCTTTATTTAAAACGATTGATGTAATAAAAAACCACAACAAGGGCAAATTGTTGTGGTTAGACTAAGTTGGCAGGACTTAGCCAAATGTTACATTATGATCGTAACGTTTTGTTCGGGTACATCATAGAATGGATCATGCTTCTTCTTGAGGTATGGTAATGCAATCTGTGGGAACAGTGCATAGGACAAGACATCCTCAACCGAGTCAGCAATATCGCCGAGTTCAGCTGTAACATTTGCCATCTCAGGTTCAATGAGATCGGCAGGACGTACAGTAATAATTTCGGCATTCTTTCCTACGATAGTCTCGATAAGTTCAGGAGAAATTGGAGCAGGAGACTTACCATAATATCCTTTGATGTAATCTTTGATTTCGTTTGGAACAAGTTTATAGCGCTCACCACTCAAGACGTTCATTACCGCCTGTGTTCCAACCATTTGTGATAAAGGAGTAACTAAAGGAGGATATCCTAAATCAGCACGGACTTTGGGTACTTCCGCAAGTACTTGCTCGAATTTATCCAATTGTTTTGCTTCTTTAAGTTGTGAAAGCAGATTGGAAATCATACCTCCTGGAACTTGATAGATAAGCGTATTTGGATCGGCTTCGAGAACCTTGGGATTAAAGACACCACTTTCAATAAATGTCTCTTTAACTGCTTTAAAGTGTTCAGCAACTTTTTGGCAATCTTCAAGATTCACATCAATGTGATATCCCAATTCACGCAGGGCAATAACCATTGATTCGGTAGCGGGTTGGCTTGTCCCACCAGCGAAAGAGGAGTTTGCAGTATCAATAATGTCTGCACCTGCTTCTACTGCTTTAAGGTATGTCATTTCAGCAATACCACTTGTTGCATGTGTATGAACTTGCAATGGTAGCTTTGTGACTGCCTTGATACGTTTTACTAGTGTTTCAGCACGATACGGTGTAAGAATACCGGCCATATCTTTAATACAAATTGAATGGGCACCCATGGCTTCCATTTCCTTGACGAGTTCAACATAATAGTCATCTGTATGCACTTCACTAATTGTGTAGCAAATCGCAACTTGGGCATGTCCACCATATTTATTAATGGATGCCACAGATGTCTTTAGATTACGCGTATCATTCAATGCATCAAAGACGCGAATAATATCAATACCATTCTCGATTGACTTCTGAATGAAAGCATCCACAACATCATCAGCATAGTGTTTGTAACCAAGAAGGTTTTGTCCACGCAATAACATTTGTAATTTCGTGTTTTTGACGTGTTTACGGATGGTACGCAGACGCTCCCATGGATCTTCGTTTAAGAAACGAATACATGCATCAAAGGTTGCACCGCCCCAAACTTCTAGGCTTTCAAATCCCGCATGATCCAGTGTTTCAAGGACTGGAATCATTTGTTCAATTGTCATACGTGTTGCAATTTGACTTTGATGGGCATCTCGCAATATTGTATCGGTGATTTTAACGGTTTTAGTCATTAAATGTCACGCTCCCTTCTTCTTTTAATAGTTCAATTATTTTCTCATGGAGTTCGCGGACCGAATGGGTACGATTGCGACCACAGTCTTTACTCGACTCATGACAGATCAAGCATCGACGTGATGTGTAACCCAAATCTTCGCGCGAAATCGATCCATAATCGGACTGGAAGACATCAAGGTCGAACAAGCGACCAAGCAGTTGATGATCTTCCAAATCAATCATGGCTTTTTTTACGTTTGTTATCGATGGTTCATCAACAACAACGAAGTATTCAACGCCGGCTAATGTATCAATATCTTTTTCATAGACACATTGCCAACCTTGGTTGGTTGTATACGTTTTGAGTAACTGCTTGCCAATTCCAATCAATGCTTGTACCAATTCATTGTTCTTAATAGGTCCTGGCATATTAACTTTTAGAGCAATGAGTGTATTTTTGGGATACATGGCGACAAGTTTATTTTGGAACTGCACGCGGTTCTCGCGATGATGCAAGACGAGTTCCAAAGTAGGTTCTTCACCACTTTGAAATGCGTCTTGCGCAGTAGTTAGAATGACGACTTTAGTCGTTTCTTTGGACATTGTTTACAACGTCGATGATGCTACCATCACGATATTCTATGAGGGCAACAACTTTCTCACCATATTTGATTGGTTCTGGTGTTCCAACAATGCTGTAAGCTTTGTCGCGTAATTCCTCAATCGTAAATTGCGGAATGTTTAGATTCTTGAAGGCTTCAATCAAATCTTGACGTAGTGGGTTAATCGCAATTCCGACTTCCGTAACTACAACATCGATTGATTGGCCCGGTGTAATAATTGTATTTACATTATCAACAATTGTTGGGATACGTCCACGAACAATCGGTGATAAGATGATGCTTAATTTTGCACCCGCTGCAGTATCACAGTGTCCACCTGAGGCGCCACGAATGACACCATCAGATCCTGTCATAACATTAACATTAAAGTTTGTGTCAACTTCAAGTGCTGAAAGGACAACAACGTCAAGTTTATTTACAGCCGCCCCCTTGTTACCAGGGTTGGCATACATGGATGCACTGATTTCATAGTGTTTCTCGTTATTCTTAATGGATTCAATTGCGCCACGGTCAAATGACTGTGTATCAATAATTGTATCAATTAATCCTTCTTCGAGCATTTGACACATGTGACCTGTCAAACCACCCAATGCGAAACCAGCTTTTACTTCCTTAGCAATCATTTCATCTTTAAGGAAACGCGCGACAGCAAGTGCTGATCCACCCGATCCTGCTTGGAATGAAAAACCATTTTTGAAGTATGGTGATTCAGTAATAACTTTACTTGCGTATTCAGCAATCAACAATTCCTTAGGGTTACTTGTGAAGCGTGTTGCTCCCTTGGCAATTCCGTTTGGATCACCAATTGAATCAACGACAACAACATAGTCAACATGATTTTGCGGAATGCTGATTGGTGTATTTGGATACGGCACAAGATTGTCGGTAATAATAACAACTTTCTTAGCGAACTCTGCATCGACACGAGCATAACCCAATGCACCACAGGTTGCTTTTCCATGAGATCCGTTTGCATTTCCATAGTCATCAGAACTTGGTGCACCTAAGAAGGCCACATCGATTTCAATATCACCCATTTCAATGGCGCGTGCGCGACCACCGTGTGAACGAATCACAACTGGATTTTCAAGGATACCACTTGAAATAGCAGCTCCAACTTTATCACGCAATCCACTTGAAGTAATATTGGTAATAACACCATTACGGATATGTTCAATAATTGGTTCGTGAACATTGGCAATCGAGCTTGATGCAAGGGTTAAATTCTTAATTCCTAATTTGGCGATTTCAGCCATAACCATATTGAGAACGGCATCACCTTCACGGAAGTGGTGATGGAATGAAACAGTCATACCATCTTTTAATCCCGATTCGATGATAACATCTTTAATAGAGTCTCTCAGTTTTGATTCCCCAGGTAATACAGCAGTTACATCAGCACTTGCGCGCTTGTAGGTTGGTTTGCGATCAAATTGATCAACAAAGACACCGTATTTTTCTGCATACACATCTGGAATCATGCGGCCAACTTTATTTTCTTTCATGATTATTTCCCCTTCCCATCAACGTCAATACCCGCTGCGCGAGCTAACATTAAGACACGTTCAGCACGTTCAACAATTGGTTTATCAATCATTTTACCGTTCAAGGCAATAACACCTGAACCGCGTGCTTCAGCTTCATTGATTGCGGCGATAACATCCATCGCATTCTTAATTTCTTTATCGGATGGACGGAATACTTTGTTAACAATTGGAATCTGACGTGGGTTAATGACTGATTTTCCATCAAAGCCAAGTTGCTTGATAAATTCTGTCTCACGTTCCAGTGTTTCTGGATCGTTAACATCTGAGAATACAGTATCAACTGCAGCAATACCAGCAGCACGTGCAGCATGCACGATCATTGAGCGCGCAAAGAAAATTTCTTCACTGGCACGTTCTGGATAACGACGTGTTTTCATAGATGTAACATAATCCTCAGCACCAATCGCCATCCCAATAATACGTTGACTTGATGTTGCAATTGAATATGCATTCAATACACCCAAGGGTCCTTCAATTGCTGTAAAGATTTTTGTTGATCCAATTTCACGTCCGCATTGTGTTTCTGCTTCAAGAATAACTGCTTCAACAGCATGAACATCTTCAGCAGATTCTGTTTTTGGCAAACGGATTACATCGATACCCGCACGAACCATCGCATGAATATCATCACGACCACCTTGTGCTAAGTCATTGATACGAACAATAATTTCAGTATCCCCATAATCAAATGTTTTCACTGCTTGATATACAAGGAATCGTGAACTATCTTTTTCTTTCAGTGAAACCGAGTCTTCAAGGTCAAACATAATTGAGTCTGCACCATAGAGGTTAGCATCGCGTAACATCCCTGGATTACTTGCAGGCAAAAACATCATCGTTCTTCTTAAACGTTCCATGATTCAAGCGCCTCCCAATCAATATTTTCAGTGACTCCTGACGCACGGTGTACAACTGCGATTGTACGCGCAATGATTGTACAATCCAAGGCACCTTGGTCTACGACAGATACTTTAGCATCTGTAATCTCTAAATTTGATAATGTTTCTGTGATAACCTCACGGATGCGTTTACCAAATTGAAATTCTACACTACTTTGTAAATCAATTTCGATACCTTTACCATTGTTTTGATCAATGGTAATTTGTAAATCTGACGATTCCAGTGTCCCTGCAATCGCTTGGTCTTTAATTTCAAACTTTGCCAATTGATTTCCCTCCGTTTCGTATGTCTTCTATGAGACTTTGACCGGCTTGTGACGTTAAATAATCATAAGTCGTCGTTGGCACGAGTTCTTTGACGAACTCTAAATCATTAAGGTACAAGTGTTCTCGAACACGTGTGGCACTAATAACGACGTCACCCTCTTGTTTACGAGGAATAATGCGCAGTTGCACTTCGGGTTCAAGGACAGTTTTTAAGGCAGTATTGTATATATTTGTTGCCTCAGAGAATGGCTCTTCGCCAACAAATCGAACACGTATATTCATTGTCTTCGCAATGCGATTCTTAAAGATACTTGCATCCAGTTCCGCTTGAATTCGGGTTACATCACTGGATTCTTTAAGAAAGTACGATGGAAATGTTTGCGATGATACCATGTAACTCCCAGTATCAAGTACGGTTACATTATCCAAATGCGAAACACCCGCCATCACAAGTTGCTTGCGTACTGCTGCAGGAAATGCTGATGCATCTTCCGATAAAACAAAGACGAACACGTAGTCTACTGCAGCTGCCGCACTCTCAACAAGATACTGATGCCCTTTTGTAAAAGGATTTGCATTCATTACAATTGCTGCACTCACGCCATCTTCATGGCGATACTGCTGAATTGACTCCAAATAGGAATCAAATCCATTGATTGCTTTTTCTAAAAACACCAATTCGCCATCAACACGACCAATCTCTTTGAAACCTAAGTATTCAAAGGACTGGGTCGTATCGGGTTTTGTATACACATAGCACGCTTTAAAGCCACGATCCATCACCTCACTCATAAGATGCGAGATCAACTGACTTAAAGTTGCACCACCTGTAAAGTCTTTGCAAACTGCAATGCATTTTAGAATATTTTGATAGATGGATCCAGTTGCAATCAGCTGGTCCCCTTCAAAAACACCATAAACAAATTCAACATTGTCTTCATGACGTATGTTTGCTTGATTTAAAAATCCAACCCACATATCGTAAACATCACGTTGTTGGTGAACAAACAGTCTTCGAATATCCGCCATGTCAGTTCCTCCTTATTTGTCTTCAGGAAATACTTTTAGTAAGACAACACTTGCTGCATAGATAATGCCAAGAGCTAAGAAAATACCACCCATGCCAATACCCATAATTTTAAACGCTTCTGTTAAAGCGACCATATCTACATTCATATTGATACTCCTTTTCCTAAGCGAAGAACATCAAGATCATACCACCAGCAATAACTGATGCGATTTGACCCGAGACGTTCGCTCCGATTGAATAGTTAAGGACAAAGTTTTGCGGATCTGCTTCGGTAGCAAGTTTTTGAACAACACGCGCTGACATTGGGAACGCGGAGATACCTGCGCCACCAATCATTGGGTTGATCTTTTCTTTACGGAAGATATTAATAAATTTCGCAAAGAGTACGCCACCGATTGTATCCATAATGAAAGCGACAAGACCAAACGCGATAATTAACAGTGTTTGCCATGTTAAGAATTGATCCGCTGTCATTTTTAATGCAATCGTAAATCCAAGTAAGATTGAAACAATGTTAACGAGTTCATTTTGTGCTGTTAGGCTGAGGCGTTCAAGAACACCACATTCACGAAGCAAGTTACCAAACATCAAGAATCCAACAAGTGGTAATGATACTGGTGAAATAAATCCGGCAACAATTGAAATAATAATTGGGAATAAAATCTTCGTACGTTTCGAGACACCTGAAGCCTTATAGGTCATCTTAATAGCACGTTCTTTTTTCGTTGTTACTAATTTAATAGCAGCAGGTTGAATAATTGGAACGAGAGCCATGTATGAATAAGCAGCAACAGTGATTGGACCTAACAATTGTGGCGCTAACTTGTTAGCAACAAAGATTGATGTTGGACCATCTGCGGCACCGATAATACCGATTGTAGCAGCTTCTGCAATTGGGAAATTAAAGAGTACTGCAACAACAACTGTAAAGAAAATTCCAAATTGAGCAGCAGCTCCATAAAGTAGCATTGATGGATTTTGTAGCAATGGACCAAAGTCAATCATTGCACCAATTCCAATAAAGATGAGCAGTGGGAACAATTCTGTTTCGATCCCTGCTTCGAATAAGATATTCAGAACCCCTACCGGTCCTCCGGGTTGTGTAATCAAACCTGAGTTTGGGAAGTTTACCAAGATAGCTCCCAGTCCCATTGGAACTAAAAGTGTTGGTTCATATTCCTTCACTATTCCTAAATAGATTAAGATACCACCAATAACCATCATGGTTACTTGGCCGGCACTAATTGTCATAAATCCCTGAAAAAAGTCCATTTTTTACCTTCCTTTACTTAATAACGACCATTACTTGACCAACATCAATGGTTGATCCTTTTTGTGCTGAAATTGCAACAACTGTTCCTGCTTGTGTAGCAACGATGTTGTTTTCCATTTTCATCGCTTCCAATACAAGGAGTACTTGGTTTTCCGCAACGACGTCACCAACATTAACCAACACATCAAGAATGTTTCCTGGCATTGGTGCTGTAATTTCAACACCACCTTCAACATTAACAGGTGCTGCGACAGGTGCTGGTGCAACAACAGGTGTTTCTGCGGCTGCAGCTTGTACTGGTGCAGCAGTTGCTACTGGTGCTGGTGCTGCTGGTTGTGCAAATGAAGCACCCTCTGGGTTTCCAATTTCTTCCATTTCAACAACATATTCTTTGTCGTTTAATTTAACTCTAAATTTTCTTAGCATACTTTAATTGCTCCCTTCTGTGATACTTACCAACTTAAACGTTGATTCTGGCTTATCATGAGCCAATACTGCAGCCGCAATAATTGCTGCTGCCTCTTTGTCTTGATCAACACGACGGACCGATGTTACACGGACATTCGCATTGTCATAGCTTGTAGATAAAATAGCTGAGGCAATAACCGCTACCGTATCACGTTCCTCTGGATCGTCGATGGCTTCTGTGAAGTCAATGACCACAGGTTGTGCTACTGCAACAGGCTTTTGCGCTTGCGGTTTATCTTCAATTGTTTTGTTTTTACGTTTGTTCCAAAACATGCCAGCACCTGCTCTTTCTACTCTTTAATTATAATGTATACACTTGAATAACCGTGGTTTTATGATGTTTTTTACGCCAATACAGTCGCTAAAAACACTCAAAATACATTTAATGTAAACTTTTGAAAAACAAATAGTTTACAATCGTGTATACACATGGTATTCTTCTTCCATGGAGGTTCTTTATGTCACAATCAGTTCTCGATATACTTGAAGCAAACATCGGCGAATTCGTCAGCGGTGAAGCAATTGCCCAGGCAATGATGATGACGCGCGCAAACGTTTGGAAAGAAGTTCAAAAACTAAAGCAACAAAACTATGAAATCGAATCGGTACGGAATCAAGGCTATGCTTTGATGAGCCTCAACGGTAATTTATCACGCAAACAAATCCTAGATGGACTTCATGCAGATACAATTTCAAGCCTTGAGTACCTACCTTCTGTAAACTCTACAAATACATATGCTAAACTTTTAGCACAAGATTCAAACATCAACAATGCATTGATTGTTTCTGATGAACAGACAGGTGGTCGAGGACGCATGGGTCGATCGTTTCACTCCCCTGCAAAACACGGTATTTATATGAGTTTCATTCTTCGTCCAACCTTGGAACTTATTGATGTCCAACTGTTAACGATTGCTGCAGCGGTTGCACTTGTTCGTTCCATTAAGAAACGACTCAATGTGAACCCAACCATCAAATGGCTTAATGACATCTACATCGATGGGCGCAAACTTGCCGGCATTCTAACTGAAGGAGAGATTGTACTCGAAACCCGTCAATACCGTTTTGTAGTACTTGGATTGGGAATAAATATCACCCACGATGAACACTTACCAAAAGATTTAAGTGCAATTTACACATCTCTTGAAGACGCTTCGCATCAAACCATTGATCGCAATGCATTAATTACGAATTTCATCAATGAATTCTATGCCATCTATCACACCATTCCCCATAACCGTACAACCTTAATTCAAGAATATACGAGCTATAGCAATATTCTTGGTCGCAAGATTACGATCAAAGATGAAGGGGATACCGAATATGAGGCCATTGATATTACAGAAAATGGATACCTTCGTGTTCGTGATGCCAACAACCAAGAACGAATTTTAAATTCTGGAGAAGTCAGCATAAGGGGAAATTTCAAATGACAATCAAAGATCTAACGCTTTCAGCACTGTTTGCATGTTTCATTGCTATCGGTGCATTAATTACCATTCCAATTCCAGTTATTCCATTCACACTCCAAGTATTTGCTTTGAGTCTAACAGCAGTCTTACTCACTCGAAAGCAAGCCTTCTTTGCGGTAATCACCTATATTCTCATGGGCTTACTTGGGCTCCCAATATTCTCAGGAGGACGCGGTGGGCTTGAAATTGTTGCATCACCCACATTTGGTTTCATCCTTGGATTCATTCCCATGGTTCTTGTGATCAACACGCTTTTTCATAAAATATCAAAGCCAATCGCATTTCTTTGTGGAAGTCTTGTTCTGTATGCAATTGCACTACCCATACTTTATTTCAATCTTAAATTTAATGCAGGAGTGACACTGCCACTTTCGAAACTTGTCGTATCATACTGGCTCATGTTTCTTCCCACTGATTTTATTTCGATGGGGTTAAGTTACCTTGTTGCCAAACGCATGCCGAAACGATTTTAATTATAAAGGAGCAGACAGCTTGGAAACTAATGTTCCATAGCTACCCGCTCCTTTTATTTTACAATTTATTTAAAGAATGGAACTGCGCCAGTGACACCGGCAACAACAACGAATATCACGAAGATACCAATTGCCCACTTCGCAGATTCTTTTTGCCATTCACCCATTTCCAACTCTGTCATTTGTAAGAGTAAGTAAATGAAGGCAACAAGTGGACTGAGTAAGTGGAATGCTTGTCCAAGAAGGGAAGCGATACCTAATTCCATTTGTGTCCATCCGTATGTAGCACCTGCGTCTGTTAAGACTGGAAGTACACCATAGTAGAATGCGTCGTTTGATAAGAAGAATGTACCTGGTGCTGATAAGAATGCAACCACAAGTCCCCAGAATTTTCCGAAGCTTGTTGGGATGATTTGCGTTAGACTGTGTGCTAATGCATCAGACATACCTGTACTTGTAAAGAGTCCTGTAAATACCCCAGCTCCAAGAACCAAGATAACAACAGCGACCGCATCACCTGAGTTTTCATGCAAGCGAGCTTTTTGGTCTTTAAGTTTTGGATAGTTCATTAACAATGCGATAACAGTTCCAACTAAGAACAAGAATACTGAAGGGAATGTTCCTTCAATCATCAACATTGCAATTAAAGTAATTGTTAAAATCAAGTTAGGAACAAAGAGTTTTGGACGTTTGTTTGCCAATTCTTTTTCATCCGTTGTTGATGTAAGTTCAAGCAATTCTTTTTCACTTAAGACTTTAATACCAATACGTTTACGTTCTTTAAGACCTAAGTATACCGATACTCCCAACATGTATAATGTCGCAAGAATCATTCCAGGCATTAAAGCTTGCATGATTTGTGAATCCATACCGTTTAACTCAGGTAATACTGAGATAACACGTGCTGTAGGACCACCCCATGGTAGTAAGTTCATAATTGTATTCATCAAGATAACAATAACACCCAAGTTCATCATCTTCATGCCAAGCTTTTTATACAGAGGTATAAAGGCAGTACATGTAATTAATGTTGTCGTTGTTCCATCACCATTTAATGAAACCGAAGCTGCAACAACTGCTGTAGCAACTAAAACTTTTAATGGATCACCGTTCGCGAATTTAATCATGACACGTGTGATTGGGTCAAACATTCCTGCATCAAGCATAATTGCAAAGTAGAAGATTGCGAAGAGCAACATAATTCCTGTTGTTGAAGTCTTCTTAATCCCTGCGAGAACAAAATCCCCCAAAATCCAAATTTGATCCATAAATGTTGGATTGGCTATTTCTTTTAATTCAATGATTTGATCTGTATAGAGTCCCATAAACGACCCGATAAGAGCAAATACCAATGGAACAATAATCAACGCTGTAAATGGTGATAATTTTTTCTTCATTATCAAGACCAAGAATACGGCGATCATTCCCCATGCTAAGATTGTCAAAGCAAGTGACATAATGTATTTCTCCTCCCTGTGGAAATTCTTTTTCTAAGAATGTACGTCCATCATAAGCGCGGAAAGCGATTACATCAATGGGTTTTCTTCATTAAAAACACTGTAAAAACATGAAAAACACTTGGTAAACACTTCTTAGTTTACCCTTAAACAAGTGCATATGTAAACAAAGAGCCACTAGAAAGTGGCTCAAATGCGTGTTCATTGTGGGAAAACTGTGTGATTCACTTGTGAAATTTCTACTAAATTGTTATTGCAACGATTTGCAAAGTGTATCAATAGCCGTTTGTGTTTCTAATGGCAACCAGTTCCAAGCAGTTGTTTCTGATAAATAATTATTACGAAGTGCGAGTGATTGCTTTACACGTTCAACGTATGTTTCATCGTTAAAGTCAGGAACAAACCCTTCAACCTTATATATTTGCATTTGCTTGAGTGGACCAAATCCCTCATAGGTTGCAGTTTGTGTCGCAACCGCTTCAACTGCACCAAGGGTAACTTCCGGTGTAATTTTCTTACCATTGAAGTGTCCCGTATTTAGAATATAACACTCGACGCCTTGTTTCTTAAACAAATCTTTAAATGCTATATAATCATCAACCAAAGGATACAATCGGAATGGGTTTGCATAGGGTTCAACAACAAGTTGACCAACCTGATCGGTGTTTTCAGCATTCGAACGTGTTGTTGTCATTGTCGCTCCCAATGCTGAAGCAAGAACTGGATCGTTAATCTTCACCAAGGGCGGAAACGCATCATCTTTCATAATCCAAAAAATACTTTGTACAGGTGATTCTAAACTATCAACACGATTTTTTGTCCAATAGCGTGATTTGATGGTTCGACCATTCCCATTACGGATATCCTCTGTGACAAGAACACGCCGTCCAGTAGCATCAAGTGTTACACCATTATTTTGGACACTTATAAAGTAATCGATGGCAGGATGTCCCATTGGATAATCCGCAGTCTTGTCGAAGTATGATGGCTCAAGAGCCAAAGTCTCAAGTGTTTCCTTATTAATTAAAAATGCATCATCGTGAAGAACACTCACATCAAAATCAGGACCATGTTCCGCAAGTGTAATGGTTGATTTCCCCGAGCCTGAAAGCCCAAAAACCGCCATTGTATGGGAACGTCCATTGTGTGTTATCTGTTTGAGTCCGCCATGACATGGGACAAAGTTTAGCGTTTTAGCATGGTGCCATGCCAATGAAAGTACCGCTTTCTTAATTTCTCCAAAATAATTAAGACCCAGTACAGCTCCCGAATTCGACTTTGGATCAAGAATTACGAGACCTTTGGGGAATTCTGGGTGTGTCCATGTGGAATCAACATAAAGAAAGATTGTTCCTTGGGAGGTAAAGCTAGCATTTGCCTCAAAGTTAATCATAAAATTGTAGAGATTGTTGATGTCTGTATGATCAACCATGACATGCGCAGCCATTGAAAATGCGTCACTCAATCCTACAACGGCTTTTGCTGCGACAAAATGGCGCTCATGACTCATTGCTATCGCATCTTGAAGAATTTTTGTATAATCATGATCATTGTCAACACCGATAATCCGTCGCGCAACTGCCGTTCGTCCAACAACAGATCCATTGTTGTCCACCAAAACACGGGCATCCTTGGGTAATCCCAACTCTTGGGTGTGCTTTACAGGAAGATCAGTAACAAGTGTACGTGGAGCATTTGCGGCAAGATAGTATGCTTCACCCACCGAATCTATGGTTTGAACATTATTATGGTAAAATGCTGTCTCAACTGTACTTTGAAATGCATCGTTCTTTTCGTTCTGTGGCATGGTATATCGCCTCCTTGTAACCCTATAATAGCATGCGGACGCTCAAACAGGTGTTTTTAAGCGGTATCTCATGCATTTCATGTGTCCTACAAAAAAGAGGGGTGTCCCCTCTTCGTGATAGTATTTACTTTGCCGCCCAAACATCAATCTCAAGTTTTATTTCCGGCAAACCAAGTGCTGTTATGTATGCAATCGTCATCGATGGGTAGTCTTCATTGAAGAAAGTATCCCATGTGGCGTAAAAGAAATCCCAATCAATCTCAGACACCGACCAGATGTTAACTTTCACAATATCCGCAGGTGTAAGTCCTTCATGTTCAAGAACATCGTGTATATTTTGAAATGTTTGGCGAACTTGTGTATTGAAATCTTCACTGATATTCCCATCAGCATCAACTCCAATTTGTCCTGAGAAAGCATACCAATCCAGACCAGCAGGTATTTTTGTAATGTGTGCATACTTGCCAACAGGTGCATTGACCGTCAGCGGTGTTTTACGTGTTATTTTATTCATGTCTATAATCTCCTTTTATACGTATTCAAAAATGTGTACTAAAGAGATTATGAACCAAAGAATACAGCAGTGATATTGCTAATTCCTAGCGACAAGAATGCTTTTCGATTCTTCTTTATTATGAAGCACTCCTTTGTTTTAACGTTTTAGCTTTGGACACCATTGAACGGCGATTGTTCCCAATCCAGCATGTGTCGCAACTGCTGCAGGTAAATTGATGACGTAATTTTGGAACGCGCCCATTTTTGCAAAGAGATAATCACGGAATGCTTCAACGGTAGCCATTCCCTCACTCTCAAGTAAATATAAGTCATGCGTCAATGGTGTTACATTATTTTTAATGAAATCATCCACAAGCAATTGGAATATTTTCTTATCTGTACGCGCAATTCCAAGTTTTTCGATTGCCTCACCTTTATTTTCAAGGTACAAAATTGGTTTAACACGTAAAAGGGATGCGATTTTTTGTGCACTACGGGACATACGACCACTCATTACGACCTGGTCAAGTGTTTCCGGATAAACATAGGAAACTTGATTATCGAAGATGTATTCAAGATATTCACGAATTGTATCAATGGAGTCGCCTTGTTCATTCATTGCACGAATTGCACGAACCCCTTGTTGAACTGGACCTGTAATTGAGTATGTATTGATTACAGTTACATTATCCATTTCCACATCCGATACCGCATGTTGGAACGCTGAGTATGAACCCGACAATGCAGTTCCAATACTTAAAATAAATACATGATCATAGTCTTTTGCTTTAATCTCTGTAAGTATATCAATCATTGTTCCGATGTTTGGTTGCGATGTCGTGATAATTTGGTGCTCACGCAGCAAGTCATTGACTTCATCTTGAGTAATGGTCACTTGGTCAACATAGGCTTTTCCATTGTGTGTAATGGTTAATGGTGCAATATAAACACCAAACGCTTCAACTTCGTCTTTTGTAAATGAAACTGAAGAGTCACAAACGATTGCAATTTTATTCATTTTTTTCTCCAACGTGACATTTTTGTGCCACGATTCCCCTTTTACGTTCGTAAAATGTAATCATAGTATAACAAAATTCATACTTACTTACTAACAATCAATTGAAAATAACATACAATACCACAAATGGTGTATTAGATATGCAAATAGCCCTTTGAAGAGGACTATTTGCATTTTTATCGGGTATGATATGTACGAATTATGCGTTCGGGTTTGTTTTGTTTGCGACAAATACAAACGGAACATACATCTCGAAGGTAATCCCAGCATTAAAGAGAGTAATATCCTTATCTTCTTTCTTCTTACCCAAAATTAACAAGCAAATAATATGTACTAATACAGCACTTGAATCTTCGACAAAGTATTGATGCCCCACGATCTGCGAACCCAGACTGCAAGCCGTCCTTGATAGATGTGATTCCTTGTTGGAGAACATTCATTGATTCTGCGCTTCCTTGCCCCATATGTTGGGGCAAGCAAAGTTTCAAGTTGAAGTCTAAAGAATCAAGATAGTCGTATTAATCCACAATTTCATCTAAGATTACTGTTAAGCGACGTTGTATATCCATAACTGAATCAAGTTGTCAAAAGTAAAACAAAAAGGTCATTGTTATGTTTAAGAAACCCTGTGGTTTCTTTTCTTTTTGATAATTTGATATGATAGTACAATACACCTAAGGGAGACTTTATGAAAAAAACAGTAATATGGGACTTGGACGGCACACTGCTCGACTCCTACCCACTCATTGTCGCGAGTATCCATACGATGACCCAAACCTTCAATACCGAATACTCACCCGAATTCATCCACGATGCCATCATCAAGGATTCAGTTCGCAGCTTTATTGAATTCTTTTCCCACGAGCATGGCGTAGATACTGCAGCCATTCGTAAGATTATGTTTGAGTACAGTAAAGAGAACGAGCACACAATCGGTCTCATTGACGGTGCAATTCATGTCCTCAAAACTTTGAACGATCGTGGCTATGAACATTATGTCTACACCCATAATGGTTTGGCTGCATTTGATAGCTTGAAGCGTAATGGGATTCTTGATTTATTTATCGAAGTTGTCACCAGTGATAATAAATTTCAAAGAAAACCACATCCCGAAGCACTTGATTACCTTATTGATAAATATGACCTCGACCGTAATCACAGCTATTATGTTGGTGATCGCATTCTTGATGTTGAATGTGCAAAAAATGCAGAAATTATTGCTGTATATTTTACATCAATGGAAAACGCTCATAAACGTGCCGATATAACCGTTTCTCGATTGGTTGATATTCTAGATTATTTAAATTAAAGGACGCCAATGGCGTCCTTACTCTCTAGCAGTCTGATAATCTTTTAATTTGTTGTCCCTGGCTATCAAAGTTGCTTGGATCAAGCCACACCTCATAGCGTTTTTGTAATGCTTCCCATTCATCGTTAATAATTGAGAACCACGCTGTATCACGCGTTCTACCCTTGTAAATAAGTGCATTACGAAAGATTCCTTCAAATACAAATCCATAACGTAATGCAGCATTATATGATGGTTGGTTTAAAACATCACACTTCCACTCGAAGCGACGATAACCAAGTTCATTGAACACATAGTTACCCAAGAGCCATTGAACTTCTGTTGCCATTCTCGTACGCTTCAAAGCATCCGAATAAACAACATAGCCTACCTCAATCGTACCGTTATCAGGATCAATTCGCATAAGGGAGATACTTCCTATGACTTCGTTGGTCTCAGAACTTATAATTGCATAAATTGCAGATGCCAATCGTTGCTCAAGTCCTGAAAAATATGCATTGAATGCGTCTCTATCTTCAAAGGAATCAATTGGCATGTATGTCCAATTCTCCAGTGGTGACTGCGGTCCATACACGTTAAACAATCCATCACCATGTTTTTCTAAATTGATCCGCTCCAAGCGGCAATAGCGCCCGTTAAGTGTTTTTTCTCCTGGCAGATTTCGTCTTTTCCATCTTGGAACACTTGCACCGATTCTTTGTCCAAATTCATTCATCATAAATCCCTCACAATCATCTACTCATTGCATGTATTGTAACATATCCCCGCCCCTGATTTAGAGTACATGCAGAAAAAAAGGGCATTGCCATTTCCGAATATGATACTTGATTATAGTTGTGCCTCAGCCTTCACGCGATTCATAAAATCGACAACGACTTTTTCATTTGCTTTCTTCGAAGACAGACGCAAAACAAACTTGAAGAATAGGTTTTTTCCAACATTACTGCCACTGTAAATAAACTCAGTACGATTCTCGTCAATCCGTTTTAGATGAAAGCTTCCCTTTGAGACAATCGCATTCGCAACGGTGAATGAAAATCTTCTCAATTTTTCTGTTTCTGTATCTATTTCAATCACTTCGGTTAGTTCATAGGTCTCTTCGCGCTTTCCTTCACGATACGTTTCCTCATAAATTGTTGTTCGTGTCTTTGGATCGCTTGAAATTTTCTTGTATGCTACAACTTGTGGCATAATGCGCATGTAGTTCTCTTCATTAAAAAGACGCCAAACCTTCTCGATTGGTGCTTCAATTGTTGTTTTCTTTTTCCATTCCATACTCGATTCTCTTTTCCTTTTTATATCCTCAATATACACGATTCTTTATCAACTCTCAAATCATTTAACTTACGAACCAGTTGAACGGTAGTGACGTCGACCCATTATCCAAATAAAGTATGTTGGTATCATAAAGATTAAACTCAATAAAGGATACAATGCATACCCTATTGTCGTTGTTTTACCAAGCAAGAACAATGACGGATAATACTGAAAACATGCCAATGGTACGACGTAGGTCAAAAATCTTAAGACATGTTGACCGTAAAACGAGAACGGCACCTTACCAAATTCACGACCACCATCAGTTAGAATGTTCATGAACTCCAATGATTCTGTTGTAAAGAAGCTCAATGCCCCATAAATGATGAAAAGGCATATAAACACAATCATTCCTGATGCAATCATACTCAACAATAATAAATAGCTTGTTATGGTAACCGATTGTATTGCAAAAATGAGTACAACGAGTGATACAGCTACTCTTCCAAAACGTGTTATATCTACGGTACTGGCAAAGACTTGAAATAGTATGTTACATGGCCGCACCAACATGCGGTCAAATTGACCGTTCCCAAGCAATCTTGGGAATATATCAAAACCACGGCCGAAGCATTCTGCTAAAGAGAATGCCATCATCACAACCGATCCACAGACAAGAACTTCCGCACGACTGAAGCCCAATATTTCCGTATTATTATTCATTAGTATGAGCACCGCAGCAATTCCTGTAAACGCCATGACTGCTTGCCCTAAAGTCATCAGCACAAACGACATACGATTTTGCAGCTGTACTTTTAGATGCATCGCAAGAAACTTCGCATAGAGTTTGATATTAACCACCATAGACTTCAACCTCTCTTAGCGCAATGTTCAAAAGAAAATATCCACATCCCGTTATAATCAAAAACCAAATTATCTGTAATAACAATCCATGAAGCGGATTCATCTGTCCAAGATAAATGAAAAGCGGTGTTGTTTGAAGACCAATAAAGAATGTGTAAGATAATATCCTTTGAAACACTTCCGGAAAGAAAGGAAGTGGAATGGTTCCACCATCGAGCAAATCAAATATCCCCATAAAAATCACGCGAATCCCCAATGAATTTTTTGAAAAGAATGTAAATACGTACATCAGCATATTAACGGATACCACAAGAAGCATTGTCATTAGTAGTGATACAATAAACATTAATCCATGCAATGGCGTCGCAGGTAATGTCAATCGAAAAGGTTCTGGCAGTACTAACGCAACGATGATAACGGGTGCAAATCGCAAAAGGCATCGTGATATACGATGGGCAATATTTCGCACAAACCAAAGAAAGTACAGGTTGATGGGGCGCAAACACTCATATGCTACTTCTCCACTCTCAATCATCGGAAAAATTGATGCGTCCATTGCCCACACTGCTGTAAGTGCCAAAAAGGCTTGGCGTAGCCACACATATGTTGCAACATCCTCAGGATCCATAATTCCTTGACCCAGGACATTAAAAAGCATAATGGATAAAAATCCCCACACAAACTGAGTCATCATGCCCGCAATTGCAGCACCTCTATATTGGAGGCCGGCTAGAATACGCGTCCGCAACAGTGAATGGTAGATACTCATATCTGTAGCGTCCGATACATATTCAAGATAATATCGTCAATTGACTCTTCCTGCATTTCTATATCTTCTACTTCCAATTGCTTTGTCAGTGCATCAAGAACACAAGATATTGACCCCAACACCCGAACACTCGCCAATCCATTATCAATGCTAATAATTTCATATAAGGAACTCGGATTCAGGGTTCCACTCCTAAACTTAACTTTAATCATTTTTTTGACTTGATAGCGTTGTTTCAAAGCATCGACGCTCCCATCAAACAGTATTCTCCCTCTACCAATGAGGATGATTCGCGTCGCAAGTGATTCAATATCTTGCATGTCATGGGTCGTCAGTACGACCGTCGTATTGTATCGTCTGTTAATTTCCCGTATGAAAGAACGTACTGAAAGTTTGGATTCGGCATCCAAGCCAATTGTCGGCTCATCAAGAAAGAGTACTTTGGGATTATGAAGCAAAGATGCAACGATTTCACATCGCATGCGTTGTCCTAAACTCAATTGTCGGGTCGGCATCTGTATGATTTCTCCCAACTTCAACAAGGTGATTAGTGCTTGCAATCGTTCTCTATAATCTGCCTGAGGAATCTGATACATATCTCTCAGCAGTTCGAATGAATCAATGACTGGAATATCCCACCATAATTGTGATCGTTGACCAAATACAACCCCAATCTGCTGTGCATGTTCGCGACGCTTCGCAGACGGGTCTATCCCATTTATAGAGCATTTCCCTGCGTCTGGACGCAGTATCCCTGACATAATTTTAATCGTACTACTCTTGCCCGCACCATTGGGTCCAATATAACCCACAATCTCACCTTCATCTATTTTAAACGACACATCATCGAGGGCCTTTATTTCTTTATACTCACGCACAAAAAAGGCACGTACTGCCTCTTTAATGCCCGCTTTTCGCATCGGTATTCGGAATGTTTTGGATATTTTGTCTACTTCTATCATATGACCTCCTTAATATCCTTCGATAATTAAGGGTCATCCGTGAGCGAAGCGGACCCGACTTGTTAGACGATAACAATACCACTTATTAGAGTTTATTTCAATATTTTGTAAAGTTTATTGCTCTTTTCGATTGAGATTAAAAAAAAGAAGCGAGTGCTTCCTGATAATTCGATTAATGGCACGCCCGACAGGAATCGAACCTGCAGCCTTTTGAACCGGAATCAAACGCGCTATCCGTTGCGCCACGGGCGTATTACCATGAATATGATACCACAAATGTGCTATGATTTGGATAGGAAAAAGAGGAAAAGATAATATGCAAAAAATAGGTGTAATGGGTTTAGGTGGAATTGCCATTAAAGCATACCTCCCAGTAATGTTACAGATGCAAGAACAAGTTGAGTGGCACATGTTTACTCGGAATGAAGATAAGTTGGCAACACTCAAAGCAAAATATGGTCTCAATCATACTTTTCACAATTTTGATACTTTTATAGAATCCGGAATTACAGCAGTGTTTATTCATACACCAACGGATACGCATGCACAATTAATTCGAAAGTTTTTAAATAAAGGAATCCATGTTTATGTTGACAAACCCGTTAGTGAGGACATTAATGAAGTAATCGAGCTTCATGATTTAGCGGCTCAGAAAGGGTTGATTCTTATGACAGGTTTTAATCGTCGTGTGAGTCCAATTAATACACGACTTAAAGCTGTCCCTAACAAATCTGTAATCACTGTTCAAAAGACACGTGAGAATGCTTTACAGGATACAACATTTGCTTTATATGACATGATGATTCATGTTGTCGATTTGGCGCTTTTCTTATTGGATGCACCGGTTATTAATACGCACTACCGCGTTGTTGAGATTGAAGGCGCGCTTCAACATGCCTCCATTCAATTTGAAACTGAGTACAGTACAGCGACTGCAATGATAAATATGAAATCTGGCGGCAGAAGTGAAACAGTTGAGGTTATGAGTGCAAGTGGATTCTATCGCAGCGAAGAGATGGATCGACTCATCATTAACAATAGCGAAGGCTGCAGTGTTGAACGCTTTGGAGATTGGACCCCTACCTTAGATAAGCGCGGGTTTACACAAATCATCACAACATTTGTTCAAGCTGCAAAGCGCAAAGAAGCCTCACTGAACTTTACCAGCGAATCTTCGATTAAATCACATCAATACATTGCAAATCTTATTAAGCATATTTAGAAACGTAAATTAAACCTACCTTTTGATATGCAATTGTGATACTCTTGTATAAGAATTTATAGGAGAATATTATGAAAAAGTATTTATTGATTTTTACGTGTTTTTTGCTAATTGTTGGATGTCAGAGCAAAGATTCCTATTCAGGTATTACTAATGCAGCAGAATTACAAGCAGAGGCAAATACAATTATTAACGGTAACGTTAATGGGTTTCGAATTGATGTCAATACTACATCGTTGATGATGAAGATAGAAAATTCTTATGCCTACGACACAAACGAAACACACCGCCGAAGTCAAAATGGTATTACATACTTCTACTTTAAAGAGGGACCCTATTATCAACACCATACCCTAATATCAATGGATGATGGTAAATATAGTTCATCAGAGTGGCTAACTGAGAGTCCTCAAGACAGCGACTTCCACGACATTTATAATCAAGAACAACGCGAACGCGACTTAGCGAACTGGAGTAAAATGTACGACATCATTGATTTCAGCAAGTCTGTCCCCGAGCGAAAAGTGGAGAACGATGTGCTAATCCTTGAATACCGAGATTTAACCATCGAAGGCGCTGATGCCGTTATTGATAAGGCAATCCTTACTTTTGATAAGCCCAATCACAAGATGACATTAAAATTGGAAGTTGATAATGGAACGATGCAAGAGTATTTGTTTGACTATGACTACAAAGATATTCTCGAACTTCCTGACTTGGAAGTCTATCCAAAAGGTAAATTCCCTAATGCAGAATAAAACCAAGCAAGCGCTTGGTTTTTTTATCGACACAAGGTCGTTTCAAGTTGATCGTGGTCGGTATTCTCCAAACCCCAATCGCAAATCATATTTAATACGGGGATTATTGTTTTCCCCTTTTCCGATAACTCATAATCTACATGAGGAGGTATGGTAGGATGGACGGTGCGAATTACCAAACCATCCGACTCAAGTTCTCGCAGTTGATGTGTGAGTGTCTTGTTGGAAATCTCGCCAATGATCTCACGCATTGCGTTAAAGCGAACAACCTTACTCTCATACAATTCATAGAGAATGACTGTTTTCCATTTTCCTTGGATTATTTTTAGTGTTGCATCAAACTCATTGAGATACATTGTGCCCCTCCTTTAGTTACCTTGATGTTACCTAGTTACACGAATGTGCGTACTAGGCAGGTGTTTGCATTCATTATACACTATTCCTACAAGTGAGGTATAAGTATGGAAAAAGGATTAGTAGTTATAACAGGTGCAAGCAGTGGTTTTGGAAAAGAAATGGCCCGCGTCTTTCATGATGCAGGACATCCATTATTATTAATTGCGCGTCGTACTGAATTAATTGAAGCGTTGAACCTTGATAATGTCATGATTCGAAAAGTTGACGTCACGGATGCTGATGCATTTCAAAGTTCAGTGAATGAAGCCGTGGCACAGTTTGGTCCTGTTGATTTATTGATTAACAATGCTGGGGTCATGTTGCTTGGTAATATTTGGAACCAAGATCCACAAGAATGGCAAACAATGATCAATGTCAACGTGAGTGGTGTTCTAAATGGTACACGAAGCGTAATTGAAAGTATGATTGAACGCGAGAGTGGTACGATTATTAATATTTCATCAATTGCTGGATTCAAGACATTTACAAATCATGCCGTTTATTCTGCCACAAAATACGGTGTTCATGCATTAAGTGAAACATTAAGGCAAGAAATTTCTGGAAGCAATGTGCGTGTTCTTGTGCTTTCACCAGGAGCTGCCGAAACCGAGTTACTATCGCACACTAGTAATCAAAAGATTAAGGATGACTATGTGGTGTGGAAAGATACGATGGGAGGATATTCCATGGACCCGCGTCATGTTGCCAATGCTGCATTGATGATGTTCTCTTTACCGCAAGAAGTATCCATCCGTGAGTTGGTTATTGCGCCAACAAAACAAGATAATTAAAAAGAGCCACGTTTCTAAAACGTGGCTTTACTATGCATGAGAAAGTAGTGGTAACAACAAAGGTTCTGCAAAAATATTCTCAAGTTTGTTATAAACAAAGAGATAGGTATCCTCTTCCAACACCGCAGTTACGGGCTCTAATAATCCTTCTGCCATAAATCCTAATGTAATAGATGTTCCATTACCGAGTTCATGAAGTATTGTTTTTAAGTCCGCATCTTTTCCATAGAGATCGTATAAGACTCCATCTTCATAAATCGCAAAGCAATTGTGGACTTCACTGTAATAGACCGAATTGTTAAAAGGCCCTGTGCAGTAAAACATCACCAAATCGAAGTTATTCTTCATACGCGCAGACGACATCGCATTGCCTTGTTCGAATGCAGACTGCAGTGAAGCGATTGTACGCGGATCAAGAACCACATGTTTGAATGTCGATATCAAGGGGTACGTTTGAAATGTTTGATGGTATTCCAAAGCTGGCTTGAATCCAAACTTTTCATAAAATTCGAGAACTGAACCATTAGCATAAAGATAGATTGCATCCATGGATGTTTCAAACGTCTCAATGACACGATCCATTAAGTAGCGAACCAGCCCCTGGTTGCGATAGTCATGATCACACATGACGGTTCCAATCTGAACAGTTTTCTTTCTCTCCTCCTTTATATCAAAGTCCAAAATATTTGCAGATACATTGGCAACAACACGCGTACCATCAAGTAACACAAAGGGGCGGTAGTTTTCGTTCCAAAATCCACTTTGATACCAACCATCAAATGAAAGGTCAAATGTCTCTAGGGCAAGCTTGTTGAAACTGTTTCTTACTTCATTATTTTCTCTTATATCATTGGAGTAGAAATACTCCTTATCACCAATTTTTATGATTTTCATACAACACTCGCTTTCATTGTGAAACTATTCTATCATAGTTTACTTTAGGCCCTCGAGAATATTATCCATGTTTTGTCGCATTACAGAGAAATAATCATTGCCTGATACCAAGGCATCTTTAGTCATGGATTCAAGGGTATTTAGCGTAAGTACTTGAACTCCTAACTCTTTATTTAATACATTGGCAATTTTTAAATCACTCAACGTTTCAACATAAATTACTTTTGCATCAAGATCTTTTATTTGTTGAATGGCTGCCTCGATATCTTTAATCGTAGGTTCACTCTCCAGACTTCCCCCAGTAATCGCAATTTGTTCAATACCGAATCGGTGCAATAGATATCCAAATGCTGGGTGATCAACAATAATTTCTTTACGAGTTGTATTGCTTAGTTTCTCTGAGAACTCAGACATCAATTTTGTAATCTCGCTGTCGTAGCGATCGTAGTTTTCAGTATAGTCACGGCTGTTTTGGGCATCCAATCCAATGAGCGCATCGCGAATTGCTGCCATCTGAATCCGCGCATTCTCAGGATCAAGCCATGTGTGGGGATCATAAATACCATGATCATGATCTTCGTGGTCATGGTCGGAGTGTTCTTCATGATCATCATCGGATGTTTCGTGATCGTGATTATGATCCGATTCCATGAGGGCAATTTTTTCACTGGCATTTATGATGGTAAGCTCTTTGTTTTCAATTGTTGCAAGTACCTTTTCAACCCAAGGCTCCATACCAGCACCATTATATATAAAAATATCCGCTTCATTTATATCGATAAGATTTTGTGGTGAAGGCTCAAAACCATGCGCTTCTGAGCTTCCTACAATATTTATAATTTCAACGTGATCGCCACCAATTTTTAATGTGAAATCGTACAAGGGATAAAAACTAGTTACAACTTTTATCGCTTCAGTGTCAGTTTTATCTTTGGATGAGCACCCTACTAAAGTTAGTATTACACTCAACAAAATTGCTATTTTCTTCATAATATCCTCCTCCGAATCATGACGCACTTTTCTCCAGTTGCAAATGATTCGCATTTAGAGAATATCGTGAATTCATGATTCTGTCAATAAAAACAAAAAAAGATACTGCGTTTTCACAGTATCTTCAAAAATTATTGTTTCAAACTTTCAAGGTATTTAATTGTTTCACTGGCAATTAATTTTGATTCCGTATGGTGGAGATAATGATCCGCATCAATGAGAAGCATTTTACCATTCTTACCTTCAGCCATTTGTGCTTGATGCATTTCTGTCCATCGTTCGACACCCGTGTTATGTTCTTGTACAAAGAGATATACCGGTAAGTCTGCAGGCAGTTTCAAACCACGTGATGACTCGAAAATATTTGTAAGATTACCCAACTCATTCATCGTCGTATCATTAAACGCATTCACATCGGCAATCAAATCATAGTTTTCTTTTTGACCTTCCCACACTGTTGCAGGTGCGCCACTCTCCATATAGAACTCTTGAACAAGACTTAGAATTCCTGATTTCTTCGCGAACTTAAAGAGACCTGAAGGAAGACTTGTACTTGGTTGATCTGGAACACTTGTGTCCACACCAATGAATGCCGTAACTTCACCTGGGTATGTATTAACATAATTTAAAATATAAATTCCACCAATTGAGTGTCCCATAAATACAAATTTATCAATACCAAGTGCTTTAATAGCTTCATGGTACTCTTCAATCATATTTGCAGGAGTACGTTCACGATCTGTTTCATCACTGAGACCGTAACCAAAGGGTTCAAGTACAACAACACGGTACTTGCCTGACAGTTCATCAATTAATGGTGCAAAGTCAAGGGTTGGGGACGGTGTTCCATATCCAGGAATCATCACAATTGTCTCTTCACCATTACCTTGAATGTAGACATTCATTTGTTTACCCATGACATCAACCTTTTGTCCGTATGGCTCAATCTTCGCTTTGTTATTATTAAGTGTCACACGACCAAATATAAATGTTCCTGTAAAGAACACAACTAATACTACCAATAAACCAATAAGCATTTTCTTCACTACCTTACCAAATTTTTTCAAAACTATCCTCTTTCTACTTAAAAGACCATGGTCTTTTTCATAATTTCGTCATTCAACAAATCAATACCGATGCTGTCCAATATATACTTTGTTGCATATATTTTCTCGCGAAACTCATCAACTGTAACAGGGAATATTTCCTGTACAAACCAAGTTCCCAAGAGAAGTAACACAACCTCGGATACATATTTTGTATATTTCACATCCAATGACCCATCCGCATTCCCCTCATCCAACAATTCCATAATCTGAGGTGAGAATACTGATGCATTCACTTTCATGTATTCAACAAAGAATCTGGGATTCTTCAACAGTGCTGCAGATTGCATAAAAAATGACTGGACCTGATCGTTAAAAATCGATTCCAAATAAACCTCACGTAACTTTTCAAGACCTGTTAAATCTGTCCGATGTTTGAGTTGCGCGAAATAGTCATTTTCTGGAAACATTCGCCGCATTACTGCACTGATAATGTCATCCTTTGAATCAAAGTGGTGATAGATTGCACCACGTGTAAGACCATCCAATCCTTTCACAATATCCTGGATTGATGTTTTCTCATAACCCTTTTCAATAAAGAGTGCAGTGGCGACATCCAAGATATCGTTGATGGTTGCTTCTGAGTCATAGCGATTCTTCATCTTTTGTTTCTCCTGACACCAAACATTCATTCGGTATGTTTGATAATATACCCTTTCTATCACTATGTCAACGTGCATACTCTTTTTTTCAAAATTAAAACCAAGGTTACCCTTGGTTGGCATGCATTTGCTGGACATAATTAACAACGAAGTCGACAATCTCTCGTGGAAAATCGTTCATTGTTGTTTGAATGAGGTAATAGTTGCGGGAATACTTTTTATCCAACTCAATGGTTGGAAAGTTGTGGCCCTGTGCGTTTTGTTTGGAGACTAAAGATGTTCCCCATCCTTCCTCCAATACCTTGAGTATGAGGTCATTGTCATTTATTGTGACAACAGCCTCGGGGTTATCCCTTCCTCATCAAGAAACATTTTATTGTAATAATGAATTCCCGAATCTTGTTCTCGCATGATCCATTGCTTTCCATCAGGATTACCAGCCAGCACTAAACTATCAGCAACAAGTTGAATGCGTTCAAGTGACTCTTCAATTGGAAGGGCGCGTTCGATGACACCAAAGTCAATCGTCCGTTTCATTACGCCATCATATACGACCTGCGAGTTGTCCACTGAAAATTTGAAATCAACTGCCGGAAATTGCTTTATCAACTGAACTACAAGACTTGGAAGATATGTATTTGAAAATGAATGCGAGCATCCAATTGTACAGCGGTTTCGAATGTTAGAGACCTCATTTAAAAGAGTCATCGTATTCTGCCACTCATCAATCATCTTAATTACCTGTTTATAAAATAATCGTCCCGCTTCGGTTGGAATAATTGAGTTTCGACCATTTCTCTGAAAGAATATTGCTTCAACTTCTTCCTCGAGTTGCTGAATTTGAATGGACACAGCCGCTTGGGTTATAAACATAATCTCTGCTGCGCGGGAAAAACTGTTTAGTTCGTATACTGCCTTAAATGTGTAGAGGCGTTTCATTTCTCGTGTGTTTTGCATCATGACTCCTATAAATTATTTTTATTAAAAGTATTTTATTTCTTAATTATACTTATATTTTATCCTGTTGTAAAATTAAGATACAAAGTTGTTAGAAGAAATTGACTGCAAACTTAGCATCTAACAGCTCGTTGCACAATGCACAAAGAGGAGAACGCAATGAAAACATTAAAAAAAATACCTGGAGGATGTGTCATCGTCCCCTTAATTCTTGGAATGGTGTTAAATACATTCTTTCCACAAATTTTAAATCTTGGAGGTCCATCGACTTCACTGTTTAAAAATGGTAGTGCTGTACTTATGGGATTATTCCTCATCATTTGCGGAACACAGATTAATATAAAGCAAGCAGGCCTACCATTATACAAAGGCTCCATTCTACTTATTCTTAAACTTGTCTTAAGTGGTGTTGTTGGATGGATTGCAGGGCGTATGTTTGGACCTGCAGGAATCCTAGGAATTACACCCTTCGCACTGTACTGCGCGCTACCAAGTAACAACAGCTCATTATACGCCGCATTGTGTGGTGAATATGGGGATGGAAGTGATGCTGGAGCAGTATCGGTTCTCTCATTAAAAAACGGTCCCTTCGGAACCTTGATCGTTATGGGCCTTTCAGGTTCAGCACAAATTCCTTTCGCAGAAATTATCTCTGTTCTAATTCTAATTGGAATTGGTGTTATATGGGGTAATCTTGACCCTGAGTTCAAGAAGTTATGTAAAGATTCCCAAGACTTAATTGTTATGTTTATGACATTCTCAGTGGGTGCAACATCCAATCTATCCAATTTACTTGTTGCGGGTATTCCCGGAATCTTACTTGGAGTTATTTCACTCTTACTTGGTTTTATCATTCATTATATCTACAACCTCACCCTCAAAAAGAAAACACCTTTGGGAATCGCAATGGGAACTGTTGCCGCAAACTCCGCCCTCACACCGGCTCTTATTGCTGCAACTGACCCTTCATTGCAAGAACTTGTTCCTGTTACGGCAGCCATGTGTGCTACCGCTTCAATTGTTACGATGATCATCGTTCCATTCTTGGTTGACTTCTATGCCAAACAAATTGCCAAGCGCGAAGGTACTACAGTTATTGAGGAATGTGACGACATACTTCCAATGGAAGAACTTGCTTAAGGAACGTTTAACGTTCCTTTTTTGATACATATGTTTCAAAATTGTGTTATTTTTGGGTGATAAAGAAACTGTTATCTCAACATCATCTGCATCGCATATTTCCTCATCACCACATGCTATAATTTTGTTGAGGTGATACACATGAGAACAGAAATTGGTACGATAATTCTCGATTTAGATGGAACGCTCTTAACCAACAATAAGAGCGTGAGCGAGCTGACAAAACAAACACTGATAAAGGCTCAAGAACAAGGCATACAGCTCATACTTGCTTCTGGACGGCCTACTTCTGGAATGCTTGAATTTGCTGAGGAGCTTCAAATGCATCATCACAATGGCCTCATTATTTCCTTCAACGGTGCGCATGTATTGAACTACACTACAAAAGAAACCTATTTTGAACATGTTATTGATTGCACAACAACGACATCCCTTTTGAGACATCTTGATGAATTTAACGTCACAACGATGGTTACTCAAGGTCAAACTATGTATGTGCATGATGTTTTCTCACGTAAGATTGATATGGATTTGATGGGAAACAAATATGTGAATATTATCCAGTATGAAGCGCGTGGTGGGAAGTTTCTTCTTCAAGAGGTGGCATCCCTTGCTGAGTTTGTTGATTTCGAACCCCATAAGGTTTTGATTGCAGCTGATCCAAAGTATCTTCAAAGTTCCTATGTCGCAATTCAAGCCCCTTTCAAGGACACACTACACTGTGTATTTTCTGCTCCCTTTTACTTCGAGTTTACGCATAAAGATGTTGATAAAGCACAAACACTCCAACGTTTATATGATCAAGGCTTCCTGAATCAAGGGAATATTATTGCGTTTGGTGATGGTCTTAACGATCTCTCGATGCTTGGGTTTGCCGATATTGGCGTTGCAATGGCGAATGCTGAGGCAGTAGTTAAAGATGTGGCAGATACAATTACATTATCCAATAATGATGATGGTATTGCGTATGAATTATTTACCCGCATCCCCAGTCTATTTAAGTATACTCATGGATTAAAAGAAAAAGAATGAGTTTACGCTCATTCTTTTTCTTTAGGATTCATTTTTTTGTAAGATGATCGCTTGAACTTGATATTCTGGTTATATTTGCGAATGAAATACGCTGAATATAACATGTCAAAAAGATAAAGTATCGACAGTCGGGTCACATAGGAAGATATCTTATCACTATGATCTTCAAATGAAGAGAGCGTAAGGACATGATCAGCAAGTGTCGAAAGACGATTTGTATGTTTTGATGTTAATAGGACCGTCGTCACGTTATTTGCTTTTAATATATCCATGACCGCCTGCATCGTTGTACTTCTTCCACCAAACGACACAACGATTGCGACCTCTTGGTCGTTACTGTTTGCAGCTCGCAAACGTTGCATGTAGTCTTCGGTGAAGACATGAACATTAACACCAATTTCTAACATCTGGAATTTGAAATTTTCCGCAAGATATACATTAGCAGACGCTGCATAAATGCTTATTTCTTGAGCATGTATCAGTGCATCTGTAATTGCTTCAAGTGCTATTGAATCTATCATATCACTGGTATTTTGGATTGTGCGTTGATAAAGCGTACGCATGTTTTGATTCATCGCATCGATCGACTGATTGGCCAAAAGTGGATAATCAAAATCTTCGATGATAGCCTCATGTTTAATATCCAAAAGATGTGCAGTAATAACATCTTGTAAATCACTCACACCGTTTAGTTCAAGTTTATCAACCAAACGATATACTGTCGATAGTGATACAAAAGCCTTGTCAGCAATTTCCTTAGGCTTTAAGGTTAAGAACCGTTGTGGGTTCTCCAAGATAAAATCAATGAGTTCTTGCTCACTTGTCGTTACATTGGGAAGTGACGCGATGCGCTTCATCATATCCATAGTCTCTCCTTGTGTGATTCGTATCACTATTTATCTTATTATATCATTTACTATTACGGCACAACATTAAATCTACGATGATCTCTTTCATATATTTACGTCAATACCTGTGTCATGACCTACAATATTTGCAATGTATATGTTAAACTAATATTAGAGTTTTTATACTAGCATTTGTTTTTACGGAGGGAAAAATGGGATTATTCAGTCGCAATAAGAAGTCAATCGATCATCAAATCAATGCATTTACAAGTGGAACCGTTATACCACTCAAAGATGTACCGGATCAAGTTTTTGCCCAAGGTTATATGGGTGAAGGCGTTGCCATTGAGCCAACAGATAATAATATTTATGCGCCGTGTGATGGGGTATTAACCGTCGTATTTCCCACTGGGCATGCCTACGGTATCAGTCGCGAGGATGGCGTAGAACTTTTGGTACATTTGGGGATTGATACTGTGGAATTAAATGGACAAGGATTTACGGTTCTCGTTAAAAAAGGAGATAAAGTTAAGCGTGGTGATAAACTCGCTATTGTTGATTGGGACTTTATCAAGTCTCAAGGAAAATCAACAATCAGTCCACTCATTGTGACATCGGGTCAGGCAATCACAATTACAGACATTCCTCAGATTACCCCAACTATTGACGACTTTATCAAGATCATCTAAACAAACCCACTTCTCACGTAGTGGGTTTTATGTTACTCGGAGAATTTTCTCCATTGATTTTCCTTTGGCAAGTTCATCAATCAGCTTATCAAGATAACGGATTTTCTGCATTAATGGGTCTTCAATTTCCTCGACTCGATAACCGCAAATCATACCTTTAATTAGACCTACATTATCATTTAGCTGCGGCATATCAGCAAAGAATGTCTTAATGCTTACTTCTTGAGACAGTTGTTGTCGTAACATCGTTTCATCATAGCCCGTAAGCCAATAAATTATTTCGTCAACCTCTTGTTGTGTTCGACCTTTGCGTTGCGCCTTCGCAATATAATGAGGATAGACGCTTGCAAAGGATTGACCAAATATACGTGGTTCCTTTTCCATAATATCACGCTCTTTTCTAATCTAATTGTAGCATGTACACTCTTATTTGTGATAATTAACAACCAAATTATGAGATTCATGTGGTGTTTTCTTCCATTATTCTTATTGTGATATAATTGTTACAGAATAAATATGGAGGTAATCGTATGAAAGTTGCAGTTATTGGAAGCTCATTGAAGCCGTTTGAACGCAGGGTACCCATTCACCCATCATTTCTCGAATCGATGAATGATGATGTCTTACGCAACCTCGTTTTTGAAACAGGTTATGGGAATCAATTTGGATATACTGATGAAAAACTAACAGAATATACTGGAAATCGTTGCCTGAGTCGTGATATCTTGATCGCAAACAGCGATAAGGTTGTGATGACAAAACCTGTTTTGGATGATATTAAGCAAATGAAAGATGGGGCAACACTGTTTGGATGGATTCATTCTGTTCAAAACAAAGACATTGTCGACATCGGAATTGAAAAGAAACTCACCTATGTTGCATGGGAAAATATGTATTATGAAACCAAACGTGGGCGCGTTCACCTCTTTCAAACGAATAACGAATTGGCTGGATACTGTGCAGTCGAGCATGCGCTCGATATTCAGGGCACCGATGGTTACTATGGACCTCAGAAAAAAGTTAAGATAATGAGTTTTGGGTCTGTAAGTCGTGGGGCAATTCATGCTCTAAGAAGTAAGGGGTTTAATGATATTGAGGTTTACAGTTGGCGACCAACTCACCTAATCGCAGATCGCATTCACGCGATTACGTATTCACAACTCTATTTTGATGGGGATCATGTTTTACGTGTCGATGTTCCTGGAAAGCCACGGTTGGTTGACGAGTTTGCTCAATCCGATATCATTTTAAATGGGATCTTGCAAAACCCGATTAAACCTGTAATGTTTATGACCGATGCGGACGTTCTTCTATTTAAGAAGCCGTGTCTCATTATCGACGTTAGTTGTGATGAGGGTATGGGTTTCCCTTTTGCAAAACCAACTGACTTTGCAAATCCAACATTTCAATGTGGTAACATAACCTATTATGGGGTTGATCATACACCATCATTATTGTGGGATAGTGCATCCTATCAGATATCAAAAGGACTCATTCCCTATATGTACCAATTTATTTTTGATAACTATGGTGATGTATTGGAGAAGGCTGTTGATTTGCGCAATGGAAAAATCAAGAATATTCGCATTAACGAGTTTCAAAATCGTTAGAAAAAATGCTGCGTCCTAAGACACAGCATTTTTTATGCATTTACAAATTGACTGTTGTAGAGGTCCGCATACATACCTTCTTTTTCAATTAGTTGATCGTGATTACCGGATTCAACAACATTCCCTTTATCCATAACAAGGATTAAGTCAGCATTTCGAATGGTTGACAATCTGTGTGCAATAACGAAACTCGTGCGGCCTTCCATTATTTCATCCAACGCCTTTTGAATCTTAATTTCAGTAATCGTATCAATATTAGATGTCGCCTCATCAAGAATCAGGAGTGGTGGGTTGGTAAGCGCAGTTCGTGCAATGGTAAGCAATTGTTGTTGTCCTTGTGACACAATGCTCGCGTCGGACGATATAAGGGTATCGTAGCCTTGTGGTAGCATCTCGATAAACTCATGGCATTGTGCAAGTTTCGCCGCAGCAATAACTTCCTCGCGACTTGCATCTTTTTTCCCATATGCAATATTATCCGCTACCGTTCCTTCAAAGAGCCATGTATCCTGCAGGACCATACCAAATAAACTGCGAACATCTTTTTTGGTCATATCCTTGATATTGATGTTATCAAATAGAATTTCACCCTTATTCACCTCATAAAAACGCATGAGAAGATTAATGAGTGTTGTTTTACCTGCTCCTGTTGGACCAACAACCGCGACCATTTGTTTTGGTTTGGCTGTAAAATTCACGGAGTTCATAATTGGTTGATCATAGATGTACCCAAATGAGACATCATTGAATTCAACACGGCCTTCAACAACTTCAGGAAATTGTGGATTGCTTACATCTGGAACTTCTTCATCCATATCAATTATTTCGTAAACACGTTCGATGGATGACAAAGATGCTTGAAAAGAGTTGATAATGAAAGATGCTTCTGTTATCGGCTCAGAAACTTGTGAGACATATTGTAAATACGCCTGAACTACACCGACCGACATTGATCCGCGAATAGCAAGTAGCCCCCCAAATACCGCACTTACGATAAAGGCAATTTGGTTCAAGAACCGAACAGCGGGATAAATGGCATAGTTCATGAACATTGCTTTTAAGTGTGCTTTATCATGTGCCTCATTTGCAGCAATAACACGATCAATTGAATCCTCTTGCTGATTAAAGACTTTTATGAGCATGTTACCTGTAAACATCTCTTCGACAATACTATTGAAGACACCCAGTGTTGCGAAGTTTTCCATAAATGAATCTTGACTCTTGCGCGATATTACCATCGTCACGTAGGTACTTACAGCAATGAGTACTAAGACAATGAGCGTTAATTGCGCACTCATCCACATCATGAGTCCCAAGCCAATAACAATATTAAAGAATGACGATAAGAATTGATTGAAACCAACAACCAATATTTCCGCAATACGTTCAATATCAACTGCATTGCGACTTAATATTTCCCCAACTTTAACATCGTCGTAGAAACGCAGTGGCAATCGCACCATTTTATCGGTAATCATTTTACGCAAATGAGATCCTGAATCCTCACTGACGTATGCCATCATTCGTTCTTGTATGAAGGAAACAACAAATGATAATGACGAAACAATTAGTAAAGCGATGATTGGGTTCATTATTACGGAAATAACATCATCAATCGTAAAGTTACCAATTCCGAATTGATCTATCAATGCGATAACATGGTCAATTGCCTCTCCCATATACCAAGGAATTAATGTATAGAGAATACTCCCTGTAATCGCCATTGCAATAACAATCAACACACGAACTTTATTCTGCATCAATAAGTTTATAAACAACTTCATGGCGCGTTTTGTATCTTGTGGTTTATCGGATACACCCGGTGTCTCTACCTTACGTGCTTTTCTTTTGAATTTGAACATGTCTAAACCTCCTCAACTAAGATATGTTGCGAACGGGCAAAGTCACGATACACTTCGCTATTTACTAAGAGGTCTTCATGTTTACCCTCAGCAATAATCCGTCCCTTATCCATTACAATAATGTTATCAGCGTGCATAATCGAACTTACACGTTGGGCAATAATAAGAATTGCCTTATCGCTAAATTCTTCACGCAATGCTTTTCGTAACTTTGCATCGGTTTTATAATCTAAAGCCGAGAAGCTATCATCAAAAATATACAAATCACTGGGTTTACTTAATGCTCGAGCAATACTAATGCGTTGTTTTTGCCCCCCAGAGAAGTTCATTCCACCACGTGCTACAACGGCATCATATCCCGATTCAAGACCCGAGATGAAATCGTGAGCTTGTGCGGTGTTTGCAGCTGCCATCATGGCATTATCAGACAAACTTGGGTCATGGAATTTAATATTTTCGCGTACAGTCCCACTAAATAAAAATGCTTTTTGTGGAACATAGCTGATGTAATCGCGTAAATGTTCTTGCGATAGATCACGGATATCTTTATCCGCAAATTTTATGGAACCTGAACTCACATCTAATAACCGCATCATCATCTTCGCAACCGTACTTTTACCAGAACCTGTTGCACCGATAATCGCTGTAGTTTCGCCAACTTTACATGAAAAGTTAATATCGTGGACGGCGTAGTTTTCGCCTCCGTCATAATCAAACGAAACATTATCAAACACAATAACATTGTCTTTGACATCGTCAATGCGAACTTGTTGGTGAGACTTTAAATCTTGAATACTTGGATTAATATCTAAGATATCTTGAATTCGCAGCAAGGCAGCATAAGCTCTTGGTAGCATTACCACAACCAATGCCGCCATGACTAATGTAAGAACCGCAAGCGTTGTATATTCAATGACTGCAGTGACTTCACCGATTGGCATACTGCCCGATGGTACATGGATTAAACCAAACCAAAGTATGGCAACCATTGAAAATCCCAATACGGAATATGCGATTGGTGTAAGAAATGCAAATAAACGGTTAATCTTAATCATATTATCTGCATAATCATCAAATGTCTTGTCGGTACGTTCTTGTTCATATTTCGAGTTATCAAAGGCTCGAATAATACGAACACCGATAAATGACTCGCGTAAAACAAGCATCATTTTATCTAAGTACTTCTGAATAGATTTTAAATAAGGGAACGATAAGATGGTCACAAGGACTGCGACTCCCATAAAAATGCTCACTGTCCCAAGCGCAATCCATCCCATTTCTGCTGATACCATGAATGACATGACAACACATACAATTCCAATAAAGGGTCCTGGCAAAATCATTTGGAACGTCATCACAACAACTTGTTGAATATTCACAACATCAGAGGTGATTCGTGAGACCAACGCAGAAACTCCATACTCTTCAGCATCTTTATATGAAAGTGTTTGTACTTTATTGAACACGGTCATACGTAAGTCTGAGCCAAACTTTGTGGAAATAACAGAGGAATAGTAACTGCACGCAACTGCAACAATAACGCCAATTATGGATGCAATTACCATTTCGACCCCCAATTGCATGACGATATCAAAACGCCCCTGAACAATACCATCATCCACGATATGTGCGACAAGGTACGGTATGTATAGAATAGTTATAAATTGGACAAGCAAGAGCACCAGTGTTCCCCCTACCAATAGTTTATTCTTTCGTATAAATTCATTAATTAACTTCATCATCTTCTCCTTTGCATCATACTCAAAAAAAAGGACGACCAATGTGCTTCTTCGTTTTGCCTACGAAGCACATGAATCGTCCCAAGATCATCCGGCGATGATCATTAGCGTATTTTGCTCAACAGATAATATCACATTAGATTTTCTAATGCAAGATTTCATCGATTACATTATTTAATAAAGGCTATGAATCCAAATCTTGTCCTTGTGTTGCAATGACTTTTTTGTACCAGTAAAAGGACTTTTTACGTTTACGTTCAAGTGTTCCTTTGCCATTATTGTCTTTGTCAACATAGATAAAACCATAACGCTTTTTCATTTCACCCGTTCCCGCAGAAACAAGATCAATGGGTCCCCACATTGTATAACCAATCAAATTGACACCGTCTTCGAGCGCATCACCCATTGCCTGAATGTGTTGTCGCATATAGTCAATTCGATATTCATCATTGATTGTTCCGTCAGGCTCAATGATATCTTCTGCACCAAATCCATTCTCAACAACCATCAATGGAATGTTGTAGCGATCGTACAGTTTATTTAAGGTATAGCGAAGTCCAATTGGATCAATCTGCCAGCCCCAATCACTGCTCTTTAGATAAGGGTTTTTTACGCCACCCATTAGATTACCCATTGTTAGTTCCTTATTTTGATCGGTACTGACACAGTTTGTCATGTAATAGGAGAACGTATAGAAATCGACCGTCCCTTGCTTTAACACGTGTGCATCGGAACTTTCCATTTTAATTTTGACACCATGATCTTCCATGTGTTTTTTTGCAAAATACGGATACTCTCCAAATACTTGCACATCGCCTGCAACATTATTGATAATGTTATCCAACTGTTGTTGTCGAAGAACATCTGCAGGATTCGGTGTCAACGGATAGAATGTAAGATGGGCAATCATATTTCCAATCATGAAATCAGGATTGATTTTATGTCCTTCGATCACAGTTTGCGCGCTGGCAAGAAATACATGGTGAAGTGCCTGAAGTCGTTCTTGTGGATTGTCTTCGTCCATAATCATCCCAAGTACGGAAAGTGAACCGTGAGGCATCATTGCAAAATTCACTTCATTGAATGTTAGCCAATATTTGACTTTGTCTTTATATCGACTCATTACAGTCGTTGTATAGCGTACAAACAAGTCAATCACACGACGGTCACTAAACCCATTGTACCGTGTCACAATTCCCATCGGAACCTCAAAGTGACTCAATGTCACCAAGGGTTGAATACCATTTTTAATGCATTCATCGAAGAGTTCATCATAGAATTGTAGTCCTGCTTCGTTTGGTTCATCATCATCTCCATTGGGAAAAATACGCGACCAAGCAATGGATAGACGATACACTTTAAAGCCCATTTCGCCAAACAAGGCAATGTCTTCTTTCATGTGATGATAATGATCAATCGCTTCGTGACTGGGATAATACTGATCTTCTTGAATTGGATTGTCAAAGATCCGGGGTTGATTCAATCCGCCCCCTCGTTTATGATCTTGCATACTTGGTCCTTTACCGTCAACATTCCACGCACCCTCACATTGATTCGCAGCTGTTGCCCCACCCCATAAAAACGTATCTTTAAACTTCATATGGATCTCCTTCTACAAGATTGTGCGAATAAGCACACTTCCTTGTTTGATGTCTTTCTCATCTGTTGGAACAATGTCCAAATAGTCTTCTTTATTAGTAACAATAATTGGTGTTTCCAAATTGTACCCTGCGTCTGTAATGGCTTTGAGGTCAAATGTAATCAGTGTTTGACCTTTCTTCACTTTATCACCTTGTGCAACGTGTGCTTCATAGTATTGCCCCTCAAGTTGAACCGTATCAAGACCAATATGAATCAATAAATCCATACCTTTATCTGAAGTTAGACCAATCGCATGCTTTGTTGGAAAAAGAGCAGTAACTGTGCCATCAAAGGGAGCAACAATTTTTCCTTCACTTGGTTTAATCGCGATTCCCTCACCCAATGTTCCCGTCGCAAATGCTTCATCTTTCACCGATTTAAGAGGCATTGCTTCTCCAGTTACTGGTGAGTACACTTCCTCGACGGCTACTACACTTTTCTTAGCAGGTTGGTCTGCTGATTCAACATAATCATCCTTCCAAAAGAAGAGTGTTAAGAAGAATCCTATTGATGCAGCAACAAGGACAGCTACAAGAGCTTTTATTGCACCACTTGCATCACCATTGTTAATATAGTTAAAGACTCCGAAAATCCCAAGCCCCCCTGTTTGGTATGCAATTAGATCAAAGGCCATCATAATCGCACCACCCACTCCAGCACCAATAAGTGAGAAGATGAATGGTTTTTTCTTGGGAAGCGTTAAGCCATAGATTGCAGGCTCTGTTATTCCCATGATTCCAGATATAAATGCGGGTATCGCTAAACTCTTAAGTTTTTTATCCTTCAATTTGAAGAACATTGCTAAAACAACTGCTGTTTGCGCAAACGACGCTGTAAATGCAGGTACAAGTACCTGAGACACTCCAAATTGCGCAATTTGAATGTACATAAGCGGAACAACCGACCAATGCAATCCAAAGATAACCAACACTTGCCAAACCGTTCCTAAGATAAGTCCGTAAAGAATTGGATTAAAACCAAGAAGTGCTGAGAAACCAGCTTGTAATATATTTGTAAGTACTGAGATGATTGGTCCAATAACAATGAAACCAACCGGAACTGAAATGACTAACACAAAGAATGGAACAAAGAAGTTTTGTACCATCTCTGGGATAACACGTTTCGATACTTTTTGAACCTGTGCAGCAAATGCGGTAATGAAGATTACCGGAACAACGCTGCTCGTGTAATTATTTGCAATGATCGGAATGAATCCAAACAATTTCATGTATACATTGCTCTCAAACATTGTTCCTGCAAACAGAAGTTCTGGTGTGCGTCCCGCTATTTCAAATGCCCCTTTTAAGGCATTTAACTGTAAAGTCGGCGCACATAATGCCATACCAATCGCCATACCAACGATGGGATTCAGTTTGAATTTCTTCGCAGACGTATACCCAATTACAATTGGCATAAAGAAGAAGATTGCATCACCAATTTGAAAGAGCAATATATATGTGTCACTCGTCGTTGTGAGCCAATTAATAGATACCAAGAGCGCAAGCACCCCTTTTATCATCCCACTCGCTGCCATAACGCCAAGGAATGGTTGGAAGCAACCACTAATGATATCCAATAACTTATTGAATATGCCCTTTGGTCCCGCATCATCCTCAGAGGTTTCAGTTGAAAGCCCTGCGACATTCATAACATCTTCATAGACTAACGGAACGTGGTTCCCTATTACAACTTGATACTGTCCGCCACTTTTCATTATTGTGACAACACCATCCATGTTCTTTAGCACCTCGTCATTTGCCTTACTCTCGTCTTTCAATCGGAAGCGAAGGCGTGTAATACAGTGTGCAAGCGAAATGATGTTGTCTTTTCCACCCACATTCTGCACTATTTCTTTTGCAAGTATCTCATACTTTCCCATAATGTATTTCCTCCATTTTTCTATTATTATGTGAAAACTGAAGGTTTGGCCAACTTAATGTCACCATCCATTAATTCAAATATATACAGCAACTCATGACTTCTCGGCATCACCCCTTTCGATTGATTTTGCTATTGAGTCTTATAGATTACACGCTCAATATGAATCGTTAAATAAACCATCTCTTCATCCGATAAACCATAATTATAACGTTTCTCAATAAACTCACCAATTTTTACAGTGCACTGATATGAATTTATGTATTTATTGCGAATAACAAAAAGTAAATCTTCTTCATTACCGCCCGTATAGGTATTCTTTCCAATCAAACGTTGTGCAAAGAATTTCAGATGTGTAATAAATCGATAATAGTAAACACTGTCTTCATCAAATTCAATCTGGAATTCATACCTCACAATATTTGTGATTTCTTGCATGATTTTCGTGATTTGGTACATATCTTGGATACTCTTATCGTCCAATTCTGCATTCACGATATGTAAAGCTATGAACCCTGCCTCATCGTCCAAAAGACGAATTCCAAATCGTTCCTCTATCATATCAAGGGCATGCAATCCTACTTTATACTCCTCACAATAAAAGCGGCGAATATCCCACAGAAGTGCATTTTTTATATTAATGCCATCTTGTGCACGAAGAATTGAGGTATATATATGATCAACTAAACTGATATAAATCATCTCGTTAAGATTTTTATTAAGATGCGATTTGGCATAAGAAACGACCTCCTCAGCAAGTTGAATGTGATCCAGTGGGATATCCACAATCAGTTCCTGAAACTTCGTTGATGCATCTTGATTCGTGAGCGTAAAAACCTTATCTATTATCGCATCTTCTATTTCTTCCCCAACACGCCGTTGATACGCTAATCCCCTCCCCATTACAATTTGCTCATTGCCCATATCATCTTTTACAATTACAACATTGTTATTGAGTATTTTTTCAATCCTCATAGTGTCACCCCTGTATTTACTGAACAAATAAATAAGAAAAACCTACGCAAAAAACAACAATTGTTGTGCGTAGGTTTAGCTTGTTTATGACAATCACTATCCTGTATATGTCAATACTAGCATACGATTTGATGTAAAGCAAGCGCTTTCTTATGGTTTTCTTATAGAGCTGTTAAATACACTATAAATCATGATTTATGACATTTTCAGGTCTAAATTACGCTTTTCATACATACGCTTGGTTGTTCCAATCGTCAAGGAAAGAGCGACAAGGCTGATGAGTGTACCTTCGCGCACATAAACGGGCGAGTGAGTGACAAACGAGATAAGTAGCGAACACGACACCGAAAAGACATCAACCCCGTAACGCAGCCTCGTGAACGGTATATTATACCTCTCAGCCAATACGTTACATAGACTTTCAATTGGAAAAGAAAGATACCCTAGATTTAAGACCATCCCAGTGCCAAACCCAGCAATTATCGTTCCAGATAAAAATACAAGTAATGCCAAAGCATAATGGGTAATTTGAATATTTCTAAATACAATGTATGTGAAAAAGTTTATAACCTGTCCCAACATAAGCACACTTCCTGACTGCATCAAGTATTTTCTCAAATAACGACCTTTCGTCAGTATTATGTAGCCGATCAAAAATAATCCATTCACCATCATTGTCATAGTACCAATCTTTATATTTGTAAGATTCGCCAAACTCAAATTTAATGAGTTAAAACTACTTACCCCTATATTTGCCAATATTGTTAAGCTAATTCCAAAGCCACTCATCATATAAAATACCAGTGCTACAATTAATTTTCGCATTTGCATTCCATCCTTAATACTTGTAATTTATCATAGTAAGTCAGATAATTATATGAGATATCTCACATAAGGAGAAAAACATGAAGAATAACCACGAAGATTCATCCACCACATCCCCATTGCAAACTATTAGAGCACTCCAATCAAACAAAAAACTTACAAATGTTCACGTCAAAGATTTTGAACGCGGGACGTTCATTACCCATCTTGCAAAACCAAATAATAACCTTTACATTTTACTGAAGGGTAGTGCGAAAATATACAAACACCATGAAAATGGTAAACGCGCAATTTTGCACTTTATTCAAGAGGGTGAATACATTGGCGAACTTGGACTCCTCAGCGTGGAGACACAAACAAAAGACGTTGTTGCCCAACGTCAGTGTTCTTGCCTTGTCATTCCATTCGAAAGTAACAAAGATGTCTTGATGAATGATATTCTATTTTTAAAGTCGCTTAGTACCTATCTTGCACAAAAATTATTGAGTCGAACTGATCGTCTAAGTGAGGAACTAAATTACCCACTCATAAAACGATTTTCACGGTTCATACTAACAACCGAACATGAAAATCTTTATGAAGAAAAACATGTGGAAGTAGCGGAGTATCTAAATGTAAGTTATCGACACCTGCTCTATACACTCCAACAATTATGTGCAAAAGGAATCGTTGTAAAAGAGGGTTCTAATTACAGAATTCTCAATCGGAAACAACTTATGAAACTTGCGGATTATTTCTAACTGGTTGTGGAATCAAATCATAATCATACATGACACGGGCATTATTCGTTTTAATGAGCGTCTTCTCCAGTTCAACACCTGTTAGTTTGTCATTGCAAACTCTATATATCTTATTCCTGCGGAATACATTGTCATCTTCTTTAATAAAATACTCATCTTCACATCGGATATGATACTTCATAGGTAACTGTGATGAACACAGCAGTTCCCCATTCAGATAGGTATCATCTGTCCATACATTAAGTTGATAAGTGTCTTCTGTGTTATTTGTGAACCGATAGTCCAAATAATTATAAATTATGGATGAACCAACACCAAAAGGCACTTGTCGCTTATAATCAGGAAACAAATCAAAACGATCGTGAGAGTGATACTCCGATATCGTCAGCGGTGTATGTAAGATAATCCAATGAATGAGATTTGTAAACTGACACATACCGCCACCCAATCCTTGAGTAACTTTGTTGCCGGCAATGGTTACACCTTCAAGATACCCATTTCGAAGTGTCTGCGGACCAACAAGACTCCAAAACGAGAATGTTTCACCGGGTCGAATTAGGATTCCAGTTATCTTAGGTGCGGCAATTCCAAGGTTAACTTTTTTGTTCTCTTGAAGTTTTAGATTTGTATTGCCGAGCTTACGCATGATAAGCGATTTATGTGTGTAGATTCGATATGGGAGATCCGTGTCCGATTTTTTCTTGGCTATCTTGTTCCCACTAAAAGCATTCTTAATTGAGCGTTTCATAATATGGCCACGGACTGCTATTTTAAATGTTAACGGTGAAATACTTGAAAATTTCATATTTTCTCCTACCTTGATACGCTATGTTTTCAACAAATGCAAAATTATGTACTAATACAAATATACACAAGAATCAAGGTAATTACTAGTTTACAAAATTTAGAGAGATACTCTTCATTTCGCTTTTAATTATGATAAATTCAAAACGTGGTCATAGCTCATTTTTTCAGTTTCACTAATATGATGTGCAACTTCGATGAGAGTCACATCTGATTTCAGTAACATTTTTCGTATGCGCTGCCCTGTTTCCGTGTCGAGTGCAGCAGTCATTTCATCCGCGAGCATTATCGGTCGGTTACTTAGCAACGCTCGAGCTATTTCAATTCGCTGTATTTGTCCTTTCGATAAATTAGTGCCACTGTTCTCAATTACATAACTTAATCCTTTCTCATGCACTAGAGTGTCTAACTCTGTTGCTTTCAATGTCGCTTCAAATCTTTCTTTAGAGACACTTTCGCCAAGTGTTAAATTAAACTCAAGGGATTCATTAAAGACATAAGGTGCTTGATTAACATAACTAAAGTATTCAAACAAAGTATCTCCATCAATCATCTGCGCGTCCTTATTATTAATCATATACTCTCCACTTGTGAATGTTCGCATACCGAGTAATGCAGTTAAGAAAGAAGTTTTCCCAACTCCTGAAGGTGCCATAATAAGCACATTATCGCCTGGTCGAATATCTAGAGAAATATCGCTAAACAATGTTTTATCGTCTATTTTAAGGCTCACCTCTTTTACTTCAAGACTGCTCACCATATCGACATTAGAATGGATCTTTCGCGACATTGGTTCCTTAACCATCTCCGCAATTTTAGTACTGATATGTGTCGTTGACTTTAAACTGTTTCGCAGATTTAAAACGCCGATTAACGGATTCAAAATTGAATTATTGAGTTGCACAACCGCCATGAATCCTCCCAATGTTAGATTGCCATGAATAACACGATACACTCCAAATCCGAAAGGGAGTACAATACCAAAAATATATGCAATTGTTGTAATGACTGTTTGGACAACACCAACAACGCCATTCATTACCTCTAAACTTAACTCTGATTGACGCATTCGTTGCTCAATAAGATTTATAAATGCATCACCAACCTTATATGTTTTTATTGTTTGAATGCCATTCAAAGTATTCTCTAAATAGTTAGTATATTCACTGTTTGACTGAGTCCATTTTTCCGATGCTTTCATTATTCTCGGTTCGCTTTTCTTCGATACGATTGAAGGAATTAGCCCTCCAACTAGGAATACCAACGCTGTGGCCCAGTCGTAAAATAAAGCAGCCACTACTGCCAATACAAATTGAATCACAAGACCGAGAATCGTTAGCTCCCCTTCAATCCCTTGTTTTTCTAAAAGTTTAAGATCATTCATCATAAAGGATAATGTGTCCGTGACATCATCCGATTGAACACTGTCCACAAATGTATGTTCGAGTACAGTAGTCTTAATTTTTAAATTTACATCCCTTATATATTTATTCTGTATTTTAACGACTACAACCCCTACTATCATATACAGTACTAGCCCAATAATACCTATGCCTGCAAATCTTAAAAAAAGCTCAATATTTCGTGTATCAGCAGCGTCAATAAATTGATTGATGATGTAAGCAATAAAGATGCTCCCCGTATTCTTCATTGCTATTAATGCTAACAAGAATATTAATGTTTTCTTTTTCCCGTACTTAACGATTGTCATGGCTTCTCCTTTTGCACACTTCGTTGGTATTTCTTAAGAAACTTTGGTTCAATTTTAATAATGTTAAAAAATATGCAGATGTTGGTTCGATAAAGTTGTGATACGTATCTATACTATGATAGTCCCTATTCAATGGATTCAAGTAGCCAAATAAGCCTTCTTCGCGTTTTTGGTAGTGAATAAACTGCATGGATTCTTTTATACATTCTGCCTTAGGATTTAAGTACATTGCTAATAAAAGTGTGATTGAAAAAGACTCGATATCGTATGCTTGCATAAAGCAATGCAGCAGTCCTTCAATTAGATTCATCAGTGGCTGATTTTGATGATTTGTGCAAGGTGTGTCAGACTTTATTAATTCAACAATCATTTCAAAATAAGTCTCAGCATCGTACGTCAGAAACTTACAAAGTAATGCTTCTCTATCTTCAAGTCTCAATTCACTTTGTTCACTCTTACAATGTTGACTGCCCTCTCGATTCTTTAAATGATGGGCTAAGTGCAGGAATACATTGAGTTTCGCGTTATTAGCACTCTCAAAACCGTCGAAATCTGTCGTTATTTGCTCTTTTTTTTGATCATCCTTAAACCGGTTACTCATTATGAAGAGACCTCACTTTCTTGATCATAAAATTAACAAGAATCAGTTTTTCAAGCGGTAACAACTTAATCATATCATCGGTCAAACTCTCAATTATGTTTATGCATCTATCAACAGTAAAACATCCAAGCAGCAATAATTGATTGATCCTTTTTTCGACCTCACTTGGAAATTGTGTTGAAGCAATTTCTAGAAGTGGTTCATCGGATATTTCTTCTCCAAGAATCGAGCGTGATAGTTTTAGCTCAGTCTCGATATTTACAAATTCTTGGTAGAGATATTTTTCGAAAAAGGATGATGTGTAAGTGTATTCTTCCAACGCTACACCTGTAATTTCAAATGCAGTAACGATCCAATTATGTCGAATTTTTCGGATTAGAGTCTTCTCAATTCCGTTTACCCAATTCACTGAGAATGTATTGTAGAACATCTCTGTAGTCCCATCTATATCTCTATCTATGAATCGTTCATTATTTTGATTGAGAATGAGAACAATTGAAGCAACTTCATAGATCAAATGTCGGTTACACCGTATTATTTCCGACAACGAAACTCTATCTAAGAATCTAAAGTAAGGATTGAACAAGTCATCTGACTCCTTTGTGATATCCATCATAAGAAGATAATCGCTTAATCTGCCTAGAGTTTTTAGATAGTATTCTAGTTCAATAGGCTCTTTGAGTATTGATTCAATAAGTTTGTCATGCTGCATCATAATTCAACCCTCAACAGTTCCTGACTCATCCCAAATGCAACCAATACTGTGTGGTAGGTTAATTCGAACGCTTTAACCTGAGTATCAACATATTTGTTCATCCCTTCATAGGATTCAAAGTACCCGATTTTCTGCACGCGTTCATAACTGTACTTCAAACTTTCTTGAATACTTAACCTATCCATCGCGTCCATTTGATAATCAACAAGTGTAATTGCATAGATAATCTCAAATAACAGATCAAAATTCTTTTCCTTGCGACACATAATTAAGAGAACCATTAAGTAGCGATGAATTTTCTCTTGTTGCGGAAGGATTCTTTTCTCTTTAATTCCTCTACTTAGTTTCGTAATGTAAAACACTGTATGTGTGACACTATACATATCCATAAATGTCAACGTGTGCGGCGGTTGCATATTCCCCAACGTTGTTTCCATATACAAATCATAATAACCTAATGCCACTTCAACATCAGACAGTTCTAGTATGAATTTTAAATCCATCTTTCGAAACGGAAGGTTATCCAGTTTCTGTACTAAGTCATGATTTCGTACAAAATCCATATCAATAATGTGCTTGTCTCGTAATTTATAAGCAAACACATTTATAATTCCAATTGTCGCGATTCGATTAATATTCTCCTCAAAAATACTTTGAAAGTTTATAGTAGTAATCGTTTTTTGAATTTGATTGAGAATCGGCCCAGTTTGCCCATTATTAACGTTTGAATTGAGTGCAGGTAACATTACGAAACACAGCTCCGCTACCATCTTGAGTTGACTGTCTTTTTCTTGAGAAAAATATTGCGATTCAAGTGAAAAGTCTGCAAGATTCTTGATAATCCAATCTAAAGACAGTTTGTTTATTCTTCTAGCAATTTCAATTGTATTCATGGGATCCTCTTTTCCATCAAACTAAAGAATGCAAGAATTGAAGCAGCAGTAGTTCACCACCACTTCAATCAAAGACAACTCATAAGACACGTTAGATTAACCGTACAAAATTATGCGAATGATAACATTGGTTTTGACTCAAGTACTGCATCAGTAGCTGTAATCTTATCAATAATGATAAATACACCGCCTGCCCAGGCAACAGTGTAGCTTGCCATAACCGTCGCATCATCTAATTTCGTTTGGTTGCCAATTGGAATATAGAATCCTTTCATGCGTATCCTCCTCTCTTTGAATCTAAGTGATACAATCGCTTCACCTACCTTAAACTAAGAAGTTGAAGCTACCATTCCTACGATTTCAAAAAATATATCATAGATTAATCTACAAATGAATGGTTTATGTATCAGTGGTCATTTGATTCGCTCCGGTGGTAACATAAAAAAACTCATTCTTTGAATGAGTAAATTAATCATAGAGGCGGATTCTACTTAAGTGAATCGTTTCGTAAAAGTGTTAATCCTAGTTTATCTATATTTAACGATCTATAGTTTGAAAGCACAACAGCCTTCTTGCCTGTATTCTGATTCATACCAATAAAGAGGTTAAAACATCCTGTTCCTCCATTATGCCATAGAATATCTTCGTCTTGCAGTTTCCAAGCAAGACCCATATCATAGGCTTTCGGTCCAGTTGCATGTTTTATTTTCATGATATCCACGAACGGATGATCATGACTCTCATTAAAATGGAATGTAAGAAACTTACGTAAATCAGCAGCTGTAGAGTATAAACCGCCTGATGCAATCATACTTTCCTCGACATTCCAACACCAATTCCCTTGTCGATGCTTTCCCGCATTTCCAAGCATTACGTTTTCAAATTTAAAGTTTGTATCTGTGAGTTCAAGATCTGATTCAATTAATGACATCATCTGTTCAACATAAGGTGTCCCAACTGCCTGTTCGCATAGCAATGCCAACAGTGCATAGTTAATGTTTGAATAATAGAATGGATGAACCTCATTATAATTCTTAATTGTCCTGACAGAATCCAATATCTGTGTCTTACTTGATTTCCCTACAAACGGATTATCCACACATGCTTTACCACCCGTGAGAACACTGGCAAACATTGCTAAATTTTGAATTCGCGTAAGAGGTTGATATGTAAATCCTGAAGTATGCGTCGCAAGCCTTTGAATGCTTGGTATATTTACATACTCGCCATTGTCTACCAGGCTCTGAACCTCGGTAAGATTTAGAACGCCTTTATCTAAAAGTTTAGCAACCAGTGTTGCTGTGAAAATTTTGGTTAATGAACCAATCTCATAGCGAAGTCCTGATGGTTTGCGCGCAACACCATTCATTCCATAACACGCTTGCTTCCAGTTCTCTGCGTCACTCTCTAGAATCGTAAGTTCAATATGTTGCTTATTATTTGTAATCTTTTTTACTAATTTATCAATACTCATTTGCCCACCCATTTTCTTATATTTTCCATAAAAGCATAAAACCCGCATCAAGCGGGTACAGTTTCTCTAATGGTGGAGCTTAGCGGGTTCGAACCGCTGACCTCTTCACTGCCAGCGAAGCGCTCTACCAACTGAGCTAAAACCCCATGAAGATAATATAACATTTTAGCGAATGATAAGCAATCGCCTGTTGGTGATAGTTCATAATAAACCGCTTTATCACAATCACTGAACCCAACTTTTATTTCATTCTTTTGGGATGAATTATTATTGTCTTTCACATGAGATATGGTATACTGTCCTTATTCCGTTATATAATGTCCAAATTGGTGGGCAGTCTCTACACTTAACCGTAAATTAAGTACTATGACGTTTCTACGTTTGAGATATCGGAATTAGAATAAGGAGATACTGATGATGGTTCAGCTATCTGATTTTTATCGTTTCTCAAATGCCAGCACTATTGAATCCTACCGACACAGCACTGATTTTTCATTGTTGGTTTTTATACAGTGTGAAATTTGTTTGAAACACCTACGAATCAAAGCGCAATCACTTATCATGTATACTGTACAGAATTTAGATTCAACTAACGTTTTTGGGGACTATAACAAACTAAAATTCATCCAACTTTTTATCGCGTAAAGTTGGATTTTCTTTTGCTATATGAATGTATGATTTGTGCGCTTACGGACGCCTCTCATGCTTTAATGTTAGCATTGTACACTTCTTATTCTCACTATTTAAGTTAGGAGGACAAGTGTGAAACTTAAATATACGAATAAAGCAAAACTCATCGCTACAGCCCGTGGGGATCAACAAGCAGATGTGGTGTTAGCAAATGCCAACATACTGAACTTATTTACGGGGGAAATTCGACTTGGTGATATTTATATATCAGACAATGCCATCGCGCACGTCGAGTATGACAATTGCGAAACAGTTTCTGGTAAAAATGTTATTGATATTGAACAGAAATACGTAATTCCAGGATTAATCGATGCCCACATGCACATTGAATCCACCATGTTAACACCTGTTAACTTTACCAAAGCTGCATTACCCCATGGAACAACAACGATTATGACTGACCCTCATGAGGCAGCCAACGTAACCGGAGTTCGTGGTGTAAAATACATGCATGACAGCGCAGAGGGACTTCCGATGCGTCATTTCGTTGATATTCCAAGTTGTGTTCCATCCGTTTTAGGACTTGAAAAATCTGGTGCTGAATTTGGGGTTCAAGAAATAGAAGAACTTGCATCATTAGATCGTGTCATTGGGCTTGCTGAAGTCATGGATTATCTTGGCGTTATCAATGGCGAAGACCGCATGATGGATATCATCGCTGCATCTGAACAACGCGGACTCTTTATTCAAGGACATGCGCCATCAGTAATGGGTCGAGACCTATCTGCTTATATTTGTGGTGGTCCTCGTAGTTGCCATGAATCGCGTTCAGGGGTTGAAGGTTTGGAGAAACTTCGCGCTGGATTATTCGTGGATGCAAGAGAAAGTTCAATTACAAAAAATGTTAAAGACATTTGGGAAGCCGTAAAGGGATCACGCTATCTCGATACACTGTGCTTATGCAGTGATGACAAAGAAGCTGAAGATGTTCTGGTGAATGGACATATGAATGAAGTCGTCAATTCCGCAATATCTTATGGAATGGATCCCATTGATGCCATTCGCTGTGCTACATTAAATAGTGCTCGTGAAGTTCATATCGATAATCTTGGTGCTATTGCACCTGGGTATATTGCCGATCTCTTGGTTGTTGATACTTTGGAATCCATTCACCCCACACGTGTCTTTTACGAGGGACAACAAGTTGCATCAAATGGAAGCGTTGATGTCTCATTTCCAGTTAAAGACTTTCCAATTGAAAAAGAAAATACAGTTTTTGTTAAACCATTGACAGTTGCTGACTTTGAAATTCAAGCACCTATTGAAAATGGGCACATCGAAGTAAATGGTATTGAATACCATTCGCCATTCTCTTCAATCACAACGGTTTCACAATTTACGCTCGAGGTTAAAGACTCTAAAATTATCCTTCCAGAGGCATTCAATTTTGTTGCCGTTGTTAACCGACACCAAGGAAGCGATGCTATTGCTTTGGGAATTGTTAAGAATTTTGGGATGCAAGGCGGAGCCTTATCCTCGACCGTATCACATGACTCACATAACCTTACAATCGTATACAACACCCCTGCTAATGCACTTATTGCCGCCAATGCGCTTATGAATCAAGGTGGTGGGATGTCTGCGGTCAAAGATGGAGCAATTCTTCACACATTGGATCTACCTGTATTTGGACTGATGTCCAATTTAGAAGCTGAGGATGTTGCCAGAGAGAATCGCGCAATGAAAGAAGCAAACCGCAGTCTTGGTATGACTGAGTTTATCAATCCATTGATGCGAATTACAACGTTGTCTCTCATCGTTATTCCCGAAGCAAAGATGTCAGACTTAGGACTTGTTGCAGTCAGTGATAAAGTCATCAAACCCCTCTTTACAGGAAACTAAGCTATGCAAACGATTATTCGAAATATTTGGAATGAACCCATTTGGTCCCTGTTGAAAACAGCTCGCAACGAAGTTTTTGTTGTTGAACAAGGCTTGGATACGTGTGTTGTTGCAGACGATTACGACCAAACGTGTACACACATTATTTATACTCATTCAGAGAAAGTAATTGCAAGTTGTCGGGTGCGAATTGAGAATACCATCGCATTTATCGAGCGTGTTTCCGTACTCAAGGAATACCGTCAACAGTCATTAAGTAAGGGAATCCTTAACGAAGCCCTCACTTTTATTGAAAAAACAAACGTACAAACAGTCGCAATTGTCGCACAAAGTCGTCTTATCAGTATGTACGAAAAATACGGATTTACACCTGTCGATGATCACTTTATGATTTTCGGAGCATCACATATTAAAATGACCAAATCAATAAATAACTAGGAGAAAACAATGAAAAACACAAATAAGATCTTATTTTTTATCTTCATTATGATTGTTATCGCCATTTCAGAATTAATTGGTGTACAAATTATTAATGTCGGAACAATCAAAATTCTCGTCTTACCACTTGTCTTCGCAGTCTTAATAACCATGATTGTTGGAATCCCTAAGTGGCGTAAAGGCATCCTTAAGAAAATTTATTCAGACGCAAACATCAAATTCGCAGGTGCAAACCTTATCTTCATTATGCTTCCACTAATGGCGCGTTATGGAGCTGATGTTGCTCCAAAGATCAATGAAATTATGCAATTTGGTTGGGTCTTTCTTTTCCAAACCGTTGGGAATGTCGGAACTGTACTACTTGGACTTCCAATTGCCCTCTTGCTTGGCTTAAATCGTGAAGCTATTGGCGCTACTCTTGGTATTGGACGTGAAGGTGAACTCGCCTATATAACTGAAAAGAATGGCCTTGATAGTGAGGAAGGACGGGGCATTCTGTCCATGTACCTCGTTGGAACACTCTTCGGAGCGCTCATCTTTAGTTTTATTCCCCCAATCTTAAATGCGGTGGGATTTGATTATCGAGCCCTTGCAATCGGGTCCGGTCTTGGATCAGCAAGTATGATGACTGCTGCATCAAGTGCAATAGTCGGTCTTTATCCACAACATGCGGACACGATTACATCCTTTGCTGGAGCAAGCCAACTTGTGACAAGTTTCATGGGAACATATATTATGGTATTCTTATCCGTTCCATTGATGAACTTTATCTATAAAATCTTTAAAAAAGAAAGAGCAATTAACTAGGAGGCATTATGACACAAATTCTAAAAGATCAATTACCACGTTTAAAGATGTTATTATTGGGTGCATTCCTTATTCTATTTACCCAAGGAATCAAACTTATTAAGAATCCTGAATCAACACCGATTACACTTGATACATTATGGGGTGTTCTTGTCCTTGTTGGTTTCTCATTTATTGGTTTAATTATTGCTGAACTCATGAAGAAAACCGGCATAAAAATACTGGCTGACTTCCCGGTACTCGGTTGGGTATCTCTTACATCCCTTGTATTTTGCTTAATTTCACCATTCTTTGTAACTGTAATTGGTGCCGTAAACTTCTTAGCAATCACAACACCCGTACTTGCGTTCGCAGGAGTATCCGTTGCCAACAATCTTGGAGACTTAACCAAGAATTCATGGAAATTTGTAATTGTTGGACTTTTTGTATTCATGGGTAGTTACCTTGGACGTGTTATTATTGCCCAAATCGGTATCTGGTTGATGGGATCCTAATGAAGAAAATAATCCTAGATGTCGATACCGGAATCGATGACTGTCTGGCTATCGCCTACTTACTCGCCCAGCCCAATGTGGATATTGTTGGCATCACTGCTGTTTATGGAAATGTTGATGTTAACAGTGCCGCACTAAACTGTGCGAACCTTTTACATTTGCTTGGACGTAATGCTATTCCTGTATACTGTGGTGCTGAACATGCGATGCATGAATCATCATTCGTACAGCTACGGGGTGGTAAGGTTTTCCATGGTGATAATGGAATTGGTGATGTTCATTTTGATGAAAATCAATCCGTGTCAACATCTGAAAACGCTATAGATTTCATCGTGAGTCAGGCTCAAAATGTAAAGAATCTTACACTTATCGCAACCGGACCACTTACAAATATTGCCCAGGCAATAACACTGAATCAACAAGCAATGCAAAACGTTGAGCGAATCATTCTTATGGGTGGTGCACTTTGTGTTCCTGGCAATGTTTCCCCTTTTGCAGAGGCAAACATTTCGCATGATGCAGAAGCTGCCAAGGTTGTTTTTGAGAGTGGCATTCCGATTACAATGATTGGACTTGATGTTACATCACGCGCTATTATCACACGCTCTGACCTCGAACATTGGAAGACACTTAGCAACAAATCCGAAACCCTCCTTAACATTCAAGATCACTATTTTAAAGCGCATGAACTCGTTTATCCACAATGGCATGGAGCCGCTATGCATGATGCGCTTGCAGCTATCGTTGCACTTGAACCTACGCTTGTAAAGACTGTGAAACTGCCAGTTACAGTCCTAACAAGTGAACAACAATACGGTCGTACGATTCTTGATCTCAGTCGCATTTCTGACATCACAACACATACTGTTGATGTTGCAATTGATATGAATCCTCAAGCATTTAAAGAGTTACTAATCAAGTCAATTGACACTGTGGTTAGCTAAAATAAAAACAAACCATCACGAAGATTCGTCTTCATGATGGTTTTTATATGATTAATAGTTAGAGCAATTCACCATATCTACGGATGTAGAATTTCTTTAGAATGGTTACTAAAATCATGTACCCTAGAATTGTTAACGCGAGATATGCGAAGTATACCCCAGGCAATGCAACGAATCCGAGCATGCGACCAAAACCAGTAAATGGAATGATGGTTAATGCAATAATTCCTGCAAAAGTCATCAAAGTCAATGGTGTTGAGGCACGGCTTTGAATGAATGGAATCTTGGGTGTACGAATCATGTGAATGACCAAAGTTTGGGACCACATCGACTCTACAAACCAACCAGCATGGAACATCGCCATATAGGCTAATCTCATATTCATCCCCGCCAATGGGCCACTTTGAACCAGGGCATTAACCGCAATATTATTGTAAAGCACTCCCCCTGAAACAAATTGCGGACAAATTATAAAATACATCAACAGATACGTTGTCCAATCAAAGACTGAACTTGTGGGACCAATCCAAATCATGAAATTACCAACAGAGGTTGGATCCCATTTCTTGGGAACCATGAGAAACTCTTCGTCGACATTATCCCAAGGAATCGCTGTACAGGAAATATCATAGATCAGGTTTAGGAATATCAAGTGGACACTCATCATTGGTAAGAATGGTAGAAATGCACTGGCAGCAAGGACAGAGAACATATTTCCAAAGTTTGAACTTGCTGTCATTTTTATGTACTTGATCATATTTGCATATGTTTTTCTTCCTTCAATAATCCCTTTTTCAAGAACCATAAGGTCTTTTTCTAAGAGAATAATATCCGCTGATTCTTTAGCAATATCCACTGCTGTATCCACCGAAACACTAACATCGGATGATTTCATTGCAGCTGCATCATTGATGCCATCCCCCATAAATCCGACAGTATGACCGCCATCTCTCAACGCTTTAATGATTCTTGCTTTTTGAGAAGGAGATACTTTCGCAAAGACATTGCAACGCTTTGCTTCACGTTCCAATTCTATATCAGTCAAACCTTCAATATTCTCCCCTAACAGGAGTCCATCAATTTCAATTCCAACTTGCTTGCAGACCCAACGCGTAACTTTTTCGTTATCTCCAGTGAGAATCTTAGTTGTGACGCCATGATCCAAAAGTGCTTGAATTGCCACAGCGGCAGATTGTTTTGGTGGGTCAAGGAACGCAAGGTACCCTAATAGGACCATTTCATTTTCATCTTGGACTCCAAATGCTCCAACGGGTGATGGATTGGTTTTTTGCGCAACGGCAATAACACGCATTCCATCATCATTCAATGAGTTAACAGTGTTTAAAATGTCTTGCTTCACCTTCTCTGTAACAGGTTCAATAGTATTGCCGTATTGTACGTGACTGCTAATTGATAGCATCTCTTCAACGGCACCTTTGGTAATCATTTGCACCTTACCCGACATATCTTGAACAACAACACTCATACGACGTCGTTCAAAATCAAACGGTATTTCATCAACTTTCGTATAGTTGGTGCTGAGATAGTTCAAAGAAACATCATTTTCACTTTCTTGTTCGGTTCGGCTGATTACGGCAAAATCCATCAAATTTTTAAGTCCTGTTTGGAAGTAGCTGTTTAGGTATGCATGACGTAGCACCTGAACATTCTCTTTTCCCTTAACATCTAAATGGTATTGCAGTACAACTTTATCTGCAGTCAAGGTTCCAGTTTTATCAGTACACAGTACATCGATCGCTCCCAAATTTTGTATAGAGTTTAGATTCTTAATGATTGTCTTTTCCTTCGACATTGCCACGGCACCTTTTGCAAGGCTTGTTGTAACAATCATTGGAAGCATCTCCGGTGTTAGTCCAACAGCGATAGATATTCCAAACAGGAAGGCACCCATCCAGTCTCCTTTTGTAAATCCATTGATAAAGAATACAATTGGAACCATGATGAGCATGAAACGAATAAGTACCCAAGAAACTGAGTTTACACCTTTTTCAAAACTTGTTTGTACTGGTTCTTCTGAAATTGACTGAGCCATGGATCCAAACATCGTTTCGTCCCCAGTTGAAATTACGATGGCTTCTGCAGTGCCACTAATAACATTACTCCCCATAAAGCCCATATTTGAATAGTCAGTTGCCGATTTCTTTTCTTGTTTTTCAGGCTCACTGTATTTTTCAAATGGCTCGCTTTCTCCTGTTAACGCTGATTGACTTACAAAGAGGTCCTTTGCTTTCGTAATGCGCACATCTGCCGGTAGCATGTCCCCAGCCGAAAGACGAACAATATCACCAACCACGATTTCATCAAGTGGTAGTTCTATTTCACCAGTTTCTTGTCGACGAATTGTTGCTGTTGTAGTCACCATTTCTAACAGTTTCTCAGCAGCGTTTCCAGATCGTGTCTCTTGTAAGAATCGAAGGATTCCTGAGATAAAAACCATCGATAATATTATGATTACAGTCAATACATCAATTTCATCTCCCGAACGCATTGGAATGTAAATATCAGTAATGCCTGATACAATTGCGAGAAAAATGAGAATCATTGTGAATGGATTGATAAACGCTCCGAACAATCGTTGAATAAGAGATTTTGGTTTTTGCTTAGAAATTACATTATCACCATACTTGGTGCGATTTCTTTCAATTACACGATTTGATAATCCTTCATTACGAGTGTTAAATTTCTTAAATATTGTTTCTTCGTCTGATGTTGCTGCAAAAGTTAATCTTGCGTTAATATCAGTTATTATTGCACTATTTTTTGCGTTAATGCGACGCATTTTTTTTCTTGACATGACTTTCTCCTCCATATCTTTGTAGTTTATGAATAGAATTGTCAGATTCAGTAATTGTATGACAATTACTATTCGTCCATTTGTTTTTCTGTATCAATCGCGACCATCAAATGGTTCAACTGATTTATTTTGGAATTTCTTTGACCGACTAATATAGTTAATATTGATTCGTGCGGCGATAATCCATAGTATTGATGCCCAGATAAATACTTTTTCTCTAAAAATTTCAGAAAAAACAGAAACTCCAAATATTAGGGCTAACGCTAGAAACATCATTCCCATATTATTTTTTAAAGCTTTAATGTTTATTGATCTTTTTATTTCTGGTGATGTTTGCTTCCATCCTGGAATGTATTCAAAACCCTTTCCTGAATAGAATAGTAGACTCACCAGCACAAAGAAAATTGCAAACATTGCATAGTAAAAAACCATCTTTCTTTCTCCTTTCCACATAGAATGTCTCGTTTGAGTCAAAAAGATGGTTAAAATATATCAAAAACTTTCCCCTTACACAGTAAAGTGGTGAGAAATTTTATTATGATACATTTCTAAAAACAGATTATCTCTTTGACCCCAACACCAATTAGTTATGTCCAATTCCTCACCTCATCTCTACGTGTAAACAGTCATTCACCCTCGGCTAGCACAATAAAAAAGTGCACCCCATCTCAAACAATGGTATAGTGCACAACGTAAAAACAAAAATAAACTCGCTTTATATTATGGTATACCGTTTGAGCTTTAGCTCCATAAGGCGGTGAAGTTGTATTAGGTGAAACCTTGTTTTTGATAACACCTGTTCAAACCAACGCATAGTGTCTCCACTATTTTGCGGCAACAACCCATATCCTTATGGTAGCCTCACCTACCGGGAAATAGTATTTACTTTTACAAGGTACATGTTATTTTTACGAATGTCAAGTTTTTAAATTAAAAAAAGTATAAAATTCAGATATACTTGAATTTTATACTTTGATACTTCAACACATTTGTTTTCTATTCTTCATTTGAATGTACCGTCAAAAAGAAAGGTTTCTTTGATATGTTTCCACTTGAATCTGTAGCGACCACATAGAGTTCATAAATTGCAGCAACTCCATAATCAACCTCTCCTTCAACGCGTATTGCAAGATCTCCATCTTCTGAATCCGTTGCCATGAATAATGTATTGTAATCTGGAACCTGATTAAGCTCTGTCTCAACAACATTAACAGCTCTCAATTCAGGAAAATTCGTATCAACAACAATATACTTAAACGGCATGGTGCGAATTCCATTCTTTCCTTCGTATGTGATTGTTCCTTCATTGAATTCTAATTCATTTCCCAGTCCCATTTCAACAATCTTATTACGTAAATCTGCGACCTGATTAATCGTTCCATAAACACCGTCAACAGAAGTGATAACGCGCGCATCATACGATATTGATTGAATCTTATCGATGGGAAAATCTTGATAATTACGCTCTATATTAAAGCGAATGATTCCGTCATTTTCTTCACTCATTGGCTCCGCTCGCATTTCAAGTGCAATCGGTGCGAGGGAAAATTCTAGCGTGTCATAAGGTAACTCCTTCTTTTGATTCAACACAAATAAAGCCATAGTAACTGCCACTACTAAAATCGCAGTTATAATAATCCATTTCCTTTTTAAATTTGCACCATTTTTCTCAGTCTTCATCATTATCCTCCACCCATTTCAACTTCAGCCATTGGCATCCATACATTATAACAAATTACCCATTAAAATGAATACTATGCATTAGAAAGAGACAACATTTAAAAGTGTTGTCTCTATAAAGATAAATTTGATTCGAATTACCAAACGGCCAAATAACCGTCAGATCTAGGCTCGGTTCCACCAACTAGGACACCATCTTCATTTCGAATGATAATCTGGCCACGACCGAGCATGATTGTTTCATTCAATACCTCGATTTCATGCCCACGACGCATTAGTGCTTCTGTAATATGGAAAGGTAGTCCATGTTCGACTTGAACTTTCTTACCGGATACCCATTGCCATCGCGGTGCATCCAGTGCATCTTGGGGATTCAAATGGAAATCAACCATACTACTGACTACCTGCATGTGAGCTTGGGGTTGTAAGGGCCCTCCCATAACTCCAAATGGCCCGACAGGCTTGTTATCTTTCGTAATGAAGCCCGGAATGATTGTATGAAGCGGTCGCTTTCCAGGTTCTAAGAAGTTTGGATGGCCTTCTTCAAGTGTAAATTGACTCCCTCGATTATGGAGACTGATTCCCAAACCCGGAACGACGCTTCCTGAACCAAATCCCGTATAACAACTTTGTATAAAGGAAACCATATTACCATCCTTATCTGCTGTTGAGAAATATACTGTCCCGTTTGACTCAAGTTCTCCTGGAGCAGGTTCAAGTGCTTGGTCTCCAATGAGTTTACTACGGGCAGTCCCATATTCTTTTGAAAGTAAGTGGTCCAAGTCAACGCGCATGGTTTTTGGTTCACCAATATGAGCCATACCATCGGCAAATGCAAGCTTCATTGATTCAATCTGCTTGTGATATGTATCCACCTCTTCTTTTCCACTTAGTTCAAAGTTTTCGAGAATATTTAGGGCCATCAAAGCCATGATGCCAATACTGTTTGGTGGTAGTTCCCAGATATCATAACCACGATAATTCACTGACAAGGGCCTTACCCACTCCACCTCATGCTTCATCAAGTCATCTTTGCGAATGAAACCACCATTTTCTTTGGAGAAAGCATCAATTGCGTCAGCAATCGCCCCCGAATAAAACGATTCGCCCATTGTTGCCCCAATGTCACGAAGCGTTTTAGCATGACCTGGTGACTTGAATAATTCACCGGCCTCAAGAGGATGTCCATCGGGACAGAATGTTTCAAACCAAGTGTTAAGAATGGGATAGTCCTTTAATGCAGCACTGTAAATCTTATAATAACGTTTCCAAAGGCGCGCAACATTCACAGAGACTGGAAATCCCTCTTCCGCTAAGATTGCAGCTGGCTCTAAAACAACATCCAGTGGAAGTTTACCAAATCGTTTTGACAATGCGACCCACCCGCTTGGAACTCCAGGTACCGTTACAGGATCAAGTCCAAATTTAGTCACTTCTTTATCGCCACGATCCTTCATAGCATACGCATCCATGAGAGCCGGTGCAGCTCCACTTGCATTCAAACCGTACATTTCGCCTTCAAACCAGACAATCGCAAAATTATCGCCACCAATACCATTTCCTGATGGTTCAACTACAGTCAGCGCAGCCGCCGTTGCAATGGCTGCATCAATGGCATTTCCGCCTTTTTTAAGTATCTCTAGTCCGACTTGTGATGCAAGCGGACTTGCAGTTCCAACCATACCTTTACGCCCATACACTAAGTTACGACGCGAGGGATAGCGGTACATATATTGATCAAATTTCATACACTTCTCCTTAAATAAATACGACAAAGATTCCAGCAACGATAATCGATAACGTCGTTACAGTTGTCATGCCTGCTACAACATAACTTGGCATGATACGGTCAAGAACAACCTGTTGCTCTTGAGGATCATCAGTTACCGCTTTCGCAATTTCATGCGATACCAAGAAAGTAGCTGGGAAACCCAAATACTGACATAATGAAACTCCAAATGCGAGATGTTTTGATTTTAACAGCTTCCATCCTGGAAGAACCGAGAATACCAAATACAAAGCAGCAATGGTTACTACAAGAGTAATTGCAATTTGAAGTCCAAGTGATGCCAAATCATCCAATGTGACACGACTCAAGGAAGGAATAATCGTTACATATACGAGCATCGAAAATATACCTGATGCCTTCCCTTTTTCCAAGATACGACTCGGTACAATATCCAAGTACCCAAATACTGCTCCAAATAAGAGCGCCCAAAGCGAATAGTTAATCGCTGTAAACGTCTTACCCAAGGAAACAGAGATCCAAGCAAAACATACGGCAATCATAAGACAGGTAAAATCTGTGAAGTACTTTGAATACTTTGTTGCAAAACCTTTCGTTTCTTTCTTTACGGACTCTTCAACATTCTTAACACTTTTTCTATCGTTACGATATGCATCTAAAGCGATTTCCGCTTCCTTCACCCCAGCATAAGACGCAGGGTAAGCCCCTGCAAATTTCTTAACTGCATAAAGAATCGCGGCAAAAGCTGCTGGAATGATCAAGTTGGCATCCGTAGCTGCATTGCTCATAATTTGCGTTGAAATAATTCCCCCGTTTAGCACCGGAATCGCTACAATTGCATTGTCTCTCCCTATAATCGGAATCAACAATAAACACGCTAACATTACTACAATCATTGATGCCGTCGCTGTAACCACTGTTTTCCATTCAGCGATTAACTGTTTCAAGTTAATCATTGTCCCCATATGGAAAATCAAAATCGCGGCTGACATCGACGCAATCTGCGTGAGTCCGGCTCGCTCTACAATATCTGCCGGGAATACTCCCAACATAAATGCCCCAAGAAATACAGCCATTACCACAAACACCGATGATATTTTTGCTTTGGTGATTATTCCGATGAAATCACCCACGGCAAATACAATCATGATGATGAAGAAATAGAAAAGGCTGTTGTTCTCAACAAAATTTTTTATAAATATTTCCATTTCGTTCTCCTTACAATCAAAACTAAATTGATGTTACGGTGATACTACCATGAAATGACATCAAATGAAAATCGCTTTCTGAAAATAGATGTCGTTTATTACACAATAATCAATGTAAGCGGAAGTTACATTAAGATAATGTTAAGTACACTTGGATTGTAAAAAAGCAAAGACTACGCTTTGCTTCAAATATTAATCAAAAATTTAGATATAAATCGACAATATGGCATCGATACGATTGATTACTTCAGCACGAATGTGTGCTGGCGAAAGACATTCACATTTGTTCCCAAAGCTTAAAATCGTATTATAATAAAAGTCATTTTCAATAAATGGAAATTCCAAAATGTAGTGGGCATCGCCATCTTCAATGAGACAATCAAACGTGCAAAAATCAAGAACACGATCTACAAGTGATTTATGAATTCGGATTTTAACTTTGGTTTGTATCGTCTCTAACCTGTCATCAAAGTCTAGCCGTGGTTTTTCATAAGCACGCACATCAAAGGATTGTGAAAGGGTTCTTACGTTTGATATCCGAGAAAGCCGAAACAGACGATAGTCTTTCTTAGTCAAACAATAACTATGACAATACCATCGGTTGCTTTTTAATACCAATTGATAGGGTTCAACCGTGCGCTCTGTGATATTACCACGATGGTCACGATAGGAAAAGGTAACTAATTTTACCGCATGAAGCGCTTGCTTAATAACTTCCAAATTATTCTGGATCTGTATGTTTCCAATCCATGGACTCATATCGATATGAATTTGATTTGCCTTAAACTCAATATCTCGCGCATGCTCATCAGGGATAAGCGTCTTTACTTTTTCTAACGCATGAATGAATGTATCACTTTGCACAATACCCGACACACTTGACAATCCTAATAGAATCGACGACAGGTCATTGCGAGAAAAAACATTGGAATCTACCTTATACTTGGGCATTATTTCAAACCCACCACCAACACCCGGTATGGATCGAATTGGTATTCCTGCGATATCTATGGCATCAATATCGCGGTAAATGGTCCGTAAAGATACCTCGAACTTATCTGCAAGTTCCTGTGCAGGAATTCGTTTCTTATCCAAAAGAATCATAATAATACTGACGAGTCTATCCAATCTCATATCGGTCCCTCTTTTCAAAAATTCTTCAACATATTATATATTGTTGACATAACGGTGTCAACAATAGCATGTTATAGTACTTATGAACTAGAAAGAGGTATCCACAATGAACCCTACAGCACTCGTAATTATTGACATTCAAAACGATATTACAAAGAATTACAAAGAGATAATCGATAACATCAATACTGCAATTGATTGGGCAGATCAAAATCAGTATCATGTGATTTATATACGACATGAAAATCTCTCACCAGGTACCCGAACGTTTAAAACTGGCACAAATGGAGCCAATTTGGTATCTGAGTTGAAAATGGTATCGCAGAATATTTTTACAAAGTACAAAGGAAACGCACTAACGAGCGATCAGTTTAGAGAGTATATTGCCAACAACAACATTCAAAATTTCTTTATTACAGGTGCCGATGCCACCGCCTGTGTTAAGTCTACCTGTTTCAACCTGAGAAAAGAGAATTATGATGTTACGGTCTTATCTGATTGTATTACAAGTTATGATAAGAGGAAGATTGATCCAATGCTTGAGTACTACCAAAGTAAAGGGTGTACGATTAAGTATTTGCCTGACTTAATTTAGTTACATACGATTGAAAATTAAAAGTACAATGACACCTATAATTACTTCTTACAGGTGTCGTTTTTTTAGATATAAGAATTAATGTATCTTTGGACTGAAGCGATATCATGATGTACTCTATTAACACTTTAACTTCAGTGAATAATTAAAAAAAATCTGTATCGTGAGAAACTCACATACAGATAGTTTAGGTAATTATAAATGGTGCCCTATGTGCTTTTCAGCCGAAATATACAACTGAATATTTGTAAGGACTTATCTGTAGTCCTTGTACCACAATTGGAACTAAAGTACAATTTATTTCGATCAAGTGATTGTGTGAATTCGATTAAAAAAGCTATTTCTATGTTAAATATCTAGCCATAACCCGGGTGCTACAACACAACCAAATTCTAATTCATATTGATTCACAATTTCTAACAGATTCTCTATACCTCTGTATTCAAAATTATTACAATTTAGTTCAGCATACCATCCCTCAGCAAATCTGTTTTTTGGTCCACCCATACCTGCTTTAGGTTTATCATCAAGTTTTTCAACTACTTCCCATAGAGTAAAATGTGTTACTTCTATATCTATCTTGCTCAGCGCATCTGAGAATCTTATGATTTCATCTTTTGAACAAATACAATCTATAAAGCCATTACCAACACTCATAACACCAAAGGAGTCCATAAGCTCCTTAGTATTTTTCTTTAATTTTCCTAACTCTTTATGTGTAATTAAAGTACCACGTTTTGCATCTTTGTAAATCGATTTTTTCAAGCAAATATCACCTTTTTCACCGACTAGTCTTTGATACTCTGTTCCGCCATTCGTACCAATTGCTCCACATTTACATCTTACACAGTCACTTATATATTTGCTTTCAATTGTGTCACCACACTTGTTACAGGTGACAATATTTCTCATTAATCTAAACCGTTCCAAATCGCCACCTCACTCTCAGGTTAAGTTCATTTACTTTGTTTCTGCCATAACAATTATTAACTTAGAATCTAGATTTTGTACTTCATGGTATTTCAAATAACACATATGCACTTTTCGAGTAACCACAATGTACTTATCACCACTACCGCTTGGATTCTTGTAGTAACTTATTTACGTTACTGATACTTATACAACTAGTTGATCATTTTTCATTCTGAAGTTATTTACAAGAAAATGATTAGTATATTTAAATTCATGAATAAGTGAAATGAGACTTTGCGATTTGTTCCCCAAACAAAACATGTAATCAATGAAGATCGAATTTGCAATTGCAATTAACTGTACTGCATGATCTGAAACTAGAGCAATGCCGCCATTTGAGTGTCCTGGGTTGAGAGCAATTTCACCCTTTGAAGAAATCGAACTATATGTACCTTCGTAATTAACATGTAAGATGTTGTTTGAAGTTCTATAGACTTCTTCCCACTTCTTCATGTAATCAAAACCATCGCCACTACAAATCAATGCAATATCTTTATTACTCAAAGAGTTCTTTCTACTCCATTGTGTCATCCTACTTGAGAAATCCTTACTGATTTTTTCTATGTCTAAAATCCACTTGTTGCTGTTAATCTTAGTATTTCTAAATGCTTTGCTCGCATCGTCTTTGTACTTATTGAATACTCTCATAATCGATATTATCTCATAATTAGTCCTGTTTCTTGCATATGCCCCATCAGAAAGTCCATTACTTATCAATATAACTACTTCTAAATAGGTTCTTAGAGCTCTGGTGTGTAGATAAAACATATCTTCATTCGGAACTATTTGATTAGAAAAACAATCAATTCTGTATTGTTTCAGTATTTCGGCCATATAGTCTACTGTCAAAATGTGAAACACTTTTAAGAAGCCGATTGTGTCAGCAAATTCCCCATTTAGCTTCTCTTTAACATCATTAGTTACGTTGTCAAAGACATTAATATTTATTTCTTTGTGTTCAATAATCTCGCTCGCTCTCTGATCACAATAATCAATACACTCGTCTAAGTAGTCTAGATATTCATCGTACCTCATTTTATCGTCCCCTTTGCACTTTAATAATGAGGCTATATACTGCATAATCTCCGCCCTCATTACATACCTTAACCATTAAACACTTGGGAAATCTTACTTAATAATTGCAAGTTTAGGAAAACAAACTTCAATTTAGAAAACATATCTAACCCTGCAATCATGCTTGTTCATAATTCCTCCATTTTCAAATTTACTTAATTAATTATGTTCTCCAAGTTCTATTCGGAATTTTTCAACCTCATCAATGACACTTGCTAATAAATCGTAGACATAATTAAACAAACGATAAATCTCATTACTTGGACCGGATGTTTTATCATCTGAGAGCCTCTCAGCAGGACTTAGCTCAGTCACACTTTTCTCTTCAAAATCCAGTAATGCATATATGTCTTTTGCAGAGATCTGCTTTTTTTCTAGGCCGATCTCTATATTAACACCTAAATGGTTAGTAACCACTATTCTACTATTATCTTCGATTCTTATCTCAATCACTTTTTTTATCATATCTTTTCCATCTCTTTCTGATCGTTTCAACCCCTCCATCTAATGTATTTGCAACCTCTGCCAATACATTAATTTGTTCATTTTCAAACTCAAGTGCTCCATTGTGAATCTCTATATTTCCATTATTGGTTTGCTTCAAAATTATTACATTATCAACATCCAAATTCACCACAAGCTCAGGTTTATGAGTTACTATTATAACTTGTTTATTATTGTCCACCATAGATCTGAAAATCGCTACAAGTTCGCTTGCAACCCTATTCTGTGCTACATCATCACCTGGCTGATCAATTACTATTAATTGATGAAGGTCATCTTGCGATAGTATGTCTAGATAAATCAGTGCATTTTTCCCTGGGGAATTTCCAGTTAGCAACTCAAGATTGTTTTTATTAATCAACAAATCTCCTGCCAAAATTTCTCTAAGATAATAGTCCTTCGTAATAGCTTTGTACAGTTCAAATTTATCTACATTGGTTCCATTATGCTTTCTTGTCTCGGTTTCTTTAAACTTACTTTCAAAAGTATCGGTATTAATTGATAATAGCAAGTTTTCATAACTACAGTATTTTATAGGACTCATAAGAATTTTGATCATAGTTTCTTTATCTATTTGATCATATATTCTTTTGGTGACAAAAGTATACTCACCTATCTCATTCATCAGCGGACTTAATACAATTTCTTCAAAATCTTGCAAGGGGTCAATTAACTTTTCACTATTTATTTTTACAGCCTCAACAACTTTGTTGATAACTAGTATCTTTTCATCATTATATTTAGTGAGTTGTGCTTCTTGCCCTTGTTTTTGAAGCGTATAATGACTATTAAAGTGTCTAGATTTGAGGTTGATAATATTAATAACTCTATTTTTAGTTTCAGTATCTCTCTTTTTACTTTTATAAATGTGCTGCAACTTCTTCATTTCACCAACTATTTGATCTAACTCTTTATTACTCTCGAACAATTTTTCTTCTCTTAAATCTGATAGATTATTTAGTATTGTCTCAATCTTAACTAGTATACTTTCATAACTTGCCTCATCTTGCTTAAGATCATTTAAAATCGAAAGATAATAATAGTTCTCTTCAACATCAGATGGTATGTTAATTGTGAAATTCAACGAATTATTCTTTGTCATAATGCTGTGATTTTGCTTCATTCTTTCAATCACTTTATCTGCGTATCTATCAATTTCTCCTGAAACTGCCGCATTATCTAAATCAATAAATTTATTACTAAAGAAATCAATATCTTTTAGATTTTTGTCTGATTGAAAATCACCTCGTATTCCGCCTTGTCGCTTATACAAATACTGAATTTCGTCCAAACCAGCAACAATATTAAGACTCATTTCTTTTGATTTCAGATATTTATCATGACCATCCTTCAGTGTTTTAGAAGAACTCAGATAATCTTTATTAAATAATTTCTCAACAATCAAACTCTTGCCAATCGAATTATCTCCAATTATCACGTTAATACCTGATGCAAGATTAATCATTACTTTTTCTCCAGACAAGTCAATAGATAACTCTTTAATGTGGGGAGGATGTATGCTTAGGTTTGCTGTAGACAGTCTTTTGGGTTCAGTTAGTGCCATGACAAGACCCTTGAAGCTGCATAGACTTTTCATATATGTGAACTTAATCTCACTTTGTCTTGTCATATCTTGATCTGGATAGACACTCCAGACATGACAATCAGTTCCAGTTATGAATCTTAAATTCTCCAATTCATGCTCAACTTTATAGTTTCTTAACATGCCTTCTACTTTTCCACTTCTGAATTCAACAGCATCAAAATAGTCGAGGGCAATAAAGTTATCAAAAAGTTTTTCGCCAACATTCGATAAATTATCATTGTGGATTTTTGCTCTCACATCGCTTTTTTGATGCGCAATTAGTACTACATCCAAATTCAAATCAGAGAGAATGTTTTTGAAGGTGCTTTCTTTAAATGCTTTTTTTGATTCATTGTCAAAAGTATATTTTTTAAGTTTCTCCGGAATACATTTTATGTTTTCATAATTTAAGTCATTGAAAATACTGATAACATGTATTTTGCTGTTCTCAATTTCTACATCAAATTCAATTCCAGGCAGAATTTTTTTCAGTGTTCCAGTTTTCTCTAGTTCAATATCACTCCGTATTCGATCAAACATTGCTAAATCAAAATTGTTATGATCAGTAATTGAAATAAGTTCAACTTCTTCGTTTTCAAGTCGTTGATAGAGTACTGGCAAGTTATCTATAGTATTATCTTTAACTTTATCACCATCTTTCCCAATACTTGCAGCACTATGAATATGTAAATCAAGTTTTACCATTCTTTTGACAATATTATTCATAATTTCCTCCTATTGTAGTTGTATCAAATACTAATCACTTCTTTAAACATAAATTCATACATTAAGTTTAGCATACATTATCTAATTTTAATTATAACAGTCAGAAATTATCACAAATAAAAACGACTTTTCCAAGTCGCTACTGTGATTTCTTATACTCAATATCAATGGTGGACCATAACGGGCTCGAACCGCTGACCTCATCCACGTCAAGGATGCGCTCTCCCAACTGAGCTAATGGTCCATTTATGCTTACCTATAATATCATACTTGATAGACGAACTCAATATGAAAATTAGAAATTAGCAGTTAATGTCAAGCGAATCGTGTTAAGTGTAATTTCAAAACAACTTCATGATGACATGTGCCTTTATGCTATGGCTTCCATTGTATTCATTCGCATGTAATGATATCCACTCTCCTGATCTTTTGTCAGGCTAAATCCAACCTTGCTCCATAATTTTTGTGCAACAATATTGTCAGGGTCGACCGGTAAAGAAATTCGCTGAGCATCGCACGTTTTGACAAGAAAATCAACACAAAGTCGCGCAGCTTGTGCACCATAACCCATGTTTTGGAACCGATCATCAATCAAGAAATTAATTATTTGTGGATTCTCCTTCAGTGCGAACATAAATACATAACCAACCATTATGCCATCCGCATAGATTGCAAACGGACATGAATCTTTTCCTAAAACCCAAGCTTCTGCCAATGACCAGGCGACTGGATCAACAAAGTTTTCATCAGCGACCGACGCTTTAAGATTAAGACATTCTACGTAATTGGTTTCATCAATCTTTTTTAGTTCAACCATAACGTAACCTCTTTTCTACATTGTATAAAGCAATTCTCACCATAAAAAGATAAGAATTGCTTTGTTTTTACAAGAGTTCGATACTTCCGGCACAGGCATTCCGAGTCTCTTCATCCCAAAGAGAAACTTGAACCTCACCAATGTGAGCCTTCCCGAGCAGAAGCATACACATTCTGGATTGACCGATACCACCACCAATAGTGAGTGGAAGCTTCTCGTCAACGATCATTTTATGGAAGGTATATTCCAGGCGGTCGGTTGCATTGGCAAGTTCTAATTGCCGTAGCATGGCATCGCGATCAACACGAATTCCCATACTTGATAATTCCATCGCACATTGCAAGGGTTCATGCCAAAAGAGCAAGTCGCCATTGAGGGACCAATCATCATAATCCGGTGCTCGACCGTCGTGTCGTTCGCCACTGTTTAATACATCTCCGATTTGGGTGATGAATGTTGTCGGGTGTTCTTTGACATAGGCATTTTCACGCTCTTTGGCGGTCAATGTCGGATACAGGTCTTCCAGTTCCTGACTGGTCACAAACGAGACTCTTGGATCAATTGTGACGTTTACATCGGGATATTTTGTATGCAAACGGCTGGATGTCTCAGCAATTGCATTGACGAGTCCTTTGACTGTTTCCTTAAGATACGTATCCGTGCGCTGTTCAGCGGTAATCACGCGCTCCCAGTCCCATTGGTCTACATAAATCGAATGTAAATTATCCAATTCTTCATCGCGGCGAATGGCGTTCATATCAGTATAAAGACCATTACCAACACGGAAGTCATAATCATGCAAGGCCATACGTTTCCATTTCGCAAGTGAATGTACGACTTCACCCTCATCCCCGTCAAGTGCGGGAATATCAAAACGTACAGGACGCTCAACACCGCTGAGATCATCATTCAATCCCGAGTTTCTTGCTACAAACAGCGGCGCTGAAACACGTTTAAGTTTCAAACTACCTGTTAATGCTTCTTCGAAGCATCGTTTGATAAATCCGATTGCCGTTTGTGTTTCATAGTTTCCCAAGGTTGAAACATACCCTTTTGGAACGATTGTTTTTGTCATCTTCTGTCACTCCACTCAATTTTTCTAATTCTAATAATACCATATTTTCGCAGGCACTGTATAGAAAAGAAGGCTGTTAGCCTTCTTCACTTTAAAGATTGAGTGCTGCGACCAAGACACGTTCAGCTGCTGCTTTATGGAGTCGTTGATAATCTTCATCACTTGTCCATTTTTCATTAGAGCGACTTACGTGTACGACAAGGCAGTTTGCAACTGGGATATTATAGAGCGAGCCGAGTATGTAAAGAACTGCCGTTTCCATTTCACAGTTTAAAATGCCACGTGGTTCCCAATATTCAATCAATTTCGGTGTTGCGAAACGTGTTTGAATTGATGGTGTACGTCCTTGTCCATGGTAATAGGTCTCTGATGTAAGACCAATACCGACATGAACCTTATTTGTAGTATTTAATAGGGAGTTGTGTATTTTTGCAAGTAGCAATGGATCGGCAACAGCAGGATACGCCATTGGGACATAAGCACTTAACATGCCTTCTGAGCGGGCCATACCACTGTTTAAAATGATATCACCCGGAGCAATACCATCGCGCCAAGCACCACATCCACCGCAACGTATTATCATCTTTGCATCATTTTCAAGGAGTTCAGTAATTGCAATCTCTGTCGATCCAACACCAATACCTGTTGAACATACAGAAACGCGACGGCCTTTGAACTCACCAATTTTAAGTACAAACTCACGGCTTGTATCAACGACTGACTCAACGTTATCCCATAATGAAGCAATGAGATCAACGCGCCCAGGATCTCCAACGATGAGTGTCACTTCACCCAAATCTCCTGATTTTAAACCCTTTAAATGAATGCTCATAATTTATGCCTCTTTTCCTACTTTTAATGATAGTACAGTAATTAATGAAATACAATATAAGCTTGAAAGGAATAACATCGCATAGGTAATTGAATAGTTATCCAGCAAGAATCCAATCGCTACAGATGAGAAACCCCCAACTGCCCGACCGATATTGAAAATAATGTTATTGGCTGTAGCACGAATACGTGTTGGGTATAGATTTCCTACGATAGCACCGTATCCAGCATTCATACCATTTGCGAAGAACCCTACCGCTGCACCACCCAAAAGAATGGTTATTGAAGACGCAGCGAATGAGTAGAGGTAAACAGCCAAGGCGGATGCGATCAAGAAAGAAGCATATGCCTTTTTAGCGCCAAATTTATCCATGACATGTCCAAAGACAAACATCCCCAGTGACATCCCTACAATGGTAACAATCATCCACAGAGAAGATCCAGAAATACTTAAATCTGCTTTCTTTTGTAAGATTGAAGGCAGCCAGTTCATAAGACCAAAGTATCCAGCCACCTGTGCAATTGCCATGATTGTAAGTTTTATTGTTGTTGCTGCACGTCCTTCTTTGAATAGTTCAGCAATACCAATCTTTTCTTTCGTTTCAGAAGCTTGAGCACGCTCTCGCTTCCATGATTCTGATTCATCCATTGTGAAGTGAACGTAGATCGCAAGTAAAATAGGTGTTGCTCCAAAAATAAAGAGTCCTTGCCATCCAAAGTTAGGAAGGATAATTGCTGCAGCAACTGCGGCTACGATACTTCCCACTTGTCCTGCAATGGTGACAAAGGAATTCATGCGACCGCGTTTCTCAGCTGGGAAAGCATCAGCAACAAGTGACATTACGACACCGTATTCCCCACCACCACCAACTCCAACTAAGAATCGTAAGAAGTAGACCATCGTAATATTTGTTGCGAATGCCATCATTCCCGTTGCAATCGAGAAAATCGCAATGGTAATGACGAATATCTTAATACGACCGTATTTATCTGCAAGTGTACCGAAGATGATCCCCCCAACGAGCATCCCAATATTTGTAATCGTTGAGATAAATCCTCCCGCAGCACCATTAATTCCAAAGTCAATGATCATGGAACTCAAAGCAAACGAGAGCATCATCGTGCTCATGCTTTGGAATCCAAGTCCAGCCATTGAACTAAACAGTGCTTTTTTACGGTAACGTGTGTTTTCGTTTACTGTAACATCTGTATTCATAAAACTTCTCCTTTCGACAACTTCTGTCGTTAGAGACAATATATCAAACGAAATGATGTGAATCTATTGTACGAACACACATATTATATTAAAATGTTTGTTGGAATACACAATTGTCTGTAAGCGTTTCACTCTCTATAATGATTTTGTATAGGTAAGCGCTCACACAAGAGGAGGTGTGGATTTGATCAGTCTTAAAGAGATATACCGCTCAATTCATAAGCGCTTTGACATTCGGCTTATCAACGAAGGATTGGATAACTTAGATCGTATTTCAATTACATCGGTAACTGTCATGGAGTCTGTAAATATCGATGTTTGGGCAACCGGTGGTGAATTTCTACTAACGAGTGCAACAACATTTCCAGCACAACTTGATGCGCAGATTACGCTTGTAAAATTGATGCGTACGTTAAACATCCCATGTTTGGCAATTAAACCAACAACCGCTGATTTCTTTCTGAGTCCAGAACTGATTGAGGTTCTCTATGAACTGAAGTTTCCCGTTTTCATTATTCCTGTTGAAGTAACATACCTCGATATCATGAACTATATCAATGCTATGCTCTACAACATAAAGGAATACAATGACTTCCGAGAACGCGCAGCTTACAATATCATCCTAAAACAAGGGGTATTTGATGATATTATCATTGATTCATTTAAGTCCTACGACATTGATATCTTAGAACTTGATTGCCGTGTCATTGACATTCATTTCGTCAATGCACCCAATGACAATCGAATCAATGCCAACTTCAATGAACTCTTCAAAGTCATTCAATTGTTATACAACAATTTGATTCAATCAGGGGCTCTGACAGAGTTCTTGTTTGTACGACAACTCAATAGTTTTACAACCGTCATTATAGGGGATCGCCAGCAACTTGAAGCATTGGATGTTTCAACATTGCTTAAGGAAACATTTTCGCAACATCCGCGCCTTGCAAATGATGTCTCGGTTGGAATTAGTAAGGTTGATAACATTGCGAAGATTACACGCTTGCAAAAACAAGCATCGTTTGCTTTGAGTTTCTCAAGCACAAATCAAAACAACGGCAATATCGAATTGTATGAGAATATTGAGTTCTTCTACCTAATTTATCGGGGTATGGGTGAAGACTTGGATTCTTTCATCTCGGATACATTGCAGTCCATTCGATTTGGGACGATGTTATTCGAAACATTGCACACCTACTTTAAGTGCAACGAACATCTTGTTGAGACGAGTAAGAAGTTGTTCATTCATATTAACACCTTGAATTATCGCCTCAAACGGGTTGAGAACATTACCGGGCTCAGCCTCAATGTCACACAGAATAAAATAAAGTTATATCTTGCAACACTTGCAGAATATAATCGTTAATTAATAAGGAGAAGAAGATGAATAAACCAGTTGTTTCTGTAGAGAAATTGAATAAAACTTTTGTTAGCCAAGCTAATGAAAAGGTTACCGCATTAGAGGATATTAATTTATCCGTATATGAGAATGAGTTTGTATCCATCATTGGACCTTCAGGGTGTGGTAAGTCAACGCTCCTACGCATTGTCTCAAAGCTTGAAACGTATGATAATGGGACAATTACTTACAACACAGAGGGCCCTATTGATGAGAATATAGGTTTTGTGTTTCAAGATTCGGTCTTATTTCCATGGAAGACCGTATACCAAAATGCAACATTTCCTTTAAAAGTCAAAAAATTAGAGAACGAAAAACACCTTCGCTACGTCGATGCACTTCTTGAGAAAACTGGATTGAGTAAATTCAAGAATGCATTGCCTAAAGAACTGTCAGGCGGAATGCGTCAACGAGTCTCAATTGTGCGCTCCCTTTCTTACAATCCTAAGTTGCTATTGATGGACGAACCTTTTGGTGCATTAGACGCTATTACACGGGATACCTTAAATCTTGAACTCGCAAAAATAACACGCGAGGAGAAAATGACCGTTATGTTTGTAACCCATGATATCGAAGAGGCTGTTTTTCTCTCATCGAAAGTCATCGTCATGTCCGCACGCCCAGGTCAAATTAAGGAAGTCGTAGCAATTGATTTACCGAGCGAGCGTACGCTTGAATTAAAAACAGATCCGCGCTTTATCGAATATACTAAGCAATTAAGAGGTCTCCTCAATGAAAACAGTTAAACAACCTTATCTCAAACATCCCGTGGTTAATACCATCATTTCCCTCAGCGTGTTTGCACTTATTTGGCAGCTTTATGTGCAATTCTTTAATGTTCCTCACTTCATGCTTCCCGCGCCAGGAAGCGTACTTCAAGAAACCATCTATCAATTTACATCAGGAGATATCTGGATTCATATCGGCATTACACTTTATGAAGTCTTACTTGGATTCATAATCGGTGTCTTGGCGGGATGTGCAATTGCCTATGCACTTTATAAATCAGAGTTCCTCAGTGACCTTTTTAAGCCATTTTTAGTTTTCTTACAAGTCGCACCGAAAATTGCTCTAGTACCACTCTTTATTGTTTGGTTCGGCTTGGGAATGACATCCAAAATCATCGTTGTGTTCTCAATGGTTGTCTTCCCAATCATAATTGGTGTGGAATCGGCGTTAAGAAGCATTCCCCGATCGTATTATGATTTATTGACGGTCGTGAAAGCTGAACACAAGCGAACCATCATCGATTTAGAGATTCCTTACATTCTTCCTGATGTCTTTGCTTCACTTAAAATTGCGATTGTACAAGCAATTATTGGCGCAACGGTGGCAGAATGGATGTCGGGACAACTTGGATTGGGATACATTCAATCGTTTGCCTCATCGACATTCAATACTCCGCTACTTATCAGTGGGATTGTAATTACAATTGTCTTGGGTGTTGTTCTTTATCAAATTATTGAGTTCTTCGAGAAGAAACTCATTTTCTGGAAGTAGGTGCTTATGAAAAAGTATATTATCAGCGCACTCATCACCCTCTTACTGGTGGGATGCAGTGCACAAAAACAGACTTACACAAAGAATGCCAATGGGCTCATCGATGTAAACATTCAAATTGATGGCGCCGCAGTTCCTTATTATGCACCACTTTATCTTGCCCAAGAAAAAGGTTTTTTTGCAGAGCAAGGACTCAACGTTAATTTCTACTATGCCTCTGCTGCTGAAATTGTGAAGAATGTAGGGTCTGGAAATGTTGAGTTTGGATTTCCAAACGCTGATCCTGTGATTTTGGGACGTGCCAATGGTGTTCCTGTAAAGATTGTTCATACGACCCTGCAAAATGGACTGGGTTCGGTGATATTTAAAGACAATTCAGGAATTAAGGATCCCCGTGACTTAAAAGGTAAAACCATCGCAATTACATCTTATGGAAGTCCAAACTATATCCAATTAAAAATCTTATTGGAACAAAACGGTTTAACCATCGATGATGTGAATATTAAGATTGTCGGAACCGGAGCAATTGTTAATGCGCTTGTAACCGAACAAGTTGATGCAATTAGTTTCTCAATGTTACGAACATACGAACTGCGTGCAAACGGAGAATCTGTCAGTGAGTTTCGATCGAATGAATTTACCACGACATATGGGAATGTTGTGATTGTCTCCGATGATTTCCTCAATGAAAATCCTGAAATTGTCGACGGGTTCACCGCTGCTTTGAACCAATCTCTTGCTTATATTATTAATGGGAACTTAGAAGAAGCCGTTGATATTGCAATTGATAACTATGCGCCCAACGCCAAAAGTGGTCGCGAAAAGTTTGTAACAATCATTGAAGATGCTTATGTTAACGGTCTTTGGCAAAGTGATGATACGGCTCAATATGGATTTGGCTACAACAATCCTGAACGCTACACAGAGTTTATCAATAACCTTTACCAGTTCAAACTAATTAAAGAGCCTTATGATGTTTACGATCTCATTACACCAAACGGAGGCCCACATGAATAAAAAACGAGTACTACGACCTTTAATCTTGCTTGTTGTGATTCTTGCATTATGGCAAGGAGCTTCGTCAGTGTTGGCGATTCCAAGCTACATTCTTCCAAGCCCCCTTGAGCTTGGGCAGCATATGATAACAAGTTTTCAAACTGGGAATCTCTGGCATCATATTTTTACAACGCTACGTGAAATTCTCATTGGTACCTTCTATGGTATCCTTCTTGGAATTGTTCTCGGATACCTCATTGCCAAATCAACTGTTGTTGAGCGGCTCTTGATGCCAATCATTCTCATCATTCAAATTGCACCGAAGATTTCGTTGGCGCCGCTCTTTATTCTCTGGTTTGGGTTGGGACTTACATCGAAGATTGCACTTGTAATCTTGGTTGTTTCCTTTCCTGTCATGGTTGCACAAAGCACCACCATCAAGAATATTGATCAAAACTATGTCGACTTCATGACTGTCTTAAATGGCAACAAATGGCAGCGATTTATCCACATTGAACTTCCTTACTCCTTAACAGCAATCTTAAGTGGTATTAAGGTATCTGTTACACAAGGGATGACCGGAGCAGTCATTGGTGAAATGATGGGTGCTCAAGCAGGTCTTGGTTATCTGCTAACCTACGGTAGTGAAATGTATGATATTAAAATCATCTTAAGTTCTGTTATTATCTTGTCCTTCTTGGGACTCATTCTGTACTACATCGCAGAGTTTGCTGAATCAAAAATAATCTACTGGAAATAAAAAGAATGGGTAGCCAAGAGGCTACCCATTTTATTTTGGATTAGTGTTTTCCGTTAAGTTTCAAGAGTTTCATGATTTCAACAATCACCAATGGTACAAACATGATGATGACAACCACTTGCCAGTGATGGGCATCTAAGGTGCCAAGTTTGAATACATCGTTCAAGGCTGGAATGAAGAGAACACCCAATAACATGGCAGCATTGATTACAACAGCACCAATGAGGTATTTGTTCTTCCAGAATGATGTAAAGACTGATTTTGTTGCGGAATGGATGCTAAATGAGTGAATCAATTGTGTAAATCCAAGCACGATGAATGCCATCGTACGACCCATTTCGGCATTTCCTGATTCCCAAAGGAGTCCAGCACCATGCATGTATGCAAAGAGTGCAGCACCACCCACAAGAATTCCTTGGTAAGCTATTCTCCAAAGCATTGCTTTTGAGATTAATGAATTACCACGCATTGGGTGACGATCCATAATGTCATCTTCAGCAGCATCAACACCAAGCGCTAAGGCTGGCAAACTGTCAGTGACAAGGTTAATCCACAACAAGTGAATTGGAAGTAGCGGCGCATCCCAATTTAAGAGAATTGCAATTAAGAGTAAGAGTAACTCTCCAACATTACATGAAAGTAAGTAAGAGATTGATTTCATAATATTATCTTTAATACGACGGCCTTCTTCGATGGCAACAACAACAGTTGCGAAGTTGTCGTCTGTTAGGACCATATCTGCAGCACTCTTGGCAACTTCAGTACCAACAATACCCATCGCTGCACCAATGTCAGCACGTTTGAGAGCAGGAGCATCATTAACACCATCGCCTGTCATCGCAACGATATCACCATGACGTTTCCATGCTGAGATAATACGCATCTTGTGTTCTGGTGAAACACGAGCATAGACACCGATGTGTTGTACTTTGTTAAAGAGATCATCATCCGACATGACGTCGAGTTCTTTACCTGTAATAACAAGTTGTCCTTCTTCAAGAAGTCCAATTTCACGACCAATTGCCTCAGCAGTTGTTGCGTGGTCACCGGTAATCATAACAACACGGATTCCTGCTTTCTTACTAATGCGGATTGCTTCAGTAACTTCAGGACGCGGTGGATCAATCATTCCAATTAATCCAACGAATACAAGACCCGATTCAATTTCTGTTGGTTCAAGGTCACTTGTTGTAACAACTTTTTTAGCAAGTGCGAGAACACGAAGGGCTTTGCTTCCCATTTCTTTATTATTTTCTTGAATACGTGCAATATATGCATCGGAGATTGGCTTAATTTCGCCATTCTCTTCCATATGTGTTACAACACTTAATACTTCATCAACGCCACCCTTTACAAAAGCAGTCATTTGACCATTGATGTCGTTGATGGTACTCATACGTTTACGTCCTGAATCAAATGGTACTTCATTTAAACGTTTGTGTGAAGCAAGAAGTCTTGTAGCATCAAGTCCGATTGATTCAGCCCATGCTGAGAGGGCAGTTTCTGTTGGATCACCAACCCAATTGCCATCAATCTTACGTGAGTCATTACAGAGTAGTAATCCCATTGAAAGCTCATTAACATCGCCTTCGGTCCAGTTTTCAACAACCGTCATGACATTTTGTGTTAGTGTTCCAGTTTTATCACTACAGATAACTGTAGCAGAACCAAGTGTTTCAACTGAAGGCAGATTACGCACGATTGCATGGCGTTGTACCAAGCGATTGACACCCAATGCTAAGACAACAGTAGCAACAGCAGGTAAGCTCTCAGGAACAACCGCTACGGCTAATGAAACAGCTGTTAAGAACATTTCAAGCAGATCATGTTTATTCATAACCCCAACAATTAAGATAACCGCACAGGCAATAATCGCCCCAACACCGAGAATCTTACCGAGTTGGTTCAATTGGTTTTGAAGTGGTGTTGGATCGTTTTTAGTATCATTCAACAAGGTTGCAATCTTACCAACCTCAGTATCCATACCAACAGCAGTAACCATACCGCGTCCACGACCATATGTTACTGTACCGGATGAGTACGCCATATTACGACGATCACCCAGAACTGCATCATCGCCCAAGACGATATCAGCTTGTTTTTCGACAGGAACACTTTCCCCAGTTAATGAAGCTTCCTGAACTTGGAGTGAATTGGATTCAACAATACGAACATCGGCAGCAACTAAGTCACCTGCGTCAAGGACAAGAATATCACCGACAACCAAATCGTGTGAGTTGATTGTTTTCTCTACACCATCGCGAATAACTTTCGCATTCGGTGTCGACATATCTTGAAGTGCTTTAAGTGACTTTTCAGCCTTGTCTTCTTGCACTACCCCAATAATTGCATTAAGAACAACAATTGCGATAATAATGACTGCATCGGCAACTTCGCCGGCAACCCCACTAATTACAGCAGCAACCAATAAGATGATAATCATTACATCTTTAAATTGGTCAATAAAACGCATTAACAATGAACGTCTTTTGGCTTCGATTAGTTTATTCTCACCATATTTCTCTCGTGAAGCAACAACCTGTTGTTCACTTAATCCGTTTACAATATCATGTTCAGATTGAATATCCTCCAATGACACCGTATAGAACTTTTTATCTTTCATGGGCAACCTCTCTTTCTTCTTAAGTAGGATAGTAATAAAAAAAACTCTATCCTCGCCCTGAACTGGATAAAGTCTCGAATTAAACACGGTTCCGGACTTTACAGTCGTACTGACGAAAACGTGACCTGAATTCCTTCAGGCTTCTACTCCCTTTACGTTCTAATTTTAACAAATGCTACCCCCATAGTCAAAGAATACAATAAAAAACCACAACTAATTTGTGGTTAGATTGTCTCTGTGCGATTAAACACGTGACTGTAGATAAATGAGATTGTTTTTCCCAAGGTCAATGTTGCAAGCACCGTCGCCACATTAAAGTTTCCACCCAGTAAGATTCCAACTACCAGAAGTGCACCATCAGTTCCCCAGCGAACAACATGATAAGGTAATTTAAATCTATTGCTCAACGATAAAATTAAGGCATCGGTACCCTGTTGTCCAATATTCGCAGATATAGCCATGGCGATTCCAAATGCACAAACAACCAAGCCACTGAACATCACTGCATAGTTCCATGGAAAACTCGTGATTTGAGGAAAGCGCGGCATTAAGAGATCAATTCCCATTTGGACAAAGAACGGTGTAACCAACGTTCCCAATCCCACTTGCTTGCGCTCAATTATAAAAGCAACAACAGTCATACCAAGCATTGTGATAATACTTGCCATGCCAATGGTAATCCCAAAAACCTTCGATAACCCTTCAAAGAACACAGTAATTGGATCAGCGCCCAATCCTGTGTTCATTGCAATTGCAATACCAAGTCCCGAGATAAACGCTCCGAGACACAGCTTTCCAAAACGATAAACGCGCTCCATACATCCCCTTATGTCGTGTTAGACTGTTTTCTTCATAACCTTTGTTTTCACTGGGTGTCCATGCAATTGATCAGCACGATACTCAAACTCTTCAAAGCCACGTCGTTTGTAGAATGTGTCGCCAATTTTATTACCATTTTCAAGTTCGAGAACCAGCAATGCTCCCGTTTTTTTCGATTCTTTCTCAACACGTTTTAATAGATCGGTTCCAAGTCCTTGTTTTTGATGTGTTGGTAAGACGTAAATTGTTTGTAGATGTGTGTGGTCTTCGTGATTGCGAAAGTGTGCAAATCCTACGATTAACTTATCGATAGTTGCAACAACAACGCCGTCATTTTTTATCTTTTCCAAAATTGTTTCCGTATTATAGTTTGTTTCCAAAAACTCATTGCTTACTTCAGCAGGTATCAAGTCACTGTAAGCCTGTTGCCAAGCTAATGTTGCGATTAATTTGATTGCATCCGCATCTGTTTTCCTTGCTTTTCTAATCATTTTTTCTCCTTACGTGAGCAAAAAGAACCCCGCAGAGTTCCCGCTCTTCATCCCTTGTTGACACATTTCTTTAGTTGAATACAAAGGATATTTTATCAAGTGTATTGTGAAATTTCAACCACTAAAGTTGTTTTCACTTATTCGTAAAGAGATGTCCACTCATGAAACATGCCTCCAATTGTTTTAACTTACTCAATCGGAATGTAAATATCAACCTTACTTGTTTCTTTACGATTACGTGGGGGTTCATCTACATAAAGTTCAAATGGAAATGTATCTCGAGATTTATACTCGCTTTTAAACAACCAATCATTATAGATAGTGCGCCACGCTTCGCCATAGTCATTTTGTGTAAGCTCATAATGACCAATACCATAGCGTCCTTCTATTTGTAGCATTCCAATGGTTGGATGCTCATGAACAATTGTATCCATCGGCACCGTCATTGCAACACTGGTTCTAAGATGATCATCATTGGTTATGTAAGGATTATCGTGATAAAGGGTTAAAACCTTTGTCACCCCTTCTTCAATCAAACCATTTTCGCTTGCATACCGAAACAGTTCGTTAAACATAGAGCGACTTGCTTTTCTAAACCCTACATAGCTTCCTTTATAGCGAATATAAATAACATTCATCAAAACATCAGTAACTTCAATTGTGGACTCTTTCATTGTGCCACCTCCTAATTCCAGTATATCAACACTCTTGGAGCGAAGATTGTCATATCTTGCGCTTTCGAAATTGGGTGGGTGACATGCCAAAATGACGGCGAAACGCCTTGTTGAAGGCACTTGCATCTGCATAACCATAATTTTGTGCCATTTCTGTAATTGTCACGGATTGGTGAACATACAGATAAATACCAGCACGTTCCATCTTAACGCGGCTTATGTATTGCTGTAACGTCTCCTGTGAATGCATTTTAAAAATACGATGAAAATGATAGGATGACACTCCAATATGTTTCGCAAGGGGTGCGAGTCGAATGGGTTCATCAAGATGCATCTCAATATAATCTTCTGCTTTATGAATCAGTTGTGTGTAGTTCATGCTTAAATTATACCATACAAAAAACACGAGACACTCAGTCTCATGTTTTTAGCGGCGCCCTCCTGGGCCACCTGCGCCGCCAGGTGCACCCATTCCGCCAGGACCACCCATTGTTGACAATGCTTCTCCCGTCTCGCTCTGGGCTGTAACAACGCTCTCAAGTGTCACGTCTGTGATGTTTGTGCCGTTCGCATAGATTTGATATGTTTCTCCAGCAAGTAGATCTTTGGAACTAAATACAACAGCTGAGAATTGCTTTGTGGCAACGTGATTTGTAATAACATTGCCACTGCTGTCTTTGATTACAAACTCTGTCCCTGCGCTTTGCGTATTGTTGAATCCAATTGCGAGAACATTTTGTGTGGATGTCTCGCCTGGCATTTGCAACATGCCTGAACTTCCGAAGGTAAGTAATGTTCCACCAGAAATTGTACTTTGACCATCAAAATCAAGTGCTCCATCACCATCAGAAACCGGACCATTTACAAGCACTTCGCCACCATTGATAATCAAATCACCATTGGAATCAATACCATCACCACCAGCATCTACTTCGAGACGACCTCCGTTAATCGTAATCGTAAAGTCCCCACCAGCAGTAAATTGATCAACACGTGGACCCCCGGTTTCTTGGGTGTCATTACCACCTGCTGCATTAATACCATCATCACTTGCTGTAAGCGTAATGTCACCGCCATTAATGGTCACACTGGCACCTTCAAGCCCTTCATAGCTTTCAAGTATCAAAATAGTTCCCGATTGAATTGTTAGGTTTGCATCTGCATGCATTCCATCATCTCCGGTACGTATCGTAAAGTTTCCATCATTGATGATGACATCCCCATTTGAGTGAAGGGCATCATCAATCGTATCTAAGGTATACGTTCCACCATACACCGCAAGCGTTGCAGTAGCCTTTAACCCTTTATTGCTGTTCTCGGTTGTATTTTCATGGGTATTGATCGTGTAAGTTCCGGCAACGGTTTGTAGAATTGTCTCAGCTTGTATGCCATCCCCTTCAGCATTAATAACATAGGTTCCTGACAATAACGATACCCATCCTTTGGATGTATCTGTATCATTGCTTGATTGGATACCATCACCTCCTGTTGTAAGATTGAACGATCCATCTCGTATTGCAACGGAGTCTTTTCCTTTAATTCCATCATTTAGCGCATTAATTGTTATGTTTCCACTGACAATTTTGAGATCATCTTTTGATTGGATACCATTTTTATAATTTGCTTCGATTCTTAAAGAACCCGTCCCATTAATCACAAGATCATCTTTGCTAAACAAAGGCGCACTGGGTTCATCTTCACCTGTTGCAAATACATAATTCTCTGTATCAGACAAGACGTTTGTTGTTCCTTCGGCAAGAGTCACAATCGTTTTATCTGCCGTCTTGATATAAATTGGCGCACTCGAAGTATGGGTCATTGTGACACCATTTAAAACAAGTTTTACTGTATCGGTGTCTTTATTTGCATCAACCACAACTTGAATATCCTTTGATTGCCCACTGAGTACATACGTTCCCGCTTGTCGAACAGTAACGACACCATTTTCAAATGTAGCCCCAGCCCCGTCAACACGTGCCGTACTATCTGCAAGTGCAATGGATGTTGCGGTCTCATTATCCCAACTGCTGTTCAACTCATCGGCTGAGAATGTCGTTTCAATCAGTAACCCTTCGACTAAAGTTGTTTCAATCTCTTCTGGTGTTGATTCTACGACAGGATTGGAAATATCAAGTTCTGCATCGCGATTTTTAATCAGACCATAAACCACTGCAATTAACAAGACAAGGGTAACCATGACGAGCATCATAAGTTTATTTTTCTTCATTTACAATTCCTCCCTTCCTACTGCAGGACGTCCACAGACAATGCTAAGATTGCCATTGCGAACACGCAATGCGTCAATGAAGTCTTTCGTATTTGCATCATTTTTGAGATGCACACGGTATTGTAATTCAAAAAGACTTCCCATGTTGGTTGTTTTTACTTTCATAAGTTCTGAATTACTTGTATATTGGGAGAAAATATCATCAAAAATGCCATCATAGTCAAGCGACTCTGGAATTACAATCTTGAGATCTTTCTCAGCGAATCCACGTTCGCCAAATGGCAAGGTATAAAGCAAGGCACTCATGCCACCAATCAGCAAAGTAATCATGACTGAGAATGATACAAAACCCATCCCATTCGCAAGTCCGATTGCCATGGCAAAGAAGATACTTCCAATATCCCGTGCGCTTCCTGCGACAGATCGAAAACGAATCAAACTAAAGGTTCCAAGTACTGCGACACTTGTTCCCAAGTTACCATTAACCATCATAATTACGATTTGAATCATCACCGGCAAAAGCGCAAGCGTGACGACGAAACTCTTTGAATACTCATTTTTATACATGTAGACATATGCAATTAACATCCCCATTAGCAGTGATACCACAGAGCAGATGACCACAACTTCAAGCGTCATTGTTGTTTGTGTAATACTTTCAAAAATCATACGTTGTACTCCTCACTTTTTCTTATTTCCGTATAACAGCGCCCATATTTTGAATATGAATTTGGATAAATGTGGAGTTGGTCAAGGATGCGTGATAACCACAAAGGAATTGCGTCACCCACCTTGACCTCCAATACAGTGATACCCTCATCCACCGCATTCCCCCATTCACCTTCCTCTAAATTGATTGATGTTTGCCGCCAGCGAATGTTTGTATCAAGCGTTAGACGAACGGATTCATTACCACACTCTGCATAGGCAATGCGATCATAAGCAATATAGGTCATGGGTTTTAAATCCATCCATGATCGCAACCAATCAATTTCTTGAAATGTTTGACAGGGATATGTCGGGGGCGTTTGATGAAATAAATAGGCATTGGCTTCATCCAAACTCAATTGAATACGTCGTTTGTAGACAACACCACTGAACTTCTTTTTAATTTCCAAATAGACTGGACTATCAGCTTTGGGCGTGTTGTAGCTACGCAATCGAAGTTTTTCTTTGTACAAGGGTTTATCGAGTGACTTTTCAATTGACTCATAATCATTGTTGTCAAAATAAATATTACAAATTGTATGTTCACCATAGGTATCTGCGTGAACATGATTACGAATCGCATCCTCAAAGGCAAACCGTTGCGATGGTGTCAGTACATATTTCTTTTCATTTCGATTGAATGTTGCCGTGTATTTACTCATTGTTATATCCTCCACGACTCTAGAATATAAGATTTGTGTGACATGTATCTGAACTCAATTCATAATGTGCGTGAACAAAAAAAAAAGACGGAACCAATGTTCCGTCTCACTTATCTAAGCATTGTCAGCAAACTGGCTGTTATACAAGTCAGCATAGAAGCCGCCTTGTTCCATCAGTTCATCATGATTTCCTGTTTCGATGATATTTCCATCACGCATAACAAGTATCTTATCTGCATTTCGAATTGTTGACAATCGGTGCGCAATGACAAAACTTGTTCGACCTTTCATCAACTCAGCCATTGCCTCTTGAATCATTGCATCAAGTCGTGTATCAACAGAACTTGTTGCTTCATCAAGAATGAGAATACGTGGATCACTTAACAGTGCACGTGCAATGGTAATCAATTGCTTTTCTCCATTGGAAATGTTGGATGATTCTTCATTCAGTTCCATGTCATAACCATTGGGTAAAGTTGTAATAAAGTGATGGACATTGGTACGCTTTGCAGCATCAATGATTTCTTCATCACTGGCATTGGGTTTACCATAAGCAATATTGTCTTTAATCTTGCCACTAAAGAGCCATGTATCCTGCAATACCATACCAAACAACGAACGAAGATCATCACGACGCATGTCACGAATATCGACGCCGTCAATGCGGATGGCCCCTGAGTTTACATCATAGAAACGCATGAGCAAGTTTATGATTGTCGTCTTACCTGCGCCTGTTGGACCGACAATCGCAACCATTTCACCAGGTTTAATTTCAACACTCACATCTTGAATAACGGGCCTTTCTCCGTATCCAAAGTGTACATGATCAAAACTTACTGCACCTTCATAATTTTCAATGACGACTGGATTCTCAATGTCATAGATATCATCTTTTTCATCAAGATATTCAAAGACACGATCCATCGCCGCAATTGAAGATTGAATTGTTGGCGCAAGTTGGGTGATTTGTGCGAGTGGCTGATTAACTTGCCAGATATAGCGTACAAACGCTTGTAAGGCACCAACCACGATTGCACCTTCAGCAACCTTTACGGCTCCCATAAAGACAGCAATCGCGATCACGATATATGTTAACAAGGAAACACTTGGACTCATTAATCCAGAAATAAAGTTTGCTTTAAATCCATTTTCGCAAAGTTTGTTGTTTGCTTCTTGGAAATCTGCAATTGCATTTTCCTGATAGTTATACAATTTAATTTCATTGAAACCTGTAAATTTTTCTTGAACAACTGAATTGAGATCTCCCAGAGACTGTTGTTGAATCGTAAAGAGTTTTTGCGAGTGATTGATGATGTATTTCGATAGTACGTAGGATAATGGGATAATCGTAACCCCAACCAACGCCATCTGCCAATCAATAACAAACATCATAATAACAGCAAAGATAATTCCCAGAATTGACATTACAATTTGTGAGAATGATTGTTGCAATGCACCGGAAAGTGCTTCAATATCCGTCGACATACGGCTCATCAAATCTCCTGCCGAGTGCTCATCAAAGTAGCGAATTGGAAGACGTGTCATTTTTTCTTTGACAGCCATTCGCAAGTCATATACTGCTGCTTGAATTGCATCTGAGATTAGATACTGCATTGCCATACGGGATAACCCATTGACAACATAAATAATAAAGAGAACTACAATAATATTCCAAATAATATCATATTGAATGTGAGCACCTTCCACGCCATTGCGAATTGCTTCAACGTCACTCGCTAGCTGTGATGTCCCCATCCCTTCAATTGCTGGTGCAGCAGCAGTTAAAACTGCAGCAATAAATATACAGAAGATTGCAATTCCTAGTTTGAATCGGTATGGCTTTAAAAATTGCCACATTTTACGCAAGCTGCTCATATTTTGCCATCTCCTTTTCACTTAATTGCGACTCTGCAATTTGGACATAAATCGGACATGTTTTCATAAGTTCTAAGTGTGTTCCCTTACCCACAATATGTCCTTCATTCATAACCACAATTTGATCCGCATCAACAATTGAACTGATGCGTTGTGCTACGACTAACATAATGGAATTCTTGACTTCAGATTTTAGGTTCTTGCGAATCATTGCATCTGTCTTATAGTCAAGTGCTGAGAAACTATCATCAAAAATATAGATGTCTGGTTTTCGTACCAATGCACGAGCAATACTTAGGCGTTGTTTTTGACCACCTGAAACATTCGATCCACCTTCACTTAACCACTCTTGGTATTGATCCGGTTTCTTTTCAATAAAATCACGCGCTGCGGCAAGTTCTGCACTTTCAATGATTTCTTGGTCATCCGCAAATTGTTTACCATAGCGGATGTTTTCAGAAATACTTCCACTAAATAACAATGCTTTTTGCGGGATGAATCCAACTTTGTCACGCAATGCGTATAAATCATAATCGCGAACATCGACCCCATCAACAAGAACTCGACCCTTGGTTACATCATAGAAACGAACAATTAAATTAATCAGTGTTGATTTTCCACTTCCCGTTGAACCAATAAAGGCAACGGTTTCACCTTGACGGGCTGTAAATGAGATATCCGATAACACATTCGCCTCACCATCTGGATATGCAAAGTCAACATTTTCAAATGTGATTTCAGTTTGTGTGTTGCCTTCATGAACACCATTCGCTGGGTTTTGAATCAGTGGCTCTTTCTCAAGAACTTCACGGATACGACGTGCACTAACCGCAGCACGTGGATACATGACAAATACGACAGAGAACATGAGCAATGAGAACAATGCATGGAATTGGTATTCCAAGAATGCTACGAGGTTCCCTACTTCAAGTGTACCCAAATCAATCATGCGTGCAGCAAAGAACATAATAAATAGAACCGCAACATTTAAAATAAAGAAGAAGATTGGTTCTACACGTGTCATCATGACGAATAAACGTTTCGATGTATCCGCGTAATCGTGGTTCTCTTTTTCAAATCGGGCAGTTTCATGTTTGTCCTTACGGAAAGCACGAATAACCCGAACTCCGGTAATATTTTCCCGGGTAATTCGGTTCAAAGTATCCATAAGACGTTGTTGTTTGCGGCTGATTGGTCCTGAGACAATACCAACAAAAATAACAACAGCAAGTATAAAAGGAATACTTCCGGCAACAACCATCGCAAGCGATTGGTTGGTATTAAAGATCATCCATGCGGATGCAAAAATCATAATCGGGCTGTTTAATCCCATTCGTAGTAACATTTGTACAAATAATTGTAATTGATAAACATCATTGGATACACGTGTAATCAATGATGAAACACCAAATTCATTATATTCCGAATGTGATAGTTCTTGTGACTTTCTAAATAAGTCGGCACGAATATCACGAGTAATGCGTGTTGCAATCCTGCTGGATGTATAGTTTAGTAAGATGTTACCCAATCCACCGACAAATGCAACAGCTAACAGAATAAACCCTTGAGATTTAATAAAATCCAAGTTCCCTGTTCCGATACCTTCATCAATCATTCGTCCCATGATTGTTGGAATTCCCAGTTCTGTAACTGCAAACCCTAAAATCGCGACGAGATTAAGAATAAAGAGTAACTTATACTTTTTCATGTATTTAAGTATTAGTTTCATAATCTACCTCCTATACTTATTTTCACAACTGATTTATAATAAAGTATAAAGTAACCTTATAGTCAAGGAGTATACGCAAAATGAACATAAAAAATGATAAAATCACAACAGGTCAATTCGCAAAACTAGCCAATGTCCCCAAACATGTGCTTTTTTACTATGATGAGATTGATCTCTTCAAACCCGAGTTTGTCGAAGACAACGGGTATCGCTATTATGCTTACCATCAATACTATGCATTTATTGTTATTACTTTCCTACGCGACATGGGCATGCCCCTCGCTGAAATCAAAGATTACCTCGATAATCGTTCCCCCGACCATCTTACGTCCATTTTAACACAACGATTGGATATGATTGAAGAGAACATTCAAAAATTAATGTTAAGTCAAAATTTTATCACACATACACTCGATAATATTAAGATTGCACAACAATCACCACTCGACATCTGCCAAATCAAAGAGACGCATCAAGAGCTTCTGATCATTAGCCAAGAATCACCCACACGCAACCCCAAAGACTATCTTTCCGAATTAACAGCGTTCAGTGTTGATAATGGCATCACCTTCGTAAATTATATCGGTACAATGATTCACCGCGACGATGTTTTTGCAGGTAACCCACGAAATCATTCCTTCCACTATGCAACAGTATTGGGAGAGATGGATGCAACAAACACAATTACGCGTCCCAAAGGGAAATATTTGACCTACTTGCACCATGGAGATTTCGATTCTATATATAAAGGATACGAAGCCATGGTTGATTATGCAAAAAATCACCAATTGAAACTTGGTGATTACTTTTATGAAAACTTACTCATTAATGAAATAACCGTTAAAACAGTCGATGAATTTATTGTTGAAATATCAGTACAAATATTAGAATAGGTCGCCGAAGCGACCTATTTTTTCCATTCACTACGAAGTAATCCGTAGTAATCAACATCTTGATATTTTCCATCACGATACAACATTTCGCGCTTCACACCTTCCAATGTAAAGCCCATTTTTTCATAGAGTGCTTTGGCACGCGTGTTAAACGAGAATACGTGTAAGTAAAGACGGTTGAGATTCAACCCTTCAAATCCCCAGTCTAAAAGTTGCTTCATGACTTCTGTTCCGAGTCCCTGTCCCCAGTAGTTCTTATCGCCAATTACGATTGCCAATTCAGCATGACGGTTGCGCTCATCCAAATTCATGAATGCGCATGTTCCGATTGGGTTACCATCTGCGCAAATGGTAAAGGTTAACCCTTCTACCATACGCTGACTCCAAACATCAACTTCTTCGAATGACATCGGACGTAAGAACCCTGCTTGGTCGTATTGTGCCACTTCAGGATCATTGCGCCACCCATAGTAAAACGGAATGTCTTCTTGTGTAAACTTCTTAAATGTTAACGTCATAATTCTCCTATCTTACAATTCCAATATATGGTGCTATTGCTATAATTATTGCTGAAACAAATAGTAAAGCCAATAGTATTTTCAAAGCAAATTTCAAGTATTTATCATAAGGAACGTTCACTAATTCCAGAGTTCCCATCAGGGTCGCACTTGGATAAATTCCCGACATAAAATTAACACCTGCAGCAAAGGCCGATATCAACAGAATTTGTCCGCCTTCAGTTCCTATCGAACTTGCAGTAAAGAGTGCAGCTGCTACAGCTCCCAAGATTGGCATTGAGATTCCTGCAACACCACTGGTTGATTGGAGAAAAATACCAATCAATACATAAGCGGCAATTGCGAAGATTCCAAATACCCACAACGGTACACTCGAAAGCGCATTGGAAATCCAATAAATAAATGTTATTGACATTCCCTCTGTCGAGCTCCCCATAATAATTGCTATCCCACGTGCAATCGCCAAGACAACGACGACGCCAAAGAGATCTTTCATACCTGCAATAAAGGTATTGATGAATTCCATTTCTGGAATGCGATTGATAATTTTCAGAATAAATGCACCAATGACGAAGAGGAATGCAAACTCATTGAATCCCCATTCTCCTAATGGTGTAACATGCGCTGCACCAAGAAGATTCCCCAATACAGGAACTTTAGCAAGCATTGTAAACGGTGAGTTCACAATATCTGCGACACCTTGGCCCAGCAAATCTGCCCACGGTAGATATCCAAGAATAATAACAATGACTACACCAATCAGTACAAGCGCCGACCATTTTCGTTTCGTGGTAAATTCTGGTAATGTTTCACCAGCATCTGTTAAGGTTTTAATCTCTTTATCACCTGCTATGACCGATTTGCTTGGATCTTTCTTAACTTTTGAAGCATATTGAACGACCAAGAATGTTCCGACAACGTAAAGTGCCAAGAAGATAATGGAACGAAGAACAATTCCCGATCCAATCGATAAATCCGGGTTCCCAATAGCCGCTACTGCAGCACCGGTTGAGAACGGATTCACCAAACTCGACATATTACCAATTGTAGCACCAACAAAGATAACGCCCAATCCTGTCATGACATCATAACCAGCCATGACAAACATGGGAATTATAACGACAGCAAATGCAGTGATTTCTTCCCAGAACCCAAAAGATGTTCCAAGAACTGCAAATACAAACATCATGACCGCAATAAGAACATTCCCTTTGAATTTATTTAGCAGACTTCCAATTCCAGCTTCAAGGGCTCCAATATGATTTAAAATCGCTAAGAACCCTCCCGCTGATAGGATACCAATTGCTACATCACTCGAAGACTGAAAACCTTGAATTGGAGCCATCAACACATCCCATAAACCAAACGGTTGCATCCCCTGTCCACGAAGGACCTCACCATTACTTCCAAAAACTGCATCAAATACAATTTCTCCGGTGCCTTTATCAAAGACTGATTGCGGAATAAAGTAACTCAAAGCCGCCGTAATCACAAGAGCCATAAAGACAATTGTGTACGAACTTGGCATCTTAAATTTTCGCTTCGTCATAGGTTTTATCCTACCACAATATTCAAGAAGGCCTCAGCATAGACAGTCATTGCAACCTTCATATCCGCAATGCTAATACGTTCGTTGGGTTGGTGTTCTGTCTTAAGTCCTGTAGGTAACAACGCTCCAAAGGCAACAACATTATCCATTGCGCGTGCATAGGTTGCACCCCCACTGGTAATTGGTTGTGATTCAAGGTCGCCTGTTACATCTTGATATGCTTTCATTAATTGTTTAATATACGGAGAATCCTTTTCCATATAAATTGATTTTAAGTAATCAAAACGCTCCACAACAACTTCATATTTGTGAGCTTCAGCTTTTAGTTTCTCTTCCACTGTTTCAACTGGGAATGTTACGGGGAAGCGAATATCAATTCCAATTTCTTGCATATTTTCACGGAATTCAGCTTTCCCAACATTAAACATGAGTTTTCCCGATACCTCATCAGAAACTTCACCGTAAATTAGCGTCCCATTGGGGTTGCTCATCTTTTCTACAATGAATCGAATCATGTCATTTGTTTTCCCTGCTTTGTGCAATGCTTCAGCGAGATAGACAATCGCATTTTTACCGCGATCGGAATCCTTAGCATGAATTGCCAAGCCAATGACCGTTAGGTCCTTGCCATTCACTGTATACTCATAACCAAGTTCATCCAATGCTTTCGCAACTGCTTCATCAAAATCTGTCGTTGCTTGAGCCGGTACAGCGTTCAACGCACCACCACCTTCAAGGCGTACATCACTCATTTCATGCGATGTTAAAGTATATTCAATAAGACCTTTTTCGGCATAAATTAGTGGGAATCCTGAGTCAGGAGTGAAACCTTTTGTTGGGAGTTCTTCTTTCGCAACATACGCTTTCATGCAACGCCACAACGACTCTTCATCCGTACCAAAAATGAAACGCACTCTTTGATTGAGCTTTTTACCTTCATCAAGCAGAATTTTCAATGCATACATTGCTGCGAGTGTTGGTCCTTTATCATCCGATGAACCACGACCAATTAAGAAGCCATCTTTCTCTACCAATTCAAAGGGATTGGTTTCCCATGAATCCAAGCTTCCAGGAGGCACAACGTCCATGTGACCCAACACACCAAACATTTCCCCACCGGTACCAATTTCTGCATAGCCATAGTATCCATCGGGATCGATGTAGGTTGTGAAACCTAGTTCTTTAGAAATCTTAAGCACTTCTTCTAAAGCAAGTTGGACGTTTTTACCAAATGGTTTTACACCATCATCGGTAAGCACACTTCCAATAGAAACCAGACGACCGAGATCTTTTTGATAATCTGCAAATACGTCTTCTACTTTTTTTCTTAAATCCATACTACCTCCTATTTTGAGGCGTTAGCCCCTTGTACTATCATTGTATCAAAATCCCTTTGCAAACAACATCAAAGCGGTGTGGAATCGTATGAAATTACCAAGAAAATCAATTTATGGTTTTAAAAAAATAACACACTCTACTGAGCGTGCTATTTCGTCTTCTTAAAACAATCATCCATATGGTCATCAACCATGCCTACGGCTTGCATAAATGCGTAGACCGTTGTGGGACCAACAAACTTAAAACCAAGTTTCTTAAGATCTTTGCTGATTTGCGTCGATAATTCTGAAGACGCGGGAACATCGGACATCGAAGCATAATGATTCACAATCGGCGCATCATCAACATAACGCCAGAGAAACACATCCAAGCTTTCATGATCTTGAATCATATTCACATACGCTTTGGCATTATTGATAATGGCCTCAATCTTCAAACGGTGACGAATGATCCCAGGATTCAAAAGTAATGTTTCGACCTTTTCAGCGTCGTATTCCGCGAGCAAATACGGATCAAAATTCGCATATGCGGCGCGCATTGTTTCGCGTTTGTTGAGGATTGTCGACCAACTCAAACCGGACTGTTGTCCTTCCAACATCAACATTTCAAACAGGTAACGATCATCATGATTGGGGACGCCCCATTCAGAGTCGTGATATGCAATTTCATTCTCGCTATGCTCAGCCCAAGTACATCTTTTTGTCATTTTTAAAACTCCCTTTTGTCTCATCATATCATAATTGATAAAGTCATGACATTTTTAGAACATCTTAAGCCATTTTGAACTCTTTTTATTTTAATGTGATATGGTATATCCGGTCGAATCATAGTTTACCTATGTCCAGGGCTACACATTTTGGAAGGAGGGCTACTATGAAGAAACGCATAGTACTGTCAGTTGTGTTGATGCTTGCATTAACCGCTTGTGGTGCAAAAGATGAACCCAAAACTGACGAAAACAAACAAAACGAGACAGCAGATGTTGCACAAACACCTGTCACGGAAGAGAAACCTGTCGTTGTAGAAAAACCAGTAGAACAACCGGTTGAACAACCTGTGGAAACACCTGTCGAAGAAGTAAGTCTCTCACAAGACGATTACATTATTCAAACTTTCGCAGCATACGGTTTCGATGCATCCAATACAGGTAATTGGATTGTCAAACAGGAAGGACCCAACAAGGTCGCAGTTATTATTAAAGAAGGTGTTGGACGTGGACGTCCTAACATTAGCAAACTTATCTTCTTATGGAATGGTTCAAGTGTTGATGCAGAAATCTTATTTATCATGGTTAATAATTCCGTGCAATACGGTTCCGAGTAAACAACAAAACTCCCGAGTGATCGGGAGTTATTTTTTTAAGATTGCGAAGATTTCTTTCTTAATTCGCATGAAATCCTCACTGATTAAGAAGGATTGTATACGTGGTCTTGGCACATTGACCACGATTTCATGGCTTATCTCACCGGGTTTTCCAGTCATAATAAGAATACGATCCGATAAAAATATGGCCTCATCAATATCATGGGTAATAAACAATGTTGTGAGGTCGAGTGATGCCATCATTTTCAAGTACCATGCGTGCATGTCACTTTTTGTGAGTGTATCCAATGCACTGAATGGTTCATCCAAAAGGGCAACATCTTTCCCCATGAGAAAGGTTCGCAAAAACGCAACACGTTGACGCATCCCACCCGAGAGTTGGTGGGGATATTTTTGAGCAGTATCCTCAAGTCCAAATTGGGGAAGATAACCAAGAACGTGCTGACGTGCTTTTTTCTCATCCCAACCTCTAATTAACAATGGAAGCGTCGCATTATCCAAAACGGTACGGTATGCAAACAACAAGTCTTTTTGGAGCATGTAACTGATATTTCCAGGTTGATTGGTAATATCAGTCCCATCCAAATATACACTGCCATTTGTGGGGAGCAACAGACCTGAAATAACGTTGAACAGTGTTGTCTTCCCAACTCCACTGCTGCCCAGAATACTTACAATTTCTCCGTGTTCTATCGCAATCGAAACATCGTTAAGAACGGGGTTATCACCGAAACTTACGGAAACATTCCTTACTTTAAGAACACTCATTATTCAGTGATAAACTGATTGGTAAATCCAAAGCCTTCAGCGATGGGTCGATCAATCAGGTTTTGTTGTGCAAGCCATGTGTAGAATCGATTCCAACGCGCTTCATCAATCAATCCCCATTGTTGTGCATCTGCTTGATATTGTGGTGCGAGCCATTGTTGGCTAGCATGGATAAACGATTCTTTTCCACGAAGTTCAGGAACATGTTTAATCAATATATCACCTGCTTCAATTGGGTTTTCACTCGCAAACTCATACCCTTTTTTGATTGCGGACATAACTTTTTTTGCTTGTTCCGGATTCGCTTCAAGATAGTCATTATTAGCAATAATCACAGGACTGTAATAGTCAAATTCAGGTGCGTAGTCGGCAAAATTGAGATAATTCGTCTCCAAACCTGCCTCATCCAATGCGATACCATCCCACGCTCGGAAAATCCAAATTGCGTCGATATTGGTTTGCAATGCACTGACGGCATCGGCCACGGTACTTGGAATTAATGTGACTGCATTAAAGTCACCACCATCTTTAGAAACAATGTATTCGATCATTGCTTTTTCAACAGGAGAATCCCATGTAGCATAGCGATGATTGGCAAGTTTGCTTGGACGATCAATACCTTTTTCTTTTAAGGAAACCAATCCCGATGTATTGTGTTGCACGATTCCAGCAACTGCGGTAATCGGCAGTGGGGATTCTTTGGCAAATAAGGGCGCAAGCGAATCTTGGAATCCAATACCAAATTGTGCACCACCCGATGCAACCAATCCTGGGGCACCATCTTCTGGTGGTTGTACAATTTCAAAGTCAATTCCAATATCGTCAAAATAACCTTGGTCTAAGGCCACATACAATCCGGTGTGGTTGGTATTGGGTGCCCAATCCAACACGAGTCTCACAGAATCAGCCCCTTTAGACGTACTGCAACCTACCAGTAATAGCATTGTCAGTATTATAAAACTCATCTTCTTCATTCAAATCTCCCTCTACTCTTTTTCTTTCCATGGTTGTGCACGTTTCTCAATGAAATTGACAAGCGCCATCATTAACAGACTTAACACAGAAATAACCACAATGACCGCGAACATCTTATCAAAGGCAAATACCTTTCGAACACGCGTCATATAAACCCCAAGACCATCATTTCCTCCCAACCATTCGGCAATAACAGCTCCAACAATGGCATACGATACTGAGATTTTCAAACTTGCAAAGAAGGATGTCAGTGATTGCGGAAATTTCGCAAAGCGAAACTGTTGCCAACGTGAAGCACCCATTGCTTTCAGTAAATTCAATTGGTCTTTATCAACACTGCGAAGACCTCCCAAACATCCGATTGCAATTGGAAAAAAAGACGTTAGTACAATTAGTGTAATTTTAGGTAAGACACCATAACCCAACCACAGTACCAATAAGGGTGCTGTGGCAACTGTCGGAATTGTCTGAGTGACAACAATCAAAGGGTATAGAAAACGATACACTGGATCCCAAAGATCCATGACAATCGCGAGACCATATCCGATTATAACGCCAAACAAAAGACCAACAAATGCTTCGAACAATGTTGTTCGTGCATGCAATACTAAGATAGGGAATTCACCAATTAATGCCGCAACAACATCAAATGGTGACGGTAACATAAAGCGTGGGACAACTGCAAACGAAACCAACAATTGCCACACAACCAATACACTACCAATTGACAAAAGGAATACGTACCTATTGTTGGTGTTTTTTAATTTTTTCATCGATTGTTAGAAGATTTCCTTCGGGGGCATACGCAATTTTTACGTAGGATGAGACCTTTGTGCTCCCGGCATTGATCGCAATCAACTGTGCTTTTTTAATAATCTCCATCAGCGTATCAAAGTCCCCTTCAACCGAGGTTTCAAAAGCGCCCACGGCGTAATGCAACCCGGTACTTTTAATATAATCAATCACTTCATCAACAATACGAACTGTTTCTGCATTCGTATCGGCATGCGGTAATATTTGTAATGCTATACTTGCGTTCATAAATTTCCTCCTCTAAATATAAAAAACCTCTTTCCAAGCGAAAAGAGGTGTTAAAAGACTCACAAAAATTGCGAATTAATACATCCCTACGCCAGTATTATCTGGATCAAGTGCTAAACAGCAAAATGCTGTTTAAGGGTTTAAAACCATCGGTTTCGTCTCAGCCCACAAACGCGAGCACCCCTTGTATACATATTTAATTGTACGTGACTATTATATGACAAACAACGTAAAAGTCAATGAACGTGCTTATAGTAAACTTCGCGATTCTTGGAAAAGCCAATTAGAGTTGCTTGGGCGATGTGGGCGCGCCTCTCCTCGACCCCGATTAAGCAACATAAACAGTAAAATCACAATAAAAATCCAACCCATGATGTACACAAATTTATTGAAATATGTTAGAAATACACGGAACTTGCGTCGTCGCTCCATTTTCACAGAACGTTTGTCACCGCGTAAACTGTCCCAAGCAGATCGATTGCGCGCACGAAACGAGGCTATGGATTCATAGCGATGAACTGTATCGGTAAACAACGTTTGTGTTTCTGGAGAAAATTTTTGAAGTTTTATAATGCCAGGTATCACAACTCCAGTCATCGTATCCACCGAAATTCTCTCTACCGGTACACGCGCCAACTCTCGATGAATTGCAACCATCAACGCATCACTTTTAAGTGGATAGTCTTCGATTGACGCAAACCACGCTTGCCACGCATCACTTTCACTCACATCCAGGGTTTTTAATGTTTCGCTAGGTACAGGGACTGATTCTTGTGCAGTAATTGCTGCATTCAATGCATCATTGTATGCGCCATTTAATGCTTCTGATTCCCCTTCCTCTTGAACACACGAAAAGTATGCCAAACGTATTGTTTCTAAATCTGTAGTTGGTTCAATCTTCAAGAGTTCCCACATAAGCCCACCTCACTGCTATTATTATAACATAGCTTATGATTTGATGGCTAACACGCTCACGAATTCATCGCATACAAAAACCGCTTCAGAATTTGAAATCGGCAACAAACCATCGCCCTTAAAATTACATCTAATCGCAGCCGTCGCTTTCACAAAAGGAGAACACCCATCGTGAGGAAGAATATGAAATCCAACCATCCCAATCCCTTTTGTGCTTTTGAGTTCTGCAGCTTTCTCAGGATCATCCATTCCCCTAACATAGGAAATATCACTCCCCATGATAATTGAACCGGCAGATTCTCCAAGATATACCTTACCTGCATTCACATACGTCCGAATTAATGTATCAATGTTATGCTTTCGTAATTCTTGAAGAAGATAAAAAGTATTTCCTCCCGAGACGTAAATGTAATCACAAACGGAAAAATGAGAATCGATGTCCTCATAGGTTTGTTTGTGAACATCAATCATCACAATCTCAATTCCAAGTACCTCAAACACACTTCGTGCTGCCGATACATACCCCCGATACGACTCAACCTCCGCTGCTGTCGCAATAAAAGCAACGCGTTGACCCCGGTGCCGATTGTGAACGTGCTGTATAAATAACGCGTCAACGTCTTTAAATGATGAACATAAGAATAATTCTTTCATAATAAACCTCCCTTCATAAATAGGGTATCACTTAATGGTGTCATAGTATGATACCATTAGAGTAAAAGGAGATATTTATGAGTAAAACAAACCGAATTCACGATATGCTGTATTACCTCAAAGATAAAAAACATTTCCAACTCAATGATTTAATGGTGACATTTAATATATCCAAGAGCACCGCTTTACGGGATATTACAAAACTTGAAGAACTTGGAGCGGCACTTGTTTCTCATCCTGGAAAGCACGGCGGCTACACAGTTGTAAACAGCAATATCACACCACCTGTTTACTTTTCATCCTCAGAAATTATTGCGATTTTCTTTGCAATTCAATCACTAAAAGGATTTAAACCGCTCCCTTTTAACACAGAGTACCAAAGCATCACCAACAAATATCGACAACGATTATCCGCAAGCGAATTGCATACGATTTCGAAATTAGAAGCGCGGTTCTCCTTTTCGATGGATACAATGCAAGCAGACACACCTCATCTCGATTTCCTCATCAACCATATTTTACACAATTCAAACTGTTCCTTTACATATAAAGATTCACTGCGTAATGTTCATCCATTGACCATGAGTTCAACAAAAGGCTTTTGGTACCTGCAAGCCTTTGACATTGACATGAATTACATCAAAACATTTCGCGTCGATAAAATTATAAATCCTGTCGAATTTGCCCATGATTTTACCTACGATTTTGCATCCAATTCCATACCACTGCATCAACAATTTCAGCGAACCATCCCGTTTTCTGTCTCCATTAAATCAGATGCTATTGACCGCTATAAACGAGACGCTTTTCCAAATATGACACTCACTGAATGTGGCAATACTGCGCACATTAACGGATACTACCACCCCGATGAACTCGAATTTATGTCGGAATATTTTTTAAAATTTCATACATCCATCATTGCCATTCAGCCAGACGATCTTTTAAATACAATGATTGCATTAGTACAACAACAATCCAATCATCTTCAAGGTTTAACCTCGAGTTCATTGACTTAAGTATCGAGAGTTCGTATGATGTAAGAAAGGCTGGTGATTCTTATGTTTAAAGATTATGGTCCCTTAAGTACTGCGGTTTATGAAATTACAAAACCAATCGGTTATTCGATTGATGGTGACATTGAATTTTATGCAAAGCGACTCAAAAATGTTACGGGAAGTATTCTTGAAATTGGAAGCGGAACAGGACGCGTCATGATACCCTTACTTCAACAAGGATATAAAGTCCATGGTGTTGATACATCGTGGAATATGATTCAATCAAACAAACGCAATCTCGATCAGTTCAATCTTGATACCGTAATTTTCCATGATAATGCCATGACAATGGCACTCGAACATTCCTACGATGCCATCATTATGCCATCGGGGACCTTCTGTCTCATCACTCAATATGAGAGCATGGTTGCGATGGTTAAAAACATTTACACGCATCTGAATACTGGTGGTCGCTTTATCTTCGATATCCTGCTTCCCGATGATTTTATTGTCGGTTCATCACACACATCATTTGTAAACATCACCGAAAATTGCGGGATCGTTTGGGAGATGAAGTCACTGTCCATGGATTGGCATACGCAAACTACACATTCACTTATCAAATACGAAAAGTGGAAAGATGGTGAACTCATTGACACCGAGTTACAGAATTTCCCAATTGTTTGGTATGGAATTCAAGAAATGACCTTACTGCTTCAAACCATTGGCTTTCAGGATGTTATCATTTCAACCAATTATCAGTTTAAACACCATGCTAATGGCAACATTATTACACTTGAAGCCACAAAGTAATGCCAGTCAATCGACTGGCATTTTTTTAAATCCTTCTTCTGTAAACTCTAGAACTTGATTAAAAACTGCATCAATAAGCGAACGGTCATGGGTAATACAAACAATCGCACCTTGATAATTCTGAAGCATGGTGTAAATTTCACTTACTGACAACGGGCTCAGATTTCGTGATGGCTCATCCAAAACGATAACATCGGGTTTGAGTAACACAAGTTTTAAAAGTGATATTTTCGCTTTCTGCCCTCCTGAAAGGTAACGCATGGGCGTATTCATTTCTGTCTCTGTAAACTTAAGACTTCCCAAGTGATTGGTTATCAGGCCTCGTTCCTCGCGATCTCCAGTGCGTACACAATTATCAATTGGGTTCGCATCATAATCTAGATTGCGTCTGTAATCCTGGTACATAATGGCACCATGTTCAGCAAATACGCGATTGATGAGGGTACTCTTTCCAATACCATTTCTACCAATAATTGCGACTTTATCCGTACTGTAGATATCAAGGAAATAATTATCTCCCAAATGCTTTCCTGCAATATCCAAGCTGTCTACATCGATCGTTTTTACACGTTTGCGATGTACCCCTTTATTGGGTTCAAAACGTAATGAAATCGCGTCCTCAACATCAATTTTATCATCAATAACCTCGCGATCAAATCGCTTTTCCATTGACTTTACAGCTTTCATTTTCTTCTTAAGAAGACGACCTTTCGCTGGATTCTGACGGGTATTTGTGGACAATTTGTGCTCTACTTTGCTGTAGAGTTGGCGCCATCGATCCATCTGTTTTGCCTTCTGATTCGCAAGATTGTCAACATTTTGGTTGTGCTGATTAATATGCGAATTGCGAGTTGCTACGTAGGTTGCATAGTCGCCTTCAAAGACTGTAATACGCGATCGTGTTTTGCGATGTGTTTGTTCAAAATGGACAATGCGATTGGCAACATTCGAAATCAAACGAACGTCATGCGAGATAAATAACACAGGTTTATCAAGCGCAAGTAACCAGTCTTCAAACCATATAATTGTTGGCAAGTCCAAGTCGTTTGTTGGTTCATCAAGCACGTAACAATCAACACGTTGCATCATCAAGCGAATTATCTGTAGTTTAACCCGTTCTCCACCACTAAACGACGAAACTGGTCTGTCTAAATCAGCATCCGTTAAGTGTGGCAGTATGCGTTCAAGGTTCTCATTGAGGTACTGATAGCGATCCCAATCCTCTTCGATCATGAAATCGAGCGCACTGATATTGAGTGACTCCTTAGAAATATCTTGTGAGAGATATCCAAAAACTGTTTTCGTGTGACTCAATGTGAGATCTACAACGAGATCATTTAAACTTGAATCATGTATTAGCGATTTAAAGAACAGGCTTTTTCCGTTCCCCTCTTCCCCAATTACAGCAATCTTATCCTTTGTATTTATAGACAAAGAAAAAGGCGCGACAAGTTCGCGCCCCTGTGGTGACTTAACACCGACGGTTATATTAAGCATGGCAAAACTCCTCCTATTTTATTATGAATGATTTAATGTGTAGGAGTTGTACGCATGTTCGCACCGCCTTTCGTTATCTTCATCATAGTATACCTTGAAATAATTGTCAATTAAAAGCAATTATTGCTTTACTGATTGCATAAAGCAATATATACAAGAGCGCACCAATTTCTTGCCCACCAATATACTGCATGAGTATTGAGAAACCTATAATAACAATCTCAATGGCGAACCGAACATGTGAAGACACTTGGATCGATGCCTTTGGTGATACAAACAGCATCCAAAGTGCGATTACGATGAATAACGCGAGCACTGCAACGATATAACGGTGTGAGCCCATTTGCTTCATCTTCAAGATATTAAATACTATCGCGAGTGTGCCATAGACTTCCAAGAGAAATCTAACACCCAATGCTATCTCATTTATGATCATACCAACCTGCCTTGTCTTACATTCAAGAATATTTTGAACCATTTCTCAATGCATCATAACACTGAAGCGGTGTTTAGAGTCAATCAGTAATTTTCTAAACATATATACTCTGGTAGTAGTGTCACTTAAAACTGAATACAAATTGTCTTGAATGTATGCAGACCCGTACCAAAGTGAATCAAATCATTATCACGTAGAAAGACCACAGCCTTTTCAACTTCACTCAAGACGTCACTCGTAATCCCCAAAGTATTATGTGAACCATAAATCATGGTGATGTCTGGAATACTCGCAATTCGCGCTAAGGATGTGACCAAATCTTGCGGATTTGTACTTGGATAAAAGGCATAAATTGGAGTATCAAGATACAAGAGATCACCTGTAAATAACAACCCATCTCGTAAATCATGAATTGCAATATGACCGGGAGAATGACCGGGTGTATGTAGAATCTTAATTTTACGATTGCCAAGGTCAATAATTTCATTGTCTTTGAGCACATACTGGGGTTGACCCTTAAAAAGATCGAATGTCGTAATGTCGAATCCACGTGGTAAGGGATAGTGCACATCACGAATTACATTCTCTCGAATGGATTCAAGTGTAATGCCAGGAATACCATGGACCAGCCAATCTACCTCGAGTTCATGCACTGCAATTGTTTCAAACTCATGGTGATTTCCAATATGATCACTGTGGACATGTGTGGTAATTACACTCACAGGAAGTGATGTCAGTGCATCTACTACCTCTTTTATCGAGTAAATACCAATTCCTGAATCAATAAGGACTGCTCTCGATTCTCCGATCAAAAGAAACGAGTGCACTTTTTCCCAATGATGGAGCTCACTGATTGCAAAGGTCGTTGCGTTAATTGTTGTTACTGTAAACCAATCATACATAACGATTCTCCCTTAATATCTAAATTCATGTGAGGGTTTTGCATTCCGGTAATGTTTGTACACAGTTTCCTGTAATCCATGACGATCAATCGAACATTTTTGACCCTCCCATTCGATATAAGATGCGACATCGACCAGATACGCTTCCAAGAACGCATCCTCGAAGAAACCACGCTTTTTAAGCCCTTTGCGTAAGAAATCAAGGGAATGGTTTGCTTCAAAATTACGGACTGTCATTTTCGATAACTGATAAAATACACTCTTGTACTTAAACATCAATCCATTCACATCTCTGATTACAAAACCTTCAAAATCAATTGAATCATTTTTACTACTGTAAGTTCTTAAGAACGCACGATTTTGTTCACCAATTGTAAGGTGTTCATCACGTTCAATTGTTTCATACTCAACATACGATATTGCAACGTCTTGTTGGTTCCAATCGAAGTACGCGTCAAGATTTGGTTGTTGCGAGAAATCTAAATCTTCATGTAAGGCCCTTTCAATCCCACCAAGAATTATCAAGCGATTCTTCAAATCACGCGGGTAGATTGGATGGGGATCTTTTTCGGGGTTTACAACTTCAAACATCAATGACATCGTATTGTTGTGAAGGAAGTCTTTTAATCCGCGTTCATCGATCATTACAGACCGAAGCATTGCTTCAAAAAGTTCAGCATGCATTGATTTAAGTGTTGTTTTTGATGCAAATACAAGGGCATCACTGGCCACATCGTACCCAAGGACACCCAAGTATCCATTTTCTTTTTTTGAGACAACCAGCGGATACGATAGCGAATCAACCAAGGTTCTCTCACTCGAAAAACTATTTTCATTAAAGTTAAAAAACTTGTCAAAACCGCGAGCTACTACCGTTTCAGTTACAACATTGATAAAAAGACCACGCGCAAGCATGACATCCCGATACCAGTTCGAGTTGTAAAATACATCACGTGAAAAATTAAATGAGGCGATATCATCCATTCCAATATCCCACTTAATGTTTATATCAGAATTCCCTTTTGAGCGTGCAATAAAGAGACCTACATCGACAGTTTTCGGCATGTCAAAATGAACATACACGGTATCTGCAATGTAAGTATCACCATCAAAAATACACCATCGAATGCCCGATTCTCCATTGAGAGGATTTAAGTTTATCGACGATGAGAAATGGCAATAATTACTGCCATCATAACTATTTTGATGTCCATGGATTTGAATTGCTTGGGGAAGTGTTTCGCGATATTTTTGGTCAATATCATACTTATAGGACCCCAATCCAAATGTAACACTGTCCAGATTCACTAAATTCAAATTGTCACAGGATACAACTTCATTATCAATTCCTGAATGTGTGAGTATGAATTCTTTATCTTGATACTTAATATGTGCAAACGAGCGCAGGCGATTTTCAAAGCTACGAATCGTACTTGCGAATTGTTTAATTGCATCAGCTTGGATATGGTGTGTATAGAAATGTTCAATCAGTTTTCCAAGTGTATCTTGGGCTGTTTTGCGTACTCCAGTTTTTGTAGCATCACCCAAGTCACTAAAACGATAGTTTCCATCTTTTAAGTATTCACCAATATGACGTATTGATTCATCATGGTTCCCCCGTATGAACCATGTATTCGGTCGATTAAGTAAGCTTCCCAAAAGTTCTAACGTCTCGAATGGTTGCGGTCCTCGGTCAATATAATCTCCAAGGAAAAACACCGCATCCGATTCACGGAATGTGGCGACGATTTCTTGTAATGATAAGTAGTCATTATGAATATCACCAATGGCAATCAAACGTGATTCATCCGGAATCACAAGTGTTGGCTTGGATGCAAACCGATTCTCTAAATCGCGATAGTTGATGATTTCAATCTTCTTGTCTTGTGCAATTTTGAGTACATCTTGCTTTGCATTTGTCATGCGATCGATGACATTGAGTGGTACGCGCTCCGGGTGCTCGCGCAGCATATTCTGTGCAACACATGTATCATAATCTACATCAAAATCGATGAGTACGAGTCGAATCCGTAACTTTTTGGTCATTTGAATCAAACCATTAATTGTCTTTCGATTGCACAACGTGCTATCGAGGATCGTGGTCATCCCCCGCTCAGAACGACTTTCAATAAGTTGATTTACCATTTTGAAGGTTAACTCACTTGTCTTATGACGTGATTCATTGGTATAGAGTTGCAGACCGTTTTCGTCATTCCATTCGTATGTCTCCGCTGAGATAAGTTTGCGGATTGCGTCGGTACTTAAAACAAAACCGCGTTCATAAAGCCCTAAATCATGTAAATATGTTGATTTTCCACTTCCAGGTACACCAACCGTTGCAAACAGTGTTTTCATAATATTCCTCGTTTCTTTTTATTGATTGCTTTGCTGCCCCATCTTTGAATGCTTTGATATCAATCGTCTTCGTCCCGTCACCTTGACCAAATCCGCCACTTCTTTCAATACATCTTTGGCTAACCAAAGTTGGGCTCTGTTATTACTTGATAATAAATCATGGCATTGGAGTATGACTCGCTCCTGCCACTCTTGATCTATTTTTCCAATTTCTCGCATTACCCAGGAAATCGATTTTTTTACATATAGCGAGTCATTGTCACTGTATGAACGACAGAGTTCCAGATAATCTGCGATTGTTTCATATTCGATGTCGTTATTGTGGACAATATCAGCACACATAATCACAAAAGCTGCACGCACAGAATACGTTTTCGACTCCTGTATCCATGCACTTAAACATGATGTATAAAACGGTGTTTTAATCACGAGTTCTTTGCAAAAATGGTCACATAAATCCCATGAGTAGATGTCAGCAACCATTCTATCCAAATCATCGTGCGTTACAGTGAGCGCATCATAAACTAAAACACTCAGGATCCGGGCTTCATGATACCCAGAATCCCACAACAATCTGGCCAAGCGATCATCTTTCTTTAGTGTTTTCGCATATTTACGAATAAATGGTGTGGGGACACCCAAACTGTTTGTCTCCGGAATACCAAGCTTGATAACGTTCATACGATGTTTTTCACTCGCTTCACGTTTCAAATCAGAAATAATTGTATCAATCATCGAATTGCCTTCCCTATTCTCAAGTTTTGGCGCCATTGCGGAGCCTCAGTGATATCACACCAGTACTCACGTAAGTGGGTTATTAGTCCGTCTTTTATCGTAAAGAATGAGACTGCATAGAACGACAATTTCATCTCTAATTCATCAATTTTAGTTATCGACATAAGTGTATCTGGGCACGCCTTCACCTCAATCACCGTCCCCTGCCAGCGCCCTGGATACTCACAATTAGCGCGCAGATACGATGCAACTGTAAAGGATTCATTGGTAGCTTCCCAAAGAATCGTAGCATCCGGATTGAAATAGGCACTAAGCTGTTGCGGATCTTGCAGTGCGACGTGCTTCCAAAAACCATTAATATCAAAATCATTCATTTCTATTTCCTCCTACTATCTCAAATTTCAAGCAATCCATGTATTTGTAGCACCGTAGTGGTCCGCACGTTTTTGTGCTTCCACAACGATATCTTCATCATAATTGCACACACGAAGTAGAGCGATTGCGTTACTTCCTGTGGTGATGCCATCATAAATACGGTAATCATATGTAATTTCTTGATCTGTTGTCACTTCCTTGAAGTGATAGTTTGAGTATTTACTTCCAAGCAGTTGTGTCAGCTCAATATCATGTGTGGTTAGCAATAAGAAACAATCACCTTGAGCAAATGTATCCAATATTGTTGATGCAGCTGCAATCCGTTCAACTGCATTGGTCCCCTTAAGCATTTCGTCCATAAAGAACATGGTATAGGTTCCCCCTTGAGATAAACTCACCATTTCTTTAAGGCGCTTAATCTCTGCCATATAGAAACTGTCCCCTCCCAATAAATCATCCGATATCGTGATTGACGAATAGACATTGCCTAACTTAAATTGGAACGCGGTTGCCATTGCGGTATTGATTGTCTGTGACAAAACTACGTTGACCGCGAGTGTGCGGGCAAATGTCGTTTTTCCACTCGCATTTGCACCCGTCACCATTGACAATCGGTCAACATGTTTCGTATTCTTGACAGGTTTTTTTATCAAAGGATGGTATACGGATACAGCATTAATTGAAGCTGAGTCATGGAACGTTGGCGTACAATATTCGCCCTTGAACTGTCGATAAGAAGCAACCGCAATACACGTCTCAAGATGACCAATAAGGTCGTACAATGATAAGATATCGCCACGATTTTTGATGAATAATTTCTTCGCTTGTTGCAATGCAATCCCATAAAGTCCATAAAATGCTGCGATTACATAGAAGATTGCATTCGCACTGGAACTCCCCATTGTCAACTCAACATACGTAACGACAAATGAAGCATGCGATGTCATTGCTTTTTTTATACGTGCGACTTCTTTAAGTTCGTCTTCAAACACATTAGGATCAAGTTTCTCCAATACTTTAAGTTTCTTAAAAACTTTACAGAACATGATCATGGTATCCCAGGTATCTTTTGTTCGCTCATAAATCGCAGAACTCATCATAAACTGTCCAATAAGAATGATACCGATAGCAATTATTCCCAACCCGTCTTCGAGAGCGCTACTTGGATAAAGGATGCAGTACAGCGTCGTAAAGAATCCCATGATTCCCATAAAACTGACAACACCTGTTTGGAATGAAGCAAATGCTGACTCTGAAGCTATATGTTCCACAAATTTATTATCATCTTTTGTTTTCATCATGCGAAATTCATATTGTAGTGCCTCCCGCTCATTTGGATGATTTGAAAAATACGTGACTTGCTCTTCAAAACGATTAGCATTTATTTTATTCTGTTGGCGTAACTGTGCGTAAAGATACTCCGAACCGATACTTGATTGGGTGTAATCAAGTGTTCTAAAAATTTCATTCATTTGTAAATCCAACCAGGTTTGATCATCAAGTGTATCCACACTATCACTTCGCAACTGATAATAGTAACGTGCGACTTGATCAATTCTTCGACCATCATATATCTGTGTACGATTAACACCATATTCTGTACGAATTAACCTTAAAATCTGCTGCTTTTGAATGTAAGCAAAAATACGTAAGACAATTATAATGAGAATAATACTAGCAACGACATACCAAAATGTAATGTCCATAAAATACTCCTTTGTTTTCTTTTCATCGTACCATGTTCCCATGACCGTTATTGTCACTCGCTCTTAAATAACGCTTTGATGTCATCAATCTTATCATTTGTGTGCAAATCATATGTTCTTCGAGATACCTTGACAGGCGAAGTATCTTCTGTTAAATTAGTATTATCAACACAGGAGGTATATTGCATGTCTATTACATCGGATTTAATACGTGGACATACCGAAACAATCATCCTAGCACAACTTATGATTAAAGACAGTTATGGCTATGAGATTAATAAAGCAGTTCGTGAAACGACGAATGGCGACTACGAACTTAAGGAGGCAACACTTTACAGTGCCTTTAGACGTTTGGAAGATCAAGGAATGATTAGTTCCTACTGGGGAGACCAAGATTCAGGAGCACGTCGGCGTTATTACACCATCACGATTGATGGGAAACGAACGTACGAACGCAACATCGAAGACTGGCATACAGCCCAAGTTATGATTAACGCACTGATTACTATAGGAGGTAAAGAACATGAATAAAAAAATTGCAGCATATGTCGATCGTTTGTTTGATGATATTCAAATGAATGAGCAGCTTCTTGAGACCAAAGAGGAACTCTCGATAAATTTGAATGAAAAATATCATGACCTTTTATCGGAAGGAAATGACCCCGACGTTGCCTACAAGAAGGTTGTATCTGGAATTGGTGATGTTGACGAATTGATTCATCTTTCTTCAACTGAGAACACCATCAAACAAACCGTTGAAATTAATATCCACGGACAAACGTCTGATAATATGAAAAAAGGTACTGCAATTTTCCTCTTTATTACCGCAGTAATTCCTGTCATTCTCTTCGGAGAGTTTGCTGAAAAATACGCCGTTTTTGGAGTCGCCATCATGTTCACGATGATCGCAATCGGAGTTATGTTATTGGTTTCCATTTCAAAACCAACTGAAGAGCAACCAACACCTAAAAGTGTTGCAGAAACGCCAAAGTCAAAGCGCATTCGTGATTCAATCCATGCCATCATATGGATAGGCGCCACACTCCTGTTCTTTGTGCTATCGATGAATAGAATTCGAATGAGTTGGACCTTATTCATTGTTGCCTATCTTGTGACACAGCTTGCTGATCTACTGCTTTACTACCAACACCTCAATACACTTGAGAAAAATGGTATTACATTGACTACTCGCGAGAGCAACCAACAGATTAAGAATTTTGCGAACTCAGTTATCTGGTCACTCGCAGTCCTCAGTTTCTTTATGATGGGTAATTATCGTTATGGATGGTTGTCGTTTGTAGTTGCTGCTGGTCTGTCTCAAATCGTTACATTGGTACTTACACTGAGAGAGGAGCAATCATGAAACGTCAAAAACAACTTACACTCGGAATGATTGTGATTGTAACCCTATTAATTGTTGCAATCAGCGCACTCATATTCCGCAGAATCAACAAACCAATTAATCTTGGCAGTGATTCGCCAATTCGTGATACCGCATCTGTTATCAAAGAAGATACAATTCCTGTTAAGGATGTCAACACGATTGAGATTAGTTCTGGTAGTATGGACTTCGAACTTATTAATGGTGGTAATTCTGAAATAATTACTGTAAAACATATCAGTAATATGGACACAGGAACCTACGCAATCAGCGTGGCCAACGGCAAACTCGATCTTAAAGGACCATCGGAAGATTTCAATTTCAACTTTAATTTCATGTCTCATCAAATTAATCACATTGAAGTAACGATACCCGACAGTAAATTTGCAACAATTCAAGCAAGACTGACATCAGGACAGCTTAAATTTGATCGATTGAATGCCGAAAAGATTCTCTTGGATGTCACATCCGGTGACATTGAGGGTAAGGTATTGGAAGGTGACTCAATCGCGGCATCTTCAACATCTGGAAGTATTGAGATTGACAGCATTATCGGTGTATATAACGTATCAACATCTTCTGGAGATATCGAGATTGAATCACTTCTTGGTTCTGGAAGCACGTCAACGACATCGGGTTCAACGAAAATTAAAAGTCTCGATGGCGTCATTAAGGCTCAAGCTTCATCTGGCGATATTGAAGTTGACGTGCTCAACTTCAGTGATTCCTCATCATTCAATACGACATCTGGTTCCATTGAACTTGAGATTAAATCAGCAACAGTCTATTGTTTTGAGACAAAGACAAATTCTGGAAGCATCGAACTCAAAAATAATAATTGTGTTTCCAATCCAAACATTATCTCCCTTGAAACATCCAGCGGTGATATACGTATAAAATAAAAGAATACCGACATACATCTGCTGTCGGTATTCTTTTAATGTTCAAAGAGATATGCGTCGATATTTTCAATTACTTTTTTACTAAGACGCTCAAATGCTTGCCTTGTACGTCCCGACGATACGCCCATACAGTTAACATGGGGATGATTTACAAGAGATCCAATCGCACCTTCAGAATCACAGAAGAATTCATTATCTCCCGTATCAAGCCAATTTTCAAGGGCAGCATCTTCGAAACTTGGACCAATCGATGTATTGAAGAAGATTTTACCATTTCCCAGTGATTCAAATGCTTTTTGATCAAAGAGGATCACATTCTTATTGAGACATGAGAACACAACATCTACGGTCTCCAACAATTGGTGGAATGGTAAATATGTGTAACCTTTGCCTTCTTGATCATATTTTCGTGTCCGACTGAAATAATGAATGTTTGCTCCCATAAACTTTAGAGCATCCGCAATCATTATACCCGATGTGCCCAATCCAACAATCCCTACATTCAACCCACTGATTTCGATTGGTAAGTCTTGCCACTGCTTACCACCAAAACCATGTAAATATCGTACCAACTCACTTATCACATACTCCACAACGCCTTCATCACCGTAATCGCGAACACCTTTTACTGTTATTCCAAGTGCATTGGCGGCATGAATATCGACGTTCACACTTTCTGGTGAATACAGACTGCAACACATGCCAATATAACGAATGTTGGGGCATGACTCAAGGACAAATTTGTTAATGGTTGTTGTATAGCTGACGAGTACAGCATCTGCATTCGCTATTCTATTTATTATTTCTTGATCGGATGAAGGCATGTCATCGTACATAACCACTTCATGGGCAACGTGATGAAGTTGCTCGATTGCTGTGGGTACAAGACTTACCGGTTCGATCGCTACAATTTTCTTAAACATAGGGCCTCCTAAAACACAATTGGTGCAACGATATTTTGAAGTACTGCAACGATACTCCACCCTGCAACTTTACTTGTCTTACTGTATATTTTTAGATCCGTAGTTACTTCTTCACCATTCAAACAGATACGATGCTCATCCCCTACAAAACCCGGGATTGCTTCGATACGTATATGTGTATCTTCCGGTCCAGCACTTGCTAGAGCAGTTGCTACCGCAACATTTACATGTGTTGGTAATGCCGCGATGGCTTCTTTGGTTGAGCCTGTAAATACTTCTGTGGGTTCTGTAATATCGAGCAGTCCCACACGGTTCAATGATGTCCTTGCTACAGCTTGCGGTGATTTCTTACCACCCATTTGGACAGTGATTGGACTCATTAGTGCTGCAGTTCTTAAGATATCAAAACCACCAACTGCACCACTCGCAATGTAAACCTTGCGCTCAACAGAGCGGGCAACATGTTGAATGTGTTGATAAAAGCGCGCATCAGCAAACGCGCCAATAGATAAAATGATAAAATTTGATCCCGAACGCAAAACCGTTTCTGCATAGTCAACGACAGATTGTCCCGATGCTGCTTCTGCGGTGTAGTTTGGTTCGAGGGCCATTAAATCTTCAATGCGTGCACACGGCGTGCATCCATATTTCGTTGCAAACGCTTGTGTTTTCTCATAATGTCTTCCCAACACACCGACAAGTTCATATTCTGGTAAATACCCATCCAGGTAAGCTTGTGCAACAATACTGTTTAGAAATCCCGTGCCAATTAAAGCCAGTCGTAATTTTTTCATACTATTCCTCCACAAATTCTTTCTGTTAGTATTATCATACCACAAAATCTACAGATTACTTTACCGGTTTACATAGACTTGGTTAAAAGGTGTTTATAGCTATTATCAATGAGATATGCTCCAAACGGTGCGGTAGTAATAATGGCAATCACAGCAATGGCCAGGATGAGACCTCCATTTGCAAATCCCATTGCCAAAGGAATGCCTCCTATTGCCGCTTGTACTGTTGCTTTGGGGATTCCAGTGATCATACAGAACACACGTTCTTTACGTGTGAAGCCACTGCCAATTAAACATGCATTAATCCCTATTGCACGTACCATCAAAACGATGATTAACATTAGGATTGCCCCAACCCCAGCGACACCAACCAGCCGAATATCAACACTTGCACCCACGAGTGCAAAGAGAAACATCTCAGCACCAATCCATATTCTTGAGAACACATGTGAAACGGAGTCCGCAATTGTTGGTTCGAGTTTCAGTAATGTTACCCCTGATGCCATAATACTAATGAGGGCAGAAAACGGAATAAATATCTCCACAAAGGGTTCAAGTGATACTAACAAACAGCTCACGCCAAAGACCGTAAGCACCTGATACATTACATGTCCTTCAAGTCTGACTAATAGACTCCGTAAAACATAGCCAACAAGAATCCCCAATCCGATTCCTAAAATGACAGAGATTGGAATGAGAATGATTTGAAACAGTGAAATATTTGCACCACCATGCAGACTGAGAAGTGACGAAAATACTACAATATTAAAAACATCGTCGATTGAATCCCCAGTCAAAATTAGCTGTGGTATTGCCTTTTCAGTTCCATAGCCTTCTTTCATAAGTCGTAGCATGCGCGGTACAATAACTGCGGGTGAGGCCGAAGCGATGATAGCCCCTAGAATTGCAGCATCGAGTGGTGGCAATCCAAAAATGAATTGCGCAACAAAAAATGTAGCCGTCATTTCAAAACACGCGGGTACAAATGACATCAATATTGCTTTTTTTCCCATCTTTCGAAGATCACTTACATCCAATGAAAGTCCTGCTTGAAGCAGAATAATCAACAGCGCTATTTGACGTATTTCTGATGAAATTGATAAGAATTTTGCATCAAAACCATTAAAAATGTAGGGACCAAACAAAAGACCCGTTAACAAATATCCGATCAAGCGCGGAAGGTTTAATCGCTGACACACACTACCAAATAAGGTCCCCATTAATATTACAATTGCGAAACTAAGAATCATCATTTCTCCTCCATGCGCTCTGCCACTAAAAAAGCTGACAACTCTGCGCTAAAAACGCAGAAGTCATCAGCTTATAATAAGCGGTTTCGTTAATAAACGTGGGAGCACTTCATTCCCTATAGATATAATTTATATTAATTGTGGTTCAAAGTCAAGGATGCACTCGACTATGTCGTGGTGAAACCAAAGAGGTCATTGGGTGAAAGAAGATCAATCATCATCAGCTCATCTTCGACTATCGTACCAACACGATTGTAACGACCATCGTTGTTTAACGTTTTCGCTGTTACAATTTGCAATTCACCAGCATAGTGGGCAAGTCGGTTGTTTAAGATGATAACGTCCCCATAATGGAGGGTTTCTGGACAACAATTGGGTTCAATTGTTGCTTTCTTATTGACGAATCGCGAGATCATATCGCGTTTCACATACGCGCCTTCTTCACGGGCAAGGTGAATATCATCATACAGAATCTTTGTCTCAATCGCAGTTAATGTTGCTTCTGGGACGATTTTAAAGACTGTTTTGTTTAGGTTCACATCACCCACTGCTTTAAGTTCTGTTTCACTTGCATAAGCATTCCCAATCATAATATCTTGCACAAGTTTTGTAGCCACCATAAAGCGGGCCTGAGCACTGATCTCTTGGCCACGATTGACTTCAACACTTACCAAACCTTCACTGACGGGCCATGGACCAAATGTGTTTGGTTCGTTTGAAGAAATAAATGCAGCAAGACGAACACCAAGATTGTTCATATTACGAGAATAAGTATAGAAATTTTCTAACCCCAACCCCGTATTCAACTGTGGGTAAAAGTTATGGCATGCACTGACATTCTTCATATTCGCATTATTATCAATAAGCTTTTTTAATTGTCCATTGTGTGCACTTGCATTAAAATCAATAATCAAATTCTCTGGATTGTACGTCATCTTTGTATCACTTTCAACACCGAACCCCATATCCAAACGAATTGAATCGGCATTCATTCTTGCAAACAGTGATAAATCATCCGGCGTGACGCCTAATTTTTTGAGCACAATTGGATTTACATCGAGAATGACTTCAAATCCGAGTTCACGTGCATAGCCATTTATAGCGGTAAATTCCGCAATGATTGTTTCCACCGACTCATCTGCGCTCAGAAGACATGTAAACATACGGGTAAATCCATACTTTGCAGCAAGTTCTAAATAAGCGTGATCTTTCTGCGGTGTCGAGTGTTCAGGATAGATAGAAATGCCCAAACGTGTTGTTGGTTTTTCGATCTCTGCATCACCTAAGACATGCTTGAGGACGATTTGCTCAAGTTCTTCAGGTGTGTAGTTTTCTATTGAATTACTCATTGCCAGCGAGCTCCTTTTTAGAAATATCTTGTTCTTCAGCGTACATCTTAGCATCTGCAATCTTGAAGAATGGGTACCAAAGTACAACTGAAGCAACCAAGACAACAATCGCAATCAACAGATACTTAAGACCACCCGTTGTGATTGTCACCACAAACCCTGGCATTGTCCATGGCATTGAAGCTGTTGGGTTAACAACACCAAGTCCAATGACGGTATTAAGTAACAGCGCAAGACTACTAATGATTGCTGTACTGAATACGAATGGAATAAAATAAATTGGGTTCATCATAATAGGAGCCCCAAAAATGAGCGGCTCATTAATATTGAAAATTCCTGGTACCAATGCAAGACGACGCAAGGTTTTATTTTGTTCTGATTTTGCAGTAAAGGACGAGATTAACCAACCATAGGTTACCCCACCACCTCCAAACGAGAAATGAACCAAGCTAATAATCGAAATTGAAATATACGGCATTGGATTGACACCATTTTGGAATGCAGCGATTGACTCTGGGCGAATACCTGCTAGGAGTGGTGTGATAACTGCAAAGATTATGTTCGGGTGAATACCAAAGAACCAGAATAAGTTTGCAAGTGTAAATAAGAAGATAACCGAGAACGGTGTTGCCGCAAATCCTTGCAGTGGTTGTTGGATTAATCCGAATACAAGGTGGAAGATATCACCATAGGATGTATAGGATAAACCAATACGAATTGCGAAGAAGAGAATAAAGATAACACCAGCAATTAGAGATGGACTTAAAGATTCCGAAACATTTGATGGCACTGTTGCCGGCAACTTTATGGTAAAGTTTCGTTCGTTTAACTTTACAAAGAGAATTGCTGTGACAGCAGCGACGAAGAGTGCAACAAAGATACCTGTACCAGAAATATAGAATTCTGTGAACCCAGTCGCACCGGTAAAGACGCCTTGACTCATAAGCGGTTCGAGAGACGTTGTGATAGTTTCATACATGCCTTCAGGTAGGTATGCTTTATTCACCAATGTGTCCAAGACCCCAATTTTTTGCGGAATAAGAATAAAGAACGAAGCCAATGAAATTAATCCAGCAGACAAGCCATTTTGTTTTGATTTTGTTGCATAGATATACGCAAAGTTAAAAACAACAAATATGGCGATTGCGTTGGTCGATGCCCCTACTACAGCATTGAAATGCTCCATCAGACCTAAGTTTGTAATAAATTCTATCCACGCTGGGACGGGAAAGTTTCCGATAATCATTAACACGGATGCACCAACAGTAATTGGTGTTGTACGCATAAATGCTTCCGACAAACTTCCAAAGAAAAGACTTTGCGACATGTAGTTTGCTATGGGCGCAATGATCTTATTTAAAAACTTTTCTATGAGTTTCATAATAACTCCTCCTGTGTTTACCTGTATTGTACATTCATCACAAACGCATTGTAAGCGTTTTCTGTTTTTAGGTCGTTGTTCGATTCGGAAAACACAGTGTTCGAAGTTTTTGGAAAGTAAAAAGCCGCTATAGAGTGTCTCTATAACGGCTTTTCTTGTGAACCAATACGTGCTTCATAGAGCTTTGCAGTCAGGGATTCAACAACATAGATTGCGGGAATCTGGGTTGATAAATCCACAAATGCAGACAATCGGTTGGATTTGGTAAAGTAGGGAATATTGAGTACGCTTAGCTTTGCAAGTGAATTGTAATGACCATTAGTGATAGAGATAATTGGAGATCCCCCTTTACTCAATGTATCGGCCAATTGAACAATCTCCCGCGTTTCACCCGATGTAGAGAACAGAATAAATAACGTCTTTCTATTCTTAAATCCTTCATTCCAGAGAATTGGAAGAAATGTATTCTGATGGTGAATTGATGTGTGACCAAGATAATTGAATTGTAAAGCCGCATATTCTGCAGTAATCGCTGATGACCCAATGCCGATTGTGTAAATAACCGGGGCATCTTCAATAATCGCTACAGCCTGATCAAGCAACGCATCACAATCGCTTCCCAAGCTAATCATATCGTTGACGGGAATGTTATTTTTTATAATATCATCGTCACTTCCTAGTATTTTTCTGCTTTCGGCCTGTACCGCTACCCGAAAGTCAGAATAGCTCTCATACCCCACTTTACGAATAAAACGCATGACGGTTGATGGGGCAACATGAACACTGTCGGCCAGATCACGAATGCGCATATGGGAAACTGCTGGGAGATTGTTGGTAACATAGGTAACAATCGAAATATCAATTTGGCTTAAATCTTCAAAACTCAAACTTTCAAACATAGTCGCGCTCCTTTTTTCTACTCAAGTGTCACTCATTTACATTTGTATAATTTCACTATAGCACGATATTCTATTTTTATCACTTTATATTCGGTAAATTCAAATTGACACTGGCAGTTGAAAGCGATAAGATTCAATTATAGAATGGTAGGAACCTTATGAAAAAATCAGTCTTGGAAGCATCCTTTACTAGCAGTAAGCGTGATGTATGGAATATGATGACCGATAATACAAAATGGGAATGGCGTCGCGACCTTAGCCATATCGAAGCAGACGGTAAACGTTTTACCGAGTACTCACAAAATCTTATTCCAACATATTTTATAATCACCGAAAAAGATTACGAAGCGGGTATCTATGCTTTTGACTTAAACAACCAAAACATCTCAGGCAATTGGTCGGGTGTTTTTTATGAATCAGAAAATGGTGGTTGTCGTGTCGTATTCACTGAGTCCATAAACGTAAAAAACGCATTGCTGCGTTTCTTTGCTAAATATTTTATGAACATCTCCAAAATTCAACAAGAATATGTTGATGATCTACGTAAAGCTCTTGGGGAATCATCTAGTTACTGAAATACCATTCATCATAGGTAAGTCCTGAATTATAGACTGAGGTTGCCGTATCTACACCCAGATAGCGCAAGTGCCATGCTTCTGGCATATATCCTGTAATAGATTCTTTTCCTTCTGGATAACGAACAATGAACCCATACTTATGGGCGTTTTTATTTACCCATGCAGATTGCTCAGTTTCACCAAACGTGAACATGTAGCCACCTGGTGTTACCACATCCATCACAAGTCCTGTTTGATGTTCTGAGGTACCAGGTTTCGCCGACATACGATCTGCTTCGGCTTGCCCGTGTTGATCAATATAATTATAGTAAAGTTCGCCTTGGAACTCATAGTCTCGATAGGATGACGTTACGTACATCCACATACCTGTTTCCGAATACATGTCATCAACCATGCGAATAAATGCGTTAACGGTATTAGGAGTTGCTTCATAACCCCCGCTAACTGCATAATCTGTAGGTACATCCATCAATGGCGGAATGTAATCAGATGGCAAATAACGTTGACGGTTAACAAGAACCGTCTCAGAACCAGGGTCCGATATTGTAGCACTATCATCACCAGAAATTGGTGACTCTTTAGCCGTATCATCGCCCGAAGTAGCATCATCTTGCACGATAACAGACACTGAGATGAGCGTCTCATTGCCCGCTTCATCTTTAGCACTAAAGGCAATCTGAGGTTTGTCATCGCGTGTGACGAGTGGTTTCTCAACAATCTTAACTTCCAATGGGATTTTAACACCATTAAACCCTATGTCATAGGCAGTTGCTTTTACTTCACTGACGACTTGAGCCAGACTATGGGCAACAATTTCATCACCATCTATGAGTGCTACATCTTCGAACTTTACCTCAAGTTTTGGTTTGACAGTATCCGTGACCTTTACACGAAACGATTCAACATGTTTGCCAACAGTTGCTTGGACCTCAAAGTCGGAAACCATGGGTATTGCATCGGTGGTAAGTTTGTGTTTTTCAGCAAGTTGTACTTGATATGCATCCAAGTCGATGGGTTTCTCATCCACAAGAACCGAGACTTTCAAGTCCTTTTCGCGGTTTGTTGTGATATTCTTTTCAATCACGTCGAGCGGAATGAGTTCGTATTTTTCAAAAGTAAGGACTTTCTCAACAACCGATAATTCTTGTGTCTGATTACGAACAATAAAAAAAGTTGCAACAAGGGCAATACTCACAATTACAATGGCAAAAGTAGCCTTGATTTGTTTCTTTTTCATAGTCTCTCCTTATGATAAGTCTTCAGTGTTTCCATCCATTTCAAATTCAAAATTTACAAATGTATTTGCTAATTTGGGATTGCTTTCAAAAAGAAAAATCAAATAGTCAACAAGATCTTCATGACTTAAAATTGAAAGTAAGTGACCAATCTCGCTCATCATTTCTTGAGATAAGGGCTCTTGATGGTCAAAACTTTCATCAAATCCATTTTTCAAATCTTCGCCATAATCATCATACGTCTCCAAGGCATCGACCGTAAAATCATGCTTGTTCCCAGTTTGAATTGAGAGTTCAATTACCGCCGCCATGTGTTTGCAATTGCTTCCACGTTTGGCAAAGGGGCACGAACAATACAATGAGTCCGTATGTCCATCACGTAATTCAATTCGTACAATGTACATTTCTTCTCCCAAAACGCGCGCGCGAATGAGATTATCGCTATCTTCCAATATATTTACTTTGTCTTTTTTTAGATAGGATTGCCCTCTTTTATAGATGTAATCCCGAAAATGATATCCTACTTCCATACAAACTCCTTTTTATACATAGCATCCCAAATTGGTTTGATATGCGTACTAATCATTCCTATTATACTATAAATCGTACAAAGTGGCACTCTCTACGATAGCGTAAGAAAAACAGTAAAAATAGTGAAGCCCTTGTGAGGTTTCACTATTCCATTAACGAATCTTAACAAGTACTGTTGGTGGGATATCTGTGTCTTTTACCTCAGATTGGCCAACTACGATTTGTTTACTTGCACTGATACTTAAATATGCGCCTGGTTCGTACATTTCACTGGCTTTGTCGCCATATACCGTGAACTCTAGGACTCGGTGCTCTCCTTTTTCGTTGTATCCATCCAGTTGATAGGATACTCCATTTGCGAAGAATGCGCCGCGATCGTCGGTTATAGCCACCGGTTCGGTATTGAAGTCCAACGGCACACGGGCGAAATATTCACTGCCGACATAGCGATTTTGATAATACTGATAGGCTGGGAATGCGACAACTGCAAGCACTGCAACAAACGCGACGCCTACCATAATTTTGGTACGTTTCATAAAACAAACCCTCCTTACAAGAGCATAATATCATAGCAATACGCTCAATGTATTACACTTTTGTAAGGTAAATATGTCATAAAGATGTGAGGCTTACCAAACTGGAATTGATGCGCCTTTACTGTCTTTGATTGTAAGTTCTTTAATCTCATCGGTTTGATACAGTTCAATTATCCGTTTCAGTACAGGACTGTCCTTATCTTCGCTACGAGCAGCTATCAAATTTACATACGGATTGTCCTGAGAAATTGTGACATCTTCAAGTACAATTGCTGCTTCTGTTGGAATAAGCCCCGCGTCGACGGCGATTCCCGAGTTGATTGCGGCAATCGCTACGTCTTGGAGTGTTCCCGGTATTGTTGCAGCGGCCAACTCGATGATTTCAAAGTTCTTTGGATTTTCAACTATATCTTTTGGCGTTGGAAATTTCGCATCATTCAGTTTAATGAGTCCATTTGCTTGTAATAATTGAAGCGCTCGACCACCATTTGTCACATCGTTGGGAATTGAAATTTTATCTCCATCTTTGAGTTGATCAAGACTTGTGATATTTTTTGAGTATAGACCCAGTGGAGCGATGGAAGTTTTAGCAATTGGAACAATGTCATAACCAAGTGTTTCGACTTCATTCTCCAAGTATACAAAGTGTTGGAATGCATTAATATCAATCTCTCCAGCTTGTAATGCGGCATTGGGTTGCGTATAGTCACTGAATGCCACAATTTCGATAATGATGCCTTCTTCAGCAGCAAGTTCAGCAACACGCTTCCATACAACAGAATCACTTCCCATCATTCCGAGTTTAATATGTGTTTCATCGGTATTCTCTGGTGCTTTTGAGCAACCAACTAGGGCAATTAATGCCAGTGCAAGTATGATAATCTTTTTCATTTTTTTCTCCTCTACACTAATGTGTAGTCTTTCTAATAATTATATTTCCAATTGCTTGAATGAATGTTACCATGAGTAGAATTACAATAACGGATACAATGGTAATATCATAGTAATAACGGGCATGACCATATCGAGTAACAAAGTCACCCAGACCACCACCGCCCACAATTCCCGCCATTGCTGTCAACCCAACCAAGCTAATGAGCGTAATTGTAATCGAGCGTACAAGTGCGGGGATACTTTCTCGTAAGTAAACGCGCAGGATGATTTTGGTTGGGGATAATCCCATAGCTTGGGCTGCTTCAATCAGCCCAGCATCAGTATCTGAAAGCGCCATATCAACTTGTCTCATAAAGAATGGTGTACAACCAATGACAAGCGGAAAGATGGCTCCCTTCACACCAATACTTGTCCCAACTATTAAACGTGTTAAAGGTAAAATTGTTGTAATTAGAATTACAAATGGGATGGAACGAAAGAGGTTGGTGACCTTATCAAGAATATGATAGACAAAGCGATTTTCAAGTAACCCATCTTTACGGGTCACAACCAAAGTTATTCCCAGAATCAGTCCACAGATTAAGGATAATACCCCACTCTTCAGAACCATTTCTAAGGTTTGAAGTATCGCTTTAATAAACTCCTCTTTGTATGTCATGAGATTGGGAAGGTATTGATTAAAGAGTTGTTCCATGATGAAGTACCTCCGTCTTTACATCAATGCTTGTTAGATACGCAAGTGCATCCGATTGACGATCACCTGACAAAATAACCACCAATGCACCAATGATCTCGTCTTGAATAATTTCAACGTTGGCATAGATGATACTTGCCTTTACACCAAATTGGCTGCTTATCTCAGAAATAATCGCTTCCTTTGTGTTTGTACCAAAGAAGGTTATTTTTACAAGTCGCTGATCCGTTTGTAAGTTCAGGAGTTCTGGCTTCTTTTGAACAATCTCGCCAATCGCATCCATGTTCGTTGTGCTATTTACAAAGTCTTTCGTTATTTGTTCCTGAGGGTTTGCAAAGATATTAATAACGCTGTCTAACTCTTTAACATAACCATCTTCCATGACCGCAACGCGCTGGCATACTTCCTTAATTACATCCATTTCATGGGTTACAATCACGATTGTAATCCCCAGGCGTTCATTAACTTCTTGAAGTAAACGCAGGATTGTCTTGGTTGTTTGCGGATCCAACGCCGATGTGGCTTCATCGCATAAGAGAATATCTGGATCATTAGCCAATGCTCTGGCAATCGCAACACGCTGTTTTTGTCCACCAGATAGTTGAGATGGATAAGCATCGATTTTATCTGTAATGCCTACAAGTTGTAAAAGGGAGGAAACCTTGTCCTTAATCTCTTTTTGTGACTTCTTCTGATCACGAAGGGGAAAGGCGACATTTTCAAAAACTGTTCGTGATGCCATAAGGTTAAAACCTTGAAAGATCATGCCAATTTTACGACGTTGTAATCGCAACGCTTTATCACTGAGGTTGTTCAGCACTGTGTTATTGATTACAACATTTCCCCGAGTTGGGCGTTCAAGAAGGTTGATGCAGCGGATCAGCGTGCTTTTCCCAGCTCCGCTAAATCCAATGATCCCAAATATTTCTTGTGCTTCGATGGTGAATGATACATCTCGTACCGCATGGATGTCGTCGTGAGACCCCGAGAATGTCTTGGATATATTTTGAAATTCTATCATTGCTTGCCTCCTTCTATACTTGATTTTGAGTGTTCTCTTTATGCTGTATCTTTACAGCTTCCAAGAGTTGTGGATCGAGAATTAAATCCAATGCAGTATGAGCAAGAATCTTTGCTCCCAATGCAATGGTGCTTAATCCAAGTTCGCTTTTTGAAGCCTCACGGAATTCAATACTGTGGCCCGCTATTGGTTCATTGGATATATTAATATGGGGCTGAATGGTTGGAACTACCTGACTGATATTACCAACGTCTGTTGACCCAGAACCGCCTGCCTGACGTGGTGTTACAACTTCACCATAACGATTCAAGTGGCGCTCGTAAACAGCGTCTAAGAGCGGTGTTACGACTGTATTGTCAACTGAGTTTTGAAAAAGACCAAATTTGTAAGTGCATCCTGTTGCCAGTGCTGCTGCCTTAACAATATTCTCGAACTTTTGGTATACATCATTCAAAGTATGACGTGCTTGAGCTCGCAAATAGAACCGCGCCGATGCATACTCAGGAACAACATTGGGTGCATCACCGCCATGGGTTATGATTCCATGTATCCGAACATCATCTGTTAAGTGTTCCCGTAAAGCATTAATATTGTTAAATACTGCGATGACTGCATCCAATGCATTAATGCCATACTCTGGTGCACCAGACGCATGGCTCGCACGTCCAAAGAATTCTACATCTACTGGATCATTTGCCAATGAAGTTCCCGTCAATCCATGCAGGTGACCGGGATGGACACACAATGCAACGTCAACATCATCAAGGAATCCTTCACGAACGAAACTTCCCTTTGCTGAACCATTCTCGCCACCCTCTTCTCCAGGTGTTCCATAGATGCGAATTTCTCCTCCAACTTCATCAATCACTTCTTTCAGTGCCGCACCGGCAAGTGAAGATGTTGTTCCAAAAATGTTATGACCGCAAGCATGGCCAATTCCAACCAGCGCATCATACTCTGCAAGAAAGACAACAACGGGTCCTGGTTTTGCGGATTTGTAACGGGCATCAAATCCCGTGCGGTGTCCTGCAACATCTACTGTCACATCAAACCCTTCTGCAATTAGTTGTTGTGAGAGCGTCTCACACGCAAAGAACTCATAATTACTTACCTCTGGTTTCGCATGAATCTCTAAAGCTAATTTCTTATACAATTCATGTTGTTGTTCTACATAGCTATCAATTTTGTGTGTCATCATTCTTCTCCTTTGACGTTTAGACATATAAAAAGCGCCCATCCCTAAGGATGAGCGCTGCTCATGTTACCACCTTAATTCGTTTGCATCTCACGATTACAAACCTCTTCAAGAACTATCATTCTCTAGTGCTTTAACGGGCACACCCGGTAAAACCTAAACCACAAGGGGATCTCAGTCTTACTGCTCCAAGGCCATTTTCATTGCTCTTCCGTCTACCCACTCTCACCACCGCAGGCTCTCTGTAAAACTTTCAAGAAATTACTTTCCTTTTCATCGCTTTTCACCATTATTACTGAAACACCCTTGGTTGTCAACACTTTTATTCAAATATTCAAAAAAAAGTGACCTTAGTCACTTTGGGGAACAGGGATTGAGAGTTTCACTGTAAATACTTTTTGCTCTCTATTTGGATCCATGGTTAAGACACCATGCATGCTTTGCACTACCTGTTGAATAATTTGAATACCATATCCGTGCAACTCTTTATCTTGTTTCATCGTCGTAAAACTATTACCTGATTTGGTATAGCGGCCGTCAAATGTATTGGAAACTTCAACTTGGAACCAATTGGATCGTTGAATTCCAAAGACCCTGACTTTTGCTTCACCCTCAACCTTACTTGCCGCGAGCATTGCATTATCAAGTAAGTTACTGAACAAGCGAACAATATCAAAATCGCTCATTTGAATTCCTTCGGGAATTGATACCAATGCATCGAATTTTATTCCAAGATCATCAGCTCGGTTGGCAGCATCTTGAAGAATCGCATCCAAAAGACCATTGTTACTGTACTGTACCTCGTGAATTGATGCACCTTCAACAATACCCATCGTCTCATGTAGATAGGTTTTGATACCTTCAATATCGTTACGATCAATATAGTAGTTAAGATTACCCATGACTTTCTGATAATCGTGCTTAAACTTTCGAAGCGAATCGGTTTGAACTTGATAGGTACGATAGAATTCAAGTTTTGATTCAAGACCTTGAATTATGCTTTTTTCAACCATTTCCTTTTCAATAAACTCAGTAAGTTGCATCAAGTGATGAAAAATAAATAACAGCAATGCTTCCGTTAAAATACAAGCAATAAGATAGAGATACGAGAACCAATTAGAGTAGATTTCAAGAATGCGTCCATCGTTTATATACATCATAAATAATTGTAAAGCAAACAGATAAATCACGAAGAAGCGCAGTTGTTTGGGACTCGCATAAAAGTATTTGATGCGTTGTGGCGCTTTCGAAATGCGACGATATATTTCCAAGAATGCGAGTGCTAAGAAAACACTGATAATATGCACAAAGTAGTAAACTTGGCTTATTCCTAAGATATCTCGAAACGGCGCTCCCGTTGAGATACTGATTATCGAAAAGATAATTCCCCGTGCACAATAGACCGTTAAATTATAAACTCCTGCAATGTGCAACGCAATGAGTGGTGAGGTCCGATAAAGAAACATGATGTTCGCAAAAATAAGTGTCAACATGCCGACAACACGAATCGCAGAGTGTGGTAATGACATCGCCAATAACCATAAAAAACAATTCGCAATCGCAACCGGAATGTGAATATTCTTAGATGTAAATCTCGGCTCTAAGATTCCCTCATAGGTGCGATTCATGATATAAAAATAAAAAACAAAAGCGATCATCGTAAAGTACTTATAGTATGGTTCCATTATCACACCCCCTTTACTCCATTATAAAGCATTTCCAAGTAAAGTGAAAGATACATTGTTGCAATAAAAAACAGCACGATGAACGTGCTGTTTCTCGACTCTAAACTGTTTGCTTTAGTTTAATCGAATAGATACTTGCGATGATTACGCCTGCGAAAAGAATCCCCATCCCTAAAAAGAGTTGCGATGTTACTTCTTGAGCAAAACCATACCCTGCAAGTCCCCCTCCAAAAAGAGAAAATAGTAATCCTACAATCAAGAGCGGGTTCATGGTGGTTGTAAATGCAAGATCATCACCTTCTGATGCTTCAAACTTTACAACATTACTCATACCATTCATCGCACTGATTCCAACCTTCATTTCGTGACTTCCATTGTCTATCGTGAACGTTTCTGTCGCGTTATTTTTAACACGTCCTATTTCCCGCCCATCAACGATTACTTTATAAGCTCGTGCCATTCCCAAAAAGTTGGCACTGCGTGTTACTGTAATTTGTGTCATATATATGTTTCTCCCTTATACCTGTCTCTATACTATAGAAGATTTCTGAAATTTGATATAATTGTAATCAAAGGGTGAATTTATGCACTCAACTGCATAGACTCGATGGTGATTCCCATGATTCTTAAAGCAATCCAGACTATATCAGCACCCAATACCGAATATCCATACAATGTCATCGCCTTTGAGACATTGCATTTTACGCAGCCAGTAACCTTCTTAACTGGAGACAACGGGAGCGGGAAATCAACGCTTTTACGGATCCTTAAGGAACTTTCAACTGCAATTGATATTGGCCATGGGCGTCCTTTTAGTGAGTCCATTCGAAGAGAACTCCCCAACCATTTTACGCTAGCATGGCAGACCAAATCTCAGCGCGGATTTTACCTCCAAAGTGAAGACTTTATCAATTATATTGAGTGGGCAAAAAGTGAATCGGCATTCTATCATGACGAACTTGCTGCTGTAGAAAGAAAACATACAAACAAACAATCGATGGGATACCTTCTTGAGTCCGGATTGCAACGCGGAAATGCACAGCATATGGACGCCATCACAGAAAATGTGGGCAATGCTTCACATGGAGAGGGGTATCTCGAATTTTTCAAAACACGACTTCGCGACAATGCGCTCTATTTACTTGATGAGCCCGAAACCCCTTTATCATTTCACGGACAGCTTGCACTTATGACAATGATTCATGAGGCATCAAATCGTGGATGCCAGTTCATTATCTGCACCCACTCACCCATACTTTTAGCATTTCCTGGTGCAACAATTTATCATTTCAATCATACGATTGAAGCCATCCGTTACGATCAACATCCCATCGTTACAAATACACGTATGTTTCTTGAAGACCCACAACGGACACTGCATTACCTGTTCAAGGATAACAAATAAGAGTCGCTTATCGCGACTCTTGTTTTTATTTTCTACCTAAGAATATTTCTCTAAAATTTAAGAGGATATTGAATAAAATTCCCAAGATTGATGCGGTAGCAATGGCAGGAAGTTGCATTGTTCCAATTGGAATCATTCCTCCAGGGAAGGCGAAGTTTCCACCCAATCCAACTACCAAGATAATCGCGATGATTGCTAAATTCTTTGGATCAAAGAGGTCGACTTCCTTGTTGATAATAATCGCAATCCCTTGAGCACCAATAACACCAAACAAGTAGATACCAGCACCGTTAATAACCGATGCAGGAACTGAAGTTACGATAGCAGCCAATGGACTGAAGAATGAGATTATCATTGCTAACACAGCTGCGGCACCTAGTACATAGACCGAGAAATTATTGGTAATGGCCATGGTTGAGATATTCTCGCCATAGTTTGTCCCAGCAGGACCACCAATTGCAGCACTGACAATATCGGCAACCCCATCACCAATTAGATTTGATCCAAGTTTGTTTTCAATGTCATATTTCTTTTTTGAACCCATTTTCTTTGCCAAGTTATTCACATAAATATCGAGTTGGAAAACATGCGCAGTTGATTCAGGAATTGTTGCAATCGCAATTGGCATAATCGCCCAAATCGCTGCCATATTCGGTTCTGGTAAAGTAAAGTGCGGCAAAGAAAACACTCCATTCGCCATGACTCCACTGAAATCAATCATTCCAAGTGATAAGGCTAAAATATACCCAACCCCAATTCCCAAGAGAATTGGCAACTGACCAAGAATTCCCTTTTTAACATAAACAGAAAAGATAACAGTTGCAGTCAGCGTAACAAATGCGACGATCACCGAGTTCATGTCCATTGTATTTGCGACTTCATTATAGCCAATAGCACCCGTCATTGCACTTCCCGCAAGTGAAAGACCAATAATAATAGCGATACTACCGGTTACGGTTGCTGGTAAGAATTTTTCAATTTTTTCTTGACCAAATTTATTCACAACAAATCCCGCAAGAATTGACACAAGTCCGGATGCAATAATTCCAAACTGTGCTTGGCTGATTAAGTGGTCCGGTGCAACATTTCCCATGGCAATCGCACCACTTGCACCACCCGTGATACCAACAATAGCCGTAATATATGAAAAACTTGATCCATAGTACAATGGAATCTTGCCTTTTGTAATAAACAAGAAGCACAATGTTGCAAATCCACTTGCAAAGATTGTTGTGGATACATGGAATCCTGTTAGTAAGGCTACCATTACTGTCGCAGGGAACATAACAAGTATTTGCTGAATTGCGAACAGGATCATCTTCCCCAAAGATGGTTTTTCATCGGGTAGATACCCCATGATTGTTTCTGATTTCTTCATATCTTTCCTCCTTGAGGTCCAAGGAATTTTTGCACAAAAAAAGGCGTCATCCGCCCTTCTTATGTTAGTTAACATACCTTGTTGATCTCACAGAATCAACTTAAAGGACCTTTCCCACATTATACATGCTAAGCAATTAATGTTCAATCAATTTTTAAAAGATTCGAATAAAAAATACCACTAAGAACATATCGCTTTTGAAATTCAATAACATAAATGCTCAATTACCAGCACATCCTACAGCATTCCAGATAATTTGTGTAGAATTGCGCCCTTACAAGATAATGACTTCATCATGTGGAACGGCATCGAAACTACGATGTTTTCGCTCCAACATTTTTGATATTGGTTCTGGAAGTTCTGCAAGATTCATTCGCTTTGCAAAGCGCGTCTTGATGGTTTCTAAATCTTGCTTCATGAGAATGCGATGAGCTCCTTCAGGAACGGACTCAATATCGCCCACCTCCGTAATCACATAAATAATTTGACACTTATCAGCAACCGCATCTTGTAAGATCTTTTGAAATTTTATTTTCGCTTCCGACGGACTCTTATCCAACCTCAAGTAATCTTTACCTTGATAAATTTCAAATTTTTCTCTTTTTATACGCTCAGCATACGTTGTTTTTCCAGTACAACTCTCACCAAATATTGTAATTAACATCTTCTTCTGTATGGCAATACGCGCGTACGCCATTCCTTTTCTATCCCCGAACAAACTCTGATTACTTATTATAATGTAACATATTTATTGTAATTTAGATTCTTTATAATAAAAAATGTGCACCTTTACATGCACATTAATGATCAGTTCTCCAATTCTAAATTTTCATCCGTATCCTTAAACTGACCAACCAATAGCCCCATATAATAACTATCATGGTACGAACCTGCAGCAAAGAATTGTTCTTTCAAACAGCCTTCTAACTCAAAACCGAGTTTCTTATAGATATTGACTGCTTTCTCATTATCGACATCAACATAGAGATACACTTTATGTAAGTTTAAAATATTAAAAGCATACTCGATTCCTTTTGCCATTGCGCGACTTGCTAAACCTTTTCCTTCGTGCTCGGGAAAAACTGCAACTTGAATCTCACAGTTTCGGTGTAAAAAGGATATTTCTACCAACTCTATGACACCTGCGAATACACCATTATCTTCAATAACAAACCGACGTTCGGTGTTATCGTGAATGTGTTTCTCATAAAGACTGTGCAGCTCATCTGTTGACTCATAGGGTTCTTCAAACCAATATGACATCACACTCTTGAGGTTATTTAAACGGTGAATATCATGAAGATCACTGCGTTCTAATGCTCGTATGTTCATAAAGCCTCCTTTTTTTTTAAATCATACCACGTTCTCATGACTGCGCGCATCTAAATGCTTGGTTTTGCGCTAAGGTGCTCATGAACAAGTTGCCATCGATTATCAATATATTGAAATACATTGGTAGCACGGCCTGAACCTCTTACAAATTTACCGGATATGAAACCTTCATAATTATATGTGTACAAATAGACGCACACTGTTTCTGTACTTGTGATACATTCGACATCAGTTGCACTATAATATTCATCAACAATTGTAGCCCATGCATTTTCAAAATATTCCCTGATGGCTTGACGGGTATCGACTGTCGTATTACTAAAATAATAAACTGCAGCATCTGCAACCAAGGGATTAAGGTTGTCGAAATCATGTGTATTCGTTGCTGCGATGTATTCGTTGAGAACGTTCATCGTATCTCCTTGTATCTTTTCAAGATCATTTTTACACTTTCACTGAGTGTCATGGCATCATCAATTTCAAGTTCATCATCATAGCCCAAACGGTCATCTTCATTCCACCAGCTTATCAGTTCTGCCTCACCAAAATCGTCACAATTCGGCTTTGTCTGATGACGTACAACTGTTTCAGCAAACGATACTTTAAAGTAAACACTGATGGTTGTGTCAAAGAAAGATATCATGGTTTCTAGCATGTCACGATAAACCCACGTCTTTAAAATACCTTCAACGATAACCACAGGGCAATGTTCACTACCATACTGTGCCATCTTTTCCATTAAATTGACACTTAAATTACCCTGTCCATCGCCAACACCTAAAACATCACGACGCACTTCATCTTGGGATATTCGCATCGCACCGGATATTTCATGTTGGAGTTGTTTTGCAACGGTGGTCTTTCCACTCCCAGAATTACCACGAAGAATGATAAGCGTTGCCATCGTCCTATTCTGCCGTGCAGGTGAAACCAGTTTCTTCAAGCATCGAGACCGAACGTAGCAACGAGATAAATGTTGCATCGCTTTCATCGAGTTGAACAAGACCTAGTTTTGCAAGTTGCTTAAAATCGGCAGTATCAAAGTCAATCTCCATTTTGTCATAAATTGTTGAATCGTCAATTTTTTCTATGGATACATGTACACCTTCCAGTTTGTTAATTTCGTCAAACCCTGGTTGTGCAATTTCAATAAACTCATCGGCATTAACCCCGAAGTTTTTCTCCATTGAGAGCACTGACTTCGTTCTCATGTGACGAACGACATCCCCTTTCGATTCAAAAATTTGCTCACTTGAATCATATGCCAAATACGCCGTGTCATTGAGACAAACCGTTGTCTTTTCTTTTTGCGATGTACCACAACCCGCTAGCATTAATAACATTACGAGCATCATGCTTATTTTTTTCATAATTTTCCTCCGAGACTTTACTATCATTTTACACTATAAACCTCCTGCGCCTACCAAAATGGTGTGAAAATCATTATTAGTGTCACTAATTCATACAAGGATAATAAAAACTCAGGTTTTCCTGAGTTTTATTTTTATTGTGCGAAGTGATTTGTGAGCAACATCACGACACCTTCCATTGTCTTGGCATCTTCTTGCGAGAATCGTCCGATGGTTGGTGAATCAATATCCAGAACACCGTACGGTTTCCCATCAACAAACATCGGGACAACTAATTCGCTGTTTGATGCAGAGTCACAAGCAATATGGCCCGGAAACGCGTGAACATCCTCCACACAGAGCGTTTTTCTTTTTTCAAGTGCTGCAGAACATACGCCTTTACCAGGATAAAGGTGAACACACGCTACCTTGCCTTGAAAAGGTCCAAGAATAAGATGCTCTTCTTCAAAGAGATAAAAACCTACCCAATTTATATCCACCAACATCTCATTCAGAAGTGCAGATATATTTGAAAGAATGGCAATGTGATCCGTTTCTCCCTCAATTAAAGCCTGTGTTTGCTGTTCAATAAGTGTCATCGTTAACCTCACTTTTATTATTGAAAGAATAACGTGTTCAGCGTTGAAATGCAAGTCAACAGCGCTATTTAATTTCCAGAAGTCGCTCGGATAAAGATGCAGAGATTTGCTCATAGCTTAGAACCATGTAATTGTCGAATTCGAGAACATACACACTGCCGTTGTAATGATAATTTTGAATTTCAGTAACAACCCCTTCTGAAACCACGACATCTTGACGCACTATAATACTACGCAAAAGTGTTCTCATAAAAGGAATTTTGTATTCAAACAGGCTAACATTTTCACCCTGACATGTCATTTCTGTTCTCTGAACAATCCAAGAAGGTTCGAAGAATTGCGATTCAGGTGCAAAACAACCGATGTCAATAAACTTTTGTGGCAAATGAGGGGGTTTGGTATCGCTATCGATTTTCGACCCAACAAGCATACCACTCAAAAAGAATACCAGTACAATCAACAGAGAAAATCGGAAATGATTTTTTCCAGCAAGCTTCCCCGCACTCGCCACTCTATTGAGCACTACAATAAGTACCAGTGTAACACTAAAAAGCGCGATGTAATAGACAATGATTTGCCACCCTCTATTGTATGAAATAGTTTGAAAAATAAGAAGCAACACACAGAGGTAGATAATGTGCCAGCTGTTGCTAAGAATGTCCGTTCTTAAGGATTTAAATTTTGTTTTTGTAGGTTTATAGATTCTTTTCTTAAGGCGACTATAATTCCAAAGATATCGAATTGAGCTTGCCACGATAAGGAAGTAGCTGATCATTAAAAGTTGGCTCATCCTACTTAACACGATACTTTGCGGCATTGAAAGATAAAAGGCAAATATTATCGCATATACCACAATCAAAAAGATGTGCGTTTTACGATCAGTTTCCATAATTTCTAACAACGCTTGATAATCAATGCCCACATGCTCATGAAAATTCTTCATAGTGGTCGAAGTATAGACATCTGTCGCTCCTGCTGCCGTATGCCACGCATATCCAGATTCTTCTAAGGACACCTTTTGTTTTTCATATTCATGAATACGGCCCATACCCGTCATCTTTAAGTTGGGAATCACTGCGTAGTATCGTTTCATGTCTGGTTGATACTCAAAGGTTTGGCAAAAAGCATTGGCATGACTGAGGTGCCAACCATCCGCACCCATTCTATTTAGAAAGTCTTCGTATTCACGGTACTCGATCTTATCGACGGTAACAAACTTGATACGTTTTCTCATATCTTCCCTCCACCTGCACTCGATACTGCATTTTATTCAAATACGTTACTTAAAGTGTTGATGCTTCCAAATTGAGGAGCAATACTTTTTCACTGATATTATCACCATAACCGCCTAATCCTTGTGAGGATAACACACGTTGGCATGGTATCAAATAGGATAGACGGCACCTGTTGCATGCTGTTCCGACTGCGCGCGCTGCGCGTGGCCGTCCAACTTGCTCAGCAATGCTTCGATAGGATCGTGTCTCCCCATAAGGTATTGCGGCAATTGCCTTCCAGACTTCGATTTGAAAATCAGTCCCCTCTAGACGATAGGGAACCGTAAATTCAATCCGCTTTCCTAGAAGGTATTCTCGAATCTCTTGAGCACACTTTTTGATAAGCGGGGTTTCAAACTCTGTTTGATTTGGCATTGCCACACTCTCAATTGCGATAATGGCGCCATCCCGTTCTGTTATCGTATATTCCCCTGTTGTAAACTGATACGTGTATTGAAACATGATGCACCACCTTTATATTCAATCATACACGAGTTGAAAAAAATACACCATCCTTTATAAGGACAGTGTATCAAGAACTATTTTATTTCGACGCTGCTTTCGCCATTTTCGACAAAAGATACAAGTGAGCGCAGTGCAACTTCAACCATATCGGACACCGCTTGATCTGTATAGAATGCACAGTGTGGTGTTACGATGACATTTTTATGGCGTTCAAGGATTGCTAACTGGTGGTTACTCAAGGTGCTTAAACGATGGTTATTGTGGAAGATTCCCAATTCACCTTCAAGTACATCGAGGCCAACACCGCCAATATGTCCATTTTCAACATATTCAATCAATGCATCACTGTCAACAAGTTCTCCACGAGCACAGTTTACAATAACAACACCTGGCTTAGTTTTCGCTAGATTTTCCGCATTGATAATGTGATAAGTTGATTCGAACAAGGGTGTGTGTAATGTAATAACATCTGCTTCTCGGAAAAGTGTATCTAATGATACATATTCCAAGACATCCTTAATGCTTTCATTCTCATAGACATCATAACCAATAATTCGTCCATTGAATCCAGCAAGACTGTGCGCTGTTTCACAGCCAATACGACCGGTACCAATGACTCCAAATGTTAGGTTATGCATCTCACGACCTTGAATGCCAGGAAGTGAATAATCATTGATTTCAGTACGTTTCATAATTGCTTTCATATTACGGATGGACATAAGGATCAACATAACTGCGAAATCTGATACACAGTTTGGTGAATAGTTTGCATTTGAGAAACGAAGTCCCAAATCCCTTACTGCGTCCATATCAACATTGTTGAAACCAGCACTGCGCGATGCCAAGAATTTGACACCATTTGCAGCAAGAATTTCAAGGACGGGTCTGCTTAAATCACAGTTTCCAAGAAAGGATACCGTTTCAAACCCTTGCGTCATTGCTACGTTTTCCATACCAAGACTTTCATTAACATAGGTCATATCAATTCCTAATTCATTTGTATATTTTTCAAATGCTGCTTGCTCGTCAGGACGAACAGCGAATGCGATAACTTTCATCATAAATTGGCTCCTTTTTATTTAAAATCCACTTTGTAATCATCAGCTGATACAATTTTAAGTTTGTTATCAAAGATGTACGTTGAAACAAATGACATCACAACAGGAATCGCAACAAATGCAATGACTGTTATCAATAAGTTTCCACCGGTGTATCCAACGATATTTAAGTGATTTAAAGGTCCAATGAGTCCGCTAATTCCAAATCCAGCACTTGCTGGTGTTCCTTGAATGCATAAGATCCCTGCGAATGCTCCGGTTACTGCAGCATTCAATAGGATCGGTAACATAATTTTTGGATTTTTAATAAGATTGGCCATTTGCATTTTTGGTGAACCCAAGAAGTGCGCAATACTTGTACCAAAGCCATTTGCTTTATATCCTGCAACTGCCAAGCCAAAGCCAGCAGCACAAATTCCTAAGTTTGCAGCACCCGATCCAACACCAGCTAATGAAATTGCCATCGCAACGCCAGCTGTTGATACTGGTGACACGATCATCAATGCGAATGTCATACTGATTAAGATACCTGCTACAACTGGTGTAAAGTTTGTAAATTGTGCAACCAATTGTCCGATATATCCTGTAAGGGATGAAACATATGGAAGTGTAAAGAGACCCAAACTACCGATGACAGTAATAATAAGTGCTGGTACAACTAAGATGGTATAAGCCTTGAGTCGGCCCCCAATAAGCAGCATTGCAGCAACTGCAATTCCAGCAATTAAGCCAGCGTTAATAACATCGCCAATACCACCAAGAACCAATGTTCCATCAACAAACTTAAATGCGCCCGAACCAATAGCAGTTGTAATTGCAAGTGTTCCCGATTGAATTGGTGTTAGTTTAAATTGCATCGCAATTGTTAGCCCCATAACAACTGAGAGTAAACGTGTTGCAATGTTTGTAAGTTCTGCAACTTGTGTCCAGTTAAACGCTTTTGCTAATTCCCCCAAGAGTGCGCCTGGTATCAGTGCAACAACAATACCCACACTCATACCTGTTAAGATTTTATTGATAAAATCTTTAAATGTATAATCCTTCATTTTTTCTCCTCCGAAAGTCTTGTTATACTTTTCACAACTATCGTAAGGGATGCCCTAGGGGCATGGTAAAGGGATTACTACTCAATTCTTATTTGAATTTCTTGAATCATATCACTTTCAGATTTTGTAAATGTATAGTCGATCAGTGAAAAATCATATACATTACCCACAGGAGTATAGCCATTATCTTTAATCCATTTCAATAATTTATTAAGCGACGATTCATCATAATAACCGCCTTTCTTGTACATATAAGCGTACTTTCCACGTGGTTGTTCAATCTCATTTGGTAAACCCATACTGTGAGGTAATGAAATAAACGAGCCCACTTTTTGATAGTAATCTTGTCCAGATTCCTCAGGTGCAAGGTGAATTGTCCCATACGGCATTTGTGAAAAAATGTTCAAACTTATCAAAGTTCGCAACATTTTACGGTATGCCAACATCACTTGTTGCTTATCATTTTGATCATCACAGAGCTCATAAATAACTGTTCTTGTATTAAATAATTTTATTCCCGGCTTAAAAAGATCCCGATCATCGATGAATTGGACTTGTTGATAGAAGTCAATTAAGTATTCTAAGTCCTGTTTCATCTCATGAAGGTGGGTAATTTCAGTGTCCACTTCAACCAGGCGTGTCGATAATTTATCAATTAGTGGTGCAAACTGGCGATTCTCCAAGAGTTCTTGAATCTCATCCAATGAGAAATCAAGCTTCTTTAGGTACATGATTTGTTTCAAATAAGGAAACTGCTCGCGTAAATAGTATCGGTATCCTGTTTCTTCATCAATGTGATCCGGCTTAAAAATCCCAATGCGATCATAATAGATCAGCGTCTTCTTACTCATATTGTGCAATTTAGCAACTTCATTAATTAAAAAATAATGTTCACTCATAGCATTCCCTCTTGCTCTCTACTCTAATTTTACCATAGATACTAACTTTACGAGTGGATGCACAAAAGAAAAGAGCCGCATTTGCGGCCCTCAATTTATGGTATAAGGTTAAAAGGTTTCGTTAAATCTATCACATTGACGGCGATACGACGCACTTTACCATTGAATGTCGCCTCGAAGGTGACCATCGTATCTTCATGAATCGATACTGTCTCTTCCTCATAATCAACCAATGCAGCACAATCCGACTCAAGCATTGGTCCTGTCGGATAACCCTTGTCTCCATCATCAGGATTCGGATTATGTTCCCAGCCAACGACACGTTTCTCATCCAAAGAACACATCACAGTGTAGCCTTTTGTCTTGTCTATTTTGGTAACATAGAACTTAAGATCATCGTATCTGCTTTGTTCGGCAATGGTAATGCTTTTTAAGCGGTCAAAACTGGAAATATCGCCATCGAGAAACTCGTAGTCTTCATCGATGACAACTTCCGGTAATAACTGAATTCCATATTCACGCGTTTGCTTCGCAAGTGTCTTCGCCACTTTAGTGCCGCGCGTTTCCGCTTGAACTTGAAAATTACGAATCAATAGCGCTAAGAAAATAATACCCAAAACAGCATTTAACCCCAATAAAAATCCAAATTTAGGTTTTCGCTTTTTCATAGTCTCACCTACTTCATTAGTCATATTATATCATACGACACCTGCGTCGCTAAGACTTGCCAGCGAGTAACATAATTTACGACAATTCGGATGGAACTTCTTGAGCAAGACGTGGATCTAATTTATAGAAAATTTGTACGCGTTTGGACTTACTGAAATATGCTAACCAAATTCCCAAACCAACTACCCCTGAAATTGTATTTGTCATTGGATAGCTCACTCCAAATTCTGCAAATTGACCGGACAGCATCATCGAAAATACGAATTGAGCTACAAGAGATCCGACTAAGATCATTTTCACAGTTTTGATAGCTTTCGGATTTGGTTGAGTCACAAAATAGATTAAAGCCGCTGAACATGCAATTCCAACAATTGTCATCAATAACAATGTGTTTTTAATGGATCCCAGTGCAATAGCAACATACGAACCCAATTGGCTAAATTGTGAGCTAAAGTTCAAATACGTAAATATTACAAAAATAATACCTAGCCCCTGAGCGATTGCAAAGAACATGAGCCATCCCCCAAATTTTTGATACCCCTCTTCAACAAAATTTAATTCTTCCATATTATTTCTCCTTTTTCTTTCCCTATAATTACTTATGAAGTTTATCAAATTAGTGTATTAATTGAACCATATGTTCTTAAACCACATTTTTATGTCATCAATAGTCGATAAATTCTAGGAGAGTATCTAAAGGGAAGTTACATTCAAAAAGAAGACAAGCACAGTATCTTGCGCTTGTCTTCTTAACTACTCTTCTACTTTTACTTCATCATGGTTTACAATCTCAGAATGTAATCCTTTTCCGATTGCATCACCCGTGGCTTCAGCAATAATCTTTCCTTGCATTATCTCCGCAAGATCCAAGCCTGTTGCTTGTTTCACACCGCTAAATACGGATTCCATGGATTTGACTTGATCACCCATGAATTGGCTTACGTTTCCTTCACCATACATTGTAATTGTATCTACATTGTTTAAAGGTGCAGATAGGCTGCCAATCATTTCAGGTAACAGGTCGATAACGCGTGTTGCAAGGGCTTGTTGGTTAAGCACATTTTGCGCTTCGGCCTTTTGACGCATAACATCAGCTTCAGCCAATCCAAGTTCTCGAACCGCAATGGCTTTTTTCGCCATTGCTTCAGCTTCTTTTTCAATTGCATATGCCTTTGCATCCGCAATTTGTTGTTCACGATAACGATCTGCTTCCGCAACTTTTCCAACTTCTGCACTTAGTTTTCGTTCTTGAATTTCAATCTCTTTATCAAGACGTTCTGATTGCTTTTCAGCCTTTGCAATTTCCGCATTCTCACGTTCAATTTCTAATGCTTTACGTGATTGTTCTGTGGCGATTTGATAGGCAATATCAGCACGCGCACGTTCACGTTCCGCTATATCTTTGAGTTGTGATTTCTTGATTTCGAGGTCTGTATTCTTTTGTTCAATTTCTGTTTCTGCTGTTATACGTGCATCATTTGCCTCTTTGTCAGACTCTGATTGGGCAATGGCAATATCACGCGTACTTTGTGCCTTTGCAATGGCAGCTTCTTTTTTAATCTTTGTAATGTTATCAATACCAAGGTTTTCGATCACTTGATTGTCATCGACAAAATTTTGAATGGTCAAGTTAACAACAATAAGTCCCATACGTCCGAGTTCGTCTTCGGTTGATTCTTGCACCTTCTGTGCAAAGACATCACGGTTATGAACAAGTTCAGTGAGTTTCATTTGTCCAATAATCTCACGCATGTTCCCTTCAAGGACTTGTTGGGCGATTGCTGCAATATATTTATCATCTTTATTTAAGAAGTTTTCTGCAGCGCGCTCAATCAAATCGGATTGCTTATCAATCTTAACGTTGGCAACACCATCAACACGAACGTTGATAAACTCTTGTGTTGGCACTGCTGATTCTGTACGAATATCAACTTGTACGAGTTTTAGAATCAAATAGTCTTTCTTTTCCAAAAAAGGAATCATCACTGCAGAACGTCCAATAACATAGCGAACATTCTTTCTAAATCCTGTAATAATAAATGCAATATCAGGTGATGCTTTGACATATCCTGTGGTAACAATCACAACAATAAGTACGACTGCTACTCCAATTCCTACTGCGACCCAGTTCATAATAGAACCTCCCTTATTTTGGTTACATTATACACCAGATGCACACATACTTTATACACGTGTTATGAATCTTTGTTTTTTTGTTCTCAAAGTAAAAGACCGCATCTGCGACGATGCGATCTCTTGATTAATTGATTTGATTTTTAGGTGTTTCACCATTTTGAAACAGTAGTATGTTCTGAGTTAGAAGGTTTTGAAGTTTTATTACACTCTCTTGTGCATCGCCTGATACATGTGGTGTCATAATAACTCGAGGATGGTCCCATATAGGGTCGTCCATTGGAACCGGTTCTTTTTCGAATACATCCAAAATTGCATATGCGACATTTTCTTCCAGTGCTTCAAGAAGATCCTTTGATTTAACGACGGGTCCACGTCCGACATTCACAAAGATACTGCCTTCTTTCATCATTGCGAATTGTTCGCTTCCCAGCAAACCATCTGTGTGGGGGTTTAGCGGAAGTGAACAAATCACAATATCCGCATCACTTAATGCTTGTTGTAAATCATTGAGCGCAAAGAATGCATCAAATCCAGGTACCTCACGACCGTTACTATTAACAGCAATACTGGAAACGCCAAATGGTTTCAATCGCGATTGTGTTTCAAAGGCTATGTCTCCTGCACCAAGATACGCTACTTGCTTACCATAAAGGGTTGTAACTGGAATATCACGATTCCATCTATGGTCTTTTTGACTTTGCTTAAATGCATCGTGTTGTCTGTAAATCGAAAGGAGGTATGCAACAGTATATTCAGCAATAGGCCCACTGTAGGCACCACGCGCATTACACACCACTTTATTCTCCAACCCTTTTAGTTCTAAACTGTCATAACCCGCAGATAGTAATTGGATATATTTGACGTTTTCTAATTGATCACGGTAGGCATTAAAGACCCCAATATTACCAACAAATACGTCAACCGTCTCCGGATTTAAGATTTCCGTTCCATAATACTCAACATTCGGAATGTCTAATTTTATATTTTCAGGTACAATGATTCTCATGCTTGCTCCTCTTTTAATTATAGTTTTTCACCATTTGACGCTATAACTTCTTGATACCAATAAAAGCTATCTTTCTTAAAACGCTTGAGTTGTTTTTCGTCACGTTCATCCCGATCAACATAAACAAAACCATAACGCTTTTGATAACCATTTAACCAACTTAACAAGTCTGTGAAACTCCATGTACTGTAGCCAATGATACTGACCCCATCAGTGATTGCATCTTGAATAGCTTGGATATGTTTCTTGAGATAATCAATGCGGTAATCATCATGTATTTCATGGTTCGCTTCGAGTGTATCGTATTCTCCCAAACCATTTTCAGTGATGAGAATAGGCAAGCGATAACGACTTTCAACCCGTCGCAACGCAACTCGCAGGCCTTGAGGATCGATTGTCCAATCCCAATTGGTTGTTTCCAAATGGTCATTCGCAACTGTTTTAAAGATACCTGGAAAACCACTTGAACCTGAAGTTCCTTTTTTTCCTGTAAAATTAGCGGATTTCTTCTCGATGACTTCTTCTGGTCGCATGTCGGTTACCGTCACTGATTGATAGTAATTCATTCCCATAAAATCTGGAGTTCCTTGTTTTAAAAGAATCGCATCACTTTCCGAAACTTCAAAACCCAAGCCAAGAGTGGTCAATTGCTTCATAACTTGCTTTGGATACGTTCCCCATGCGTAAACATCCATCCAAAAGTCTGCAGTCAATGCACTCATGTTTTCATTGGCAAGAACCGACTCAGGACGTGCATCCAACGCATAAGAAGGTGTATATGCAAAACTTGGTCCAATCAACCCGAATAACCCATATCATGATACGCCTTAATTACCGAGGCGTTGGCAAGATTCACAATGTGATTTACATGCAATGCGCGTTTGGGATCACGCAATCCTGGGGGGTGCAATGCCGTCAAATACCCATTCATAACAAAGACGTTTTGTTCATTAACCGATACCCAATATTTAACACGATTCCCAAATCGCTCAAAGAGAATCTTTGCATAATTGGTAAAATCTTCAATGATGTCTCGCGATTCCCATCCCGAATATGCATCTTGTAGTGCTTGGGGAATATCCCAATGGTACAGAGTAACAACGGGTTCAATGTCATTCTTAATCAGTTCATCGATGAGGTTCTCATAAAATTGCAAACCTTTTTCATTTACCATACCACGGCCGTCGGGCAAAACACGAGACCATGCTACAGAAAAGCGATACGCCTTCAATCCCATTTCCTTCATAAGTGCGACATCTTCGCGATAACGATGGTAATGATCTACAGCAACATCACCATTGCTGCCTTTGAATGTATTGCCATCAATGTGGGTAAACGTATCCCAAACGGATGGTCCTTTACCATCTTCATTATAGGCGCCTTCAATTTGATATGCTGCTGACGCTGACCCCCATAAAAAATCACTGGGGAACGCATCTTTCTTAATATGGTACATTGTTTATCCTCCGTCTCTCTTTCTCATTAAATTATATCATACCTCACCAAATCAGTGCTTACAGTTAACTGTGATATTTACTGCATCAAAAAAAAAGGAGACATGCTCCTTTTTAACGGTCGAAAATTGAATTTGCGTAGTCAATGCTCATTTCTCGACCCAGTTCCGTTAGTTTGATAACATCACGATCAATGAGAATGAGACGTTTTGACTCCAACGCTTCGATAATTTTTTGAATCTTTGCTTGAGACCAATTTAGATGTTCATAAATGCTCCAAACACCTGCTTCTTCAGCTTCATCTTCACTTGCTTCATGGTTGAATAAATGGAAGAGAACCGTAAGTTCTGCAAATTCCCTTTTTTGATGTTTGCGTCGCACTTTGGTTGAAAGCAATCCTTCGCGTGGCGAAAATAAGAATACGACTCCGAATGATAATCCTGTAATGAGTGCCATACTTCCGGCAATCGAAACATCAAAGTACATTGCGAAGAAGTACCCTACTACTGCATTAAATACAGCAAACAATGAACTGATTCCAATTAACTTCTTTAAATCATGCGTTAGGAGGAATGCAGTGATTGGTGGTCCAATCATAAATGCAATAACCAGTACTGAACCAACGGCATTGAACGCCCCAACTGCAGTGACGGATATAAGCGTCATTAATGCATAATGCAACAACACAGGAGCAAATCCTAAAGTGGCTGCTAGCAATGGATCAAAACTTGTAAGTTTTAATTCTTTAAAGAATATCAACACAAATAAGGCGTCCACACCCAATATAACAATACCTGTAAATAGACTCTTGGGAATATCGAGCCCAAAGATCATCATTCGATCAAAGGGTGCAAAGGATATTTCACCAAGGAGTACAGCATCGGTATCAAGATGGACAGAACCCGCATAACGTGTAATCAAGATTATCGCGATACTGAATAATAAGGGAAACACAACACCAATCGAGGATTCTTCTGAGAGAAGCCGCGTCCGTTGGAGCATTTCAATTAGGTAGACAGTCAGAACACCTGTTATCGCTGCACCGATGATCAACAACGGTGAGTTAAAGTCATGTGTTATAAAGAAACCGATGACAATTCCAAGTAAGATTGTATGGGTGATCGCATCACTCATCATGGCCATCTTTTTTAGTACCAAAAACACGCCAAGCAAAGAGCACGAGAGTGCTACAACGGATGCAATTAAGATTATTTCAACTTGTGTTGAGCTCATATGTGATCACCTCGATTCTGTTCGTATTCAAGTTTCGCAACATTGGTTAGACGGAAACGGTTGGAATCGTCAACGCGTTCAACCATGCGACGTTTGGTTAAGTTATTGAAAAGTCGGTCAAACGATTTTCCTTCACGATGATGATCAATAATGCATGCATCTTGAAGTTGATCTTTACTGAATTCTGCATCAATATCCAAAAGCTGATGTGTTAAAAGATTTATAATCGCCATATCAGCTTCGAATGCTTGTTTCGCACCATGCTGACGGATGAGTTTGTTAATAATTCCCCGACCTGGCGCAAGTAGAAGGCTTAGGATAACAACGATACTTGCAATCACAACAATCGCAGGACCGGTTGGAAATTTATCAACAACTGTACTTACAATCGTCCCACCCAGTCCACTCAGCGCTCCAATGAAACCGGCAAGGATTGTCATCCCAGCAAGAGACTTCGTCCACTGACGGGCAGCTACAGCTGGCGCTATAATGAGTGCAGACATCAAGACAACCCCAACCATCTGAATTCCCATGATAATGGCAGCCACAATGAAACCTGACAGTACAACGTTTAGAAAGTTTGTTGAAAGCCCAATTGAATGTGCGTAGACTGGATCGAATGAGAACACTTTAATTTCTTTCCACAAGAGCAGCATTAGTACCAAAACAATCACAGTGACGCCGACTACAAAGTAGACATCCCGTTCAAGAATTGTAGCTGCTTGACCAAACAAGAATCGTTCCAATCCCGCTTGTTGCGAGTCTGGTGATTTTTGAATTTGAGTCAATAAAATAAACCCAATCCCAAAGAACACTGACATTACAAGTGCCATTGCACTTTCAAAGTTAATTCGTGTATTTTTGGAAACCATATTAATAATATATGTTGCAAGAAGTCCCGCAACCAAAGCACCAATTAGAAGTACCTCAGTATTTTTGGTATTGGTTAGAATGAATGCCATTGTAATCCCTGCTAAAGCAGAGTGGGCAATACTATCTCCCAAGAGACTTTGTTTTCTAAGGACTGCAAATGTACCCGTAACACCTGTGAGTACACCCAAGGCAATTGAACCAAGTGCAACAATTTGAAATGTATAGTTTCCAAACAAATCAATAATTGTTTGCATCATGATTTTGTAATCCCTCCTACATCTGTATGGTAGGTAAGTTTCAGGTTTTCTTGTGTAAACGTATCTTTCACACTTCCCCATGCAACAAGTTTAATGTTGACCAAAGCAATGTTGTCAAAATATCCTTCAATGCTGGTTAGGTCATGGTGAACAACTATCACAGTCTTACCCGCAGCAGCCAGTTCTTTTAAAAGTGTCATCAAGATTTCTTCAGTCTTAACATCGACGCCTTTCAAAGGCTCATCAAGGATATAGATATCAGCTTGTTGGGTAAGTGCACGCGCTAAGAATACACGTTGTTGTTGCCCTCCTGATAATTGACTGATTTGGCGATCACGATAGGCACCCATACCAACACGTTCAAGCATTTCATCGGCAATGCGACGATCTTCTTTTCCGGGTCGTTTGATCCATCCTATATGACCATAACGTCCCATGAGAACAATGTCTTCAACGGTTGCTGGGAAATCCCAGTCAACACTGCCACTTTGAGGAACATAGGCAATATTCTTATAATCTTCGTGTTTGCTATTTCCATTAATTGTGATTTTTCCCGAAATTGGTTTAAGAAGCCCCATAATCGCTTTGATCATGGTCGACTTACCTGCACCATTCGGCCCCACGATTGCTGTTAATTTTCCAGTTTCAAATTTCACGTCACAATCCCAAAGCACGGGTTTTACATCATATGTAACGGTTAAATCTTCAACTTCAATTGCATATTTTTTCTCTGACATACTTTTTCCCTTCCCTTTATTTTAGACTATCCACAATTGTATCGACATTGAGTTTATAAGTCTCAATGTAACTTGTATTTTCCTTGAGTGAATCGGAATAGATTTCACCACCGATTTCAACTTCAAATCCGCGATCCTTAACTGCCGCTTGCAAAGCTTCAATTGTTTTCTTTGGAACACTTGATTCCGTATAAATTGCTTTAATTTTTCGATTTACGATCAAATCTGAGACATGATTAATATCGGCAATTCCTGCTTCCGATTGCGTCGATATTCCTTGAATTGCTTCTACATGCACTCCAAAGTATCGACCAAAGTAAGCGAAAGCATCATGTGCGGTAACCAAGACACGCTGTTCTTCAGGTATTTCATTGATTCTATTTTGAATATATACTTCAAGGTCATGCAGTTCGGAGATATACTGTTTTGCATTCTCTTGATAATAGTCATTGTTCTCAGGATCAATCTTACCCAACTCATTTGCAACATGTTGTGCCGATTTCTTCCAAAGATTAATGTCAAACCATATATGTGGATCATGACCCCCTTGCGTTTCATCTTCAATGATATCACTTGGGTCTAAACCATCTTCTAACTTAATAATGTTTCGGCCTGTTTTCTCAAGGCCTGTAAGCACATCATCCAATTTCGCTTCCAAGTGAACCCCACTGAATGCAACAACATCAGCATCTTGGACCGCTTGTACATCGCTTGGTTTTGCTTTATAGAGATGAGGATCTACGCCGGCAACCATCATTCCTTCAACAATCACTCGGTCACCACCAATTGTTTTTACAAGATCTGTAACCATTGTCGTTGTGGCAATGACGACAAGTTTTCCATCCGGATTGTCGATTTTTCGATTCGTACATCCTGTCAGTATTAATAAGGATGTAAGTAATAGTATCAGTACTTTTTTCATTGTTCCTTCTCTCCAATCGTATTGTTGTATTACCAATCTGTATTTTATGATTATTAGGCTTGCCTAATTTAATACTAGTATACACCTAACCTTTTCTCAATGCAACCCGTTTTATCAGAAATATCCTCACAAAAAAGCCAAACCCACATTGTGGATTCAGCTTTATTAAACATCTAGCATTCAAAATTATAACGAATATATCCACACCCATGTGTTTTCTCAAGCGACCGCATGCCGACAGATTCGTAAAAGCGTCGTGTTTCTTCCTTATTATCTGTAATTAACACGATTTGTCGCACTGCCGTAAAAGTCGCCATCATCTTATCCATGAGTTTGCCACCAATACCAAGGCGTTGGTATCGTGGATCCACCAAAATATCCTGAACATAAACAATGGATACCCCATCACCAACAACACGAATCAGTCCGATGAGTGTTTCACCGTCCCAACAGGCGCACCACCACAATGACTTCGTGAGCATTGTCTGCATCTTGTTTGGGAAATCGGTGTAACCCGTCCACGCTACAGATTTATACAAATTCATTAACTGCGAATATTCAATTGTATTATTTTCGACAAATTTCATGTATTGTCCTCCTTCATATGTATTAGCGAAGAAGATTGCTCAAGTATAATTGGAACATAATAGCCTCCATTTCTCTATTACTATATCATATTGCCAATAGAGACAAAAGCAGGTTCAGACTGTTGTATCTGAACCTGCTCACTGTTATTTTATTGTTTCTTTTTTGATTTTTTTGCTGTTGGTTGTCTTAATTAATCCGAATGTAATCAGTCCAATTCCAACAAAGTCGAGTGCTGCAAAGAGGAACATCCATTGCGGTAATTGACGGTGTGCATTTTCATAAGCACCACTATTACCAATTGCATAAAGAATGTTGTGACTTGCGCGTCGCATATTTTGATGACCCCAATTTGTCTTCAAGGTATCATCCGATAATGGTGTTACAACCGGATACAGAATCAAGTCATTTCCACCGGCAAGTCCTGCATCAACGTCCATGTATTGTGGTTTATAGAAGTCACTGATAACTACACCTCTAAAGCCCCATTCATCACGTAATACTGTTTGCATAAGTGCTTGTGATGATCCAACCCAGGTTCCGCCAAGACGGTTGTACGATGACATAACACCAGTTACATCATAGTTCTTAATGGCAACTTCAAACGCCTTAAGATAGACTTCACGCATTGTTTGTTCGTTTGCCCAAACAACAGCTCCGGTTGGATACTCGTAACGTTTCGTTTCCATATCATACATTGCATAATGCTTAATATATACATAAGCACCTTGATCAGCAACACCTTGTGCTGTTGATCCACCCATGATTCCCGAAATAAATGGATCTTCTGAATAGTACTCAAAGTTACGTCCACCCAATGTTGAACGGTGTAAGTTAACGCCTGGCATATAAAGTCCTGTCATATGCATTGAGATAGCCTCATTCGCAACGGCAACACCCATGTCATATGCTAGATCACGATTCCATGTTGAAGCAAGTGTTACTTCACTTGTATATTGATTTCCAGCAAGCCCTGCAAAGATATCGTTGACACCTGTTGGCCCATCCGTATCAATGGTTGCTGGTTTTTTGATTGAATGGATGGCTGCAGTTTGGAATCCACCGGATGTGATAAGTTCACGCATTTCATCGATTGAAAGTTGCTCCAACAGTTTTTCCCATTGTGGATCATCATAATCAAGACCCTTCATGTCTTTCAATGTAAGTCCATTTTTTGCAAATACGATTGGTTCAGCATTCTCGTCAACGACATAGTTTTCACTGTTAAGTTCTTCGATAAGTGCTGCCGATGCTTCTTTAGGTTGTGCCATTCCTTTCGGGAATGTTCCTTCCCAATCTGCTCGGGATAGATAGACTACATCATCACCATGAATATCATCAAATTGGTTGATTGCAGTGACATCATCTGAAGCACGTTTGTTTCCTTCACCATAAACAATGGGTGCATCAACAGTATATGTGCGTGCGTCAATCACTTCGTGAGCATTCTTCATTAATTTGATTTCGTAGTTTCCACTCTCAAGTACGTATGCTTTTTCTTTGCCATAGTCATAGCTTGCCATGTCTTCGACATCAAACGTTACGTTTACTTTTTCACTTTGTCCTGGTTCAAGGATTGCTGTTTTTCCAAAATCACCCAAGACAACATGCGATTTCTCAATTCCACCAAGTGTATAAGGCGCAGTATAGTACAACTGAACGACATCTTTCCCTGCTGAAGTTCCAGTATTTGTTACCGTTACTTCCATGCTAACTTTACCGTCAGCAACTGCATAATTTGATATTTTTTGTTCAAATTGTGAGTAGGATAATCCATATCCAAACGGATACTGAACCGTAGCATTGTACGCTGCTTCATCAACCAGTCCCGTTGCATTATCTACAAAACGTGTTTCATAGAACATATATCCCATGTAGATTCCTTCCGCATAGTTAATATATTTATGATGCCATGTATCTTTTCCAAATACTAAGTCAGCATTTGTATACTCAAATTCACCCGTATTATAGAATGATGGCGCTGTTTTTAAATCATAAGCATATGTATCTACCAGGCGTCCTGAAGGATTCACTTTACCAGACAAGACATTACCAACAGCGTTGAAACCTGTTGATCCAGGATAGCCAAGCCATAGAGCAGCATCCACACCCTCATTTTCAAGGAAGCCAAGTTCAAGTTGGTTTGGAGCATTAAGAAGTACAACAACATTCTCAAACTCTTTTTCCAACATACCCAACAAGTCTTTCTCATTTGCAGTTAATTTAAGATAGTGATCACCGGCTGTTCCACCTTCGTAATTCGCCATATCCGCTGCCATATCAGCACCTTCTCCAGCATTACGACCAAACATAACAACCGCTGTATTACTGTGTGCTTTTGCGTTTGCAATCATTTCATCTGTATATTCACTCAACGCAGGTTCGTGAACGTTGTAGTCACCTCCGACGAGTTTATGAATATCAACTTTTTCGCGCGGAACAAATCGGTCCTCATAGAATGTTGTGAGTTCATCATTGAGTTGGAATCCCGCATTCTCAAGACCTTGACGTAGTGTGACGTTGTTGTCAGGCTTTCCACCACCCGACCCTGTACCACCGTAAATCACGGAGTTTGAGACATATCCAAATACATTAATTTTTTCAGCTTGAAGTGGCAACGTGTTGTTTTTATTCTCAAGCATGACGATTCCTTCGTCTTGAATTTTTTCAGTCAGTGCACGCCCTTCTTCTTTGTATTGTTGGGCAAGTTCTTTATCATAATTCCCAACACCAACAAAACGGTTTGCTGCGATACCATAAGATGGTAGGATGAAGTTTGCTGCAACCAAAGCAACCAACAATACCACGACCAACGAGTAGAGTACCTTGCGTGTTTTCTTCAGTGTCACAATACGATAAATCGAATATGCGAGCGCAATGACTAACAATCCAGTTGTGACCCATTTCAAGATATTTAGCGAACGAACGACATTGATTCCATAGAAACTATTATCAAATGTTGCAAAACCCATGATAATAATTCCAATAGCCATAATTGCGCCGAAGCCAATTTTGATACCATTTTTCTTCCAATCAAAATTCTTCATTTCTCTTCCTCCATTTGTAAATCTTTTGATACACCGATTATAGTATGTAACCGTAATCATTTCACTGAATAGTGCATAACCTGTTCATATAAACGCATAGATTGAAAGCGTTTAACGCTCAGTCTTGTTTCATTATTTTGAACTTCATCATCGGATAGTTAATCAGTACTTGCACCATAATATTCACCATGTTCGAAATTGTAGGTGCCCACGATCCAACATACGGTTGGATGAGCGTTATCACATAAGGTGGCAACCATACGGATATCAATCCTGCTACAGTAACAGTCAAGATATACCATGGCAAGACTTTTTTAATCGAAACATTTGCGCTAAATACTACTTTACGTTGAACAATGAAGTTTACAATCTGAGCACAAACATATGCCAGTAAGAAACTCAGTATTCCTGCAAGTCCCCCAACCTTAACAGGATAATCGAAGATGAACCATTTAAAGGGTCTATCTGCCAAGGCTTTAAAAAGAACGGCGTTCCCAATCCATAACACAATAAAGTTTACGATTGTTGCGACATTGCTCATGATATTGAACATAATGAATTCATAGATATTGGGATTCTTTGCTTTGAATGATGCGATAACTTCTTTAATTTTGTACATTAGTGAATCTCCCATTGCGGATCTTTACGACGTTTTCGATTCGCATTCCAGGCCTTTATGAATTGAGACGAACCTTTGAAGAAATGCCCATTGCAAATTGTGAGTAATCCATCAATCATGGCATTATCCACCAGACCATTCGTCATTTTTCCAATCGCTCTAAACGGCATATTGAACATAAACAGAAGATTCAGGTCTGGTTTTTCTTTGCGTTCATTGCGTGTAATGAGTTTTCTAAAGCAGTAACTTACGAATCGCGCAAGGGGATTCTTTGCATCATTAAGGTCCATAATTGTACTGTTCTTCTCGATAACATTTCTTTTCCCCGATTCTCGAGGCGCATCGTAGCCAAGCAGACGACCAAAATCTTTCATAGAACTTGCACGAACATTTCCAAGGAAATATTCTGGATAAAATGGATCTAATGTATCCGCATTGAAATTTGTGGGTTCGACCGTAACGTCAACACACCCTTCAATGGACTGTACATCACGGCCCACCATAATTTGATACACACCGCCTTCAACTTCCCAACGCATGTTAATACCACTGTAATGACGGAATGATTTGTCATCAAAATTTAATAATACAGTTTGTGTTTCACTGGGTTCCAATGTAATTTTCGCAAATGCTTTTAATTCCTTAGCAGGACGTGGAATCAATGAATCTTTTTTACCCACATACATTTGTACGATTTCTGAACCTAAGACAGATCCTGTATTGCGAACATCAACTGATACATTATTGGATTCTACTTTGATATTGCTGTATTCAAATTGTGTATAACTCAAACCGAATCCAAAGGGATACTTGACCGCTACATTTTGTGTTTCATAATAACGATAGCCAACAAAAATACCTTCACGATGGTACGCATACGTTCCCATTGCTGGAAAATCTTCTCCAAAAGGAACATCGTCATAACTTACAGGATAGCTTTCTGCAAGTTTTCCACTTGGGCTCACTGCCCCTGTTAATAATTCCAAAGTTGCACCAGCACCTGCTTGGCCCGATAGATAACTGTGAAGGATTGCATCCGCATTCACATCCCATGACATATCAACAACCGATCCTGAGGACAAAACGACAATTGTTTGTTTTTTCTGATCCTTAACATATTTGAGCAGTTCGCGTTGTGCCTGTGGTAATTGAATGGATGCGCGATCCATCCCCTCACTTTCACTGATTTCGTCAAGACCAAGAAACAGGATTACAACATCTGCATCTTTGATTGCTGCATTGGTCGTCGGTAGAGTCTTTACGTCCAAAGGCTTACAGCGTTCGAAGCCTTGTGCCATTCCCACAACATTGATGGGATAGTTTTTATAAACTGATTGGATTGATTCAAGCTGGGTTGGGTTAATAACCGATGAGCCCGCACCTTGATATCGTGGTGTATATGCAAAGTCACCTACAATCGCAACCTTTGTGTTTGCGCTTAAAGGCAGGATATTGTGTTCGTTTTTTAATAGGACCGCACTTTTTAATGCTGCTTCACGTGCAATCTCATGATGTTCATTTTCATCAATTACATTTTGGGGCTTGTTTGCATTTGAAGTCATAACAATGCGCAGGAACTCTTCAACCCTTTGATCGAGAATTTCCTCTCTGAGATGTCCTGCTTGGACCGCTTCAACAAGTTCAATTGGTCCATTGATTCCTGTACCCGGCATTTCAGCATGACTTCCATTTTTTACACCCAATACATGATCGTTGCTCCCACCCCAGTCCGAGACAACAAATCCTTCAAAGCCCCATTCATCAACGAGAATCGACCGCAACAACTGTTCTGATTCATTTGCATAAATGCCGTTGATGAGATTATAAGATGTCATGATTGACTTTGCGCCACCTTCTTTTACAGCTATTTCGAATGCTGTCGTATAAATCTCACGATACGTACGCATATCAACAATGGAATCTGAAGTCATTCGTTTGTACTCTTGGCTGTTTACGGCAAGATGTTTCGGTGTTGCAATGGTTCCATTTGCCTGGATACCACGAATATATGCGGCAGCCATCTTACCTGAGAGATAGGGGTCTTCACTAAAATACTCAAAGTTGCGACCACATTTCGGATTGCGTTTGATGTTCAGTCCGGGACCAAGTAGTGCATCGACATTATGATACAGTGATTCTTCGCCAAGAGCGCGACCCACGCGTTCGCCAAGCGCAACATCCCACGAATTCGCAGTTGTCGCCGACGTAGGGAAGCACGTTGCTTTCGCACTTTCATTCAGTCCCAAGTGGTCTGCTGAACCCAGTTGTTTACGCACGCCATGCGGTCCATCAGCATAGCTTATGCTGGGTATGTCTAAACTCGCAATTGCTCTTGAGTCAAATTGGGTTTGCCCTGACATAAGGGATGCTTTTTGTAAAAGTGTCATTTTTTTTATTGTTTGTTTGATATCCATCGTCATAACTCCTAGCCTTATCTAAGTCTAGTTTATAATGCCTTGTAAGCGGAATCAAACAGAATCACACAACCTGTCAACATTGTGACATAATCTGTAATTTATTTTTGCCTAATTGCCATGATTCAGTTACTATTAAGGCACAAGGTGGTGGAACCATGAAAATTGCAATCGTCGAAGACAACGAATTAATGCAACAACAACTTCACGATGTTATCCAAGAGGCAAGCCAAAAGGCAGCACTCGAAATCGAAATTTCTTGCTTTAGCAACGGACAATCCTTTATTGACCAATTCCAAAATAATTTTGACCTCATTTATCTGGACGTTGAAATGCCAGAGCTTAACGGCATGCAAACCGCCCAAGCAATACGGAGTTTCCCATCTGATGCACCGATTGTATTTGTCACAAATTTTGTTCAATATGCTGTCGAAGGTTACAGTGTTGAAGCATTTGACTTCATTCTTAAGCCAATCAACCCTTTTAAGTTTGAGAATCATTTTAATAAATTTTTAAAACGCTATTCACAAACAGACAACGCACCCACAATAACGGTAAAATATAAAAATGAAATTACGAAACTGCGCCTTGATGATATCTACTTCATTGAGAGCCAAGGGCATTATGTTCACTACCATACCGATGGTAAATCCGTTATCTCCATTGAGACACTCAAAGCCATCGAAGAACAACTTGCACCCTATGCATTTTATCGCTGCAACAATCATTACCTTGTGAATCTCAACCATGTATCCTCGATTAAAGATGATACTGCGTTTGTAGGTAAGTATGCGCTACGCATTAGTCGACCTCGTAAGAAGGACTTTATGAATGCACTGACCGAACACTTAGGAGGACGCTAATGGAACTTTTTATGAATATCCCACGTTTCTTGACCGCCCTAGCTGAGTCCATGGCATGCCTAATCATTATTTTAAGTTTTACAAAGAAGCAACCCTATTGGCATTTGAAATTTTTAGGGTTTGCAATGGGACAAATCGTACTACAACATACTGTCGAATCATGGCCACTGTCTTTTTGGATTCTTGGTATGATTCTAAATATTTTGTGGATGTACCTGACCATCAATTTTTGTGTCAGCGCCAATCGAACGGTAATTATTTACAACACAATGAAAGCATTTATCTTTGCTGAATTCTCAGCTTCATTCGCATGGCTCTTGAGCCTTTACTTCTTCGCATCTGCACACCAAACGATTACACCGCTCATTCTCATCACTGCATTCATCATTAACACTGTGTCTGCAGCCGTCTACTTTTTTGTGACACTGCGATCAAAACAAGACTATACGTCCGTTCAATCACGAAGTTTACTGATAACGCTACTCACATGTACCATCATCTTTATGATGAGTAACCTAGGATTTCTATTATCAACCACCGCCTATCCCCTGGGTGACACATCTGCAGTTTTCATTTTCCGGACAATGATTGATGTCCTAGGGTTGGCGATTCTTTACATTCAAGAGAGCCAACGACGGGAGTCAAACTTACAAGAAGAAATAGGCGCCATTAACAATGCGCTTTACTACCAATATCGTCAATACAATGAGTATCGGCAAAACAACAGTATGATCGATCAAAAAGTACATGATTTAAAACATCAACTCCAACTACTTAACATGGAACCCATTGATGCAACGATTAAAAATCGTGTTCTAACGGATATTGAGGAATTAATCAAACAGTACGATGCAACCATCGCTTCAGGAAACCCAATTCTTGACACTGTGCTCACGCAGAAAAACCTCATGTGTTTACAGAACAATATCTCATTCACATGTATGACCGATGGAAATCAGTTAAACTTTATGGATGCACTTGATATCTACAGCATTCTCGGAAACGCGCTGGACAACGCGTTTGAATCTGTGTCCAAACTTGAAGGTAACCAACGCGTCATTAATTTACGCATTTTCGCAAAAGATGATTTTGTAATTATATCCCTCGAAAACCCCTATTCTGGTACGCTTGAATATGAAGACGGTTTTCCGCGAACCACAAAAAAAGACACGCAATACCATGGATACGGTATTAAAAGCATGTCTTACATTGTTGAGAAATATCATGGGAACCTCAGCATCAACGATGATGACGGTTGGTTCAAGCTTAAAGTACTCTTTGCGAAACAATCGATCAGTTAAATCCAAACAGTTTCTGCGTAATACGATAGACCACAATTCCAAGACGGCGACTGAAGCCGTCTTTTTTTGAAAGATTCCATCCCATCAAACGATGTGTGAGACGAGAATACAATTGCGGGTCGCTCTTTTGCACTGTCTGCCAAAGTGCTGCACGCTTCAGCTCACTCTCTGGTGTGTTTTCAATTCGTAGCATTGTTGATGAAATTGCCATGATAATTTCTAAGTGGTGGAAAAGATAATTATCTACAGCGAAATCACGCTGACTATTTTCAACATAGTATGCAATCATGAGGTGATTAACTCGCAGTTGTTGATCAATGCGCCGTATCATGACTTGTTCATTTACGGATTGGTCATCTCTTCCAATAAAATAGTGATAAAGAATTTCATCGAAGTATACAATTGTCTGAACATGCATCAACGAGCGAAAGACAAAAAGATTATCAACGTAGAATGTATGTTCAGGTAACGCCAGTTTTGTTGTGCGAAGAATCTCTGTTCGATGAATCATGGAGTGCATCATAAAGTAGGTACCAAGCGGAAAGTGTATCGCATCCCAACCAACAATCGTTTCTTGGGGAATAGAACGGCGATAATGCATTATCTTTTTGTGACGGGCACCTTTTTTTTCATACCGATAGTTTGCCACTATTAAATCAACAGTCTGGTTATGCTCGATATAGTTTAATATTTTCTCGAGTGCAGATTGATTTAACCAATCGTCGCTATCTAAAACTTTGAAGTACAACCCTTGTGCCACTGCCAGACCAGCATCAATCGCGGATCCATGTCCCCCGTTTTCTTTGTGAATGACACGAATCATCTCGGGAAAACGATGGTGATATGCATCCGCAATCCTTGCAGTATCATCCGTTGAACCATCGTTCACAATAATTATTTCTATCCGATCATCACCCATTAAGAGTGAATCAATACTCACACTCATGTATTCTTGCGAGTTATAACACGGTACCACAATACTAAGTAATTTCATTACGACTCCTGCTTTCACTGCTTTTTTTCATTATAGAAAAGGACCTATTGATTGTCAAATTCAGTGTCAACAAGCTTTAAGACATTTTCGATAATATGATGCATGTCAAAATAACGGTACTGTCCCAACCGTCCTCCGAAAATTACGTGCGCCTCTTTTTCAGCTTTTTGGCGGTATTTTTCATAGATTTCATTATTCAGCGCATCGTTAATTGGATAGTAGGGTTCAACATCCTTGGTATAGTCTTGGGGATATTCACGTGTGATTACAGTTTTTGGTGCCTGTCCAAACTCAAAGTGCTTATGCTCTATGATTCGCGTAAATTCTGTTTCACGATCCGTGTAGTTTATCACTGCATTGCCTTGGTAATTGTCACTTTCCAAGAGTTCATGTTCAAATCGCAAGCTTCGATATTCTAATTCCCCAAATTCATAGTCATAATACTGGTCGATCATTCCTGTAAATATTATTTTCTCTGCCATCCCCTCATACATCGTCCGATTCTCAAAGTAATCCGCATTTAATGTAACATCAATATCTTTCAACCATTTATCAAACAGGACATTGTATCCTCCGACAGGAATCCCTTGGTAAATGTCCGTGAAGTAATTGTTGTCAAAGGTATACCGAACCGGTAGACGCTTAATAATAAAAGCAGGCAATTCTGTGCACGGTCTACCCCATTGTTTCTCCGTATATCCCTTTATCAGTTTTTCATAAATATCCAAGCCAACTAAATTTATTGCCTGCTCTTCCAAGTTTTTCGGATTTGACACACCATAATTCTTACGTTGTTCAGCAATTATCTGTTTTGCTTGCTCAGGCGTGTTAACACCCCATAATCGATTGAAAGTGTTCATGTTAAAAGGCAAGTTAAGCAATGTTCCCTTGTAGTTGGCGAGTGGCGCATTTGTAAAATGATTAAACGTCGCAAATTGATTTACATAGTCCCATACGCTTTTGTTGCTGGTATGAAAGATATGCGCACCATACCAGTGAACATTAATACCCGCAATGGGCTTACAATAAAGATTTCCACCAACATGTTCACGTTTATCGATAACCAAAACACGCTTGCCGCGTTTTGTTGCTTCATATGCGAATATCGATCCAAAGGGACCTGCTCCCACAACTAAATAATCGTATTTCATAATTTACCTCACATCACCTAGACATATTTAATGGTTCAAGATTAGCATACTTTGCGATATTTACAAAATCTAATATGGTATAATTCTTAAAACGGAGGTCCGTATGAAAAAGAAATACTTCAGTGTTATTCTCATAACACTAACATTTATCGCCTTACAATGGTTTTTAAACACCACCCTCTTAGGTATGGGTTCTTGGGTCCTAATCTTGATGACTCTCGCAAGTGTCCTTTATGGTTTGACAGTCGCAATTATTTTCTTGGAAATTCCCTTAAAGATGGACAAGAAAAAAGGTGTTGTTCTAATTGAACTCGCCATCATAATTGGTGCAACATACCTTCTCTATATGATGGTTTTACCAATTATCCCTTCCTCTTTTGGACCCTTTTTAATCTTGCAATTTATCGTTGTGCTACTGACACTTTACTATGGAAAACGTTTGAAAAATAGCGATGCAATCACATTGAATTAAACGGTCTTGTATCGTTTTTTTTAGTATAGAAATGTTTGGCTTTAATGATCGCATAGAGGATGCATATGAAACATAAACGACTTTGTATTTTCTTAAGTTCAAGCACATTAATTATTGTGGTTGCGCTGGCTTGGTACATCACTCAAAAACCCAAACGACCCGATTTTACAGTTGTACTCCAAGAGCGCATCTTTGTTGAATACAATGCTAACGTGAGCCCAGAAACGGTTGCTAGTCTCGTTCAATTTTATATTGTTGATTGGGAAAAAACAGACATTCCTGATATCGCTCGTTATACTTTGGAGATAGACAGTCATGTTAAATCATTCAATTACCGCCAACGCGCACTGCAACTTGGCTGGGATGAAGAAGGCAGACAGATTACTTCAAATTACACAAGTGTTGGAGATGTTACTGCATTTTATTACACAATTCCTGGAAATGTGGAACTTTTTGATGTTTTGGTGAGTGCTGATCCTTCACGCAATATCGAAAAAATAGTCCCACAAACTGGCCATTTTACAATCACAATTGGCGATTACTCTGAAGGTTATGATTTCGAATACTATGTTATCGAAGTATTCAACGACTAAAATATTTATTGTACTTGATAGTATAGTCTAATTAGACTATACTATTTTTGAATGTGAGGAAATATGTATGAAATCAATTTTAATGATTGGCCAATCAAACATGGCTGGACGCGGTTTTATCGCCGATGTCGCCCCCTTAATTAACGAGCACGTATTTATGCTGCGCAATGGGCGCTGGCAAATGATGGCTGAACCGATCAATCCCGATCGCAGTGTAGCAGGTATTAGCCTTGCAGCAACGTTTGCAGATGCATGGTCACATGATAACCCCGGTGAACAAATTGGGCTCATTCCTTGTGCAGAGGGCGGTAGTTCTTTAGAAGACTGGAATGTCGATGGGCATCTTTTCCGCCATGCGCTCAGCGAGGCACGTTTCGCTATGGAGACCAGTGAAATTATCGGAATTCTTTGGCATCAAGGTGAAAGTGACAGTCATTCAGGATTACACCAAAGTTACTACGATAAACTCTCAGTTAACATGAGAACACTTAAAGATACCCTCCAACTCCATGCCGTTCCCCTTATCATTGGCGAACTGGGAGACTTCCTTGGTAAATCGGGATTTGGGCTCTACAGCAGTGAGTACAAGGAAATAAACCACGTCCTTCGACACTATACAAACGACCATACCAACACCTATATAGTAAGTTCGCAACTCTTAACGAGTAACCCCGACGGAATCCATATGGATGCAGTTTCACTGCGAAGATTCGGACTTCGTTATTATGCGGCATTCAAAGAACAAAAGAATGTGGACGAGCCACTCAAAAACGAGATGGATATGGTGATGGCCATCGAATCACGGACACTAACGCCTAACGAAACCATGCATGATCTTACAACAAAGCTTGCAAAAGGAAAAATCGACTACCAAACTTTCACAGAAAGTCTTACAGGTAAGTCATGATTCCATTGTTGATTCTGGGCTTAATCTACCAAAATCCCGATTCAAGTGGCTATGACCTTTTGCGACTTATGGATGAGCGTCATTACAAATACATTGTGAAAGTCACAAAAGGATCTTTTTACTACAATGTACAACAGCTTGAGGAAAAAGGTCATATCAACCAGGTTGATACAGGTGAAGTGAGCAGTCATGATGCGCGTCACTACAAAATCACTGACTCTGGTATCAATACTTTCAATGAACTCATGAAGCATTATGGATCCATAACAGATTATGTAAACCTTACACTGTATGGGCCACTTCTCTTCGCAGATATGTACGATAAAAAAGAACTATTAGAGCTACTTGAGTTACAAATTCAGCAAACACAAGCAAAAGTTGAACTTCTTGAAATGAGCTTAGTGACTGCAGAGCCATCCTATTTCACGATGATGCTCGCGAATTCACGCGCACATCATTTGGTAAATATCGAATGGTTCACAACCCTCATCGAGAATTTGCATTAAAAAACTCGGATCATACGAACCGAGTTTTTCATATACTTTTAGTGATGATGGTCGTGACCACCATCTTCAACATGTGCTGTTGTACCAGCTTGTGCACGTTTGAGACAGATTTTACAAATTTCTTCAATGTTACGGAGTTCGTATGCTTGAGAAACCTTTCCTGTAATAATTTCATCGGTACGATCTGAATTAATTGTATAACAATCATCAAATAGATGGTATACACGACCCGACTTTGTCCAGAATACAGCATCATCACCCATAAGTGACTCTACCAACGCTGTTTCCTCAGTATACTTTTCGATGGATGCAGGGTTGAAATCAAGTCCAAATGCACTTACGATTGCCAGCGCAATAACAGCTACTGTAGTCGCAATTCCTTTTTGTTTTCCATCCATATCTTTGTTTGTTAACATCAAGACGATTAAAGGTAAGAAAGCAATAATCCCAACAATGAATCCCAATTGATTTTGCACGAAGAATCGTACTTTATCTTTCTCAGATGCTGGATCCAAACGGTTGGCTTGTTTCCATAATAGCGATCCCCCAATTGCAAAAATTGCATCTACGATTAAGAGACCAATGATGAGTCCCAAGTTAATCGGAGTTTTACGTAATTGCATAATTGCAAAGATTTCCAATCCAATCGCGATGGCCCATAAGATTCCGGCAATTATTCGAAACTGAGTTGCTTTTTTCTTATTTTCATCTGTAGGTTTGAAAACTTTGGCTGCAGGTTTTTCAGCGGCACTTTCCGTAGTCTTTTCAACATTATCTTCGACCACTTTCGATACTTTAACAGCTTTCTCAGCAGTTTCAGGCGTATCTGCCTTCACTATCTTCTTCTTAGTCATATTTCCCCTCCTAGACTATAGTCGAATTTTAACACACTCACGAATCTATCACAATTGATATAACCACTATTACGGTGTTCAAAAAAAGCGATTCCTAGAAATCGCTTTTCCAATTTTACTCTGAGATAGAACAGTACTTGTCCATATTCTCATGGTCTACTGTAACGCCCCACGGTGCAAAACAGCTCATTAGGTTTTCGTTAATTTTACCCGTCTTATCACTCTTGTTCTTTACAAAAACATTATAGCCCAGTCCACGGTATGAATAGTCCCATTCCATACCGGATTGAACTCGATTAAGTGGCATCACAAACAGGGGGGATTTGAAATGAGTTATCTCGTTTCGATCAAAAACTACCCGTCGCTTATTAACGAACAACGAACCGACGACTACAAAAACCAAGCATACTACGATGGAAATTAGTACTTTCATCTCTTTTTTCATCTGATTCTCCTTGTATAGTTTAAGTATAGACTATAAGCGAGAGCGATTATTCTCATTTAGTGCAATTACAATTATTTTACGCGCAGTTGCGCAAAAAACGAGTCATCTTTGTGAGTTTTAGAATAATTTTACACAAAATTGTGATGAGTAAAGCAGTTAAGATTAAATATTAATTTCTATACCACAATTATCTCATGAAATATGACGAATTTATTTAGTGAGTACATTAAGAATTGTATCGCCAATATTTCTGTTTTTACCTTTGTAAGGAAAACAATGAATATGAATTGCGGGATTAAAATTCATTTCAATGATTGCATGATTCGTATCGTTTGCGGGTTCACTAATATTCGCTATCATCATATCTACACCTGTTATGGAAACATCCAATGCCCGTGCGGCTTGTTCCGCAATCCGAAAGTATGATCTATGAACATTATCCGTTACATCAATACTGTCCCCACCCGTACTAATGTTTGAATTTTCTCTTAAGAAAATGCGTTCTCCTTGAAGTGGAACGGTATCAACATTGGCATCGTTTTGGCGAAGAAAATCAATAACAACATTATCAATTTGAATCTTCTCCAAGGGTTTTGTATAGTGGTACCCACGAAGTGGATTCCTGTTTTTAATTTCTACCAGTTCCTTGATCGTGTGAATGCCATCCCCTTCGACACTGGCAGGTCTGCGATAAAGAATGCCTTCTACTTTTCCCCCAATGATGAGAATACGGTACTCTTCACCAGAAATGAATGATTCCAGTAAAACCGTTGAATCGGCTTCAAAAGCATGATCAAGGGCTGTTTGAAACTGTAACTCTGTATAGGTATGTGGAAATATGGTAATTCCAACTCCAAAATTGGTATTGTTTGGTTTCACAACGAGTGCTGATGGCAAAAGACCTTCACGATACAGTTGCAAACCTTCTCGCTTGTTTGCAACCACAAACCCTTGTGGAACAGGGATTCCATCTTCATCAAGCACGCGTTTGGTCACTGCTTTATTTTCCATAACAAGAACTGAACTATAGGGATCCAATCGAGTCTTTGTAGCTTCTTTAATATATTCCCAGGCATTTGCATTACCATCTTTAATGCGGATGAAATTCGCATCAGCGTCCATGATTTCGAAGTGGTAACCCTTACGAATTGCTGCTTGCAACACGATTCGTGTCGAAAGTTCCAACATTTCATAACCGTAGAAGCGTGTGGGATTATCTAGACTTTCTTGGGTGTAATTGCGCGCCATATCCATATGAAACGATATGTAATCTTGAGATGCGATTTCAGAACGAATCTGTGAACTGTAACTCATAGTAGAGGTTTCAATGCGCAATCGTGTCTGCGTTAAAACTGTATTCGAATCATAAGGCACATTCTCAATTAAGTTCACGTATTCTTCAAGCGAGCGCAGCAGTTGAAGCGATGCATCCGTAATGGTTTGCAGAGCTTGATTAGAGTCGATAATCTCATCATCTGCGAAATTTCTGCTGGCAATATCATGATTTACTGCCGCAATTTCTTGTAGTTTATCATTAAAATCAAAATCAGGTTGCATCGCAAAATATACCATAAACATGTGAATGAGTTCGAGATCACTTTGATTTACCCCAATCGAAAACAGGGGATTAATATCAATAAATCGTAATTCAAGATAGGTAATGTGATTGTTGTTTTTAGACTTCAGGCGTACAGCCTCGTAAAGTTCCGATGCACCACTCAATGAGCCTTGCGCTATATGGCTCTCGATCGAATTTTTATAGCCTTCAAAAGAGTTATAGTCCAACAACAGTAACGCATCATTACGATATCCGCACACACTATTCCGCAACGAAGCAAGCCCTTCATAGGAACAGTCTCCTTGCTTGTTGTGTTGGCTAGTTTGCACACATTTCTCAACAAAACTGTCGTGAAACACTGGACTTGCTGCCATCACGTGAATAAAGAACCATCGATAGTATTGAAAGTACTTTGCGACCTTTAAGTATAGCGAATCTTTAAAGTCTTCAAAGTCCACTTCATGAGTCTGCTTCCACAGTTTGCGTAATACTGTATCATCAAATGACACGTTAAAATGAATACCGGAAATTACTGAACGTTTATTTCCATACTTTTTGCTTAAATAGTCTCGATATTCTTTTTTATTCGTATCCCGATATTCAGCAATTGGAATCGCAGCTTCGTTGGGAAGAATCGGAGGATTACTTTGCGGCCATAGGTATTCGGATTCAAGTGTGCGCAGTACGATATCTTGAATATTCCCCAAGAACTGGTAGGCCTCTGTGATCGATTTAACGGGTGGCGTTACCATTTCAAGTTGGGCTTCTGAGAAGTCACGCATGATATAGGGATTATGTTCGCCAAACACGCTTGGATGTTGGCTTTGAGATATTACCCCATCATTCGTAACACGAATATTCTCTTTTTCGATGCCAAACATCCCTTTGAATAGATTATACTGCGACATTTTGAGTTCCTCGTTTCTCTGACATTGTGTAATTGAACCACAAGAACAAACTGACACCTTTGAATACACTTGTTAAACTGATACTCCACCATACGCCCATAAGCCCCATTGATTGTGACAAGAGCAGTGCCAATGGGATGCGCATGATCGTAAAGATAACAGAAATAATTGGTGGGATATAGGTCTTCCCAATACCATTGAAGGCTCCTACTGTTAAGAGTTCAATGCACATAAAGACTTGTGATAACCCAATGGCACGCATGTATCCGACACCATCGTTAATAATTTCCGGTTCAGCGATAAAAACACTGAATATCTGCTTAGGAAAAATTATGAAGAGTGCTGATACAGCGATACCGAAAATGAGTACAAGTTGGAGCGATTGTCGGTATCCATCTTTAATTCTACTGAGCTTTCCTGCGCCAAAGTTTTGACCTACAAAGGCAGATATCGCCCCCTGTAGACCTCCAACTGTGACATAGCTTATTGACTCAATCTGAATACCAATTTTCTGTACCGCAATTGCCTCTGCACCAAATTGAACAATGATTTTTGCCATTGCCATTGATATATAGGAAAAAAGCACTCGCTGTGCAGTAATTGGTAACCCTAATTTAAAAACTTCAAGTGTGCGCTTAAAGTTAAATCGCGCATGAAGGCTCTGTTTGATCTCTTCATTCGAATAAACAATCAAAAGAACCAGCGTAATCACTCGGGCAATATTATTCGTCCATGCCGCTCCGACAACCCCAAGCGCCGGCATAATTCCCAATCCAAAAATGAATACAGGATCAAGAATTAAGTTTATCACCAACCCAATTGCATTGGCCTTAAATGTTGTTTTGGTATCACCATAACTTGTATAGATTGTGGTGTAAACAGATATTAAGAACATAAGGGGAATTCCTAAAAGGGATACCACAAGATACTCCTTCGCCATGGTTAGGATCGATGTATCTATTATTCCAAAGTATGCCAATAGTTGCGGTGAGAATATACCAACGACAAGGCTGAATAAAAGCCCTAGTATCACGCCGACAAGAAGGCCATTTTTGTTATAAACACGGGCACTCTCTTTATCACCTTTCCCCAGCATTTGTGCAACACGAACGCCGGTCCCAATTGTGATAATCGTTGAGATTGCCGTCGCTAAATTTACATAGAAACTCGCAGTTCCTACCGCACTCACTGCGCCACTTCCAAGCCTTCCAACCCAGATCATGTCAAACATCCCAAGCGCAGTTTGAATAAAGTTCGATAGAATTATCGGAAATGATATTTTAATTAGCGTTGGTTTAATGTCTCCATGGAGCATATCAATATGTTGTTTCATTTAAACTCCTCATAATCTATAACAATTCTTGTCTTTGGATTCGATGCATCAGATTTTTTACTTTCGCTTCAATCTCATTCATAGTACCCTCAAACGCATCCAAGCTTTGACCTGTTGGATCTTCAAGACCCCAATCTTCGCGATGTCGACATGCTAAAGTTGGGCATGACACATTACATCCCATGGTAATGACGATATCAATAGCTGGAAGAGTCTCAATCAACTTGGAATATTGTGTCTTATTCATATCTAGTTGATACTTGTCCGCAATCACGGCCACAGCACTGGGGTTTATCGCAGGTTTTAAAGCAGTCCCTGCGGAGTATGCTTCAAAAACATCACTAGCGATGACTTTTGAAATTGCTTCTGCCATTTGACTTCGACACGAATTATGCACACAAATAAAGGCAACTTTTGGTTTCATACTATAAGTCCTTGCGCACCGAACACGCATCGCCTTTCTTACTTACTGGAGCAACAAGTTGCCCCGTCAATACATGAAGCATTTGAATTGCTTCCGCATCGATTGTATAACGCATCCAGTTTCCTTCTTTAGCACCCGATACAAGTCCACTCTCAACCAATATCTTCATGTGATACGAAAGTGTTGGCTGTGTAATTGCAAATCTCTCAAGAATATGACAAGCACAAAGACTTTCCTCTTGAAGCATAAGCATAATATTAAGTCGTGTTTCATCGGCCAATGCTTTAAACATTAATACATAATCTGCGTTTGCGTACATACATTTCTCCTCTATATAGATAACTATCTATATCATTATACAAAGCATATAGAGAAACGTCAATATAGCACCCTATAAAAAAAGACTTCCTTATTTCAGAAGTCTCACAAATCATTGAGAAGTTCACGCAGACGCACAAAGTTTTGAATTAACATCTTGATTGTAGAATCCGGAATATCTGTCCGATCTGAAACAAGCGCAACAATACCGCGCAACTCCCACAATTCAAGAAAACCGTTGAACAACTCCTTATCAAATGATTCAAACATTTCACTGTAACCCGTATAGAGTTCACGAAACGCATGCGTGTCAAGTGTTCCAAATTCAAGTGCAGAATGAAAACCTGCAGCCCGATCTAGATAACATGACCCCACACGCAACTCTGAGAAATCAATGATTCTCAACCTATCATCATTTTGGATCATATTCCATATACCTGCATCGCCATGTATGTAGTCATCGCCATCAAATTTTTCACCTTTATACGAATCAATAAATGCCTTGGTGATTCCATTTTCAGTAAACACCGTTTGTTGGTATGAACCAAGTAATTGGTATCGTGATGACAAATCAAACTTATCGGGCGTTGTTGTGTATTCCGATGCCGACAAAACGAATTCAAGTTCTTGCACTGTGCGTGCGATACGCCTTAATATTTCCGGATTATTTTTCTGTGGGTAATCACCCAAACAAAACTCCTGAACTATTGCGAAACGATCTTCTGTAATACACACGTAGTGCTGCCCATTTGATGTTTGAATTATCTTCGGAGTAACAGCATGTTTATCATTTATGAAAATTTGAATATAGTTTTCGATGAGCTTTCGACTGTTAAGAAGACGCAATATTGCATCCCCCTGCTTAGATATGATGTGGTAGACTTCCGATTGTGTACCTTGCGTAAACCGCTGAATTAAAGTTTCATCATCAAAACCATATTGAGACAGAATATCCTCTAACATCAAAACCTCCTTAATAAAAATAACTCAATCAGTCAATTGAGTTATTTGCTTCAAATGCGTCCAAAAGAGTGCGCGCTTCTTGCGTAGATTTGGTTTCCATTAGCTGAACACGAAGATCACTTGCTCCAGAAAACTCACGAATATAGATCTTAAAAAAACGATGGAGGGGTTTGAAAAGGCTCGGTTCATTACCTGTGTACTTATCAAACATATCCAAGTGATAACGGAATAAATCCAAAAGTTCTTTTGAGGAATGAGTTTCTCCAGATTTCTCGAAAGCATACGGATTGTGGAAGACACCCCTCCCAATCATAACGCCATCGACTCCATATTTTGTTGCAAGTTCCATGCCAACTTCATAGTTGGGAATGTCACCATTTATTGTAATTTTCGTTTGTGGGGCTACCGCATCACGAAGTTTCATGATTTCTGGAATCAGTTCCCAATGGGCATCTACCTTACTCATTTCCGTTTTTGTGCGAAGATGTATGGAGAGATTCGCAATATCTTGTTGCAACAGGTGTGTTAACCACCCGCGCCACTCGTCAACTTTAGAGTGACCCAAACGTGTCTTCACACTTACAGGAAGTCCTCCCGCTTTAGCACCTTGAATAATTTCCGCAGCAACATCAGGACGTAAAATTAATCCCGATCCGCGACCGTGTTTAAACACATTGGGTGCAGGGCATCCCATATTGATATCGATTCCTTGGAATCCCATTTCTGCCATCCCAATACTCATTTGTCGAAAATACTCAGGATTATCACCCCAAAGGTGCGCAACCATCGGTTGTTCATCTTCAGTAAACGTCAAACGACCGCGCAGGCTTTCACGACCCTCTGTATGAAAATAACTTTCGCTATTGGTGAATTCCGTAAAGAAGACATCTGGACGTGCAGCTTTCGCAATAACATGACGAAAGACGACATTGGTAACATCTTCCATTGGAGCCAATACGAAAAAAGGTGTCGGTAGTTCATTCCAAAAATTATGCTTCATTGTAATTCCTCATTCTGTGTTTTTGTATCGACACTTATTGTGCCATTAAAACGTATTTTTTTCAACCTTCGTACATCTGTTTCAAATCATTCATAGGCTGCGTAATATGCTTCCCCATTCTCAAGACCACCACGGACTTCAAGCAAGGTCTCCACACTCACTAAAGTGTAGCCTTCTTCATGAAGTGCATCAATAATAACCGGAACTGCTTCAATACTTGCCTTATGAATGTCATGCATTAGAACAATCGATCCGTCTTTAGAATCCGAGACAACATTATCAACAATAGTTTTTGCATCGAGACCATTCCAATCTTGCGTATCGACTGACCAAAGTATGATTGCCGCATTCGCATTTTGGGCTATTTCATCATTGAATGAGCCATAAGGGGGTCGCATCATTATCGGCGACTCTCCAGTTGCAAGAAGAATTTGTTCATTCGTACGTTCAAATTCCGAGGCGACTTCTTCGGGTGTTAAATTAACTAAGTTATAGTGAGAATACGTGTGGCTGCCGATTGCATGACCTTCGGCGTATGCTCTGCGGACAATTTCTGGGTTTTTCTTGACTTGAGACCCTAATACAAAAAAGGTTGCTTCAGTATCCTTTTGTTTCAGAATATCTAGGAGTTGGGGTGTTAGCGTTTGGTGTGGCCCATCATCGAAGGTCAGTGCGATCAATTTCTTACCTTCATATGATTTAACAAACCTACGGTGTTGTTCTTTATAGAACTGTGATTCTGCGAAGTTTTGTACTGTAATATTCTGTGCTACTTTCTCAATTTGTTCAAGTTTGAGACCTTGAACATCTGATAAACTAATTGAAATTATTTGTGTTGCTTTATATCCAGGCGCAATTTGATAGGGTTCAAAGTACGCAAACAAGGAGTTATGCGATATGGTGAAATGTTTGGTGTCTTTGACAACACGAATAACTTCATCAGTACTTAAATATGGATTATCAGAATCCTCACTGACAATGTCCGTAACTTTTTCTTGTAATTGTTTAAGAAACTTTTCATGATATTTTTGGTCCACAAAAAGTTCGTTTAGAGTGACACATTTCCCCGATTTCATATCAAATGTAAATGTATCAATTCCACGATCTCCGTGTGCCATCCCCGGTTGAATTGCGTATGTTGAAAAATAGAACGAAACGATATCTTCATTAAATACTGATGACTCATAACTGATGTTAAACTCAGCATTCTCAATGTCCGCGTTCAGTGTTTTCTTAAAATCTGAGTATTTCGTATCTATAAAGTTTTTGATAAATGCATTGACAGTTTCATTGCCAGTGCGTGGATATTCAATGTGGATATTCTGAGGCGAATTTTCTGAGATTCGTTCTGTTTCTAAATCATTATAATAAGACTTCCCCAAAATATTTCCAGTACTAATAGTACGATAAAGTACAATACCACTAATAATGAGCGCCACACACAAGCTTGTCAAGCCAATTATCATCCCCCATCTTGGTTTACGAATTACCCTTTTTGTTCCCATTACATGACCTTCTTCCTCTTGTTTTTATTATATCATGAAGGATTCGATTCCATGTATTACAAATCAGTAATACATGTGTCATTAATAACAAAATCGTGCAGAGATTTATGAGTTCAAGAAAAAAAGCATGGGGGTTATGCTTTTTATAATTCTGATTTCTTTTTGTAAGATATAATAATCGTTCCCGCAATGATTGTACAGAAACCTAGAGCATTTAGCATTGAAGAAATACCCGTTTCTGGCAATTTTGGTTGAATATTTTCGTCTGGATTGACAGGACCCGTACTTACTTGCCATTGTGCATGAAGTACAATATCTTCGTTTACTGTATCATTTTCAAAGTCCCAACTTGTCATGTAAGTTGCTTGCTGATACCAACCCACAAAATGATACCCTTCACGCGTTGGAATTCCTGGTTGCTCAACCAATGAATTTGGAGCAAGGTTTACTTGTGAAGCAACTGAAGTACCACCATGCGAATCAAAGCGCACCGTGTATCGCGGTGTTGGCTCAGGATTAAGAACCATCGACCACTTTGCATGAAGTGTTGTGTCAGCCACAACAGAATCAGACTCAAAGTCCCATGTTAATTCGTAATTCTCGCTCTGATACCATCCTTCAAAATTGTAGCCAACTCGGGAAGGATTAGAGGGCTGTGCGATTTTGCTTCCCGATTCCACATTTGTAATCGACGCAACATCTGACCCTCCATGAGAATTGAACTGTACCGTATACGTTTGTATCGGTTCGGGAGTCGTTGTTTCCTCTCCAACATAAATTGAAACTAAATTATGGAGTGATAAGTTTGTTTCTGTAGTAGATGACTCTTGAAACATCGACAAGGATATTAGAGCCATATCTTGATTAAGATTTTGAAATTCCGCTTCGGACAACTCAAACTCCAAATATGAAAAGTTTGTTTCGTCAACCTCGTTTCCTTCACTGTCATAAACAGCTATTCGTGATTCATCAAGCTGACTTTCGCCATAACTTATTATTTGAAGATTTTGGTAGTCTCTATTTGAATCTTCGCGAATGAATCCATCCTCACCAACATAAACCGTATTTATAGGGTTTTCATAACGGAAGCGGTATACAATATCGCCATCATCATTGGTTTCGATGGTATAATTCACGACATCGGATGAAGGCATTTCCTCAAAGTAATTTCTGAATCCGTGGGTGAGTGCATGAAGATCCAAACCAACAATCCATGAATAATCCATCGTTACGAACATATAGTTTATAAGCACCTCTTCAAAACCTGTGTTACCAAGTTCACTTAAAATTGTGAGATAGAAATCCTTAAGAGCATTTGTTTCTGTTTCAGTTAGCGGATTTGTCCATGTATCATAAGATTGAGCAATCCCTAAATTGAGATATCTTGCATTTTGTAATCCTGAGAGCAGCGCTAGATTCTCTGGAATAATTATGTTTCCTGGTTCAGGATCCATAGTAATATACTCCAGATTCAGTGCATATTCAATTCCAGAAAAATCACGAATCGTTCGCAACTCACATTCCCATTCATCATTATAGTCACAGAAGGTTAAAGATACGGAATGAACCGTTGTCATCATATCACGTGTTATTGGTTCACCTTCTGGAAGATCATAAAAGTAGCTGATGCGAAGGTATCGTTCCAAGTTTGAATCCACGAAATTCACAGGAGTATTCCCATCTGTATCATCTGCGAATACTCTATTTCCAGTAACCGAGAGAATCCCCATTGCCATGATGAGGACCAGAGTCATTGTTTTTTTCATAGTGTTCTCCTTTTATTTATTTTATTAACAATGTTCAAATTACCATATATTCTTCACAATCCGTGCATAATGTCATCAGTGGCCCTTTAAATGTCACAAATGAATAAAGACTGTGATTGTTGTCACAAGATTTCCAAATCTGTTAGATTGACAACCAGTCTATCGAAAGTTAAACTATTGCACAAAGGAGTCTGATTATGGTTCGTAGATTAAAGCGACTGAAAAATGTCGCCGTGGTGACGCGTTTCTAGATTTAAAATTAAAATTTAGAAACGAGGAACTTATGAAAACTGAATATTATAAACATTGGTCTGAAATACGTTATTTAGAAGATATCATAACAAATCCGCTTATCAAGGTCGGGCATCATTCCTACTACTCTGGATACTATGATGGAATGCCATTTGAAGATGGATGTGTGCGTTATATGTGGGGTGATCGTTTTTCACAATCACTCTCTAATCCAATTGAGCAAAATGGGTGGCACATTGATGAACTCATTATTGGAAACTACGTATGTATTGCAAGTGGTGTTACGATCTTGATGGGTGGAAACCACAATCATAATCCCCATTGGATTTCAGTTTATCCATTTGCGGAGGCAATTATTGAATCCTATAAGGCACGCGGTAACACCACTATTGGAAGTGATGTTTGGATTGGTATGAATGCGACAATCATGCCAGGTGTCTCTATTGGAGAGGGTGCAATTATTGCAGCCGAATCTGTTGTTACGAAGGATGTTGCCCCTTATACTATCATCGGTGGGAATCCTGGCCGTGTTCTTAAACATCGGTTTAGTATTAGGGACATTGACACACTCTTAGAAATACGTTGGTTCGATTGGGAACACTGCGATGTGATTGATGCGCTTTCTCTAATCGCATCTAGCAACATTGATGATTTGTATGAGTATTTCAAAGAACATCACTTCAAATAGGAAAAAGGGCGGATACTGGTGTATCCGCCCTTTCGTGTACTCTGCAATACTTTAGAGATTGTAATAAGAAAGCATCTCTCTAATTTTTAAATCGACATCTGATGTAGTCTCTTGAACGGGTAGTCGCGCGGGTCCTACAGGAGCAATACCTGCAAGTTCTACGGCACGTTTCATGATTGATGGAACTGTTCCATACTTTAATACACCTCGAAGAACATCGATATCTTTTTGGTAGCGTTGCGCTTCATCATGATTTCCATCTTTAAGCGCTTTATTTAGATTGACGATTACCTCGGTAATAACATTACTTGTTCCTGCAATGGCTCCGTGTGCACCCAGTTGGTATCCTTCGGAAATCTTTGAGTCAGATCCTACCAGAACATTCATATCTGTTCCTTTGGTTGCCTCAATATAATCTTTCAAATTTTGAATGTCACCACTGCTGTCTTTGATACCTTTGATATTGTCTATCTTTGCAAGTCGTTTAACGACCGCTTTAGATATATTACATCCAGTTGCTTTAGGGATATTGTATAAGATAATGGGGATGCGTACACTTTTTGCAACATCTTCAAAGTACTGATAAATTTCCTCGTCAGTTGGCGTGAGAAAATATGGCGTAATGACGGATAAAGCGTCTGCGCCCATTGCTTCCATTTTTTTTGAAAGTCGAATTGTTTCAAGTGTTGAACAGCTTCCAGTTCCAATATAAACTGGTACACGTTTGGCGACAATTTCTATGACGCGCTTTGAGAAAACAATCTTCTCCATCTCGTCCATCACATGAAACTCTCCATTACTTCCTAATACAAAAATACCATCAACGCCCTTGGCAATTAAGTGTTCCAACAATGGTTCAAGAGCTTCATAATTAATAGATTGTTCGTTATCCCGATTAAAGGGGGTAACGATGGGTGTTATTATTCCTTCAAACATTCTCTATACTCCTTATTTTTTTGTAAATATACTGTACTCTTTCGTATCCAATGGAGCCGTTTGAAAATATAAACGCGTTTCTTGAGTTTGTATTGCTCTAATTGTTTCAATTTCATTTTCATTAAAATAATCAGGGAGTCGCTTGATCATCATTCGGCTTGCTGGATAGGGTAGTTGAATTTCTTTAAGAACAAGACCAGCTTTAATTGCTTCGAGTGCAGTCGCAAGGTCTTTAAAAATCAACATAACATTGCGGGTTTCATAGGTGTGTTCATTCACAAATCCTAAAAGTTGGTCTACATTAAATATTTTCACTTTCATCGACTTCGGCAGACAAAGCTGCATAACATTTTCAATAAATGGATCACCAACATATTTGGGATCGACGACAATTGCATAGTTTGCGTTTACAAAGGGAGCCCAATTAACCGCAACCGTTGCATGGAGCAGCCGTTTGTCTATTCTTGCAAGTTTCACTTTTGTGCTCATATAATTTCACCTACTTGTTTTTGTTGTTGGTGTTCCTTGAGTGCTTCGATGATAAGCATCAGGAAAACCTTCCCTTCAAAACTTCCCCTCACATCGATATCAAAAATTGTTTCGTATCGTTTTAGTTTGTATATGAGCGTGTTCTTATGGATATAAAGGTCATCGGCAGTCTGGGTGATGTTAAAGCTATTTTGAAATAGTCTTTCGGTGATTTCAATTAATTCTTCTGCATCCAGACCTTTCGCACGATCCACATAATAGTCAAAGTAATTTCGAATGCTGTCAATGGGAACTTGTTTTACATAGTACTCAGACAAATAGTCCATGAAGAAGGTAATCGTAGCTTGACTTCGCTTGTGTTGGTATAACCATACGCAATTTTGATAGCTCTCTTTGTAGTTAATGAGCTTGTTTTGCATTGACCCAATACTGTAGCTACTGTCACTCAGCCCCCAATTCTGCAGTCCATTGATATACTTTAATACATGTTTTTTAAGTTTATCATTTGATAGTGTTTCGGGCACATCTTTAAAAAGGAGCAGCGTCTTTGCATCAATGAGAGAATAGATCAATTCTTTGCTGTCTTCTTTTAGTTTGAGTCGAACAACTTCGTTGCGGTCGAATCCTGTTTCATGCGTAACAAGAATTGCAATGCGTGTTTTATCTTGATCAATCTCAAGTTCTTCGCTCAGTTCGATGACTCTTTTTCGATCAAAAGCATCTTTTTTTAGTAAGATTTCAATGAGTTCATCATCTTTTGTAATTTTTTGTTGAAGGCGTTGTTCGTTCATTTCATACATGATTCGTGTTGTAAGTGACTCCAAAAGTAGGCTACTCATCATTTTGAGACTTTCTTCGCCATTGACCCATAACGAACCAAAGGTCTGATCGTGAACGGTAATTTCAAATACACAATTTTGTTGGGTGTCGGGAATTGTACGGCGAGACTTGCCAATGTATCCTTCCGAACTGCAGGCAACAATTGTATCGTTTGTATCGAGGAGACCAATAATATATTTATTATTTTCCTGCACTACATTTATAAATTCAACAAAAATTGTATCCACCGATACATGACTTACACTATAATCCATGACGTGTTTTGAATTCATACGTTTCAATCCCTTCAACAGCCAATATTCTTGCCTTTATCATACCACAGGCATCAATAACGACTGAGTCTTCATACACTGATTAATCAAGTTTTTGGTTTGTCCATGTGCCACTTTCACTTAGCGCATCCAAGCAGCGTTGTGCAGATATCGAAACATCGATTGCGTCTGCATGGTTCGTGCTTAGATAGAGATCCACTAACATGGGAAGATTCAATCCCGTGATAACAGCATTTCCATGTTTCTTACTTAATACCGTGAATACATTGCTTGGAGTTCCTCCGAACAGATCCACAAGTGTGATGATGGGACCGACGAGGGTGGAGAGTAATGCATCTGCTTCTTGCATATAAGTTTCAAAAGAGGTTTCGGGATCTAAGGATACTGTATTAACATTGTCCATTTTTCCTACAATCATTTCAGCGGATCGAACAAGTTCTTCGCCAAATCGTCCATGTGTTCCTATCACAATATTTAGGGTTTTCATTCGCAATCCTCTTTCTCATTTTCATGCCTTATACTTGCACCCAGACTACCGCCAGGATGCCATTTCAGATATTCTTGGGAGTTTAAATTCTTTGCATCTTGTAGAACTACAGATAAGCATTGCAACACAATAATCTCCGAAACAATGGATGCTCGCGGCGGTTTGTTTAATGTGTCTCCTTCTTGACTCACAAAAGCCTCAAGACAGACATCACTTTGACGTCCCAGCCACGATTCTTTGTTCTGCGTACAACTGATAATATATGAACCATTTCGTTTCAATGTTTCGACAGTTGCCTTAAGTTCAACTGTTTCTCCACTGTTTGAGATGGCAATAACAACATCACCTGGCTTTACCTGTCCACTGGATCCATGAACTGCTTCTGTTGCATTCAACTCGTATGCGCTTGTTCCGGTGCTCGATAGCAGTGAGGCAATGTATCCTGCAACATGGCCAGGTTTCCCAACTCCTGTTACGTGGACACGATTGCCTTTAGATTCTTGTTGAATAATTAAGTCTGCTGCTTGAGTTATCGCTTCAAAGTTTAGACGGTCAATATTTGCATTGATTTCATGACGTAGAGTGCTTGAGAAGTCAGTGAGCATTTTATCCATGCTTCACCTCTACACCAAGATGCTCCATAACAATCTGCGAGGACATTTCACATGTTCGCAGCTCTGACTCAACAGTTCTTGAAGCAGTATGTGGGGTTAACAAGAAATTATCCAATTCTAAAAGTTTTTCATCGTGCGATGGTGGTTCAATTGAGAATACATCGAAACACGCAGCGCGAATATCGCGATTAACAAGTGCCCTATACAAAGCGTCTTCATCAACAATTCCACCACGTGCAGCATTAATGATACTAGCTGTATTCTTCATTTGATTGAAAGTTTTCTCTGAGAACATATTTGCAGTTTCATCTGTCAGTGGAACATGAAGCGAAATATAATCACTCGTTGCAATTAGTGTATCAAATGACACAACTGACGTTTGATATGATGTTGCCGTTTCATTGGGAATGTCAAATGCATCATATGCAACTACATTCATACCAATACCATTCGCGATTGTCGCTAAGTGCTTTCCAATGGCACCAAAACCCACAATACCCAGTGTCTTTTGGGCTAATTCGTACCCGGTTGGTTTTTCCCATTTGTGCGCTTTTACATCACGAACAACAGGATATATATTTTTTGATTCAGCAAACATCAGTGCCATTACATGTTCGGCAACAGAGCGCGAGTTTGAACCAACAGTGCGTCCCACATGTATGCCACTTTCTCGAGCGTAATCAAGATCAATGTTGTCAGTACCCACTCCAAATTTGCATATAACGCGTAAATTGGGACATTGGGACATCATTTCTCGATCCATACGATCAACGCCAACAATGATAGCATCCGCATCATGTGCGAGTGCAATAAATTCTTCATGTGTATAGGCTAGACCTGTATCGTTGTAGTGAACGGTCAATCCATGGTCTTCCATGAGTTTCACATAGGTTTGACCAACTTTATGAAACCCTCTTGGTGTTATTAATACTTTCATTTTTACTCCTTTTCACAATTGGTCGATGCGCCAAATTTTCTGACGCACCGAGATGGCTCTAAATGACGCCTAAGAATGTGAGTGCAATCGCAATAATCATCGTATATCCAATTAAACGCAAGTATTTTGGTCCGCGTTTTGTGATGTAAAGATACATCCCCATAACAACTGCAAATGGCAAGAGACGTGGTAAAATACCATCCAATATATCTTGAAGTGCTACTGTTGACGTTGAACTTGTGAACGTTAGAATTGTAGATACTTTAACAAATGAGGCCGATAAACACCCAATCATAAAGAGTCCAACAATACTTGCGACATCGATGACTTTCTTAATTTTTCCAGAATGTAGAATCTCAAGCACTGAGTTCTTACCTAATTTATACCCTTTTTGGAATAAGAACCATGAGAATCCATACGACCACGCCAGGTAGATGATTCCGGGAATAAACGCTGCTAATACCGACCCTTCAAGAGCCATAGGAACGAAGATTGCCAATGGAATCGTCGCAACAATTCCTTGGTCAACACTGTCACCAATACCCGCTAATGGCCCCATTAATCCAATTTTCAATGATTGAATGATTTCCGGGGTAATATCCTTGTTTCCCAGAGCACGTTGTTCTTCAAGTGAGATAGTAATCCCATGGATAATGCTTCCCCAGTCACAGTTAGTATTAAACATTGTGACATGACGACGCATTGCTTCTTGAAGTTCTTCTGGATCATCTTTGTAGATTTTCCGGAGTACCTTATTGAGTGAGTACCCAAACGCAAGAGCTTGCATGCGATCAAAACTAACAGGGACTTCAACGGCACGACACCATTTCCACCAAGCAATTAGTAAATCTTTCTTTGTAACAATTGTTTGCGTTTCCTCAATGGCTGTAACTACTTTACTCATGCGATACCTCCTTCTTCATTATTTTGTTTGAATAATGAAACAATGAGTGCGATACAAAGTGCGAATACTGCACCTGTTAACATTGAGAATCCTGCGACTGCATAAGCGAAGAATCCTAAAACAAAGAACGGTAGATATTGTTTCTTACCCATTACAACAAGTGTCAATGCAAATCCGAGTGCGGGTAACATACCCCCTGCATTGGCAAGACCGGTCATCAGTTGTGCGGGAATGACATTGATGAATGCCTCAACAACTGCTGGACCAAAGAGTGTTGCTACGAATACAGGTGTGAAGTAGAGAACTCCACCTGTTAACCATGGGAACAAGAATGAGAATGTTGATAATTTGTCATATGCCTCTGTTTCAATAAACTCATCTGCTTTCTTATTGTAAAATGAGTTGATTGTACGTCGTACGTTGTTAATCAAGACTCCCAAAACTCCGAAAGGTACCGCCAAGGCTACTGCGGTTCCTGGATCGAGATTATTTACAATTGCCGCTGGGATTGCGATACAAGCTGCAAGTGCTTGATCACTTGGGATATTTCCCCCTGCTTCAATTCCACCCATATACATCAATTGAATGGTTGCTCCATAAAGCAGTCCCATTTGAACATCTCCGTATACCAAACCAATAAATACCCCGACAACAACAGGCTTACGAAACGCGAATGAGAAAAAATACTGTGCGCGACCCATTGCAATCCAATAAATCAGTCCAACCAATATAGCTCTAATTACCATATTCATTTCCTCCTTTTATAATTTAGCAACTGCTTTTTGCAGTGTTTCCGACGGATAATCTGGCGTTGTTTGCAAGTAGATGTTAATCCCTGTTTGCTCAAGCGCAGTTAGTGTATCCGCATCAATACGATCCAATGTAATCGCATTGTTCACAGCTTTACGTCCAGGACCTCCCCCAAGACCCCCGATTTGTACTTCTTCCAATTTGAACCCAGCTTTGACAGCTTTATCCAATTCTTGGACATTCTTGAATAACACCATGACACGATTGGCATCAAACTCGTTATTCCCTTGGGCTAATACTGCATCTTCTACAGATAGAATGCGAATACGAACACCTTGAGGTGCCGCCATCTTGAAGACTTCTTGCATAAAGTCATCTTTACTCAAATCTGTGTCCACTGCAACGATTTCATTGACATGGAGTTGTGGCAGCCAACGTGTGATTACCTGTCCATGGATCATTCTGAAATCAACTCTTGTTAAAACTATACTCATATAACTACCTCCGTACCTCTATGATAATGTAATCGGTTTCATATTAGTATGTCTGTTCCACCCAAAAAAATTAATAACTTTTGGTTCATGAACACAAAGTCATTTATTTGCAAAAAAATACCCCACACTGAGTAAACCAAATGTGGGGTAACTTGTATACAAGTTTTATAATTATTTTCGATGCGAATCAATTGTCGATCGAATTAAGGACGCATTGCGAGCAATATCCTGAGATGTTCCCTTTGTTAACAATCCACCAAATCCGCAAACATCAACACCATTGTTAATCCATGTACCAAGGTTATCAATTGTGATTCCACCACTCGCCAAAAGTGGCATTTCAGGAATTGGTGTCTTGAATACCTTCGCAAGATTTGCACCGTAGAAATCCGAGATAGGAAACGCTTTAATGAACGCAGCGCCATTACTCAATGCTTCTACCGCTTCAGTGAGTGATGTACAGCCCGGAGCATAAGGAATTTGATAACGATTGCAAATTTTTGCAACATCTTCAGAATAGTTCGGTGCAATGATAAACTCCGCGCCCTTGAGAATCGCATGTCGCGCAGTCTCTGAATCCAAAACAGTTCCTGCACCAACGCACAGAGAATCACCGTATTTCTTGACAAGTCCCTCAATAATATCGCCTGCATTGTTTAGCGTGTAACTCATTTCCATGACAGGTACACCACCTTCGATACACCCATCCGCAATTTCGCAAGCACGTTCTAATGTTTCTGCACGAACAATCGCCAATGCACCAACATCGTACAATCTCTTTGTTACATTTACCTTTTTCATTCTCTATCACCTCTATATTTAAGGTTACGGCATTTACAAAGGAATTCAATTGGTTCAGAAACTAAAGATTGGTCACTTTTTTGTGTCACGGTACATAAAAAGCGGATTTTCATCCGCTTAGAATTTAATGGTTGATGCTTCGGCAATCTGTTTGATCGAGTTCCCTAATGTATGATTGAATTCTTTTTCAGTTTGTTGGTCACTGAGCCCTTCGACAAGTGCGCGTGAGAAACTAGCGATAAGTCCATGATTTTGACGCAACTTATCATTGGCTTCTGCTTGAGAATAACCACCAGATAATGCAACAACACGAACAACGTGACGATCATCCATTAAATCAAGATAGAAATCATCAACTGTTGGTAACGACAATTTAAACATTACCTTCACATCTTCATCCAATTCCAAAAGACGTTCATAGATTGCAATCTTAAGTAGCACTTCTGCTTCTTCTTTATCAGGAATTGTGATATCGACTTCAGGTTCGATGATTGGTACCAATCCAAAACTGGCAATCTTCTTTGCGACTTCAAATTGTTGGTCAACAAGTCTTTCAATTCCCTTTTTGTCGGCGCGCTTAACAACTGAGCGCATCTTAGTTCCGAAAATATGACGTGCAACAGCACGTTCAAGCAAGGCATCCAATTCTGGAATTGGTTTCATTAATTGCACGCCATCCGCTTCTTCGGCAAGACCGTTGTCGATTTTAAGGAAAGGCAATATTCCTTTTACATCCCACAAGTAATCCGCTGTGTAACGCTCATCAATCAAGCGATCCATTGTTTGTTCAAACAAAATTGCACCCAATATATTTTCTGATGTAAATACAGGTGCTGTAATAATACGTGTTCTCATTTGGTGAACCAGATAAAACATTTCCTCATCGTTATGATATGCCGTTTCATCAATACCGTATGCTTTCAAAGCCTTTGGTGTACTTCCACCACTTTGGTCCAGCGCAGCAATAAAACCTTTTCCATTCTTCATGATTTCTAGTTTCTTTGTATCCATAAATAGTACCTCCCTTTCATACTTTTATTATAGACCTAATTTTCACCAGCTGCTTGATTTTTAACTTTGTTTCACCAAGGGTGCACTATCTTTAACAATACCAACACATTTCAATTACATTTGTATGCAGATTTCATCTTACTCTGTTACAATGATAACAATATAAAAAAATAGGGAGGCGTTACAAATATGATTAATAAAGATCGTGCGATTGCAAAGTTTATGGAACTTGTTCAAATTGATAGTGTCAGTTTGAATGAACGTGGTGTTGCTGATAATCTGACAGCATACTTTGAAGCATTGGGCTATGAAGTCTTTGAGGACCAAAAGTCACGTGCCGCAGCACCCCAAGCAAATGCTGGGAACATTATTGTAAAGATTCCTGGAGTTGGGACAAAAGCACAAGATGACATTATTATTCTCGAAGCGCATATGGATACAGTTGAACCTGGGAATGGTGTTAAGCCTTCAATTACAGAAGATGGACTGTATGTTGTTTCTGATGGTACTACAATCTTGGGTGCTGATGATAAAGCGGGAATTGCGCAAATCCTCGAAGTTGAGGCTGTATTGCGTGAAAACAATTTAGATCACCCACCACTTGAGCTTGTTTTTGCAATTTCTGAAGAAATTGGTTTACTGGGTGCATTCAACCTTGATACGGGTATTGTAAAAGGTAAAATGGGCTTTGTCCTCGATGGCGGCGGAGGCCCGGGTACAGCAATTATTGGTGGACCGGACTATTATGACATTGTTGGTAAAATTATCGGTAAGGCTTCACATGCCGGAGTTGCACCCGATCAAGGTATCTCATCCATTCAAGTGATGGCCGATGCCATTAGCAATATGAAACTGCTTAAAGTTGATGAAGATACAACTACAAACATTGGTCGTGTCATCTGTGACTATCCAACCAATGTTGTTCCAGAAGTAACACGTTTTGAAATGGAAATACGTAGCCTTGTTCCTGAAAAAGCTCAGAAACAATTGAAACATGTTCAAGATACACTACAAGCATCGGCTGATAAATTTGGAGCTCGTTTGGAATTTGAAGTAAGCCAATCACTTCATGCTTATCATCATGATGATAGCACACCCGTTATTCAACGCTACAAAGCAATGTGTGAACGCCATGGACTTGAGTACGAAGGCATCGTCATGCGTGGTGGTACGGATGTCAGCGGACTTACATTTAATGGCATCGATGCTATTTGTCTTGCAGCGGGTGGCGAATATGCTCACGAACTTCGCGAACGACTCATTATTGATGAGTTCCTTGCAAATATCCAACAAGTTCTTTGGTTGGTAACAGAATAAAAAAAAGCCGGATTATCCTAAAGATAACCCGGCTTTCTTTGTCTATTGAACAACTTGATTGTAAACTGCAATTGCGATCGCAATATCCAACACACATGATCCTACACTTTCATACAATGTAATCTCTTGATCGTTGTCACGCCCTGTTATTTTTCCTGTTAAAACATCACCAACTGAGCCCGTGACGCGTTCTTTCTCAATGAGTCCTTTTTCAAAAGGAATAAGAACATCGCCTGCGGCTGCCCACAGTCCATCAACATGCTCCGTAATTATGCGACTTGATGCGACGACAACGGCCTCTTCAATTTCTTGCATAAACGGTGTAAATGAACCAATTGCATTAATATGTGTACCTTCTTTAACTGCACTGGCACTAAACACAGGTTTGAGTGACGTGGTGCAAGTACAAATAATATCTGAACTTTCGACACATGCATCGGCACTTTTCGCAACGGTAACCGTGTAAGGACGATTTTGTATTTTCTTAATTCTTTCCACAAAAGCGGCTGCATACTCGGGATTTAAGTCGTACACGATGACTTCCGTAAGATCGCGAACTTCTTGAATTGCCATGACTTGAGTAAATGCTTGCAGACCCGAGCCAATAATTCCCAATCGGCTTGCATCGCGACGTGCCATGACATCCGTCGCAACCCCAGCACTACCGCCAGTTTTAATTGCAGTCAGATAATCTGCTTCCAACAGTGCTTGAAGATGACCTGTTTCAGCAGAATATAAACTTATTGTCGAACAAACACTTGGAAGATTTTTCTTCAAGTTACCTGGAAATACTGAAGAGAACTTTGATCCAAAAAACGGAACATTCTTGCAAATAGCAGTGAGCCATTGGCCACAGTTTTCTTCACCACGAATCGGCATAACCATGCGCTCTCCTGTATAAATATCGCCATTTACATTATCAACATAAGCCTGACGGAATACATCCAAGGCCATTTTCATATTCACAATGCCTTCAATTTGTTTCTCTGTAATATAAATCATTTATGCTTCCTCACTTTCTGCCGCAAGTTTCTCACGATCCTCACGTTCGTTTCGTTCCATATACTCATCCCATTTCTTACCATCATATTTAAAGAAAGCTATAAATATAATTATAATGATCACCATCGTCAAAATCCCCGTTGAAAGACTGATAGTTTGGATTGGTCCCAGACCACCGATGAAAATCAAGACCAAACCAAGCGCCCCCAATGCGATAGCCCAGAAGATGCGATTAACACGAGCTGGCTCTTCATTAGCGGGTAGGTTGTTTGTTGAGACAATTGACAATGTGTAAGCAGCACTGTTAATAACGGTAACTGTTGATACAGCCATAACCGCTAACATTACGACAAGAACAACAGTTGCTAATGGCATAGTTTTAATTATTGCAATGATTGCATCTGTAATCCCTTGTGTTTGGAATATTTCAATGACATTTACAAGTCCGGTTTCGTATGCGTTCATTCCATAGTAACCTAAGATCATGAAGTGCAACCAACAACCTACACATGATGCTCCAGTAGCACCCAGTACCAATTGTTTGATCGAACGACCACGCGATATTCGTGCTAGGAATATTCCCGTATTCAATGCATAAGCAGACCACCATGCAAAGAAGAAGATTGTCCACGATTGCGGGAATGTTCCTGCACTGTGTGGTTCTGTTGTGAGCATCATTCTAAAGTAATCACTTACGAATGTCCCCATACTGTCTGTAAATGTATTCAGCATGTATGATTTGGGGCCAATTAAGAATACGAAAGCAAGCAAACCGATAACCATTGCAAGCTTTGCATTACTGATAAATTTCATTGACTTTTGCAGTCCGCCATAGACTCCAAATACAAAGAATACTGTAAAGAAAATAAGCACACCGGCATCAATCCACAATGTGTATTCAATATTAAATAAGTCAACAATTATTGCACTGATTAATGGTGTCGAGAGTCCGATTGCTGCCGATACAGCCCCGATGATTCCCATCATATAAACAATGTCAATAATCTTACCTAAGAGTCCTTTAGCATTTTTTTCTCCAATAACAGAAGCACAAGCAGTACTTGGACGGTTTGTATCCTCACGTTTTACAAAGAAAAAGAATCCAAAGACAACGGCTACTGTCGCATACAATCCATATGCTGATGGTCCCCAGTGAAAGAAACTATAGGTTGAAGCCATGTTCATGGCTTCTCGTGATAGTGGCTCCAATCCAAAGGGCGGTGCAGTTGCGTATTGGAACCATTCGCTAAATCCCCAATAGATTGCGACTCCTGAAGTTCCTGCAGCAAATAGCATTCCTAACCAAACTGGCGTACTGAATTCAGGTTTCTCATTCCCCAGTTTTTTATTACCGTACTTACTAAATGCTAAATACACCATGATGATTGTATTTGCAAAGAAGAACCATTGTAAGGCCCATCCAAAATTCCCTGTAATAACTCCAAAGATCGTATTAAATGCTGCAGCTGATCCCTCTGGGAACAAGGCAACCAGTGCACAGAATACGATAACGATCGCTAAGGGTATAAAAAACAATGCCTTATCCGTCGTTGCTTTAGGAGTTGTAACTCTTTTATTCTTTTCCATATCTCTCTCCTTATCGATTACATCAATCGTACGATTATTATATAATCACTTGATTATGTTTGCTATAATAGATTCAAAGGATTCAATAGAAAACAGCAATCCTTAACATAAATTTGATAAATTATTACATGCTTGTGGTCATTTGGTATTTTATTCACATACTTTAGTGACCACCATTGATATCAACAATGATATACTACATATAGAAGAAAGAGGTATCTGAATGGATTTATCACCAAAACGCGATCTTCAACGACAACGAACCGTTCGCTACTTTATCGATGCAGCAAAACATATCGCGACTTCCGAAGGGATTAACCGCATCACAATTCGTAATGTTGCTGAACTGGCTGGATACAATAGTGCAACACTTTATAATTATTTTGAGAATCTTGACCAATTAATTGCGATCAGTATGGTCGACAGTATTACCGAATACCTTCACCGTCTTACAGCAATTACAGCATTGGATTTAGATTCACTCACAACATTTCTTTTAGCGTGGCGATGCTATGCTGAGTGTTCTTTTGCCAATCCTGAAATCTATGCCTATATTTTTGATTCCAATCATTCCGACTATGTCCTTTCACAAATTGATGCTTACTTTTCAGTTTATGCGCCTGAGAGTGGTTTGTATGATAACGTATCACCCAGTGTTGCCGCAGGACAAAATCTCAAAAACCGTGATGCACTCTTAATTTCCCCTTGCATTGATGATGGGTACTTCAAGGAGTCAGAGAAGACATATATTATGGAGTTTTGTTATGTCGTTCATAAAGGTATCTCGAAACGCATTGTATCCAACCATTACACCGATGCCTCCCAAGCAGTTTCAATGTTTCTAAACTATGTAACGGAGTTTCTTAATAACCATTTACAAGGTGATTCTGAAATTATAAATCCGCAAACAATCCTGGCCATGAATTACTAAAAAAGTGCAGTTCTGATTACCTCAGATACTGCACTTTTATATTAGTTTGAATAGACTCCAACGGTTTCATGGTTGAACGGTTTTGATAAGACCTCAATGAATGCATTCGCATAATCCACATACGTTGTGTAGCTCTCACCCTTCGCGTTGAATCCTAATTTATCCCCTGACAGGACAAAATTGCCACGCTTGGGAACACCATATTCCATTACTGCAGGTGGTGCCATGTATGTCCATGCAAAACGCTGTTCGTCCGCCAAGAGTTCAAATGCTGCAACCTCTGCTTCTGCTAGCGGGACAAATTGTGGAGGAATATTATCAGTGTCAATTAATCGAACACCATCTGCCACATACAGGCCACCTGCGCCTCCCGCAACAATGAGTCGGGTATCAGTATCTTTAAATATTTTTATGAAATGTTGTGTTGTTGTAGTGAATTGATTCAAATCATCCATCGGTGCTCCAAATGCACTGATTACGACATCAAACACAGATATATCCTCAGTTGTTAAGTCAAAGATATTTTTCTCAATAACTGGAACACCAATCGTAACTTTACGATGATCACGTACGATCGCTGTTGGCGTGTACCCATTTTCGAGTAATTTCTCGGTGATAATATTTCCTAGCTTTCCTGTAGAACCTATTACTGCAATATTCATAGTGTTTGCCTCTTTTCTATTTGTTACACTTATACTATAATTATAATACTCTGGTATCCAAATACAACTAGGGAACCACACAGAACTTAGTTACTGATTAGTAACTATTAGGAGAATTATGGAATCTTTAAAAAGTTACGAACTACCACAATGTCCCGTTGAAACAACAGTTTTGTTAATTGGAGATCGGTGGAAAATTTTGATAATTCGCGAGTTACTCAAAGGGACACACCGTTTTGGCGACCTCGCTAAAGGATTACCAGGAATATCAAATAAGGTTTTGACACAACACCTCCGCGCTTTAGAATCGCGTGAATTGGTGGAGCGCGAAGTCTTTGCAGAAGTCCCAGTCCGTGTTGAATATTCACTAACAACGATTGGATGGGAGTTACAAGATGTTATTGACAGCCTTTGGCATTGGGGAGAGAAGTATCAACTGTTTGCAACTGAAGTCTAAAAAGGAACACGCACCATTGGATGCGTGTTCCTTTCATTTCATAAGCTTACGAACTTGAAGTGTTACTATTAAGATAAAGATGAGCGTTGGGATAAAGAAAATCAGTCGTGGATCGATAAAATCGATACGCACCTCATAAAAGAAGATATAAATAAGTGGAGCAAGCCAAATACATACCATGACCGACTCAAAGAAGCGAAAGTGCTTTATATCTCCATTATCAGGCAACATCTTTCTAAAGTAAACATAGACAAAATAGCTGAATCCCATCAACAACACTATAATAAATGGAATTGAATACCCACTAAATGGATTGCTGCCTTCATAGGGATACAATCCGTCGCCATACTCAAACGTCATATTGATAATTGAGTCTTTTAGGATTACATAAGAGACGAGATTTTTTATACTCAGACTCGCAATAAGCGCCGAAACAACTGCGATGATACCTTGCTTAAAATACCGAATATCTTCGTCGTTGCCCAAAGACATAAGGAGCCGTCGCACTTTAATTGGTCCCCCATTCAAAATACTATCAACACTGGTATTTAAAGCAACAGCGAGTGACTGAAGAATTGCCACGTCTGGAAGACCATCACCATTCTCCCATTTCGATATTGCTTTATCACTAACCCCAATAATCTCCCCCAGTTTCGCTTGGGTAAGACCTCTTTTTTTACGAAGATTACTAATATAACTTCCAACAAGTACAGTGTTCATAATGTATCCTCCTGAAGTCATTATAGCATCACTCTTTCATTACCTGCTGCATTCCTTTGTCGAATAACTCCACGTATCGTGGAGTCGTACATTATTCTATTTTTCTTCTAACCACCTATCGCCTGAAACCACCTTCGCTGGCAATAACTTCTCCGGTAATCCACAAGGCATCATCACTTTGTAAGAAGCGAACAAGACGCGCTGCGTCCTCTGGTGTACCCCATCTTCCCATTGGCATTTTTTTACGGACTGCCTCAAAATCATTTCCTGAAGCATAACCTGTGTCTGTGGGACCTGGGTTAATACAGTTCACTTGTATATTATCCGCCCCAAGCGCAGCTGCTGTTTGTTTGGTAATGCTGATAATCGCATCTTTCGAAACTGCATACGCTATTTCGGAGGTCATCGGACCTAAGTATTGACCGCTTGTAAATAGCGTAATAGCACCGCGTTTCTCATTGGGTAGTTGGGCATGGAACGCTTGAATCATTAACATTGTCGCTGTGACATTAGTGTGTAAATGATTGTTAATATTTACCTGTGTCCATGACCCTATGGGCGAGTGTGTTGAGTATGCGTGATTAAGCACAAGTCCATCCACATACCCTATCGTTTGAGCTGCCGCTTCGATTAGTCGAACTGCGTTCCCTTCAATGGATAAATCACTTTCATCAAGCAGTCGTACATCCAATTCTCGATCTTTTAGTTCTGATACAAATTGAGATATAAAGGATGCATCCGCATCTTCGTACGCAACCGATTTATCGTAGGGTGCATACCCATGAACAAGAACCGTGGCACCACTTTCTGCCAATACCCTCACAATTCCTGCCCCAATTCCTTGGCCACGACTCACCCCTGTTACGAGTATGTGCTTGTCTTTCAATATTCCTTGCATTGTATCCCTCCTCATTAAGTAGAGTATACCATACCTTAATTTAAATATAAGCACGTTTGGAACAGATGCATTTTGTGATTATGTTATGATTGGTTTACTGATCAGGATGGAGGCAATAATGAAAAATATTGACACCTTAGAACATGTTCTCAAGTACATCGACGCAAACTTGGATAAGACACTTTCGGTCGAAGAGTTGGCACGACAAGCTGGGTATTCGCCCTACCACTTTTCACGTGTTTTCTCTTGGGGACTTGGCACATCCATGATGGAGTATGTTCGTCTTCGAAAAATGAACATGGCGGCTTACTATTTGAGCTTGCCCTTAAAAATCATTGATATCGCCATGGCTTTAGGATTCGAGACACACTCTGGTTTTTCTAAAGCATTCAAAAAGCATTTTAATTGCACTCCCGATGCTTATAGAAGCCAAGCACAAAAGAACTATCCACAGCACCCGTCGTTGGTATCATTAACAACATATACAATAGGAGGTCTTTTAATGAAACCACGTATCGTTACACAACCAGAAATTTCAATCGTTGGCTACAAAATTACAACATCGAATATTGATGGTCAAAACAATCAAGACATCGCTGCAATGTGGCGAAATTACCATCAGAGCGGAGACATGGTTCGTCTCCATAATGAACCCTTTGTTAAGAACCATGGAGAATACGGTGTTTGCATGCCCGAAGATGTTGATTCAAAATCATTTGATTATATAATCGGTGTCGCTGCTACAACGGCATCAACGACATACCAAAGCGCACGCATTCCTGCAGCAACGTATGCCGTATTTACAGTTCCTGCTTCAGTACCAGATAACTTCGTCCAAAATATTCAAGAGACTTGGAACTACATTTTTAATGAATGGTTCCCTACTTCCGGATACGAGCTCGATACCGTTGGATTGGATTATGAATACTATCCCATCGATTCTCTTGATGATCAATCACTACTTTGTGATATTTACCTACCCATACGAAAACAATCATAAAAGCGAGACTCTCATCTCGCTTTTTTACAGTACACGTATCATTTCAAATTGTTTTACGAAAACATGCATCCCATTTGCATCCAAGAAACGACGCATTGAATCAACACTTTCATCAACATTGATAAATTTAACAACGCCAGTTTGCGAAACCGCACCAAGTTTTTTTAGAAGTTGTGTACCAATCCCACGACGACGGTACTCCTTTGAAACTGCAAACTGGGGAACATCACCCGTTATTGGATCAACACATCCATATCCGATAACATGAGATCCATCGTATGCACAATAGTAATGAAAGATATCGACGACTGCATTAACCGAATCCGTAGCATTTTGCCACGCATAATTACAGTCTGTAAACATACCCAAAGGAACAGCATTCAAAGACTCAACGCGCTTTACCTCCACAATATCTTGGCAGCGAATTTGGTCTTGCTTTCCTTGATAACAATCAAAGTTTCGAACAACTTTGAACCCTTGTTTCTCATACAATGCGATTGCGGATGTATTGGATTGAAGCACTTCTAAGAGATATTGATCGTGATTGAAAAGCGTTAATGCAAAAGAGAACATACGCGTAGTTAGCCCTTGCCTGCGATAACTTGGCAATACGCCCGTTCCCAAATCATAGATTGTCGATTTCCCAGTCCACAAGCGACTGCCATTTAGAATGAACCCAACGAGCAGATCATCCGCAAAAGCCCCGACTGAAACATGCTTGTCAAAACCACGTCGTAATAACATCGCTTTAAAAGCATGGATGTCTGGGTTCATGGGTACAGCATAATCGGAAAAAGCCTTAACAAATGCATCATGGATGGTTTCTAAAGAAAACCCACTGAGCGACTTAAGTGTTATCATACGGATTATCCTTTCCAATAACTAAACATGCGTTGATTATACCATCACCAAGCGATAAAAAAAAACAATCCGCATGGGATTGTTTTCTACTTTAGTCTAGATTAAGAATTCGAGCTGCATTCTTATAATAGAACTTCTCTAAGACTTCATCCGGTAGATTCAAACCGTAAATATTCCAGCGACCTTGTCCACCCACGATTTCATCACTGTATGGAAAATACTCATCGTCTGTTTCTGCCATACGGTAAATAATCGGATGGTGTGCACCAACATCTAAGGGCGTACAATCGGTTCCAAATAGAATGCGATCTTGAAATTCGAGGAAGAATTTGCGACTGCTATAAGGAACACGACCCAATTCCGCAATACGTGCAGAAACATCAACATACATATTCGGATAACGACGCATGCGCTCGCTCACATGTTCAAGGTTTTCAGCATAAGAACCGACATGAGCAATAACAAATACTGTTTCAGGATGAAGCGCAATCATACGATCTTGCATCTCCATCAATTCCGCAAACGTCATAAATTTGTCATCAGAGAAACTCCAGTCAGGATTTTCAGATATTTCCTCATAACGTTCGTTTGTGTCATTTAACGGTTTGAAGAAAGCGGTTGGATCGGCAATATGAATCAAAACTGGTAGCCTATATTTTGCTGCCATTTCATAGATGATATCCAGTCGAGGATCATCCGTACGGATATAATTGCCATTTTGGTCAATCTGTCCGAGTGAGATGTCCTTCCACATTTTGATACCAACCATGCCTTTGCCGATTCCTTCAAGAATTGCCGCTTTCGTTTTTGATGTAAACTCTGGATCATCAATAATTGATGTATCAATCCACATAAACGTATGAATGAAATCCTCATATCCAGCAATTTTTTGATTCATTGCATCAGTATCATGCCCCCAGAAACCATCTAAGTTTACAATACCAACTACTCCCATGCTCTTGAGTTTCTCTACATACGCTCCGGTTTCATAACGTAATGCATAGTCATCACCTAAAAGAAGTTTTCCCATATGAGTATGGAAGTCAAAGACTTTAAATTTTGGTGTGTTGACACTTGTTTCTTTAACAACACACTCTGGAATCGGCTTATAATTTGATAACTTCATAGGACCTCCTACTTAATCCCCGTCATTGTAATACCTTTGATAAAGTATTTTTGGAACATCATGAACACAATTGTAACTGGAATCATAATTAGAGCTGCAGCTGCCATCGTTGCAGACAAATCAGCTGCATGTTGGGATGCAAAGAATGAAAGCGCAAGTGGCAATGTCATCTTCTTAATGTCATTCAACATGATAAGAGGATTCAAGTAGTCATTCCAATAGTTCAAGAATGTAAAGATTGCGAGAGCGCCCAGGGCCGGTTTCAATATTGGTAAGATTATCTTACGGAATATATAGAATTCCTTAGCGCCATCAATGCGTGCACTTTCAATTAGAGAATTGGGAATTTCATCACAGAACTGCTTGCATAAGTAGATTCCAAATGCATTAACAAACGAGGGATAAATCAAAGCGCCTACGTTATTGTATAACCCTAATTTGTTGATTAATAAGAATGATGGAATCATGGTAATTTGTGATGGTATCATCATCGTTGCTAAGATTATAAACAACAAAGTCTTTTTGAAGCGAAATTTAAATTTCGAGAAGATATACCCCACAATGCTACTGACAGCTAAAATTATAACTGTATTGGTAATTGTAATGAATAAACTGTTGCGCAACCAATAAAAGAAGGGTGACTCTGTAAGTACCTTCTGATACCCTCGCAATGTTGGATTCACTGGAAGTAGATGTTGTGGATCTGTCATGATTTCTTGTGTGCTCTTGAATGAGTTGGAAATCATCCAAAAGTAGGGAACTACAAAGATTATCGCGAGTGTGACCAAGAAGATAATAATGAGTATCTTCGACCATTTCATTTTTCTCATCTTAGTACTCCCATTCTACTTTGTTAAGTTTTTGTTGAACCATGCTGACTACAAGAATAATCAAGAAGAGTACAACAGATATTGCCGATGCATAACCCATATCTTTATATTCAAACGCCGTACGATAGATTTGACTTGTAAGTACGACCCCAGAATTTAAAGGTCCATTCTTGACAGCCATCACCGCAAACTGCGCAAACATTTGGAAATGAGAAATAAGCGTCATTACCAAAACAAATGCAAAGGTTCGCCCCAACAGTGGGACCGTAACATGAATAAACTGTTGCCATTTACTCGCCCCGTCAATATCGGATGCTTCGTAAATATCGGCAGGAATCCCATCAAGGCCCGCTGTAAAGAGAATGATGTTGTAGCCAATATCCGCCCACAGTGTAAAGACAATGATTGACCACATCAGGATATTGGGATCACCAAGCCAATTGACCCCAGCAAATCCAAGTTGTCGTAAAACAATATTTACCAAGCCGTTGGTTGTAGTTAGAATACTTTTTGACCACACTACCGATGAAGCGACCAATGGTGCCACACAGGGTAGAAAGAAGATCATACGAAAGAGACTGCGTACTTTATTGGAGCGAAATGAGTTAATTAAACTTGCGATCCCTAATGAGATTGTCACGTTTAATGTCACAGTTACTGCTACGAAGAATAGTGTATTTGTTACTGCTTTAATAAATACATTATCACTGAGCAATCGCACATAGTTTTGCATTCCAATAAAATTCTGATGTGCATTTAAAGGATTATAATCAAAGAAGGAGATTCCAACCCCTGCGAATATCGGGCCAATTATAAAAACTGACATGTGAATGAATACAGGTATCAGTATAATCCAAACGAATTTTTTATATTTCATTGTACCACCCTTCATTGTATTTGCGATGGGGAGACACGCCCCCCATCGCAAACATTATTTGTTTAGTTTTGCTTCAATTGCCTTGAGTGCATCTTCGACACTTCCATAATGACCTGCCTCATATTCCTGGAATACTTCATTGATTGCTTCTTTGAATACATCGGTATTAAAGTAGCCAATGAATTGGGCTTTATCGAGAACTGAAACAAGTGGTTCGACATATGGCATTTCTTCGAGAAGTTTTGCATCATGAGCAATACTTTTCTTCGATGGCACTTGTGCACTCTTAATATTATGTTGGAGTAAGTTTTCATCTTTGTAGAAGAACTCTAAGAATTTTAAGGCTTCTTCTTTCTTATCCGATGATGCATTGACAGCTAATGACCACCCTGTCTCTGCTGCAAATTTTGGTTCAGCACCAAACCATGGCATAGAAACATAACTAAAGTCTTTTCCGTGTTCCAAACCAAAGGTATGCATCCCTTCAGCAACCGTCCATACACCACGTGGCACAATCGCTGCACGGCCAGAATAGAGTTGTTGGTAGCCTTCCATATCACCACCACCCGATAGACCTTCCATATTCGTTACCTGCAAATCAGCGACAAGACTGTGAAGTTCACTAAATGCCTTGCGCCCTTCTTCGGTATTAAAGGTAAAGGTTCCATCTTCTTGTTGATAACTTCCACCTTGGGAAAGAATCATTGATGTAAAGAGATACGGAACGGAGTCCCAGTTTACAAAGTCAAATCCCTTAATTGTAATGAGATCTCCTTCTTTTTCAGTTAAAGCAACAGCTGCAGTTTTTAAATCGGCCCATGTTGTTGGGACGGCAATTGATTTGGCTTCAAGAAGTGCGTTGTTAACCAACATACCACCATTTTCAATGTTGAACTCCAATGGAATACCATAGAGGTGGCCTTCATGCTCTAATGCACCATAGGTTGAAGGATATGAGTCCTTACGAATCTCTTCTTCAAATGCGGTTGGCATTTTTTCTAAGGATCCTGTTGGGGCAAAGTCGATAGCCCATCCACCCCATAATTCGTAAATATCTGCACCCCCTTCTTTTGAAATCAAGGATGTTTGTACCTTAGATTCAAATTGGTCGTAGGGATAAAATTCAAATTCAATCTTAATATCTGGATTTTCAACTTCATACTTGTCAGCAATTTCTCGATAAGAAGCTGCCCACGCATCATTTTGATGTCCCCAGAATGTTAATACTGTCTTGTCTGTAGTCGCTTGTCCGCAACCAACTAAAAGCATCAATGCCAATAATATAACTAATGTAACTTTCGTTTTCATATTGTCTCCTATTTAAGCTCTAATGTTTTGAAGTGTTGTAGATATTCCTTGTTCTTATAAAGCATTTCTTGAACCATATCTTTGATTTCTTGCATGCTGAGAACAGCAGATGTCAAGGGATCAAATAAGATTGCTTGAAATACTTTTTCCGCATCCCCTTCGATGGCAGCCTTGACAGCAAGTTCTTCGATTTTTGCCGAGTTATTTACCATAATTGAAAGGTGATCTGGTAAGGTTATTTGTTGTACAGTGTGAATTCCACGTGTTGTTGCTACTACTGGAACTTCAACACAGGCACCATTATCAATATTTGTAATATAGTTTTGATTGCGAATGTTACCATTAAAGAAATACGGTGTTCCATCGCCAAACAATGCATTGAATATATGCGAAGCATATTCGTTTCCGCGTTCGAGTTCAATTTCACCCGTCGCAACCCAGTCTTTGTACTCTTGTTCCCAGGTATGTTCACGACCTAAATACTCATCCAAGATATAGGCATAGTGACCCGGATTCCAACCTGTACCATAGGTACAATATTTTTCAATCAAATCGGGACGTTTACGGAACCACGCTACGTATTCAGAGTTATGACCACTGGATTCTGTAATAAAGTAACCTAAGTGTTTGAACATCTCAATGCGTAATTGTTCTTCATTAAGAATTTCATCACGCTTGATTGCTTCCCAAATTTGTGGATAAGCGTCTTCACCTTTAACTTTAAATTCGAGGTGGAACGCTTGGTGATTTATACCTGCACATGTATATTCAACATCTTTCATATCTGCGCCAATCCATTCGGCCAACATTTCTGCAGTACCCTGAACACTATGGCATAATCCGGTAACATTTACTTTTGTCTGTGTTTGAAGGAAACTTACTAACATTGCCATTGGATTTGTATAGTTTAATACAATCGCATTGGGACAGAGTTTCTCAACATCACGAATAATATCAAGCATCACAGGTGCAGTTCGCAAGAATCGGAAGATTCCGGATGGACCCCGTGTATCACCAACACAGGTGTCAACACCATATTTTTTAGGAATCTCAATGTCATGACGCCAAACTTCAACGCCACCCTGTAAGATTGTAATCAACACACCATCTGCATCTTTAAGTGCTTCTTCACGATCTGTTGTCGCTTTAACTGTAGCGTTATAGCCTCCTTTCTCAACAATACGCATAACACCATCATATGCGTACTCAAGTCTTTTTTCATTAATATCCATGAGGTAAATCTCACAGCCATCAAAAGCATCAAATGTGAGAATATCACGGACGAGTCCACGGGTGAAGTCCAAAGACCCCGCTCCAATAAATGCAAACTTACGTTTCATAAACCACCGTATTTACTAAACATTAATCTATGTTTACCTTTCATAACCCGATTATAGCGACGATTTCTCGTGTTGTAAAGGCTTTCATAAACGTTTTAGTAAAATAATTGACAATTGTCTGGTTTTATACTAGTATGTTTAGTAAACAAGGGAGAATGAATATGTCAACACTAAGAGATGTCGCCAAACTTGCGAATGTATCCGCCGCCACTGTTTCACGCGTATTATCCGAAGATCATACGTTTAAAATCAGTGATGAAACACGACAAACAATTATGGACGCAGTAGCAACTTTAAACTACACCTATAAAAGTAAAAAGAAAGGATCGATACCCTTTCGTGTCGCAGTAATTCTTGCGCTTACATCCGAGAAGTACGGGGATCCTTTTTTCAATACAATCCTGAGCACGATTGAAGAAGAGTGTTCAAAACATAACATCAATCTCATCGCTATTAAGAATTACACCGAACTTAATGCTCCAAACGGATTTCAAGAACTTCTCGATTTGCAGCCAGATGGCGTTTTCTTAATGGAGAATCTTCCAAAATCTATTCTTGATGCGCTTGTACGTGAAATTAACCATATTGTAGGTATCGACTTTGATTCTTACCACTTCAACAATGTTGGTTTCGATAAACTTGAAGCAACAAACCAAGCCATGGACTATCTTTTCAGAAAAGGGTTTCGCGACATTGCATATATTGGTGGGAGCACTCCAAATGAAGAATTTGAAGGAACACACCGTATGATTGGTTATCGCGAATCATTGCGACGTCACCAAATTCCGATGAATCCGCGCATTGTTTTTGACTGCGGATGGGATATTGACACATGTGCCCACATGACAGAATCTTTAATGGCATCAGAACATCGCCCAGAAGCAATCTTTGCAGGAAGTGATACACTTGCTGCGGTAATCCTGAGTGTTCTCTATGAAAAAGGTTATAAAGTTCCTGAGGATATCTCTGTACTTGGTTTTAACGATATACCCGGCAGCGCTCATACTATACCCACACTCACAACGATTAATGTTCCAACCAAGACAATTGGCCAACTTGCTGTCAAGAGAATGCGTGAGCTGGTCATTGAAGGCGATACCCTTATCACAAATACACTTGTAACAACCCATGTCGTTGAACGCAACTCAATCAGAAAGGATAAATAAAATGCGCTACTATATTGGAATTGATGGCGGTGGAACAAAAACAAAATTTACCCTCGCCAATGAAAACGGAAAAGTACTTACCAGCACAACGAAGGCAACCATTCATTATCTTCAATGCGGTCTTGAGGGATTGAGTGAGCGAGTTCAAGAAGGCGTTGGCACTTGCCTGAAAAACACCGATTTAAACATCACAGATATCGCTCATATTTTTGTTGGTTGTCCTGGTTATGGAGATATTGTTCGTGACACCCCTCGTATAGAAAAAGCGATTCAAATTGCCTTGCAGACGATACCTCATTCAATCGGTAACGATACCGATAATGCACTCGCTGGCGCACTCGCTGGTGAAATTGGGATTTGCGTTATTGCCGGAACAGGATCAATCGGACTCGGTATTGATGATCACGGGAAACGATTTACATCGGGCGGTTGGCACCATGCATTTGGTGGCGACGAAGGGAGTGCGCATTGGATTGCCTGCAGATATATTCAAGAATACTCAAAACAAAGTGACGGGCGTAGGCCAAAGACTGAACTGTATCACAGCATGAATCGCAATCACGCATTTGAGGATGATACTGACATGTTAAATTATGTAGCGAATGTTTTGGCATTTGATCGCACACAAATTGCAGCAATGGCTGAAGAGTTATCTCCCCTTGCACGCTACAACGATGCTCCCGCTCTTGAAATCTACCGCGATGCTGCTTATGAACTTGGTGAGATTGTAACCGCAATTTATACAAATCTTCACTATGTCGAAACCACGAAAGTCTCATATGCAGGTGGCGTATTCAAAAGTGGTTCATCCATCCTAACTCCCTTTAAAGAAAGTCTCATGGATATTGACTGCGAAGTTGTTGAACCCATCTTCGAACCAAGTATCGGGAGTGTTATTCTCGCGCTTAAGAATGATGGCATTGCAGTAACAGATGCAATCATAGATACTCTGAAAACCACACAAGATTAAATCACATTTTACTGGTATAATAGAATAAAAAGTGAGGATATCACATGCGATTGGATAAATTTTTAGCGCACAACGGTTACGGAACGCGCAAGGATACAAAAACACTTATTAAGAAAAAATTAGTAAGCGTGAACGACAATATTGTTTCGGATTCTGGTTATATTTTGAATCCAGATAACGACCGTGTCACCGTAGATGGCGAATTGATCGAGTATGTCGAGAACGTTTATCTCATGATGAATAAGCCAGCAGGCTACATTTGTTCCCACGATGCGGTTGAATACCCATCGGTACTTGAACTGATTGACACCTATCGAAGTGACCTCTTCTTTGTCGGCCGTTTGGATGCAGATACCGAAGGACTCTTACTCATTACCAATGACGGGCATTTCTCACATGCAATCGCCCATGGAAAGCGTAACATCCATAAGCAATACCTCGTTCATTTGGAAAAACCATTTGACAAACGATTCATCAGTGAACTTCTCGAAGGAATACCGCTTGATGACACCATTTTGAAACCAGCGACGGTTGAGATGATTGACGATAACAAAATCCTTCTGACAATTGCTGAAGGAAAGTACCATCAAGTGAAGCGCATGATGCACCACTGTGAAAATGAAGTTATTTACCTAAAACGGGTCAAAATCGGCTCGCTCAATTTGGACCCCTCTCTTAAGTTGGGTGCATATCGCGACTTAACCGAGGAAGAAATCAATCTATTTACTGCGTAAAAAAAGAATCTTTCGATTCTCTTTTTCTAGGCATCAATTGCTGATGTCTTTTTATTTTCAATTGCATAAGCTGTGTCATCCGCAATTTTAAAGAATGGATAATAGATTGCTACGGATATTATAATATTTACAAGCTGTAACAACGTACCTTTGATGCTTCCTGTCGCAAGATAACCTCCAATTAGTGGTGGCATTGTCCATGGGACCATTACACCATTTGTCATCGGCACTATCTTAAAGTACATGGCGGCATATGAAATTGTAAATACTACCACAGGTGCCAATACATAGGGAATAATCATGATTGGATTCATGACGATTGGAAAACCAAACATAAGGGGTTCATTTACCCCAAACACTGTTGGAGGAACGGCTATTTTTGCCAATTCTTTCATTTGTCTACTGCGACTTCGTAGAATCAAAAGGACAGCGATTGCAATCAGCACACCACTACCACCCATCCATACAAATACATTATAGAAGGAGTAATTGATAATATTTGGAATTTCAGCACCTGCTTGGAAAGCAACTCTATTTTGATCCAACATCAACATGTATGTTGGCTGCATAACACTGAGCACCAAGTCCCATCCGTGGATCCCTACAGTCCAAAACAGTGATGTGATAAGGATTGCCACCAACCCTCCAACATAACCACCACCCAGGTAAGATAGTGGTCCACCAAGGATTACAGCAATAATTTCGTGGATGTTTCCAAATCCAGTTGCTTCGACAATTAATCGAATCACCCAGAATAATGTCACTGTTAAGATCGATGGAATCAGAGCGACAAATGATTTACTGACTGCGGGCGGTACGTTTTCAGGCATTTTAATAACAATGTCTTTTTGAACCATAAATCGGAATATCTCTGTACTTACAAGTGAAACAACGATTGCAACAAAGAGACCTTTACTCCCCATGTATGCAAGTGGTATTCCACCATCTGCTGTAAGTGGGGTAACAACTAAGAACGCAGCCAACGAAATAAATCCTGCCGATACACCATCAACACTGTATTTATTCGCAAGACTGTTTGATATCGCAAACACACAGATAAGTGCCATAATGCTAAATGTCGCATTAACTGCATAATCAAGTTTCACAGTCCAATCCGCTCCAAATATTCCAGCTACAAATTCTGTATATCCTGGAATTGGAAGATTTCCGATGATTAAGAAAATTGATCCAACAATGATTAATGGAATGGACGCTGCCATACCGTCACGAATTGCTAGCAAGTGACGTTGACCTCCAATTTTCATTCCTAAAGGAAGTACTTTTTCATTCATAAATTTGCTAATTTTATTTCCCATTATTATTTCCTTTCCTCATTTTTAAAATTACTTTTTAAAAGAATACTATTGTTTCAATCCATACGCTACATCAAGTGCAGACTTTATATCGTTAATTGTCGTTTCCGCTTCAAGCAGACCCACAAACATTCTTGTATGTGTAATATCAAGTCCACGTGATGCCATCACCGCTTGGTTGTCATCTTTAAATCCCGGTAATATCATACTCTCGAATCCACCCCAACTTACACCAATCATAAAGGTACTGAGTTCATTGACAAAACTCTTTAATTTTTCAGTATCTTTATCCTTGAATGTTAACGACATTAAGCTACCATACCCACTGAGGTACTCATCCGCCAATGCGCGCTGTTGTACATAAGGATGATAAATTGTTTCAATACGAGCATCATTGCTAAGAGCATCAATGACTTCGATTACATTCTTGCTGTGCTTCTCCATACGCAGCGGCAACGTCCGAATGCCTCGTATCGCCAAAAAACTGTTCATGGGACTGCATGTTGATCCCATTGTTAAGTAACCTGTATTTTCAATTTGTGTCACGTGGTCGAAAGAACCCAACACAGCACCACATACAATATCAGAGTGACCGCCAATATATTTGGAACACGAATGTAACACAACATCAACGCCAAATTCTAACGGTCTTTGAAATAATGGGGTTGCCCATGTATTGTCAATCATTGTAATGATGTTTCGCTCCTGAGCAATTCTTGTGATTTGCTTTAGTGCAACCATCTCAAACTTCTGACTTGATGGACTTTCCATATAAATTACATCTGTATTCTCCTGAAGTGCGCTTACGATGTCAGATGTATCCGTGGAAGCTACAACTGTATGGGATACACCAAACCTTTCAAGAGTTTTTATATACTTTAGTGTTGTTGAATAAATCGAATTAACGACAACAATATGGCTCCCATTGTGTAGAAATGACTGTAATGTTGCACTAATTGCTCCCATACCTGAAGCAAATACTTTACACTTTTGCGCTCCTTCCAACTTACAAAGGATGCTCTCCAGTTTATTATTGGTAGGATTCGCACCACGCGTATACACAAAGTGATTGAATTCATCTTTACTTGCATCAACATATTCTTGATAGTCTCGCGAGTAGAATGAAGAAGTCATCGCAATTTCTGGGGAAATTGATTGGTGCTCACTTTCATCCGTTAGAACCTCAAGACATGTTTTTACTAAATCATTTTTGATCATATATTTTCAACCTCGTTCCGAACAAGTCCATCTTAGCAAGCGTCAAGTAACTTCTCAAATGATTATCGCTTACAGAAAAAAATTACCGCTATTTCGATTCAGATTGCTCGAATAGTGGTAATTTGTATCTATTTATTCAAATACTCGTCTTTAACCTTCACAATATAGTCTTGGTTCTTAGCATAATTATTGCGGTAGAGTCCTGCATAAATTAAATTAATCGCATAAGAAATCGCAGCATACGAGAAAGTAATCCGAATCAATTCATCTTCTTCATCAATAGGCGGCAACGGTAAAATACGGGTAGCTAATCTTCCTACAGGGCTCTTTTCATCCGAAGTAAGTGCAATGATTATTGCACCGCGTTTCTTTAATATCTTGCAAGCATTAACGACTTCGGCACTTTTACCTCCATATGATATTACGAAGGCAACATCGCGCGGCGTCGCTTGAGCACATAAGAAGGTTTGCTCTGGTTGTAAGAATGCAATGCGGACGAACTTCGATACTTTCAAGAGTTTGTTTTGAAAATCATGCAAACTGATAAAACTGTCACTGATACCGACACCATACAGATTCTCTGCTTTATTGATTGCATCAATTGTCCCACTTAACAATTCAGTCGTTAGTAGCAACTGCGTCGAAGTAATGGCACGTTTCTGTAATGAACCAATACTATCCACGAGTTCAAGCTCGTTACTATTTTCATTTAGTGGTATTTGCTCTTCAGTAACCATCATATGCACATTCAACGATCGAAGCAAACTGATTTGGAAATCACGGTATCCGTCGACACCCAGTTTCTTACAGAAGCGTGTCACAGTCGCAATTGATGTATTGGTTGACGCCGCCAGCTCATGAATTGATATTGTTAGCACACGATCGGTATGCGCAAGAACATAATCTGCTATATGTCCTTGAACTGATGACAGTCCATCTTTACTTTGGAGTTTGCTATATACCATTATGACATCCCTCATCTCTCCTTGAATAATACCTTATCATAACAAAACACGCAAGATATCAAACATTACCATTATTTTAGGACAGTTTTCTTTAAAAATGGCTGTGAATCGGAAATATGTTTCTTTTATTTTGATTAAATTAGAATTGATTCTTCAGGTATCGATAGTGTTTTTCACTGACTTTAATCCAAAGTTATGCTATTATAAAATTAATTCAACTACTATTAAGTTCCCGATGTTTAGGCTCTATTCCTATCATATATAGAACCCAAACAATTCAATGTTTTACCGATTATTATCAAGCACCTTATGTTTTGCTTGCTTTTTTGTCTTTATCACATGTTTCATTCGTGGGGATGGGTTATAAAAAGGAGGTTTGTTGATAACACCCATTACACTTTATTGTATGTTTCTTTTGAAATGAAATCGAAGTTCGATAAAGGGGATATTTATGAGAAAATCAACAATTTTACTTTGCCTTATTCTGTTACTATCAACAGCCTCTGCACACCCGGTGCACGCAGACAACGCTGATAAAACATACTTACTCACTGGTTCAAACTACTATACCGACAGTACTGTTGATAAAGGTTTTTTAGATACAGTAATTACTACAAACATCACAAATCTTGTCGCTTCAGCAGATGCTGGAATCATTGTTTACGCTCAAGGGATGACTTATAATGAATTTTATCTGGCCAACAACATTGCAATTGAAGATCGTTATTCTGGTTATATGGGTGTGCTTGATCGTAACTCAAACTTGATTAACACAAACCCCACAAAGTATGGACCACTAACATATGATGGCCCTTCAATTCCTACGGTTGCCACAACTGCAGCTCCAAATGCGATTGCAGGTAATATAACGTCTTCAAGACTAACCGTTGGAGTCCTGCCAATTGTGCCAGGAAATACGAATACAACGACAATTAAGAATTACGGTACTGGTACTTATTTCCCAAACCTTATCGGCTATGGCGAAGATAATACCGTAAACGATTATATGATGACAGAAAAGAATAAAATGACCATTCCTACACGTTACAATACCACGCGAAGTGATATTACTCTAACGATGCGTAGCTCACCGTCGCACGGGCTTCGAGGCGCACAAACATATTTAAGAGCAAAGAATGGAACAGACCTTATCGGTTCATATGCGAGCAACCCAAATTATTACATCAATGCAACCGCAAATCTTCACATTACACCGTATGGATACTCACAATTAGGGGGTATAGGAAAATTGTATATGGATAGCGCCATACGCAACGCGAATGGTCTGATGATAGAAAAAGGTGTTAATGAGTTTTCATCAACACTTAATACTGGCTTGCGCGAAATCCAGAAGAACAGTGGTGCAAGTAATATTCCCGGTGGCATGGGTGGTCAAATTCAATTAACGGGGTTCTATCGCGGTTCCGACTTGGATTCCGACTTTTTCGCAACCGAAACAGAACGTACCAATGACGCTATCAACGATACTGAAGTTGTATATTTTATGTATGCATCCGGTGATACATTACGTGGCAACGATAATCCTGCCTTCTTAAATGTACCCGATGCCTATAAGAGCGGCATTAGCCTTGATAATGGTAATTTATTGAAACTACTCTCTCCTAATGTATCAACCTTCATAATCGAAACAACACGCCCTTTTTTCTCAAATTTTGGTGACTTATCAACAATTATTGATTGGGATGCGACGAAACATGCATCTTTTGATACAACATTAGGAGGTTCAAGTTTCACTTTAACAGATAATGGAATTTTCTCTGATGGAACCGCAATCGGTACTGACATTGATAATATCCGTGTTTTCATTAATGCTGAGGCGACAGCGTATACTTTAACTGAACTACCAGTTGCACTTTCTGATGATTCCTATGCAAATCAGGATGTAACACTCACGTATACCTACACCGCTCTGGATGCGAAAGCTTCTGCCATCGGTAAACTTCCTGCTGATATTACAGCGAATGATGGTGCCTACGCAGTCCCTTTCACCCGTACAATTCATGTTGCCGGTGGAACCGTAACCACACACTTCGTAGACGAGGATGACCTTGCCATCGCAAGCACAAGTATCGCTACAAAAGTGGTTGGAACACATTACACAACACAACGACCTTCAACCATAACGTATAACAATAAAAACTACACATTAAAAACTGAAGCAACCAACAAAACCGGTACTACCACAAGCGGAAATACGGATGTAACCTATGTCTATGAGCTGGATGAACCTGCGATTGAAACAGCGACCATCACAACTTATTATCACGACACAAATGGTACAGACCTTCAGACCCTTACAACACAGATTCTTAATGTTGGTCAAACCTACACAACGACACGACCAGAGACCATTCAATTCAACAGTGAAACTTACATACTTAAAACGGAACCAGCCAACAAGAGTGGTCCTGTTGTGTCGGGAAATACGGATGTCATTTATATCTATGAAATCCCCGACCCACAAGTTAATACCGTCACTGTTACGACATATTATCAAGATGAATCAGGAACCGATTTGCAGCCAAGTATCCTTCAAACTGTGAATACAAATTCTCCGTACACAACAACACGACCGCAAACAATAAACTACAACAACCAAGTCTACGCTTTATGGAGTGAACCTACAAACAAAGATGGAACTGTAGGTACTGATCCAATAAATGTTATTTATACCTACCGAATCGAAACACGTGCGGAACTTGACGGTACTGTTACTACATACTTCAAGCGTCAAGACGGCGTCGATATTCAAACCAGTCAGATTCAGACACTGACAATTGGAACAGCCTACACCACAACAGCCCCAACAACTATCATCTTTGATGGAAAGACATACCTTCTTAACACTGCACCAGCGAATGCAAGTGGTACTGTCGTTGCTGGAAATACCGATGTTACTTATACATACGATCTCACATCACCACAACAGCAGACAGGAACTGTTACAACCTACTACCGAAACATTGCCGGCCAAGATATTAAAGCAAAGTCAATACAAACACTCGTTGTTGGAACACCCTATACTACTGCACGAACCGCAACAATATCCTATAACGGAAAAGCGTATACAATTAAAGTCGAGGCAACCAACAGTACAGGAAATGTCATAAATGGTAATATCGATGTCATTTATACATACAGTGAACTGAATAACGAGATTCAAACCGCAACCGTCACTACAAAATACCAAGATACGAATGGTACCGATATCCGCGATGCAACAGTATCAACCTATAATGTCGGAACGAACTATCAGACACAACGTCTTGAAACACTTGAATACAACGGGAAGCAATATAAACTCAAAGCAGAACCAAGCAATACCCAAGGAATTGTTAACGAGGATATTCTTGTGGTTTACATTTATGAACCAATCAACCGTTCAACACCTGTTGATAAAGATCCGAAGAATAACGTCGACTCACTCCCCAATGCAGGAATCAACTCTTCGCTTTTACCAATAGTGGCAATGATAATACTTGGATCAGGAATCTTTTTGATTCTAATGGAGTCGAGAAACTTACTCTCGGACCAAATGAAAACCAAGAAGTAAAAGGTTCACACAAAGAAAGAGTCACTCAATTTATGAGCGACTCTTTTCATTGAATACTCTATGATTGAATGGTTGTGCCATTCCCCTCAGAAATTGCCAAATGGGCATTCTCTAAAGATGTAATAATGGCTTTACGGTTTTGTCGACCTTCTACAAATCGAACTGATGCCTCCACTTTGGGCAGCATTGATCCTGGAGCAAAATGTCCTTCATTAATATATTGGTTGGCCATCGGAATCGTGAGTGTCGTTAACCATTCTTGGTTGAACTTGCCATAATGAATTGCTACTTTGTCGACACCTGTAAGAATTACAAGGATATCGGCATCAATTTCATCAGCCACTTTTGAAGCCGCATTATCTTTATCGATTACGGCATCGACCCCAACATACTTCCCATTTTCCTCGATAACAGGGATTCCCCCACCACCATTTGAGATTACCAAGACACCTGCATCCACAAGTGATTTAATGGCGTCACGCTCGACCACAGTCACCGGCATCGGTGATGCAACAACACGACGGTAACCGCGGCCTGAATCTTCAATGTATGTATATCCATTCTTTTCGGATAGAGCAAGCATTGTTACTTCATCGTAAAAGGGACCAATTGGTTTTGTGAGTGTGGTGAATGCTGGATCCTGTTTATCAACAACAACTTGTGTTAGGACGGTTGCTACTGACTTATCGATTGTACGCTCTCTCAACTCATTTCCAACCGCATTTTGAAGATGGTAACCAATATACCCTTGTGACATTGCTGACGCTTCTGCAAACGGCATTTCAGGGATATCTTCAGTTTGTTGGGCTGCTATATCAAAAGCCAAGTGAATCATTCCAACTTGAGGTCCATTTCCATGGACTACCGTTACATCGTGACCCAGTGCAATCAGATCGACAATACTTCTGGCAGCAATCGCTACCGCATCTCTTTGTTCGGATGGGGTCTCACCCAAGGCATTTCCACCCAATGCAATTACTATTTTCTGTTTCATATGTTACCTTCTTTATTAAGTATTTCTTCCAATCCCCACGCAATACCCAGCAAGGTATCACAACCGGATGTGTGTCCATAATCTAAAAACGAAATAAGTTGACGCGTAAATGCTTCATCACTTGCACAATGCAGACTTTCTAGAAAATTTACCATTCTAAGACTCCATTTGTTTTCCAGTGCGTAGTGAAGATACTCGTAGGATACATGGGTTGTAGTATCTATTTTGAGTCTATCTGATAGTATATTTTCAGTAGCACTCACGCACATATTTAACGAACGCGTGATTGCCAAATACCCAAGTAGAACATCATCTCCTGATGGAGTGAGTCCACGTCCACGACCCAAAAGCCATTGAACCCTACTTTCAGTATCCGGAAGTTCAGTTTTAATTATTTGTAGCGTTTCATCCACTGAAAGATCAAACCCTGTCGGTGTTGTAATATTTCGGATTAAGTGTAGACGTTTCTCAAGACTGGCACTGTCTTGAGAAAACGTCGACATTGTCCATGCATCAAGGGGACAATCAGCAAGTTCAACCGTAATAGGTTTAAGGAGATTACGGAAGTAAAGTTTGGCATTATGATAAAAGACTGTTGTTTCCTTACTGACTAAAGATAATTGATGCATGTCATTTTGTGATAGTTGGATTCCAAAAGGAGAATTTGAATCACCTATAAATATAAGACGATCATCAACAAGAAGATTAAGACCATGACTAAAGGTACTGTGTACATGAATTAATTCATGATTCTCAGTTAACATTGTCTTGGCTGATTGCGAAATCGACAGTGCCTTTAGTGTTGTCATATTATCCTTCCATTCCAAGTTTTTTAGCGTAAGCAGCAATGGCTTTTTCAAAACAAGCTACAGGTGGGTGTACCGTCCCTGCACCAATTTGACCACGGCCTGCTTTTTTATTGGCAATACCTGTATTAATAACCGGGGTGATCCCTGTTGCTACGACTTTGCGAGCATCAATGCCCAGGTGTGTACCCTTGAAATTCCATGTTGGGATGATAAAGTTTGGATTGTGGTCCATGACAATCTCATCCATTTCATTGGAAATTCGCAGCGCATCATCAAAGCCACCCGTTCCAACGAAACGTGTAACGGCTGGAGCAGCAATCATCGCCATCCCTCCAACTCCGAACGTTTCAGTAATTGCACTGTCACCCATATCAGGACTTGCATCATCACCGGTATATCCTGTGAAGTAAAGACCTTGTGGCGTATTTACGGGAGCTACAAACCATTCATCACCCATCCCAGCAATACGAATTCCAAAGTTTTCTCCATTACGACACATCGCTGTGACTATGGTTCCTTCTTTGATTTGACGTGCGCCATCCATGACTGCTTTCGCAGAAGCCATCATGATGTTAAGAAAGAATTGATCTGTATCAGCAAGAAATTGTAAAACTTCTGTTCGTTCTGCATCGCTGATATCCTTCAAGCGTGCGATAATTGGCGTAACTTCTTTTAAGAAAATAAGTGATGCCGCAATATTTCGTTGATGAAACTCATCGCCCATTGCAATAGCACGGGCAACCATTGGATTGATACTTAACCCTTCATCCATAGCTCGAATTGCTTTTCCAAGTACGGGTCCAAGCGTATCGCGCATCCATTCGAGTCGGGTGATAACTTCTTGTGAGTAAGCACCAAATCGAAGTACTGCACCAATGCCCTCATTCATTTGACAATAGGCAACCGTATTGTGAACACGATCTTCAACAACAAGTACAGGCATATTTGCCGAAGTAATACCACCCATTGGTCCTACTGCATTTACATGATGACACGGTATAAATGCAATCTTCCCCTCGGACAACATTTGTCTTGCTTCATCTTCTGTGCTTGCCCATTGTTCGAATAATACGGCACCAACACAAGACCCTTGCATTGGATCTGGCATGTTTTCCCATAAGATTGGCGGCCCAGCATGAAGAAGTACCTTCCCATTCAATTCACTGATAACAGATTTTGCTGGGACGACATCAACAAGAATTGGACTTCCTGCTTTAATGCGATCAATTACAGCTTGGTTTGCATCTTCAATTGTTCTAAATGTCATGATTTAGGCCCCTTTCGTAAATTTATAATTATCAAGATATTTCAATGCTTTAATGAGTGTTGCATCGCCACCTGCAAGTGGACGCCAATCAAATTGAACCACCGTTGCCCCAGCATCCTGAAGATTGTCTGCAAAGCTTTGCAATCCAACATTTATAATGCGTGGTTTTGCGGTTATTAATTCGCTTATTTTTGCGGACATTTTTAATTCCGGAACCACGCCGGTCCCTTGCTCATGAATGGGTCTTTGTTCATAAATAACATTGTGTCCAAGATACTGAAGTGCTGTGAGTACAGCATGGGCGTTACTTTTCGCAACAAACACACCGATATCTTCAAGTATTTGAATTTGTGCTCCCAAATCCTGAGGATCTTGTTTTGTTCCACAAACCGTTGCAACAAATTTTAAATCTCTATTTTCTTGCATTAATTCAACGATTGTTGGGGCGAGTGACCCTGCCATATCAGCATGTGATCCATAGCCTAAGACTACATCAAATAAGACAACACCTGTTCGTGGATCAGAGGCAGCCGACTTCATAAGTTCAATCCGTTTGCTTGGATCAATCATTGGATGCGGACGTCCTTGTGTATATTCATCATCGCCCAAGTCAATAATCTCAAAGCCATCATGGTTTAGCATAAACCCATGGGGTTGTTTCCCTTCTTTGGGCAATTGTAGCGCATCGTTAACAAGCATTGCTGCTTCAGATGCCAAGGTACCACCCGAGTAGTAGGCTTTGATTACTTTGCCTTGAATTCCTGATACAGCTTGTTCAGGCTGACGGTTAAGATTCAAAGTGTGAGGATCTTTTCCTTCAACAAGTGCAACTGCTGCTAGTGCTGCCTCTTCCAATGTGTAAGCACGATAAATATTTGTTTCATGATCTTCTGGTTTTTCTCCCAGGAAGAGTGTGACTACTGGTTTATCCAACGTTCTTAAATAAGCTTCAATCGTTTCTTTAACTTCTTTAGCAGGTGGTTTTGAAACAACGAGAATTACCTTCGTATCCTGTTGTGCTTGCAAGTGATGAATACTATCAAGCATCGTGATTCCACCAACGCCAGCATTCAGATCGCGTCCACCCGTTCCAAGAGCGCTCGTAATCCCTTGACCAGCTTTATCAATTAACGTCGTAACTTCCTGTATTCCAGTTCCAGATGCCCCTACAACGCCAATTGAGCCATCATTTACTTTGTTTGTAAACGCAATCGGGACACCGGCTACTATGCCCGTACCACAATCCGGACCCATTACAAGTAAGTCCAAATCACGCGCCTTCTTTTTGAGACGAATCTCATCTTCTAAGGTGACATTGTCACTAAATAGAAATACATTCAATCCTTTGTCCAGTGCAGTATCCGCCTCTTCTGCGGCATAGATTCCTGGAATTGAGAATACTGCAAGATTAGCATCAGGCATTGCTTCAATCGCCTTATCCCAGTTTCTCACTGTCATCGCACCTTGGTCAGCATCTTTTTTATCACTCTTGTTAAGGAATGCTTCAATCGCCTCCATAACACCATCAACCACATCATCAGATGTGACATCCATCACGATTGCGATATCATCTGCCGCTGCGGTGGTGACTTCATCTGTTAGTAAATCTGCTTGTGCAAAAATGTCTTTGTTCGCCGCTGTTGCCATCATAATGGAAACGCGATTTACACCATCCAATGAAGCAATTTCATTTGTTAACAACATTAAGACCACGGAATCTTTATATGCGTTCTTTTTTATAATTGTTTTTATCATACTCTGTATCCTTTCTGCTTCCTCGAATCAATCATAGTCCATGTAATCATGTGGGTCATTATCCTTAACGGATAAAGAAGTCCTCATTTATTAGTCATTTACCGAATTATTGGATAATAAAAGGCGCAGTGCGCCTTTGCATTATTGAATCCCAAACTGCGTCGTTTTTGAATTTTCGACTGTAACTCGTCCTGATTTCACTACCACCGACTTGATTGGTAAGTCAATGATGGCATCACCATACGATGTTGTATCCAAAAGAACCATATCAGCATTATTTCCGACTACAATTCCATAACCATCTAAGCCTAAGGCACGTGCAGGATTTGTTGTGATCATTGGCAATACTGTTGGTAAGTCCGCAGCACCACCAAGGTGAGCTACTGGGATTGCAAGCATCGCTGTTTGAACAATATCCCCTGTACCATATGGTGTAAAGGCATTACGAATGTTATTTGTTGCAATACATACGTTGACTCCCGCATCACGGAGTTTGCGAATTGGTGTGACAGTACGGCGCACATTGTATGTATCATTACGTGCACCCAAGTGAAGATCAGTTGCAGGCAGAGCCATTACACTGATATCCGCTTCTGCCATTAGTTCCAAAATCGGTTGTAACTCTTCGGGTGGCAATGCAGCAATTGCAGTTAAGTGCCCTACGGAAACACGACCTTGATACCCCGTTTCAATTGTTTTCTTTGCAAGGTAATCAATTGATATTTTATCGGCATTATCGGCAAAATCTTGGTGAAGATCGATGGGCTTATTAAAGCGTTGCGCAAGTTCAAACACATAATCAATATGTTCAATTGCATCACGGTCATTATAAGGAACCGCACCTACAACGTCTGCTCCACGTTCCATGGCTTCAACCATCATTTCCTCTGTTCCAGGTGCTTTAAAGATTCCTTCTTGTGGAAAGGCGACAACTTGAATGTCAATGTAGTCTTTGAACTCTTCTTTGATTTTCATAATAACATCAAAACCAGTAAATCCTTGTGATGGATCAAATTCAGCATGTGTACGCATAAATGTGACGCCATTCGGTAATATCAATTCTTTCAATGCTTTGGTAGCACGTTCATAAATATCTTCAGCTGAGAACGTAGGCTTCAATGATGCCGTAACTTCGATTGCCTCTTTGAGCGTTCCTGATAGATTTGGCTTGCGATTCGCAATTAAAGCTTTATCCAAATGAATGTGACTTTCAACAAGACCTGGTACCAATACACGACCGTTTCCTTCAATCGTGCGTTTAACATCGCCATCTACGTGATCCTCAATGGCAACAATCTTACCATCTTTGACAGCAACATCTTTTAACGCACCTGCTTCATCAATACGAACATTTTTAAATAGTAAATCCATAATACGTTCCTCCTATGTTTACCTTTAAGCAAAAATAAATGATGCAACAACCAACAAGACACTCGCAAGTGATAACCACTTAATATTTCCCTTAACGACTTGTAGAATAGGGATTTGGAATCCTGACGAAAGTGCCTGCATGGTAATATTAACGAAACTCATTTGACTTCCTAATCCAACGCCCATGGTGATAAACCCTAGTTGAATTGGTGTAAATCCAAGGGCAATACCAATTGGCAAGACAAGCGTCAATATGGAGCCGACATACGCCCCTGCAGGAACACCAATAAGAATTCCCGTTAAGACTGCAACAGGAACCACAATTGCTGTCGGTGCTGCCGATGCAACGTTTGCGATAACTGCAAAGGTACCTGTGCTTGCGATAACGTTAATGAATCCTAAGAAAATCCCTACTTGAAACAAGCGTGTCAGAATGTAATTTGACCCTTCAATCATTGATGAGAAGGCTTTATTAATATCCAAGCCTGTACATACAACAATGAGCAATACTGTAACAATCATATAAACAATCGGCGAGAAGAACACCTTGCTGATTAGGGGTCCAAAGATTACAGAGAATAAGAGATAGATTGCAGGAATGGTATATTTAAAGAGTTTCCCATTTGACATATCTGCATATTCTTTATTCTCAGATTGTTTGAATCCCAACTTACGACGTTTAACACCAACGAATGCAATACCAATCGCAAGAATCAAGAAGAACAACCAGAATGGACGCATTGCATCAACATATGTTGCTGCTTCAAATCCACCCAATTGTGAAGTAATGCTTGTTTCAAGCGAAGCAGGTGATGTTGTAAACGATACCGCAGCTGCAATCGACATACCGGCAATTAACTCCGGAATCGCACCTACTGCAGCAAATGCTAGTGGAGCAATAACCATTGCACTACCACCACCGATACCGGACATATAGGTTGCTGCTGCAACAAGAATGACAAGAAACGCAGATACATATTCTACTTTTCCTTTTGTAGCTCGGTTGACAAGCTCTAGGGCAGCTGTATAACTTCCTGCCTTAAATACTGCCATCGCAATCGCGGAGTTAATGATAGGAACCGTGATTGTAAGCATTGTTGGAATTGCTCCCAACACCTCTTTGTTCATTTCAGCAAGTGATACACCACCAATGATCATCGCGATACCCGCAGCGATTGCACCCGCCAAGACCATATCAACTTTTAGAAATAGCAATACCAATACTAGAATTAGTGGAATGATGACCATAACAGCCTTGAAGCCTGTTGGTGCAACAATCTCACTAATCTCCAAAGCCATGATGCTCTGTGTTGCTATGGTTAACAAACCAAAGACAAGCGTCAGAATAAGAATGAGCTTCTTCCCTCTTTTTTTCATGATTTCTCCTCCTTGTTATGAAATCATTACAGAAACTAACGTATCTGTTCTGTAGTTTTATTCTATATCAGGGTGTAACCGATTACTTGTCCCAAATAAGGCAAAAAAACATCCTCTTTTATCCATTGTGGATAAAAGAAAGAAAAAACAACCTTAGACGGTTGTTTTAGAATGTCCCAAGAGCTGGAAAATACGAATGCCAATCATGATTTGAAGCATCTCTTCAGGATTATCGAAATCCAATTTGGTCAGTTCCTTTATCTTTTCAATGCGATAGCGAACAGTCTTTGGGTGAACAAACAGTATATCAGCCGTTTGCTTGTAGTTTTGATTGGTATCTAAGAATACCCGAACCGTCTCAAAATAATCAGGGTCGTGTTCATACAGTGTCTTCACAATATCCGAAACATAATCATTCAAATCATTTTCCTTTGATAACTCAATCAAGATACGGTAGATACCCAAGTCTTTATAAAGTACGACAAATGATGGTTGATGAATCATATCAGAAATTTGCACAACACGAAGCGGTTGTGCGGCAAGGCGAGGAATATCGCTCAAATTACCTTGATCACTGATTCCAACGCGCAGCACGATGTTGCCACGATTGTGCTCCTTAAATACTTTGGTTAATGTTTCTTCAACATAATCCCGAAATGCTTGGTCCGTTGTGAAATTATCCTCAACAATAAACGTCAATCGATTGGAGAAGATACGATATGCATTTCGCGGCCACACACTTTTTATAGAATCAATGATACCGTTTGTACATCCCATATATGCAGTATGTTCTTGAAACGAGCGATTTCCGCTTGAGACCTTTCCTTCAAAGTGTTGCCATGTTACCACACGATACTTTTTATCCAGTGATAATTTTAACAGCAGTGCATTCTCATTTAGTTCTTCGATATCCTTATATTTACCATTAATTATGTGGTCAACAATATCGTTCATATGGCTTTCTTTCTCACGAGAAAGCGCAACTTGTTTGATTCCTTCAAATTGCAGTGTACTTGCGGCATTCTCAATTGCCATAAAATCAATCATTTCGACAAATGTTTCAACTTCACGAATCGCTAAATACTGAGGTGATCCATCCATTCCTGGTATCTTGCAGACCAAACGCGATTGCATGACGCCACCGTCCACAATTAATTCACGGAAGTACTCGTAATGCATATACTGTTCGCGAAACAGTTCACGCGCATCACGCACCTCAACATCCAGTGCACCACGTTCCGTTGTCGCAATGCATTGTCTCACATCATCATAAAGACTGACATCCCGTCCAATAATCTTTTTCAACACATCCAAAACATCTTTGCTTTCTGGTTCACGCATGGCCAGTGTTTTAAACTCATGATGCACATTTTGATAAACATCCAGCATATCTGCTTTCTGGTTAATTAGGTTTTGCATCACTTCGAGAATTATTGAACTGTACGGTACTGTTTCGTTGATTTGAATGAGTGGCAAATCATGATCCGCGCACCCTTCTATCAAACCCGCTGGGATTGCATCCACAAACCGTCCCATTTTTATGATCAAGCCACTTGCCCCACGCTTTTTCATTTCCGCAACAAAATCAGCGTACTCTTGACGTGTGCTTTCCTTGAGAGAAAATAGACTGCTTAATACCAATTGGCCCGGTTTCAACCACCGTTCAATATCGTGTGCTTCCATAACAATGATATCTGTTACTTCGTTGTAGATCCCTTCTTTCCCCGATAGTAATGCTGCGGACTTTAGAGCGGGAACTTTTAGTACGTCTTTAACCATGTATTGCATCATGAATCACCTGTCTTTATAAACCTATTATACCTTAACGCCAAACTTTTGGAAGATTTGCGCACATTACCTACACAATTTCCGTTTTCTTTATCCACCATGTCTAATGCATTGATTCAATTATTTTGTATAATTAAGGAAAGAGGTATTCCTATGATTAACAGCGACACATTAACACTCTACGCAACACCCACTTCAAAGTTCACACTTTTCTATTTTCATGGCGGCGGTCTAATTTTTGGATCACGCAACGATTTACCCAAAGATGTGATCACTTTCTTCAACAATCAGGCTATCACAATCATCGCCATTGATTACCCCCTTGCACCTGAGATGAAGTTTGATGGTATTCTAGCAAGTTTAAAGCAAACACTGACGGATGTTATAGCGAGTGGTAATATTCAGTCCTATGGTTTCTTCGGTCGTTCTGCAGGAGCATTTTTAGCGCTACAATTAGCTGCTTTCTTTAAACCAAAGTTTATCATTTCTTTCTACGGTTACAGTGGCAATCGGACAGACTGGATGTCGACACCCAATAGGCACTACCTTGCATTACCAAAAATCCCAGAACGCACTTTGCAACACCTTATTTCCCCTACAATCCTTACAAGCGCATCTGTGGGCGAACGCTATAGTTTGTATGTCCACTCACGACAAACAGGAGTTTGGCTTAGCTATCTTGGTAATTCGCTTCCTACTATAAATCTTGATATATTATCACCTGTATTTGCATGGCATAGCATATTTGATCCTGATGTTCCTTATATTGAATCAAGTACAATCGTCCAGGGCAATCCACAGTCAGTACTGGTTTCAAGTTCTCACAGAGTTCACGAGCTTGATGTCCAATACTTTGAGGAAATCAAGACTTCACTTCTGGATTGGCTAAATAAGATGCTTACACAGTAATACAAAAAAGTAGCCGTTATGGCTACTCTTCTTTGATTAGTTCGCTACTGAGCAAGCAAATCCTTCGCTTTCAAGACCTTGAACAACAAAGTCATGTCCTTGGAACATTTTAATCATTAAGTCAAGCTCAGCTTGAGATGGCATATCATCTGAACCAAACTCACCACCAAACATTGCAAACAATTCCGCTAGTTTTGCAGTATCTAATGCATCAAATTCAACAGATGCACTTAACTTATCATTTTCTATTTTAAGGTCAATACCACCAATATCTGACAACAATGAGTTGATCATGGTTACACCAAGTTTTGCATCAGGATCACTAACATCACCCTCAACGACGATAGATTTAAGAGTATCTTCACCTTTTGTCTTTTTCACAAGTGTAATTGTCCCTGCACCACCTTCGAAATCTTTCGTTGTGCAAACTGTATCTTTCGTTCCTGATGAACATCCCACAAGAATAAATAGAACACCCAATACGGTTAGTAATTTTTTCATATTATTTTCCTCCATTACACATATTATAGTCGCATAACAACCAAAATCGCAAACACGGTATGAAAACATTCATTTATGTCACGAATAATACACAATCCTTGAGAACTTCCAATTATAAACGCTACATGGTTGCCAACCCAATGCCGAATAATACAAGAACTAGAAACCCTATTAGTATGATACACATTATTATCCATACTTTGGAAGGTACATCTAAATTTTCGAACTTATCCTCTTGATATGCTTTAATTAGTAATGCGTTACGCATTTGTACAATATGTTTATACTCTGGTCTGTCTTCATACATGTGAAGCATCAGATACAAAAATACAGTTACATCGTTGCGTAGATGCGGACGCTTCAAGATATCAAGTTCTTCCTTTTCTATCCAGTGGATCACATCATTGAAATCATCAATTTCACTAAGAATCTTTTTTGTTTCAAAAGGAATTTCAATATTTTCTCCATGTATCTCTTCTTTGGTTCGCATAAAAGTAAAATTTGAAATCTGATTCAAAATACTTAGCTTTCTTATATGCATTAGAAATGCATCGAACGTCACAGAATCAATTACATTGCTTACAGAAATCATGTCTGCGATACGCTGAATCGCTTTGACTGGAACAGAATCATATCTTATGTACAACTCAATGTTTAGAATTTGGTCGATGATTGCATTCACAATTCCCTCATCATCAAACGCATTTCGATTTGCGAGTTTAGTAATTATAACATCTGCTTCATCTTCTCGATAATCCTCTAACAATGAACGTAACTGAAATACCATCGGATACACCGCATCGATTAGACTTAGTTGTTCACTGTTAATGTCCATTTCCTCAAATGGGATGGCTGATTCGATGTTATTTGTCTCAACTGTTTCAACAACAGTCATTTCTGAGACTGCTTGATTTGGCAATGGTGAGAATTCATCTTCAACTTGGCCTTCAAACATTGAATCATCGTGTGATTGTGCATTCCATAGCCTCTTGTGCTTAGCAATAGATATCGCAATTTTGTATGCTTTATATACTTTCTTAAATAACTCGGGATTTTCTTCTGGATGGTATTGTTTAACAACTTTTGAATACGCTTTTCTAATGATATGTTCATCATCTGTTTCGCTAATTTCTAATATTTCCCATATTGTCATACCGTCAAAATTCATCACGTTCATCCTTTTCAATTCACATCGATTCTAAAGTTACATTTATCTAACTTCGTCTGCTTTTATCTTTTATTAAATGAAAAACATCTAGTTTATTGTCATCGAAATCGTTTAGAACTTGTGAAATTTTGCGTTCCATTTCAACCGAGGTCTTCGGACTTTCGTTATGAATGCATTCGATGAAATCTTGATATAGTTTTAAGATAATATCTTTCTGATACGCACTCGATTCGATCGAAGCGTTATTGAGACGCATCAGTAATGCCTCTTGCCGCACTGAGTATGCATAAACTTTCGGTTTAATTTTCTCGAGCTTCGTTCGGCTCTTTTTAATTTCGTCATCACTTACAAAACTATTAGTTTTTAGAGTCATGGAGACCTCTTCTTTACCATTCTCTTTTTCATGTACAGCATGTATCGTTAAAATTCCATTGATGTCATAACCATATGTAACAAAAACTTGAGCTTCACCTTGAGGAAGGCGTGTCACAGGGACTTCGAAGGACGACAATTTCTCGTTCAAAGATCCAATCATGTTATCTCCTTGCAACACCTCAAAATGTATCTTTTTTTGATTATCCCTCACTGTGACATAGCTCTTTGTCATCGAAACTGGGAGTGTCGTATTTTTGGGAATTATTTGTGAGAAAATGTCGCCCAATATTGAAGTCCCAAGTGAAAATGGACAGACATCTGTAATTACAATATCTCTTTTGCCCGATTCTCTATTCATTATGGCAATCATCTCACCAAGACCATATACTATGGCTTCATCAGGGTTGACATTCTGATTAATTTCCACTTGAAACAGTTGTTTGAGATACTCGTTAATTATATATGATTTGCTCGAACCACCTACACAGACAACATCATCAACATCATTGATCGTATATCCCGCATCCCCAAGTGCACTCGCAATTACTTTTCTAATTCTTAATAACAACGGCCTACAAATAAGCGTTAGTTTATTTTTACTGAGTTCATATTGTAGTACTTCATCACTAAAATTGATTTGAAATGAGGCACAATCAGTTTCTGAAAGTTTAATTTTTAGTTTCTCACTTTTCTTGAGAATTATTTCTTCAATCTGTCGTCCACCCTTTCTGAGTTGAGGATACTTGTTTAATACATCTTCAAAAATTAATCGGTCAATATCACTACCTCCCAATGCGTTATCACCTGATACTGTCAGAATCTCAACAATCTTATCAAAAACATCGACCACTGTAACATCCAGTGTGCCCCCACCAAAATCAAATACAACAAAAATCCCTTCATTTTTATCGTTATCAAGTTTTGTGAGAACTGCTGCGGATGGTTCATTAATAATTCTATCAACTTTGACACCCGCTAGAATTCCACAATTTCGAGTTGCATTACGTTGTTGGTCGGTAAAGTATGCCGGTACTGAGATAATAGCTTCCGTTACCGTTTCTCCAGTAAATCTCTCAACATCCGCAACCAGTTTTCTTATCATAAAAGAGGAGAGTTCTAGCGAGGTATATCTTGTATCACCAACCTTATACTTCAAATCGCTTCCCATACTACGTTTGAAAAGACTTACTGTCCTCGAAGGCTCTTCAATCTTCTTCTCAAGAGCGATTTTTCCAATCGTAATTTCTGCATTATGGCTGATATGAATTGCGGTCGGTGTCAGAAATTCATTGAATTCGTTGGGCACCAATACAGTTTTCCCGTCTTTACGAATACTCACTAGGCAGTTCGTAGTCCCTAAGTCTATACCAATTAACATAATACCCTCCAAATAGTTCTCTATTAATCCTATTACATTGAAATGCACATTTGTTAGTAATGATATTAATCCGCGTTCTAATGTCTTCAAAAGTAGATATTAATTGCGATAACTTGGGAATAATGTGCTGAATTGAGCAAAATGGTGAAAACTACCTCCTTGTCAAACTTTTAGTAGATTCTCATACTAAATAATGCATTGAATATAACATCTCTTTTCCTCTCAATCTAATGTAATTTATCATATTGCTCGAAACCGATAATCGACTAACAACAAAGAAAGACTCCCTGATTATAGGAAGTCTTTCACGTACTAATTTATCTAACGCTTGTGGATTATTTAAATTTTTAATTATTTGGCATTTTCATTAAGGAAAATAACAATGTTATTTTTTAGACAGTTGATTTTTTCTTAACACTAATAGAACACCAGAACCGGTAAGTATTACACCCAACACCATCACTAAACTACCCGTGTTTTGAATTCCTGTTTTAGGCAAGGTTGCTGTTTCATCAGCTTTGTTGGCATTTTGTATGTTTTGATCAGTATCTGTGTTTAAATTCTGATCAATTGGTGTTTCATTTGTATCATTAGGAAGGGTGATTTTCATATACACAAACGTGTGCTTGCTTTGTGTATTTGCTGCACCTTCAAATAGTTCATTATCAACAACCTCATATCCATCAATTTTCGGCGCAGATATCGTGAATGTCTCATCTATCTCATATGTTACTGCTTGAGGACTCAACAATTGGACTCCGCTCTCGTCAATAAACGCTACATGAACATCGACCTGTTTAAATGGATGGTAGACCGTTCCCGTGAACATGTCTCCATTATTAAAGTTGAAACTAGTACGTTGTTGGTTAATTAAACCACTCCATGAAATACCTTCATTCGAAGAAACCCCGCCATCACTGATTCTACTGAAAGTAATTTCTGTGTTCTTTTGATCAATATTAATAATTGGATTTGAAACACTAACATTACTCATCAGTTTTGTTGAGTCTAATTTAATGGTTTGATCTCTAAAGTCATAGTCTGTCAGATTTTGGTAGTAGTTTGATATCGGACTAATATCATGAATATAATTTCCTCTTAGATATAATTGAGTTACATTTGTCAGCCCTTCAAGTGCGCTAATGTCGTTGATATTATTGTAGCTCAATGTTATAAATGAAAGATTTGAAAGACCTTGAAGTGGCTCAATATCCGTAATTCTATTACTATACAATACCACTTTCTCAAGACTACTAATATTCTTAAGCGGACTGATATCAACAATTTGGTTATTTGAACTGTATAGTTCTTTTAGATTTTCAAGAGTTGACAGTGGTTCTAGATTAGCAAAACTTCCCTGACCATTACTAATGTATAGATTCACTAAACCTTTTAAAGTTGATAAATAACTTATATCTTCGATTTTATTTGATTCTAAACTTAGTGTTGCGATTGAAACGAGTCCTGCGAGTGGCGACATATCTGTTATCAAATTTCTAGATAGATATACTGTTTTAAGTTTTGTGAGCGGTGCTAGTGCTGATATATCTGAAATTTGGTTATCACTAAATGCAATACTAATTAGTGATGGGATTGTCTCAAGGGTTCCAATGTCACTAATGTTATTGGACGATAGGTCAAGACCAATCAATTTAGGTAACGAATCCAAGGGTGATAAATTCGTAATCTCATTTCTTTGTAGTGTGATAGAGCGAATATTTGTTAGAATTTGAATTCCTTCCAGAGATTTTATTCCTGCATCATTAGCCTTAAGAATCGTAAGCTTTTGCACATCTTCAGTTGTTAGATTTTCGTCTACAGATGAGTACCCGAGTGTCACAGCTACAGCTTCAGCCAAATTTTGATCTTGAAATAAATCCGTAATTCTTCCAACAATTGATTTTTCATTAAATTCTGAAACTTGTTCCACTTCAGTGGATTCAGCGGTAATCAGTACATCTTTTTCAACTTCAATTTCAGTAATATTAGAAGGGAGCTGAGAATCAATTCGTTCTATCTCAGTGGAAATTTTTTTTGCTGATTCATCCTTCTCATCACTTGCTTCACTTGCGTTAATTTTCGTTACTCCTGTTAGTAGTAGCGCTAAAAGAACAGCTACTTTACTACCATTTTTAATATAATTTATCATTTTTTCTTGCATATCTTCTCCTGTATGATTCTATAACTTGCATGCACTATCAAGCATGCATTTTTTGAGAAGGTATCCATAAATTAATTTAACTTAACTTACTTGTTTTAATCTTCAATAAGATTATATACTTAACAAACGCTCAAGATTATGTAATGTTACGAAACATCTAATTTATGTAACTAATCAAAACCGATTGTAATATCTACTTGAACTGTCAAAATATTCAATTCAATTAATGGGTTAAACACTGTTTGCGCTTACCATTAGATTGCTTATACTTTAGTTTCATATCACACTTCTAAGACTGAGTATTGGCATTCTATTTATTCATTTGGGCGTTATAGTAATCCTTGATTTATATCCAACATGTTACGGTATCCATATTGGACCATTCAATTCACTTTTTATTATTTTAAACTTTAGGCACAGAGAATACTTCAAATCAAACCGCCCTTTTCATTTGCTGGATTCATCTTTCAGTTCATTTTATCGAGTCGATGAGCACACTTTATCCAAGAATTAATTCAGAAACAGTTACTTCGGTATCTAAAGAAGCAACATGATAGGTACTGTAGTTTGGAAAATTATACGGAATTCTCTAACTAATTGTTCAAGTAATGTAAAGAGTCATTATAAACTGAGATTGAATTGAGTGAAGTCGAAACCAATAATTGTGTAACTATTTTTTGTTTTAATGCGATATAATAAAACATAGTAATTAAACTTAGATATACTTAGAGTATAAGGAGAATATTATGGAATCATTAGTATCGATTGTAGTGCCCGTTTATAATGGTGCAGAATCCATAAGTCAAACAATCAAGTCCGTGCTTGAGCAGACATATAAAAATTTGGAATTGGTAGTCATTGATGATGGAAGTACTGATAACACCGCTTCAGTCATTCAATCATTCGAAGATAATCGTATCGTCCTTAAACAGATAACAAATGGTGGTGTTTCGAATGCTAGAAATGTAGGAATTGAAATTGCTAAAGGTGCATATATCTCATTTTTAGATTCAGACGACTCTTATGAACTAGATTATATTGAAAACATGCTTAACCATATACAATATACAAATAGTGATCTTTGCTTTTGCGGATACAATGTAGTTAGCGTCGACTCACGCCAACCACGTGACACATCGTTTAAAACAAACAATGTATTGGAAGATTATTTGCTTGGTAAAATCGCAGTTCAAACAGCCGGGTGGCTTGTTAAAAAATCTGTATTGGATGATAATACAATACGTTTTGTTGAAAATATCTCCTGGGGCGAGGATATAGAGTTCTTCTCTGAAGTTATTTCAATGAGTAAAAGCATCGTTAGCGTCGAGCAATACTTAGTTAACTATTTGATTGATGGGGACGATCAGCAATTATCAGCATTTTCTCTAGATAAGATTGATCGCGATTATGAATCTATCATGAGAATGGTGGCATCAAAACATGTTAATTCAAATTCTAGGATTGAACGTATCCTGTTAGGATATCGCTTACCCGCATTGCTGGTTTATCGTATGAAAACGGCACTTGAGAGAGGCTATAGTATTCAGGATGTTCAGTCATACTATCAAAAATATTCTAAAGAAGCAGGAGTTAATGCTTGGAATAATGGACTGCGAAGTATAAAATTGTATCTTACTCAACGAACCTTGAGAAAGCAATTAAAGGATAAATTTTCATAAGTATTTAGAAAGTCATGCAAGGAAATTAGAATCCTAAGTGACTTTTTTATTTCAAATCTTGTGGAACGTAAAAAAGCACTGAATTAATTAAAATTCAGTGCTTATATACTGTGTCATGGTGGCCCCACTCAGAATCGAACTGAGGACACATGGAGCTTCAATCCATTGCTCTACCAACTGAGCTACAGGGCCATTGGTTGCGGGAGAAGGATTTGAACCTACGACCTTCGGGTTATGAGCCCGACGAGCTACCAGACTGCTCCATCCCGCGATATATTGGTATTTCTTAATGCTTAGTTATTATAACACATTCCATTTATTAATCAAGAATAATTTGGCGGAGGAGGGGAGATTCGAACTCCCGCACGCGCGAACGTCTGCTGGTTTTCAAGACCAGTCCCTTCAGCCACTTGGGTACTCCTCCAATTATTAAAAATTTTGGTGGACCCTGTAGGACTCGAACCTACGACCAACCGGTTATGAGCCGGTAGCTCTAACCAACTGAGCTAAGGGTCCGCTACTACAGTTTGTTTTCAAATAAATAAATGGTAGCGGGTGTGAGATTCGAACTCGCGACCTTCCGGGTATGAACCGGACGCTCTAGCCAACTGAGCTAACCCGCCAAAAATCATAATATCAGTTTTCAAAAAAAATGGTCGGGATGACAGGATTCGAACCTGCGACCCCCTGGTCCCAAACCAGGTGCACTACCAAGCTGTGCTACATCCCGATAAATATGGCGCGCTCGACAGGAGTTGAACCCATAACCTCCTGAGCCGTAATCAGGTGCTCTATCCAATTGAGCTACGAGCGCGTATTTACATCGATTTAAATCTCGGCTATTTAAACCCCAAAATAAAGTAATGGTGGGGATGAAGGGACTTGAACCCATACGAAGTTGCCTTCAACGGATTTTAAGTCCGTTGCGTCTACCAATTCCGCCACATCCCCAGTATTTTTGGAGGTTCCTATCGGATTTGAACCGATGATCACAGAGTTGCAGTCTATTGCCTTACCACTTGGCTAAGGAACCGTTTCTCACTGTGCTTTTACATTATACAATAACAAAAACAAAAAGCAAGCATAAACTAAAAAAAAAGCGCGATTTTGCGCTTTTCTTTATTGCGGTATATTTTGCCCCACTAATTAGTGGCTTTAATGCGTTGCCAGTAATCTGAGAGGATCACTTTCATGTCTGCATCGTAGAAGAATTCTTCGTCTTTTGCATAGCCTGTACGGGTTACATAGGAAGCGATTCCTTCGTAGGTGCCCCCTGGCCCTGTTACGTCGTCAATAACGGACTGAATTGGACTTGTATAACCAATTGCCTCTGTGATTGCTTTTGAGCTCTCTGCGTCGATCATGTAGTTCATCCACGTGTGTGCAAGTTCAGGATTTGGTGCATTTGCAGGAATTACCATGGCATCAACCCATGTATTTGTTCCTTCTGCTGGTGAATAGAATGCCATATCTGGATTTTCGCTTAGAACATAGTTTGCGTCCCCAGAATACATGACAGCCATATCTTTAACACCCGTTGCCATTCCATCAATAACTTCATCAGTTACGTAGATGGCGTCCATTGTTTTACGCATATCAACTAACCAATTATAAGCAACTTCAAGTTCTGCAGGGTCTGTTGTGTTCATTGAGTATCCATGTGCCTTTAGAGCAATCATGAATGCATCACGTTCTGAATCGTAGAAATAGAGTTTACCTTTGTATTTTTCATTCATTAAGATGTTCCAACCTTGGGATTCCAAGTCAGCGACATCAACGTTATTTTTATTGTAAAGAATACCTACATTTCCCCAGAAATAAGGAACCGTGTATTCGTTCGTTGGATCCATATGACGTCCTTTAAGATTTGGAAGGACATTTTCATAATTTGGAACCTTTGAGTAATCAACTTTTTGTAAGAGACCTTCTTCACGCATACGTTGTGTCATGTAGTCAGAAGGTACTAAGATGTCATATTTTGAGCCATCTTGTAATTTTGTATACATTGCTTCATTGGATTCAAACTTATCGTAGATAACTTTGACATTAAATTCTTTCTCAAACTCAGTAATCAAGCTTTCGTCAATATACTCACCCCAGTTGAATACACGGAGTTCTTGTTTTGCTTCGCCCGATCCTGAGCCACAACCGACTAAAATAAATAATGCTAATAATGCTACTGCTAATTTTTTCATTCAGTAACCACCTTTCTTTTGTCCTTCTTTACAAAGAGAGGGACGACATTTATTAATACGAGTGCAATGGTAATAATCACAACAATAATGGTCGACAATGCGTTAATGGTTGGATTAATACGTTTCGACATTGTATAAACAAGAATCGAAATATTGCTGACCCCATTACCCGTTACAAAGTATGAGATCACAAAGTCATCAAATGACATTGTGAATGCAATCAAGGCGCCGGATATAATTGCCGGTGTTAATTGCGGTAGGATAACTTTCGTTAACGCTTTGAATGGCGTCGCTCCCAGGTCCATTGCCGCATCGGCTAAACTTGGATCTAATGAGCGTAATTTTGGAAGTACTGTCATGATGACGTACGGTGTACAGAATGTAATGTGGGCAATTAACATGGTTATATACCCTTTTTCAAACACTTGTACGGATGCGAACAAGAGCATCAAACTTATCGCTGTAACAATCTCAGGGTTTAAAACTGGGAAGTTGTTAACGGCAAGGAAGAGTTTCTTGACGAGTGGTTTGTGTTTGGAAATACCAATTGCAGTTAGCGTTCCAACAACAGTTGAAATCAATGTTGCTAAAATCGCAATGGTAACAGAGTTACGCACTGCATCCATCATGTCACGACTTTCAAACAACTTGGTATACCATTGTGTTGAGAATCCTGCCCATGAGGTTAGGGAACGCGAGTCATTGAATGAGAAAATCATCATAACAAGAATCGGTCCATAGAAGAAGAGCAACATTGCACCAAGTGCAAAGAACCCTCCAAAGCGACGTTGTTTTTTCATTAGAGTTTACCTCCCTTTGGAAGTTCCTCAGCTTGATCACGATCAAACTTGTTTGCGAAGTGCATGGATACTAAGATGAGTACCGCCATAATTAGTGATATTGCGGATCCAAAGTTATAGTCACCAATATTAATGAACTGGTTCTCAATAAGATTACCAATCAAGACATAGCTTCCTCCACCCAAGAATTTTGGAATAATAAACGTCGAGAGCGAAGGTAAGAATACAAGAGTGATTCCCGAAATAACACCGGATAGTGACAGTGGGAAAATAACCTTGCGAAATGTTTGGAAGCGGTTGGCTCCCAAATCATAACTTGCCTGAACAAGTGACTCGTCCATCTTCGATAGAACTGTATAAATTTGAATAATCATAAATGGTAAGAAGTTGTATACCATTCCCAGGATAACTGCGAAATCTGTGTACATCATCTTAAGTGGGGGAATTCCGAAGAATCCCAAAACGTTATTAATAATTCCAACATCGGAAAGAATGCTAATCCATGCATACGTACGTACCAACATGTTAATCCACATTGGAATGGTTACCAAGAGAATCAGTAATGTTTGTGTCCGATCACTTCGACGTGAAATAATGTATGCCAATGGATAACCAATAATCAAACAAATTACAGTTGTGATTAATGCAATTCTTAAAGACTCAACAAGTACCTTTACGAATACGGGGTCAAAGAATTTCTTAAAGTTTTCGAGCGTAAACTGCAGTGAGATAACTGCGTTCCCTTTTGTCGTCAATGCATAGATAAGCACAAACAACATCGGCAGTACAATAAATAAGGCCATCCATACTACATAAGGGGTAATCAGCTTACGATATTGCTTCATTAATACGACTCCATCGTGTACATGACATGAATGTCTTCAGGGAAGAAGTGGATGCCAACTTCTTTTCCAACTTCAGAAACATCCGTTGTATGAATTTTGAATTCACGATTTTCAGTTGCAACAACAATTTCATAATGGACACCTTTGAACAAGATTGACTCAACAGTACCCACAAGTTTTCCCAAATCAACATCAACAATATCAATATCTTCAGGACGGATGACCACATCGACTTTTTCATTCTCATCAAAACCATGGTCCACACATTCAAATTCAATTCCGTCAAATTCGACTAAATTATCACGAATCATGATTGCTTCAAGAATATTTGAATCCCCAATAAAATTCGCAACAAATCGGTTTTCTGGCTCGTTGTAGATATCCATCGGTGTTCCAATCTGTTGGATTTCACCCTCGTTCATAACTACGATCTTATCAGACATTGTTAAGGCTTCTTCTTGATCATGGGTAACGTAGACGAAGGTAATCCCTACATCACGTTGAATTTCCTTGAGTTCGTGTTGCATCTCTTTTCGTAACTTAAGGTCTAGGGCTCCTAGAGGCTCATCCAGAAGCAATACCATAGGTTCGTTAACAAGCGCGCGCGCAATCGCAATTCGTTGCTGTTGCCCCCCCGACATCAGCGTAACGCTTCGTTTCTCAAATCCTTTAAGTCCTACAAGATCCAGCATGCGCTCAACTTTTTGTTTGATAACACCTTCATCTTCTTTTTTAATTCGTAATCCAAACGCGATGTTGTCATACACATTTAAATGCGGAAACAATGCATACCGTTGGAATACGGTGTTAATTTCTCGTTTATAGGCTGGTAGTCCGGATATTTCGATGCCATCAAAATAAACTTCCCCAGAACTCTGTTCCAAGAATCCCCCTAAGATTCTAAGTAGTGTCGTCTTACCACAACCTGACGGTCCCAGTAATGTTACAAATTCATTCTCAAAAATATCCAAATTAATGCCTTTAAGAACTAATTGATCATCAAAGTTTTTGACAATATTTTTGAATTGAATTAATAAATCTCTGTCCATACTAATCCTCCTTAAAAAATTGGTGGCGTACATACCCAAATGACGCGTGCTGTCTGTTGAAAATCATTTACCAAAACATGAGACTTGCTTCCATTGATGTAGAAAGTTTGCCCTTTGGATACTGTGATTTCCTCATCACCATACCTTAATTGTACCTTACCTTGCAGAACATAGCCAAACTCCTCGCCCTCATGCGGTTCGATGACACTGGATTGTCCGCCAGTTTTCAACTCAATCAAGATCGGTTCCATTTCATTTTTCTGAGCATTGGGAACAATCCAATGAATTGTTTGTTCCTCACGTTCATCAACAAAATAGTCTTCAGTCTTAAATACAATCTGTTCTTTTTTCTCTTGTTTAAAGAAAACAGAGAGATTGGTACCCAAGGCTTCCACAAGATCATTCAAGGTTGCAATCGACGGAGATGTCAAATCATTTTCCAGTTGCGATAAAAAACCCTTTGTTAGTTCACTACGGCTTGCAAGTTCTTCTAACGTTAGGCCATTTTTTATTCGCAATTCTTTCAATTTCTTTCCAATTTCCATACGCACCTCTTTTGTTTACTACTACTAAACAAATATATTAGTAAGTTTAAACACATGTTTATTATACATAACGAAATTTGAAAATCAATGCATATGAAAAAAAAACACCAACTTTTTGTTGGTGTCTCTCTTATTCTGCTGATGTTATGAATTTTTCTAACTCAGGTTTTGGCATGAATCCTGTTTTACGTCCCACAGGTTTACCGTCTTTGAATAAGATTAATGTTGGGATTGACATGACGTCAAAACGTTGTGCCAATTCGCCTTCTTCGTCAACATTGATTTTGACGATGGTTGCTTTATCAGCATGTGTTTCTGAGAGTTCTGCTAAGATTGGTGAAATCATCTTACATGGACCACACCAGTCAGCATAGAAATCTACAAGAACAACACCATTATTAATTTCTTCGTTAAAGTTAGCTTTTGTTAAGTTTTTCATAATTATACCTCCATTAAGCCTTATTATTATAACACAACTATTTTAAAAGTAAGTGACAATGCTCACGCAGGCAATCGAAGTTTCAATTGACCTTCAAGAATTCGAATATCGATTGTATCATACTCATATACTTCGCCATCAAACCCAACTGCGAGGGGGATGGGTGACTTAATGGTGAGTGCTTTCAACTTACTGTGATGCACGACATCAAGGCCAAGGTGCTTCCCTTGAAAGTACATGGGGAAAATACGTGGTATCCGATACAAAGGCAAGCTATCTACAATTGTTACTTCGAGCAAGCCATCATCGAACTCAGCCAATGGGGCGCTTTTAAATCCACCGCCGTACCACTTCCCATTCATGATTGATGTAAGAATTGTCTCATAAGCTGTTGTCACACCATCAACTGTGACTTCTATGTTGGTCTTCTTTCGCTTCAAGAGTTCTACAATTGCATAATATCCATAAATCATGGTTCGGGGAAATAATGTCGAACGCACCGCGTTAACATGTTTGTTTACTTCAGAATCCAAACCAACGTTCAGGCTATTCAAGAAACGGTGTCCATTGGCTTCGCCGACATCTATATTACGCACAACACCATGAACGGTGTCCTTTAACACTTTTTTCAAATCTTTCTTGTCAGCGCCAATCATCCGCCAGAAATCATTACCCGTTCCGACGGGAATAATTGCGAGTTGCACATCAAGATCCATCCCGTTCAAAACTTCATGCGCCGTTCCATCACCGCCCACTGCATATAATACAACATCGCCATGATATTCACTCGCAATTTCTTTTGCATGGCCTGCATATTCTGAAAAGCGAATTTCAACTTCATCTTCAAGCGCCGCGAAGTAGTCTTCAACCCACGCTTGCGCATCTTTATATTTTCCTAAACCGGAAATTGGATTAATAATAAATACGTGTTTCATGGTGCGATCTCCTAAATTCATTAGTCATATTATCTTATAAACATGATTAAAAAACAAATTAATTTTAAACAGTGGAAAAGAGAGTGGTTGCCCGCTCTCTTCACATCTTATGCATCATCGTTACGTTCTTCATCTGTTTCATCGTCCACCGGCTGTTCGCCACCAACCTTTACGACACGATCGATATGAATACTGTCGCCACTGTAGATTGTTTCTCCAGGTGTAACGGATTGTGACCAAAACTGACCTTCATTAAATTGTTCATCAGATGTTGAATAGGTTCCAAACGTAATTGCGATTCCCCGCTCTGACCCCCACGAAGATATCTCTTCATCGGACCATCCACTAAAATCACGCACGACAACTGAACCATTCTCCGATGGTTTCTCTGATGTTGAAGTGTTGTTGTTTGATGGTGTTTCGTATTCTATTTCTTGGCCGATATAGAGTTCGCCTTCATTTTCTCTGTATCCATCAAAATCTAAAGCTGCATTGTACTTATCTGTATATGAGAATTCAAACGATGTATTGTTCAATAGTTTGGGTTCGTGACGCACATTAATATCAATGAGATCGCGAACATTTTGCATTTGACTCAAATAAGGAATAATTACCATTGCGCCATTGGGTCTGACATCATCATCTCCAGCGATCTGTGTTGAGACAATGCGGAATGTTTCCATTGGCGTAAGTGGCGAGCTATCCAAACTTTGGATTGCATACCCCATCAAGGCGGTAATATCATTTACAGATAGGTTTGTACTTACATTATCTTTTGCAGCATCCAAAACATTAACCAGAGTATTCACATTACGTGTACTGATTATTTTTGTGGCAACTTCTTTGATAACATATTGTTGATTCATTTGACGACCAAAGTCCTCACCATCAATGTTATGACGTTCACGCGCAAACGTAAGCACTTGTTTCCCATCAAGATGATTAAGTCCTGCTGGAACTGTTATGCCTTCGTAGACAGGTTCGCCATACTCATCATATTCGCCTTCAAGTGGGAATGACCCTGCAAAAGTAACTGGTGACTCAATATCAAGTCCCCCTAATGCATCAACTATTTTTACCAAGGCATAAAAATCTGTTTCAAAATAGAAATCAATCTCTTCATCCAAGTAGTTTTCCACGGTATCAATAATACATTGGCGACTCTCACCACGCGAATGGTTCAACTTATCACGCTCACCATCACGACATGCAATGGGAACAAATGAGTCACGGGCAAGGCTGGTCATCGTGACACGCAATGTCTTTGGATTGAATGTTGCCAGAATGATTGAATCGGATAAATCTTCATTATTACCCAACATCAACAACGTAAACGGTTCTTTAAGAACATCAACGGTACTGCTATTTTGTTCAATTTCTGTTTTAAATGGGAAAAGAACTGCAATATTCTCAAGGGGATTATCATCTTGTGCAAAATCATCACTCAACCGCTTGTATGTTTTTGGTAATGCAGCAAATGCAATCTCCTGACGCTGACTTGCCTTCAACAAATCAACACTGTTCTTATACTCAACCAACTCGACTGTTTGTGAGTATGCCGAAACACTTTCTTTCACAACTTCTTTATACGTTGGATCGATACTGGAAATGTATCCCAATTTTTTATGATCCATGTCAGATGTTGTTAGGTTTTTGTCAAAAGATACAACAACATACTCCACACTTTCTTGCGCTGTTAGATTGATGATTTGATTGATAATATTATCTGTCTTGTAAAGATAATACGTCCCAACGCCACCCACAGCAATCACAATCAAACCAAAGTAGATGGTAAGACGACGGAATGCCGATACGCGTTTCACAAATCCAATTAAAAACAGCAGGTCGAGAATTAGAGCTACAACCATAAGGACCGCAATTCCAAGCATAAAGTATTGCGTGTGTATTTTAATGTAGCGTCCTGCAAGTATAATCACTGCTGCAACCACCACATTAACCATCAATACGATGAGCATTCCCACAAGGGGAATATCGAAAATAAAACTGCGTCTTTTTCTTCTTTGTTTTGCCATTGCTAACCTCCATGTGCTATCACATAACACACTCTATTGAAAAGAGGGTAGTCGCACTACCCTCTAAACCCATTATGGATTGGGTGTTGGTTTCACATCTCCGCCTTCGCCATCAGTTCCTGGTTCTTCAGGAGTCTCTTCATCAGGTGGGATTATAGGAGCCTCTTCTTCTGTTTTCACGATATAGGTGATTGTAATAGCGCCACCTTTTTGAATAACAGATCCCGCTCCAGCCGATTGCGACCAGAACTGACCATCCGTATATTGTGCTTCACTTGTTGGGTATTCTCCAAAAGAAACGTCAACACTGTTTTCTGCACCCCAAGCTAAGATTGCATCACGAGTCATACTTCCAAAATCCGGAACTGTGACATCCGTATTTTCAACGGGTGTTTCTTCAACCGGTGTTTCCTCAGGAACTTCTGGTTCCTCTGTATCAACTTGACCACCTGTATACAATTCGCCAGTATTTTCACGGTAACCGTCAAAATCAGTAGCTGCATTGTATTTATCAAGGTAGGAGAACTCAAACGATTGCGCATTCTTAAGCACGGGTTCTACAACCACGTTCATATCAATAAGATCACGAACATTTTGCATTTCTGTATAGTATGGAATAATTACCGAAGCACCATTTGGACGGGTACTTCCTTGTCCCATAACCTGTGTCGAGACAATTCTAAAGGTATCCATTGGTTCTAAAGGGGATGTATCCAAGCTTTGAATGGCATATCCCATCAAGGCTGATATGTCATTAACCGTCAGGTTTGTCTTAATATTATCTTTTGCACCCTCGAGAACTTTGATTAACGTATTTGGGTCGCGTGTTGCAATGATTTTGGTTGCAACTTCTTTAATAACATATTGTTGGTTACGTTGACGTGTAAAGTCTGAATCCGGGAAAGCGTATCGCTCACGGGCAAAGGTTAACACTTGCTTACCAGTCAGAAGGTTTTTGCCTTCTGGAACAGTAACCCCTTCGTATACAGGGTAACCATAGTCATCATACTCACCTTCTAATGGGAATGAACCGGCAAATGTTACCGGAGATTCAATCTCTAAACCACCCAATGCGTCAACAATTTTAACGAGCGCATAGAAGTCTGTTTCAAAGTAGAAATCAATCTTTTCATCCAAGAAGTTTTCGACAGTGTCAATAATACACTGACGATTCACGCCGCGGGCATGGTTTAACTTGTCGCGTTGATCCCCTTGACATGCAATGGGTACAAATGAGTCACGTGCAAGACTTGTCATTGTTACTTTGAGTGTTTGTGGATTGAACGTTGCTAAAATTATGGAATCGGCAAGTTCATCATTGATTCCAAGCATTAACAATTTGAATGGTTCTTGGAGCACATCCACATTTGAAATTGTATGTTCAACTTTTGTTGAGAATGTGAAGAGTTCGGTTGTAGTTTGGAACGGGTTACGATCTTCTGTAAAGTTCTCAGCATAAATTCGATAGTTCTTCGGTAATGCCGCAAAATGAATTTCTTTCTCTAGAGTTGCTTCGAGCAATTCCACTTCTGTTGCATACTCAACATATTCGACTGTACGAGAATATGGTCTTACAGATTCTTTAAGCAATTCACTGTAGCTTGTATCTTTGCCTTTGACATAACCGAGTTTCTGATCGCCAAGATCATCTGTTGTCTTTCCTTGTTCAAACGAAAGAACGACATAATCAACAGTTTCCGCTTCATTTTGGTTCACAATTTGATTAATTAAACTGTCAGTTTTATACAAGTAGAATGTTCCTACACTCCCAATTAACAAGACTAAAACACCCGAGTAAATTAGAATGTGACGGAAAATCTTAATTTGTTTAACATAACCAATTAAAAACAAGGTATTAATAATGAGAGCCATGATGACTAAAACACCAATTCCTAACATAAAGTATTGGCTATGTATTTTAATATAGCGTCCTGCAAGGACAATGATTGCAGCAATGACGATATTGACTAAAAGAACAATCACAACACCAACAATGGGATTGTTAAAGAGTTCTTTAAGCTTCAGGGTTTTCTTGGGTTTTTCCATTACTTACCTCCACGATTGAATATAATCCATCGCTGTCTTTGACCACAATGATCTTTGCTTCCTTTTGAAAATCAGCAATACTTACAACACTTGAATCTTTGTAAGTCCATGAAATTGTAACTTCAAATGCATCGACTTCAACTGCAGGCACCATTTCTTCCAGTTCACTATCATAGTGTTCTTCTTCTGTTACAAATTTAACATTTTTGACACTCGCAACAGAATCGGTAACCTCAAGTGTATCTTTAACTTGCCCTTTTTCTAAATAGTAATACATATCATTATAGAAAGTATCCAATGCTTTATCATAAACCCATTTACGGATATCGCGGTTTATATATTGTGCTCCACCCATATCATTGAAACGCAGTTTATTTGACCACGTAAAAAAGTCAGCGACATAGTTCTTCGCAACCAATTCAACTGCCTTATTATCATCGCGAACATCTTTATTTAACTCATCGGAAAGTTCCTTATAGATTTCTTTCTGATATGCTGTCGCATTTCCTCTTAGTGTATAGTAACTATTATCACTAATTGTTGTTGTATTATCGATGTTAACCCGTGCTTGGTAACCACGATACAAGTAGAATCCCCCGACCACAAGTATCATCACCGACATGAGTACAACAAACCACATTAAAAATCCTTTTTTGTTTTGTTTGTCTTTCATATTTTTCTTTTCACTTCCTGTTGTTATTTTACCATAAAGGAAACGCTCATTTATGTCAATTCTGTGAATTGTAAAAACACAAGAACACAAAATTGAGTTATAATTGATATTACAAGGAGGATTCTTATGAATATACTCATTATTTCTGATATACATGGCAGTCATGAACGCCTTCGCGATGTATTAAATACACCGTATCCATACGATATGGTTGTGCTTGTTGGTGACAATCTATACCATGGTCCGCGTAATCCTATATTAGAGGATTACAATCCTCAAAAGGTTGCAGATCAATTGAATGGACTGTCAGTTCCGGTTCTTGCTGTGCGTGGGAATTGCGATGCTGAAGTCGACCAAATGTTATTGAATTTCTCAATGATGCAAGACTACACTGTCACAAATCTAAATAACATTACAACTTACATCACGCATGGACACCTTTTAAATCCTGTCGATGACGGCCCTAAGAAGCGATCACGTCTCTTTATTTCCGGACACACGCATATTCCAACGATGAACGATGTTGATGGTGTTATGCTCTTTAATCCCGGATCCATTGCCCTACCTAAAGAAGGGCACCCCAACACATATGGTTACCTTAGTGGTACAACACTGACAACTTTCACGCTCAAACACGAAGTCTACATGACGTCGTCACTTTCGTACGAATAGGCTCTTGGAATTTAAGCCAAGAGTTTTTTTATTTCTCGAATGCTCATGCTGAGTGACAAAGAAAAACCTTCACTCATAATTCAAGTGAAGGTTAAATTTCAGAACTTTTAGTTCAAGATTTCGAGTTTATTATTCCACATCCATATTGTTCCGACACATGAAAGCGTTGCAAAGAGTACATGACGAAGTAAACTCAACATCAGTGATGCATCCGTAATAAATCCACGACTCATTGAATATGAACTAATGGTTGTTGGTGCAATCATATTTCCAATTACTGAGACAACGATTGTAATTCCAAAATAAATTAGGAATGTATACAAACCACGACCACGACGTATGTATTTTGAGTTCGCAATTGATCCTGCAAGAAGAATATACGAAATTGTTGCAAAAGAACTAAATACGTAGTTGGCAATCAAGATAATTGAAGACATGAGTGAATCTGATTCAAAGAGTATGAAACGAAGCTCTGAGAATATTTCAACAAATGCGCCAATAATATTAAAGTCATTGAACGTTAGTAAGAGTGCCCCAACATAAATTCCAACAATGAATAATGATGATACAATTGTCCAAAATGTCACACCAATAACTTTTGAGACCAAAAGTTCAGTCGATGAAACAGGGTATGTGAAGACGCGGTATGCATTCTTCTTATACAAACTGTGGTACAACATGATAATCATTGCACGGATTGTCATTACTGCTGAAGCAATCAGAAGTGTGTAGATAATCATAATGGCTAAGCCAATAAATAATTCGCCACCATTGAAGCTTGAACTTGACATTGAACGGAATCGCATGCCTAGCAAGATCGAGGCAACGCCACCGATTAAAGTCATAATAAACACCGGAGTGTATAAACTTACATTTTCTTTAATTTCATTTTTAATTAATTTTCCTACCATTTGAATACCTCTCTGAATACATCATTGACTGATGCTCCACGTTCTTCACGCAAATCATCACAGTTTTCATGAAGGTAGATTGCGCCATCTTTCAAGAAAACAACTTCATCCAAAACAGGTTCAATATCGGCAATTAAATGCGTTGAGATAATGAGTAGAGCATCTTTTGTATAGTTGCTCAAAATTGTATCAATAATTGAATCTCGTGAAGCAGGGTCAACACCTGCAATCGGCTCATCAAAGATATAAATATCGGCTTGACGTGAAAGACACAAAGCAAGTTGGAATTTCTCACGCATCCCTTTTGACATTTTTGAAACAGGCATTGAACTGTCAAGTTTCATTTTAACAAACAAGTCTTCCAATGTGTGCAAATCAAAATCTGCATACATATCTTGATAGAGCTTCGCGGTTGATAATCCTGTCGCGCGTGGGTCGAGGTACTCGACATCTGGCAAGTATGAAATACGTGCTTTTGACTTTGGTCCGATATCATCCCCAAGTACTTTGATATCGCCATGATAGTCGCGAAGTAACCCCATAATCATTTTAATGAGTGTTGTTTTACCAGCACCGTTTGGACCACAGAGTCCAATTATTTTTCCACCAGTCAATTCGAGGTTAACATTATTAATTACGGGTGTATTCCCATAAGCTTTTTGGAGACCTCGAAGACTTAGATACGGCATATCCATTATTTCTTCTCCTCCCATACTGATTGTATGTGTACCATAATCTCAGTAACTTCCATGTTAAGGTCTTTAACCTTGTTCACAAAGTCTACACTGATTTCATGACACAAATCCCCTCTTAATGCAGCAATACGTTCCATATCATCGGTAACAAATTTACCATTGGTACGGTCTGTTGCGACCAACCCTTCACGCTCAAGTTCGTTCAATGCTTTTTGAACCGTATTTGGGTTGACCTTAAATTCGAGTGCCAAGTTGCGAATGGAGTCAATGCGATCTCCAGGCTTTACGCGACCCGACGCAATCTCATATCGAAAATAATCAATGATTTGACGATAGATTGCGATAGAGCTTTTTCCAAGTGACATATCGTTCACCCCCTGTAACACTTATATAATACACTCATACACTTTAAAATGCAATTACATTTGCTCAGGAGCTGAAACTCCGATAAGCGATAACGCATTACTCAATGTTATTTTAGTTGCAACAAGTAGATTTAATCTCTGATTTGAAAGTTCAGGATTGCTTGGATCGTTAACTTTCAATTCTCCATAGAATGTATGGAATAATGCTGCAAGTTGTTGAATGTAGTTTGGAATCTTATGAACTTGACGGTTCTTCGCAGCATCGGCAACAACTGAACTGAATTCATTGATGTACTTTAGCAATTCAACTTCTTTTGGATGAACTAACAAGCCAATTTCTTCAACAGGTGTTACATTATCTGCTTGGCGCAAGATTGAGCAAATACGAGCATGTGCATATTGAGCATAGAACACAGGGTTGTCATTTGATTTACTACGTGCGAGTCCAAGATCAAAATCAAGGGGAGTCTGTAACGCACGACTTGTAAAGAAGTAGCGCGCAGCATCAACGCCAATATCATCGACAAGATCAACGAGCCCTACTGCATTACCAGTACGTTTCGACATCTTAACCTCAACACCATTCTCGATAAGACGAACCATTTGAATAATATCGACATCCATAACATCTTTGTAACCAAACGACTCCAACGCTGCATTCATACGGGGAATGTAACCATGGTGGTCACCACCCCATAAGTTTAAGAGTTTGTTGTAGCCGCGTTCGAGTTTGTAGATATGATTTGCAATATCGGGAACAAGATAAGTGTAAGATCCATCTGACTTGATAAGAACACGATCTTTATCATCACCATAATCCGTTGAACGGAACCATAATGCACCCTCCAATTCGTAGGTTACACCATTGGCACGCATGTCTTTGAGAACACGTTCAACACGACCCTCATCGTACAATGATTTTTCACTGACCCATGAATCAAAGGATACCCCAAATGTTGCGAGGTCTTTTTTAATGCGTTCAAGTTCGAACTCAATACCAATTTCTTTGAAGAATGGAACCCATTCTGCCTCAGGTTTATCAAGCCAAGTATCCCCCACACGTGCAATAACGTCTTGAGCGATTTGCTTTATATCTTCTCCATGGTAACCATCTTCAGGGAGTTCTGCTTGATGTCCAAGCGCTTGCTTATAGCGAGCATAAAGCGAGTGACTTAACATTGTAATTTGGTTTCCAAGATCATTCACGTAGTACTCACGTAAAACATCATACCCTGCAAATTTCATAATACGTGTCAATGAATCACCCCACGCTGCACCACGAGCATGACCAACATGAAGTTGCCCTGTTGGGTTTGCACTTACGTATTCAGCAAGCGTGCGAATGCCTTCACCTGAATTTGATCGACCATAGTCTGGACCAGCAGCGATGACTGTATTGATAACACTTGCAAGTACTTCAGGTTTCATAAAGAAGTTTATAAATCCAGGACCCGCAACCTCAACACGTACGAGCATTTCGTGGCCGTCAAGGCGCGCGATAATCGTTTCTGCTACATCACGCGGACTCTTACTTACACGTTTGTTGATGCGCATTGCAATGTTTGTCGAGTAGTCTCCCATCTCTGCATTATTGGGAATTGATAGCATGACGAGTCCCGGTTCTTTTTCGATTCCGAACTCTTCACTTATTATTGTTTCTAAAACCCCCACCAGGTTTGTTTCAATCAAATTCATACATTACTCCTTTTATTAAATTAATTTCTTATATGCACACAGTGCAATTGATCCTGGACCCGTATGTGCGAGCACAATTGGATACAAGAGTTCACGAACTGCTGGTCGTCCAATGTGTTTCTCCACATCTTCAACAAGCGATTCAAATGTCTTCGGATCGCAATCACCATCCAATACAATCCATTCATACTCGTCGATATTGCGCCCTTCGAAAACATGACCGAATCCAACTTTAAGCGCCTTTTTATGTGTTCGCACTTTTTCTAAAACATCGATTTCACCATTGGCAACTTTCAACACCGGAATGATCTTCAACAAGTTTGCAATTGCTGCAGCAGCAGGTGTAATGCGTCCACCACGCTTTAAATATTGAATATCTTCAGGAATCAGTGGTGCAAACATTTCCGCCTCACGCTCAACCTTTTCCTTTATCTTTAGAGGATCCATTCCCATGTCTGCCATTTTCTTAACATCGACAGATAAGAGCAACAAGGGTGCGGCAACAAATTGTGAATCAATAACCGTAATACGATTGTCGAAATCACTTGCAAGACCCAGTGCCGTTTGATACGTTCCACTCAGTTTACTTGAAATTGGAAGGAAGATAACATGATCGTACTCCTTTAATAAGGATTCGAATGTTTCAATCAACACACCCAATGGTGGCTGTGAAGTACTAACTTTAGCACCGCGGCGCATGGCTGCAATAAGCTCAATACGTGAGATGCCTTCTTCTTCTATATATTCCTTGCCATCAATTGTTAGCGGCATACGCGCAACATAAATCCCGTATTCCGCTGCCTGTGCTTGCGATACACCTGCAGATGAATCTGTAATAACTGCTATTTTCATCGCGATTTATCCTCCATTTGTATAGTAACTATATCATATTTGGCTATTTTTAATATACCCTATTTACAATTGAATTTGTTTGGGCTATAATATCAAAGCAAATGGCGATCGTGGCGAAGTTGGTTAACGCACCGGTTTGTGGTACCGGCATTCCGCGGGTTCGAGCCCCGTCGGTCGCCCCATATGAAAATTGCACCCACTTTATTATTAAAGTGGGTTTTTTAATGGTCACAATTCATACCGAAACACCAAAAATGCCGCGATAACTGTAAAGTTAAACGCGGCATTTTTTTCGTAATCTATAAGAAGATGAGACTATCTTTTATCCACGCTTGTTAGTGAACCTTCATCCATTTTTAAAATAACATCACTTGAATTGGCAACATCACGGGAGTGCGTAACAACAATAACGCATTTCCCTTCTTCATGGGCCATCCTTTGAAAACATGCAATAATGTCTTTTTGTGTCGTCTTATCAAGATTACCCGTCGGCTCATCGGCAATAATAATATCAACTTTGGTAGCGAGGGAACGTGCAATCCCAACCCGTTGTTGTTCCCCACCAGAGAGCTGTGTAATCGGACGATGCATTTTATCTTCAGTGATACCCAAGCTATTCAATAACGTATAAATTTCTGCTTTATTCATTGCTTTGTTATCACTAATCGATGTAGCAACAAGGATATTTTGCATCGCTGACATATAGGGGATTAGATGAAATTGTTGAAACACGATACCAATTGAATTTCGTCGGTAACGATTTAAACCCTTTTTCTTAATATCGACACCATCAAGCGCAATCGATCCCGATTGTGGAGAATCCAGGGCACTCAAGAGTGCCATCAATGTTGTTTTGCCACTTCCTGAGCGGCCAAGAATTGCATAATATATTCCTTTTTCAAAATTCATGTTAACATTTCTCAATACTTGCTTGCTCTTTTCACCATCACGGTAACTAAAACATACGTCTTTTGCTTCTAACATAATTTACCTCCTACAGTAGTATTTCACGGGGATTCAAACTTAAGATGTAACCCGCCGATATAAGAATCGAAACCATACTTGCACCAAGTACAAGACTGTACAATCCAATGATATAATTCGAATCAATGGAGACTTCAAAATTCTTGGCAATTTCTGCTTCATCAACCGTTGATAATGGTGCCTCTTCCATTGGTACAAATCCCGGTATATTGCTCGTCTCTTCAGGCTTCGTTGCAAGCTGTGTTGTGATCATTTGTTTGGAAAGACCCTCCGCCAATTTATTTCCCGAGTAAATCGATAATGAGATTCCCAACATGGCGATAATCAAGACCTCTAAAGCGACTTGCACTGTTGTTTTCACTTTGGCCTCACCCAATGCTTGATAAATGCCAAACTCATGTTTTCGCTCTCTTAAGAAAAGGACAAGAACGAGTGTAAGAATTAGAATTGCAGCTCCTGTTCCAAAGATAAGAATGAGATTCGATATTTCTTTCATACTTGCAATTGACCCCGAAACTGACTTGAAGGAATCTTTGGACGATGTAATTTTATAGCCATTGGTATCGATGAGTTTGCTGGCCTCTGCGATAAACGAATCAATATCATCCGATGATTTCAATTCATAAGTTGGTGTTACTGACGAAAGATACTGTTCTAATGTTTCATTTGTCCTTTGCGTATCGTGCGCATAATCAAAATTTGCCTTTAGAGCATCAATCTCGGTAGCAATGCCTAAATTTGTATAGATCGTATTTGCATCTATCTCTTTGCTGTATTCTGCATCGGGTCCGCTTGATGTCGATGCTTTGTTGTAGATTCCAACAATCTTAAACTCATAGGGGATTTTTTCTTTGACATCAAAGCGACGATTCTTTACATCATTCACTGCATTTCCTAAGTAAAAGGTTGCGGTATCTCCTACTTTTAACTTGTTTTTCTCTGCTAAAGTCTTTGTGATGATAATTTCCTTTGATCCCCTCTCAGTTGATGGCATTACGCCTTCGAGTAACTGTGCAGTACCTGCTGCAAAGTCACTGGGTTTACTTGAGTTTGACCCTTTAAAACTAAAACGGGCGAACGCAAATTCATCATCGTCAGGATCATAATCTTTATCCACGCTGTAGCTCTTTACTTTGTCTGATCCCATGCCAACCTCAATGCTGTAATCGACACTTTTAACTTGAGTCAGTTTTGCGACAGTCTCAGCGACTTCAGCGGTAACTGGCTTGAATACCGCTGTCCCCATCTTACTCAAATCCTGCTCAATGCGTGCCTTCGCACCCAATTGCCCTTTCATCACGTTATTCAATTGCTCTGAAGCATTGTTTACTGAAACCGCTCCTGCAATGACATTTGCGATTACGAATACAACCAATAGTAAAATTAGACTTTTTCCCTTTCGTTTGGTAATACTTACCCATGTTCTTTTAATGACTCCCATGTTAATACCTCGTTTCCAAAGACATCTTATCAAGTCAATATGTAGCCAATGTAAAGACGCTATGAACTGTGTGTAAAGGAAAAAAAAACGATTCTATTTTGAATCGTTTGCGTAATTTTTGGAATTATCGGTATTAAAATCAAGTTGAACTACAAAACGTTCTCCCGAACTATCAACCGTGAGACCATAATCATACTTATGCGCAATCATCGCAACAACATAAAGTCCCAGCCCATGACTCTCACCATCAGTACTGTCATGGCCTTGAACAAACGGTTTAAGCAAGTCTTTCGTAGGATCAATGACATTCATACGATAGTTCTCAATCCTTAATCGACGGTTTTGATAGTGAACATTGATTGTTGAGGATTCACAACCATACTTTATAGCATTCCCTAATAAATTAGACGCTACTTTCATAAAATCAGTTTCCGACATCCGAATTTGCGATGTGTCGAATTCAATCTCAACTTCCATCATTTTATCTTCAAGTAAATAACGATGGATTTCAACAACTTCCTCAAGATACATGTGTGGCTGAATTGTTGCCTCATTAAGTATTGATTCAAGTTTTGATATCGATAAAATTTCATGGACGAGCTTGCTCATATGATTTATTTTATGTTGCATGTCGTAGACCATCTTTAATTGGTGCTCATCCAGTGATTCATCAAACAACAATGCTTCAATTCGAAGAGACATCGACATCATTGGCGTTTTTAACTCATGAACACTTCCCTTTAAAAACAGTTCTCGATCTTTCGCAAACTTTCGACTCTTATGCATCGCATCAGTCATTTGACGATACATCGCATCAATCTGGTTCTCGAGTTGTGAAAACTCATCGCCTTCAACCGGACTCCTTAATCCATCGTATTCAAATACAGCCATCTCATTCATAATGCCATTTAAGTGTTTAATTTTGCGTTCATTATGACGGGCATACAAATAGGAAATCAAAAGTGAAACCAAAAACCCGAGAACTATCATAAATGGTAGAATACTTGAGAATACCGAAAAGAAATCATTCTCACTAATTCCGCTTGGATAAACAACTTTGAGTGTATATTGCACGCCATCACTCCAAAAAAAGTGTATCGCATCAAAGTCATCTCCTGTGATTGCTACAAATGAAGAATCCCCTTCATGATTATTATTTGGGTTCTCCATGATGCTCAAGAATTGGGGATACACTGTATCGTCTCCAATCAAAAGATTAATTGAAACACCATGCTTCCGCTCAAATTTCTCGAAATAGGATTGCGCCATGAGATCTGAAACCGACTGACCCGTTACCTCAGAAACAAGTTGGGTTTCAATTTTATGAAACGCCTGCTCATTATAGTATGCCAGATAGTTTGCGAAAAACAGTCGGAAAATATAGAAAAAAAGCAGGATGGTCGTTAATATCGTGATAAATGTAATGAGAAATATCTTCGGAAAAACTTTCAACTTCATAAGCTTGACCCATTTTTATCAATACGGTAACCCACACCCTTAATGGTTCGAATACAATCCACAACTATTTTCTTGCGAAGATTCTTAATATGGACATCAATGTTACGCATATCGCCATAGTAATCATAACCCCATAGCAACGTAAGCATCTCTTCACGCGAATACACACGCCCTGAGTTCATCAGCAATAACTGCAACATTTCAAATTCTTTGGTAGTCAGCGTAATTTCGTCGCCATCGTAAGTTGCATAGTAAGCATCTACATGAACAGATAACTTCTCATAATTAAGTACTGACCCTTGTACTTTTCCAATTCTGCGCAGTATCGCTTTAATCTTATAATTGAGTATATTCATTGAAAAGGGCTTCACAACGTAATCATCAACCCGATTCTCGAATGCATTGTATTGAACGAGTTCATCCGTCAGTGCACTGATAACAATAACTGGCACGTCACTCAAACTTCGTATTGCTCTTAAAACCTGCTCCCCATGAATTTTTGGAAGCATCATGTCGAGAAGGATCAAATCAACGGAGTTTGTCTCAAAAATACGCAATCCCGCTTCACCATCATACGCTTGAAGGACATTAAAACCTTCCTTACGGAGTAAATGAACAATGGATGCATGAATATCGACATCATCTTCAATCAGCAGTATTGAATACATAAGCGACCCCCTTTTTATCTTCAGTATATCATGGAGGTTTCTTAAATATTGTTGTTTTTATGAAACTTCATATGAACTACATATGCGAATCACTAAGAATTCGTTTAATACGGTACTGTAGTTCAGGGATAATCTTTGAAAGAAATTCAGGATGCTTGGATATCCATATTTGATTGCGTGGTGATGGGTGGACAAGGGGAAAATAACGCGGCAGAAAGTGTTGATAACCAAGTACATTCTCGGTTACATTCCCCAGCGAACTTTTACCGAGATAGTACTTTTGGGCATACATTCCAATGAGAATGGTAAGTTCAATATGTGGCATCGCAGCGATCAGCTGTGGGTGCCACTTAGCAGCTATATCTTTACGGGGTGGTAAATCGCCACTTTTTCCATTTCCTGGGAAATAAAAATCCATGGGTAAAACAGCAATTAAACCACTTTCGTAAAACAGCGATTCATCAACACCCAGCCACTCGCGTAGGCGATCACCACTCTTATCACGAAATACATCTTCGGCTTCTTGTGTCTTTAACCCCGGTGCTTGACCGATAATTAATATACGCGCATTTTCACTCACACGAAGAATTGGTTTCCATCCCATTTTAGTGAATTGCATATTTTCTTTATCGTTCTCAATTTCACGTTTAATGTGTTCAATTTTCATCATGTCTGCCACCTCTCTCTAAACATTATACACCTCAAACAAAGGATCCTGTACCCTTTGATCTTTCCAGTATGCAAGTTTAACGACAAAAAAGGATACCGTGTATTTTTGACACGATACCCCTCGCTTAGAATAGATCCACTTCGGTATTTTGCTTATCTGAATTAATTACATTCGCACCCAATGCCTCATTGCGTATTTCACTGCACCATTTCTCAATACTTGCCCAAACATCTTCATAAACTGTCGTTGCGGGATTGGGGATGAGCAAATGAAAATCACGTTCGTATCTGGAATCTATTTCCTCATACGGAATATCATGACCTTTCAGATTACGTTTTGAGACAAGGGATCGCCCCTGACCCGATTCCAACATCCTAATAATAAAGTCATTGGTATTGGCTATCATAATATTTTCGGGAATAATACCATTCTCTTGAAGATATATATAATTAAAATGGTTCATTGCTGAATGGTTTTCGCGCGTAAGCCACAGTTTGCTTCCCGGGTCACCACCAAGAACCAATGGATCTTTGAGAACTTGCATTTGAGTTATTTTAGAGTTTTTTGGCAAAGCACGTTCTACAAAACCAAAGTCATATTCACGATGTAACACCATATTATAAATTGAATCCGAGTTACTTTCGATGACATTGAATTCAATGTTTGGATGTTTCTCGGCCAGGTATTCAATCAGACTGGGCATAAAACTGATTGAAAACGAGTTGGATGCCGCAATCGTACATTTCTTTCGGTATTCAGATTGGTCAGAGAGTTTTTGCATCGCATTATGCCACACTTCGAGAATCTCACGAACTTGATCGTAAAAAATACGACCCGCTTCTGTTGGTGTGATGGCGTTGCGACCTTTACGGTCAAAAAGTGTTACTTGCAGTTCTTCCTCAAGTTGCTGAATTTGGCTCGATATTGCCGATTGCGTTAAAAAAAGAGTATTTGCTGCCTTAGAAAAACTACTGGATTCATAGACCGTCTTAAAGGCAATTAAGCGTTTGAATTCTTTTGTTTGTATCATTTGAGTGTCCCCTCATGTGTAAACAAAGTATAACATATGTGTTTATCCTATGCGGTGTGTGATGCACAAAAAGACTGGATGCTTCCAGATTTTTGCGTTTGATTAGTGAATTGCTTCGTTGCGCTCTTGTGTGAGTGCCCACGCTTTTATAGACTCATAAATCTCTCCATGCATTCCAATTGCACGGTTTCCTCCCAACAAATAGAAGTTTCGCATGTAGTTCCCTTTGAGCGGTATAATAACCCTACTCTTATCCTTTAGCCAATGTGGATAGTATCGCTTAATACTACTCATTGAAATGATTGTATTCCCTGTTCCATTGTCTAAAAGCCTTAGTGTGAAATCATTGTTATTGGTATACACAAACGTCTCGGGATTGATATTGTGTTCATTCAAATAGGCCGTGTTGAAAAAATTATCCGCTGAGTGTTCCTCACGGATTAACCATAAGTCACTTTTCTTATCACCGACATAAGCAAGTTGATCCTGCATTATCTCGGTTTGTTCAAGTTTTGAATTGGCAGGTAACTCCCGTTCAATAAATCCAAAATCAACGTCGTGTTTTAAAACATCGTTATAAATGGTCTCTGTATTGCTCTCGTTAACCGTGAACGTAACGTTAGGGTGCTGTTTGATTAAGTAGGCAATCAATTCGGGAAAATAGCTAATTGAAAATGATCCTGATGCCGCAATCGTACAATGTTGATTTCGGTCTGCCTCTTTATTAAGCAACTGCATTGTTGTACTCCATGCTTGGAAGTGACGAATCACTTCATCATAAAGTATTTCCCCTTCAGCGGTTGGTGAAATAAAGTTACGACCATTGCGGTTAAAGAGTTGTAGATCGAGGTCTTTTTCTAATTGTTTGATTTGGTTGGATACAGCGGATTGTGTTAGAAACAGAATCTTAGCTGCTCGCGAAAAGCTGTTGGTTTCGAAAACGACCTTAAACGTATAAAATCGTTTGAATTCTTTAATATGGATCATAAACCCCTCCTGTATTGATTGTCGTCATGACAAGCTGCTGTGATACAGTGAGTTTCCTGTTAATCTGTTCAAGAGTCTTATTGTCTATTTTTGGATTGCACTATTCTTAAGCAGTACATTCGCCACCAAATGATTGATTTCATACAGTTCCTCAAGTTTTCTTGAGAAAGCATCAATACTTTGATTATCTTTAAGTTGGCTTTGTTGTGCTTTGAGTATTTCCACTTCCTTTTGAAGTGCTTTGTTTTCTTTGATTAATTGTTTTACCATTTTAGCAAGATGGATACTTGTTTCTAATTCTTCATGAGTTTGAGCCATCTCCATCATCTCCTTCTTTTTTGTTTTTATTACGGCGTATTGTTGTTATGCGACTGTAAATAATAAGGTTTGTACCCACCATGGTCAGAATTCCTCCTTGCAACATGAAGCCTGTTGCTGCCAATCCTGTTGCGGGCAAATCTCCTGGATATGTTGGTGGGTCAAGTGGCTCTTCTGGGTCTACCGGAGGTTTAATCGCCCCTGTATAAGTATTAATAAACAACCCGGTTGTCGCATTTGTTTCGAATCCCTCTTTATCATAAGACACACTTGCAATCACAATCGCGTCATCTTGGTTGATCGTTGTTATTGTGAGTGTTATTGGTTTACGGTCAAACGTATAATCTTTGAGACGTTGTACCTTTTCTTCAATTCGATATTTAAACGTACCTGCGTGTTTGAATTCTAAAGCGGCAAAACTTGCTTCACCCGATCCATCAATTGCGATACTTCCACTATTTACAATCGGTGCACCTTCAAGTGCAGTTATTGTAAAGACAAACTGAGCTGGTACATGTGTGTGCTCTTCACCAATTAATTGTTTGGTTACTTTGGGAAGGTAAGATGTTGGCACCGTAAATGTATTCAAGATATTGAAGCCATCATACGTTGCGATAAAATCGTCAATCGGCTCTTCCTCAATGTGATAAACTATTTCAACACCGTTCTCATCAAAACGCGCAACCTCAAATGCGTATTCCCATTTTCCATGCGCATCTTCTTTGACAATAGTACTTGCAACAACTTCGTTGTTTTCGTTAAGAAGATTCACGGTTATTGCACTTGGAATACGATTTTCATACCCCGGTGCCACTGACCATGATTTGATTCCCTTGATCTGTGCTTTCGCAAGTTCTTTATGGAATATATTGGTTGCAATGACTTCCACATTTTTCTTTGTTTCTACGGTTCCATGACTGTTGGTAATGACAAGTTCATAACCATCTTTACTGTAGTCCCGTTCTTCGACAGCGTACACCGTTCCCGGACTCATCTGAAATTCTTTTGACTCACCGTCCTTCAGTGTGAAGACTTCTTTTGAATCGTCGAAATTCATGATAAATTCAAAACTTTTGTCAGTAGTAACTCCGCTAACTTTTTTTGTCACCGTAATGCTTACGAGGTCTTTGTCTGGATTCTTAAAGTAATTTCGGAAAACAACGGTCTGATTATAGTCAGAAACTGTACCGCTTTGACTTAATACACTCGCAAAGTAATCATCGTGTTCTGATTCAGTAACTTTATAGACGGTACCGATTGGAAGATCTTCAAAAAGAATTGTCTGATCTGCAGTAATCTCTATGGAATCACCCGACTTGTATTCAAGAAGGTCACCATCATCAATACGATACTTAAAGTTACCAGCAGGTTGAAAATCAACTTTAAACTGAAACGTATCACGCAATGTTGTATAGACAACACGTTTTGCAATCAGTAGAGAACCACTTTCAATTTCAGGGGCGTCTTGATAAATATTGTTAATGTTATAAATCATCATATCTTGGACAATTATCTGTCCTTCTATAACACCCAGTTGGCTAAGATACCCTTCAGAACTGTAGTCTTTTTCTTTAATTGTATAAGTTGTTCCAAATGGTAATTTAAAGATGTACGCCGTTTCATTGTGACGCAATTGAATCGTACCACCACTCGAAACCATCTCAAGTGGCTTATTGCCAATCCCAACGGGATAGGTTCCACCATCACTGAAGGTTATTTCAAACTCAAATTGTTTCTCTTTTTGAGCGTCCGTCAACGCTTCGCCACTTTGATTGCGAATATACTTGGTTAACGCGACAATTCCTAACGATTCACTTTGCGATTGGTTGACAAAGGATGCCAAAGGGCGATCATAAACAAATCCTGTGGCGAACGATGAGTACATTGTGTAATCATGATCGCTGAGTTCCTTAACATCGTACCGCGTGCCATAGGGAAGATACTTAAATATTGCTTTCTGCCCATGCTTAAGCTGAATAATTTCACCATTCTTTATGGTTTGATTTGGACCACCATCAATCGAATAGACATAATCTTTCGTATCAATCGCTTCGTCATCATCGATTTTCTCATTGAACGTAACTTTAAAAGAAAAGAGTTCTGCTTGTTGTTCAACACTGACATCTTCTCCATTTGAATTCACAATTGTTTTCATAATTTCCAACGCTACATCATTTTGAATGTTGTATGCGTCAACATGAATGGGTTGTCCATCCGGCTGCTCAAGCGTATCTACTTTGAATGTATACTTCCGTATCGGATTGCCTGTTTTATCCAAATCGAAACTGTGACCAAGAGGTGGGTTAACTTCTAAAAAGTAATAATCGCCAACTTCAAGATTATGCATCCAAATCTCGCCATTGGCATCAGTCGTATAGGTCGTACCGATTTTCTCATCGACAGCATCAACACGGTAAAGTTCAAATTCAGCGCCTTCAAGACTAAAATCAATCACAGTTCTGTCCGCTGCAATCGAACGCTTTGTAAGTACCACATCATGAGCATCAAAACCTCGCACAAAACGGTTTGTCTTATGTTGTGAATCATCAAACCATCCATGAACACCGAGAACGACTTGAGCTAAAAGCGCAATCAAAAGAACGACTTTAAATGACCTCGTTGTTATTTTTTGCACTCTCATTAATTCAACTCCTTACTTTTCCAGTATTAACTGCTGTTTTTCATTTTGACGTTCACGTAAGTAGACAGACGTGGTATGAAGCGTTGCAAATATCAACCCCACAAATACCATAACCATTACCAAGTTATCCTTGACATAACTGAGATATATTCCGACACTTGGCAAAACCACAACAACCTTACCGGCAACTTCTTTTGCATGTACTTTTTCCAAATCAGGATCTTTATTATCGACACCCTTTGTCTCAAACGCGAGACCTTTATTTTCAAAGTTCGGATGGATTTTAATAATCCGATGGGTGATCATTGATTGGGTATTCACACCATCATAAAATGTTATATCATCACCCACTACAAGTGACTCTGCATCGACCTGTTTGCTGATAATCAATGAACCACGAGGAATAACAGAGTTCATACTTGCCGTTTCAACATAAAATGGTGAATAGCCCATTGCACTTGCATAACGACTCCCATCTTGCATCGAAAATGCAACAACCATCAAAACCATCGCTAAGAATACATAGAACATTAGATTCGTTATTGCTTTGACTGCTTTGACTCCCCGACCAACCTCGGTCGTTTCTTTTGAAGAAGGTGCAATCTGAGGTTCCACCTTAGACTTCACTTTTTTTGAACGTTTCATAGGTTGCCACCATGATTTTTTTTGACTTTTTGATAAATCTTGTGGTGATGCATCAAATTTTAGAGGCTCCTCTGCACCTTCAGTCAATTGTTCTTTTTTCAGTTCACTTTGACGAATGAATTCATCCATCAGTCTATCCAATTTGTCATAATCGCGCATGCATAAACCTCCTGTTTTCTTCAATTCATCGTGACGTGCCAAGGTTGTAATTCGATTACAGCCCTCGCACGTCAACATGAATCATCATGTTAACGTATTACTTATTATTTATATTCTTCATTTATTACAAATATATTGTAGCATTCAAATCACACGTAATTTTACGCATGATTGAATACTTAATATAGATTTTTTCTATAATATCAAGACTATGATGGGATAATCTTGACATTGATTCTAGACACTCTTTTTGCTTTTCAATTTTGACTAAATCAAAGTTGTTCTATGATTTGATCGCTGCAAGTGCATCAGTTAAATCTGTAATTGCTTCTGTAACATGTGCAACTTCTGCTGCACCATCATTAAAACACATCTCTCCATTATCATGTGCAATTGAAAGTGCTGTTATTAATTCTTCTGATTTTCCATTTGTATCAATTTCTTCTGCTTCATTCAGTAATTGAAGCAGTTGACGTTTCGCTACAACGAGTTCGTTAGTATTGTATGCTTCTACGGCTAACTGAAGTTCCTTAGTAGCTTCTTTGAGTACAGCTAACGTTGCATTATCAGTATCATGTACCGATTGAGCTGACGCAATTGCAGTAACAAGTGTTGAAGATGCATCAGCTGGTATTACTTTGAAATCCAAAGTTTTAGTTGTAGCAATTGTTTCAGCTAATTCTTTGTACGCCATTGATATTGGATCTTTTCCTGATATCGCATTCGTGAACTTCGCTGGTGCATCTGCCCATAAAGACACATCTTTTAAGTTAACGGCATCCATATTTACGTGAATATAATATTCTGCCGCTCCATAAGGCTGCTCAATTAACGTTACTTTTTCTAAGATATTGTTTGTGATTGATTTTGGTGTTGCAGTTGCATCGGTTCCGTGAACAAGTTTTTCACCCCAGTATGCATACCCTTCTGTTGAATCTGTGTCGACAATCCACTGTGCGGTGGGTTGTCCATCCCATTCAGCCATTGTGATAACATCTGTTCCAAATGTCCATTTTACATATTGTGTAAATGGGTTGCCATCGGCAGACATATTGTCACCAGCACCCCAAAGGTGTGTTGTGTATTGGTCTTCATCAACGTTGTAGTCGATTGAACCTGTTTCTTCATCAACAATTGCATTGTTGTGTTGGTCATCAGATGAGTGATTTTGGTTAATGCTTCCTTCAACCAAGACATCCCCTTCACCCAGTACTTCTGTCATGACGATAAACTTACCGTATTGACCATTCTTATCCGCTTGTTGAGTTGCGATATAGAAGAATCCTTTTACGTTTCCTTCTTCATCTTTGTCAAAGAGTCCAGTGACTTCTTCGATACGACCATCTACCGGTGCTTCTTCACCCAGAGTTGCCATGAATTCTTGCGCTAACTCCAATGTCGCGAATCGTTTGAAGTTCCCTTTTTCATCGACCATGTAGCGTTTTTCACTATAAGTATATGATTTGTTCTTAATCTCCATGAACTCTTTTAATTGCACACGGACATAAGCATCTTCATAAATATATGAAGCAATATCATCTGTATCTTGTCCATTACGAACTGAGATTTGGTTGACTTTCGCTTCACCTTTACGCCAATTCGATACTTCTTCAAATGTCTCTACCAGTGTCACGTTATGTTCTACTGATGTTGTTGTAAACTTATTCGTTTTGTGTTGACTCACATCTTGCCACGCAAGCGTTCCTGTTACTAAGAGTGCTCCTGCAAGTAAACCTACTAGTACTCCTGTTCTCTTTTTATTGTTTTTCATTTTTCTCCTTATTTTGCTGGTAATGCAGTAATCATCATTGATACATTTTTGTTTGATCTATAGTCCGACGCACCCGTTGCAAGGCCACCAACTTTAGTTACAAATCCAATTTGTCCTTCAGCTTTTCCAACAGACCGTAGCATAATAAAATCACTTTCTGTGACCAAATCTTCAGCACTAATTTCGTAATAATTAATATCCGATATTCCTAATGTGAAAGCTTGTTTCTTTCCACTCTCGATATATTGAATTGGTTGGTCTTTACGAGTTTTCCAAGTATCTTCTTGTCGAGTCTCTTCAGTAAATTGAGTTGGCAAAACAGCCTTGAGTGCAGTTGCATCTGACTCGACCCACTTTTTAAAGAATGCATCGTCTACTTTCTTTGCTGCTGATAATGCATACGAAGGATTCTTCTCTGATGAAAAGGCCATTTTATTATCTTCTTTTGTCTCTACACCGTATGACGCTATCTCTGCTTGCATTAGAACATCTGTGGTTATGATTGCATGACCATTCTCTTCGTCATAAGATACAACGGTCCAATTGTGTCCAGCAAAATTTTCGATTCTACCATCTTTAAATTTCGGTCCAACCACCGTTACAAGCTTGCTTGATTCGGAGAACAGAGACTCGCTAAGATTTGAAAGATCAGTAATATTAGCATCTTCAGAAGCCAACAAAGCTTTTGCTGTATCTAAATAGGCTTGATATCTTTTTGCTCCTGCTGGTGCTTTATCACTTAAATCAATTTCACCTATTTCGTTTAAAGTCTCTGCTAATTTTGATTTTGCGACCAATACATTATCTGATTTGAACGCTTTAAGTGCACTCTCTAAATCTGATGAAGCCTTTTGTAGACTTTCAATCGTTTCATTTTCATTATCCATTGCTACCTTGGCATTTGCTAATGCAGTTGCCAGTTGTGTCGCAATTTCTGATGTATAACCTTCGAGTTCAAATCCAGAAGCCTCATTGATTGCATTTGTGAGTGCTTTGAGGACAAGTGAAAGATCATCCATTCCATTATGTGCTTTTGTGATTTTCTCAGGTGCATCGTCCCATTTCGCGACATCTTTAAGGTTAACAGCGTCCATGTTTACATGAATGTAGTATTCTGCTGCACCATAAGGTTGTTCCAACAGTGTTACTTTCTCAAGTAGATTTGTTGTCAACGATTTCGGTGTTACAGTTGTATCTGTTCCATGGGTCAATTTCTCTCCCCAATAAACATAACCTTCCGTTGAATCTGTATCCACAATCCATTTTGCTGTAGGTTGGCCATTCCAGTCGGCCATTGTGATTACATCGGTTCCAAATGTCCATTTTACATATTGTGTAAATGGATTTCCTTCTGCTGACATATTGCCACCAGTACCCCATAAGTGTGTTGTGTATTGATCTTCATCAACGTTGTAGTCGATTGCACCTGTTTCATCATCAACGATTGCTGAGTTGTGTTGATCGTCCGATGAATGATTTTGGTTAACACTTCCTTCAACAAGGACATCGCCCTCGCCCATAACTTCGCTCATCACGACAAATTTACCATACTGACCATTTTTATCTGCTTGTTGGGTTGCAATATAGAAGAATCCTTTTGCATTCCCTTCTTCGTCTTTGTCGAAGAATCCAGTGACTTCTTCGATACGTCCGTCTTCAGGGGCGTCTTCACCGAGTGTTACCATGAACTCTTGAGCAAGTTCCAACGTTTCAAAGCGATTGAAGTTCCCTTTCTCATCGACCATATAGCGTTTCTCACTATAGATATAGGACTTGTTCATGATTTCCATAAACTCTTTAAGTTGTAAACGAACGTATGCATCTTCGTAAATATACTGCGTTACATCATCCGTTTCTTGTCCATTTCTGACTGCAATCTCATTTACTTTGGCTTCACCTTTACGCCAGTTTGAGACTTCTTCAAATGTTTCTACAAGTGTTACGTTGTGCTCAACCGAAGTTGTCGTAAATTTATTTGTTTTATGTTGGCTCACATCTTGCCAAGCAAGCGTTCCGGTTACTAAGAGTGCCCCCGCAAGTAATCCGGCAAGGACTCCGGTTCTTTTTTTATTGTTTTTCATTTTTCTCCATTCATTTTTGAATTAATTATCAAAACCAGCAACCCAAATTACAGGTCGAACTGTTTGTGTTGGGTTATTAATTCCGGCATTTCCAGTTAATTCAATTTTGCTCATGTCAACACTTGACCCACGAACATATTTCTCCTTCGTTTCGGTGTTAGTACCGATTATTCCATTTGATCTAAATCTCGTGAATCCCGTTTGACTCGTGTTTTCAACTAATTTTGAGACTTGGATCCCATATGTATTAATATCTGAAATGGATAATGAAAATGCCTGTTTTCTTCCGCTTTCTTTATTAATTATAGTTGGTGCTTCTTTACGAGTTGCCCAATCTGCATTTTCTGTATTTTCAACCGGTATTTTAACTGGTAAAATTGCTCGTTCATCGAGGTTTTCGATAAACGCTTTTGTAAATGCATCGTCAACAAGTTTCATCTTTGATTTTTCGTATCCAGGAAAAATTTCTGTGACTGTATCCGTAATTTTCATTTTATTTGGCTCTGCATCTGCTTTTATTCCCATTGCCTTGAAATCATCCGATGTTAGCTCATCGACAATCATCATTGCAGAACCTGTTTTTTCATCACGATAAATAACGGTCCAATTGTGTCCCGCATAATTCTCGACTCGATCTCCGTTAACTACCGGTAAATAGCGAATCGCGAGGTTAGCAATTGCTTCTGCCATTGCGTCTTGTGCTGTTTTCATATCTTCAGCGCTCGCATTGATGTCATCGTTTAATGTTTGCATTACTGCTAGAGCATCGTTAAATGCCTTTGCACTGGCTGTTGTCTTATCTGAGACATCCATTTTCTTCGCATTTTCAAGTTCTTGATTTAAATCTCGCTTCGCTGTTGATACTGGGTCATTCTCATACTTTTCCAACGCCTCTGTGAGTTGTTTTTGTAAGGCTACATATTCTTCAACTGTAAATGTTCCCCCTGCAAGTTGTTCTTTAGCGTCTTGGTACAATGCATTAAGTTCGTTACCTGCTTGAGTTGGGTACGATTCTAAATCGTATTTTTCTAATTGCTCAAGCGCTGCTTCCATTGCCTTTTGAGCTAATGAAAGTTCATCTTTCCCTGCATAAGCTAATTTGATTTTCTCAGGTGCATCGTCCCATTTCGCGACATCTTTAAGGTTGACAGCGTCCATGTTTACATGAATGTAGTATTCTGCTGCACCATAAGGTTGTTCCAACAGTGTTACTTTTTCGAGTAGATTTGTTGTCAGTGATTTTGGTGTTATTGCCGTATCTGTCCCATGGGTCAATTTCTCTCCCCAATAAACATATCCTTCTGTTGAATCTGTATCCACAATCCATTTTGCTGTAGGTTGTCCATTCCAGTCGGCCATTTTGATTACATCAGCTCCAAATGTCCATTTTACATATTGGGTGAAAGGATTGCCTTCGGCTGACATATTGTCACCCGCACCCCATAAGTGTGTTGTGTATTGATCTTCATCAACGTTGTAGTCAATTGCACCTGTTTCTTCATCAACAATTGCTGAGTTGTGTTGATCGTCCGATGAATGATTTTGGTTAACACTTCCTTCAACAAGGACATCGCCCTCGCCCATAACTTCGCTCATCACGACAAATTTACCATACTGACCATTTTTATCTGCTTGTTGGGTTGCAATATAGAAGAATCCTTTTGCATTCCCTTCTTCGTCTTTGTCGAAGAATCCAGTGACTTCTTCGATACGTCCGTCTTCAGGTGCATCTTCACCGAGTGTTACCATGAACTCTTGAGCAAGTTCCAACGTTTCAAAGCGATTGAAATTCCCTTTCTCATCGACCATATAGCGTTTCTCACTATAGATATAGGACTTGTTCATGATTTCCATAAACTCTTTAAGTTGTAGACGAACATATGCATCTTCGTAAATATACTGCGTTACATCATCTGTTTCTTGTCCATTTCTGACTGCAATTTCATTTACTTTGCCTTCTCCTTTGCGCCAGTTTGAAACTTCTTCAAATGTTTCCACGAGTGTTACGTTGTGTTCAACCGAAGTTGTCGTAAATTTGTTTGTTTTATGTTGGCTCACATCTTGCCAAGCAAGTGTTCCTGTTATTAAGAGTGCTCCTGCAAGCAAACCTGCAAGAACCCCAGTTCTTTTTTTATTATTCTTCATTTTTCTCCTATCCTATTTGTGCTTTAATTGCATCAAGGCTTGTTTTTAAATCGGCCATTGCTTCTGTCACATCATCGATATTAGCTTCGGTATGATTGAAACACATCTCTCCGTTGGCGAGATCAATTGACAATGCAGTTAGTGACTCTTCTGTTTTACCTTCTGGATCAACTGCTTTCGCTTCATTGATGAGTTTTAGCATTTGACGTTTTGCGAGGACAACAGAATCCATGTTGTATGTTTCTCGCGCAACTTGAAGTGTTGTCGTTGCTGACTTTAATGCTTCTAATGATACGTTCTCTGTATCACGTACGGATTCAGCTGCAGTAATTGCTTCTGCTAATACTGTTGATGCTACCGTTGGAATTGTGTCGTAGTCTGTTGCGATACTTGCATCAATAATTTCTTGAAGCCCTTTGTATGCCAGTGATATTGGATCTTTACCTGTTAAGGCATTAGTAACTTTCTCAGGTGCATCATCCCATAATGGGAGATCGTTCTTGGATACAGCATCCATATTTACATGGATGTAGTATTCTGCTGCACCATGGGGTTGTTCAACAAGCGTTACGCTTTCGAGAATTTTTGATGTCACGGATTCTGGGTTTTCGCTAATATCGGTCCCATGAACAAGTGCTTCTCCCCAGTATGCCCATCCTTGTGTACTTGTTGTATCAAGGATCCATTTTGCTGTAGGTTGACCATCCCATGAGTCTAAGGTAATAACATCTGCTCCCATTTTCCATTTCACATATGCGAGGAATGGGCTGTCTTCTTTAGCATTTCCAAGACCTGTTTCACTCCACTCGTGGACGGTGTATTGGTCTTCATCATTAATAGGTTCTTGATGTTGATCATCAGAAGCATGGCTTTGATTTACTTTACCTTCAACAATTGACTCAGCATCATCTTGAGTTGCGTCAATAACAAGGAATTTACCATATTGACCATTTTTGTCTGCTTGTTGTGTTGCAATATATGCGTATTCTTTGTCATCAAAGTATCCTTTGATTTCAACAATACGTGCGTCACTCGGTGTTTCTTCACCAAGTATTGCGAGGAATTCTTGGGCTTTCTCGACAGTCTCAAAGCGCTCGAAGTTACCCTTATCGTTGACCATCAGTCTTTGATCATTATAGGTATATGTTTGATTTCCAATTTCCATATATTCTTTGAATTGCACACGAATGTATGCATCATCATAGATATAGGATTCTGGAGTATCCGTTTCTTGTCCATTTCTTACGGAAACTGCCTTTACGATTTCTTGTCCTTTGCGCCAATTGGCCACTTCTTCAAAGTCTTCCATTAAAACGACATTGTGTTCAACGGATGTAGTGGTGAACTTGTTTGTTTTATGTTGTGATACATCTTGCCATGCAAGTGTTCCAGTAATTAATAATGCACCCGATAAGAGTGCGGTAAGAATAGCGGCTTGTTTGCGCCCGTTCTTTTGTTTATTCATTTGGTTTACCCTCCCTTTGTTTGTTTATCTTCGAAATCTTAATAAACATCACAAACTGAATTTTAGAGGATATACAGAGGTAAGTCCATGCATTAATGTCAATTACACCCAACGCTTTTCGATAGGTATTATCGGTTTTATTTGTAATATATTTCCGTGATTCTTGTTATTGATTTTTACGATATTAAAGCGTTTACTTCACGTTAACGACACACTTGTTTGTCTGTTCGTGTTAAATATGTGAAGAAAGAGAAATACTTCACAATAGTGTTGCTCTAATTGTGTGTCAAAGAAACAGTGTCAAAACAACCCATTCTACCCGACATCGTAAGCAACTTTCGTCCTTACATTATTTATGATCTATACTTTTTTTCATATTATTGCACATAAAAAGATACTGCCTGTTGACAGTATCTTTAAAGTTTATTGATTATTTCACTGAGTTTATCCGCTACCTGGCGGTGTGCTTTCGCATTCATATGAACACCATCAATCGGAAAGTATTCTGGATGATGGTCAAAGAGTTCCATCATACTCACATAGGGAATCTGATGATTCGTTGTATACGTACGTAATGCTTGATCAATCAAGCGTGCAACACTGGGGTTCATTGTAAACATTGCTTCGCTACGTCCCCAAACTGAATAAATGGGTGGCGGTCCTATGATGATAATTTTTGCGTTGGGGTTGTGCTTCTTAAGATTATTGATGAGTGAGTCGTATTGATGCATAAACACCGTTGTATCTTGCCAAAAGTCTTTCTTTGTATCATTGGTTCCAAACTGTACGATAAGAATGTCTGGATGGTAGTCTTCAAGTGCTCTATAATAGGGATGTTTCACGATCGCACGATTTGTGTTTGGATTTGCTGTTGCCCCGCTGACCCCAAGATTATAAACTTTCGTATCGTGAAGTTGCTTTTCGAGCTGTGCTGAATAGCGAAGTTTGGGCCGTGGGAACAGCATCAATCCAAATGTTAGACTATCCCCTAATGCAACGATACTCCGTACTTCAGGATGGTATACCGGTAAGGGACGGATATAATCCATCATCATAAAAACAACAATGCGTTTTATTATATAGAAAGCCAATAACAGTATCAGTATCCAAAGTAGCATAGTATTCTCCCTTTGCACCCATCATACCATAATTTATCTCAGAATTCTCAAAAAATAGTCTGTGCTTTGCCACTGATTCTGGTCTGCAAATTTGGTATAATTATAAGATAGAGGAGGTTTTATTATGAATAAAAATAATACCTATACATTAAGTAATGGTGTCGAAATACCTGCAGTTGGGTTCGGTACCTGGCAAACACCAGATGGCGACGTAGCGGAATCATCGGTTCTGGCTGCAATTAATGCCGGATACCGTCATATTGATACGGCTGCTGTCTATGGCAACGAAGAGAGCGTTGGTCGTGGTATTGCGAAATCCGGTGTTGCTCGTGACGAACTATTCATCACTACAAAACTTTGGAACACGGAACATACCTATGATCGTGCCAAAGCTGCCATTGATGTCTCTTTAGAGAAGCTTGGCTTGGACTACCTTGATTTATACCTCATTCACTGGCCAAATCCTGTCGCATTCCGTGAGGACTGGGCAACTGCGAATGCTGAAGCATGGCGCGCAATGGAAGAAGCAGTTGATGCTGGGAAAATTCGCGCAATCGGAATTTCAAACTTCTTGCCTGAACACACAGAGGCGCTCTTAAAAACAGCACGCATTAAACCTGTTGTGAATCAAATCTTTTTGAACCCTAGTGATATGCAAAAGGACGTTGTTGCATGCAATGATAAACACGGGATCCTAACTGAGGCATACAGTCCCTTAGGAACTGGAAACATTTTTGGGATTGAAGAGCTTGCGGCAATCGCACACAAGTATAACCGTACCGTCGCTCAAGTTGTTCTTCGTTGGTCCCTACAAAACGGATTCCTTCCCTTACCAAAATCAGTGCATGAAGATCGCATTAAAGAGAATTTCGCAATCTTTGATTTTGAAATTAGTGATGAAGACATGGCCGCTATCAATGCGCTTGAAGGCAAAGCTGGCGCAGCACTTGACCCGAATACAACAACATTCTAAAAATACGGGCGCATTGCATTTCTTGCAGTGCGTTTGTTCTAATAAGAGGAGGATTACAAGTGCTCGAATCTACAATTACATGCCCACATTGCCATAAAGAAACTGTGGAAGTCATGCCGACAGATGCATGCCAATTTTTTTATACTTGTCCACATTGTAACGAACGCCTTAAAGCAAAGACTGGAGACTGCTGTGTCTTTTGTTCTTTTGGGTCCGTTCCTTGCCCACCCATTCAGGAGGGTTCTTGTTGCAATTAAAAATACCGGAGGAAAACTATGAGTTTTGATTTTAAAAGAATGCTTGCAGGTGAATTATACCTTGCACGCCATGTTGATGCTCAAAAACGTCAGAACGGAAAAGTTCTCGCGCAAATGATTAATCAGACACCACTCCAAGATACAGAACGTATTAAAAAGCTCGAGCGCCAACTTTTTGGTGCTACGGGTGAACACATCTATGTCACACCACCACTGTATGTTGACTACGGCTTTAATACCTATGTCGGTGAGAACTTCTACGCCAACTTTGATTGTATCTTTCTTGACGTGAATGAAATACGAATTGGTAATAATGTCATGTTGGGACCCCGCGTTGGTTTGTATACCGCAGGGCATCCTATTGATGCCGATGTTCGGATTTCCGACCTCGAGTTTGGGCTTCCCATCACGATTGGTGACAATGTATGGATTGGGGGCAGTGTTGTTGTCAATCCCGGTGTAACCATAGGCGACAATACCATCATTGCTTCGGGTGCTGTTGTTACGAAAGATGTTCCCAACAATGTTATTTATGGTGGCAATCCCGCGCGTCTCATTCGACCTATTACGGATGAGGATAAACAGTATTGGGAAACAAAGCAAAAAGAATATCATGAAGCAAAACAAGGACCGCAATAGCGGTCTTTGTACATATGGACACATTGATGTCACATTCGTATGATTAAATAAAGTCAGGTGATAAGAATGGCACATATATTAGTAGTTGATGATGAAACAAATATTCGCACATTGGTTCGTAAGTATGCACTCTTTGAAGGACATACTGTTGATGAAGCGATCGATGGTTTGGATGCAATCGATAAAGCACAAGATACTCCCTATGACCTCATTATTTTGGATCTCATGATGCCAAACATGAATGGGTACGATGCATGTCGACTTATTAAGAGTGAACGTGATGTTCCGGTCATTCTTTTAACAGCGCGCGATCAAGATTTTGATAAGTATCAAGGTTTCGAATTGGGTGCGGATGATTATGTTACCAAACCATTCTCTCCAAAAGAACTCATGTATCGCGTCAATGCAATTCTGAAGCGAACTCAACACATAACAGATGTCTATATCCATCAAGGGTTTTCCGTTGACTTTGTAAGTCGAAAAATTATAATTGATACTCAAGCGGTTGATCTCTCGCTTAAAGAGTTTGAATTGCTCTCCTTGCTCATTGCGAATAAAGGCATTGCACTACAACGCGATACGATACTCAATAAAGTCTGGGGATATGATTTCTTTGGGGACGATCGGACACTGGACACGCATATCAAACGTCTGCGAAAAAAACTTGGCAACTATAATACATTGATCACGACACTCAGAGGGGTTGGGTACCGTTTTGATGGGGAATAATCCGAGTATTAAATGGAAAATACAACGTTATCTCATTGTATTCATTGTCGTAATTTTAGCAATGCTTTGGGTTTTTCAGGTTGTGCTTTTGGAACCCATCTACAAGTCAATCAAGACCAATGATATCAAAAAACTCGCTTATGATATTCAAGAGCGCATGAATGATGGGGGTTCGATTAATCTTGCCAATGAAGCGCTTAATCGCGAAACACACATTCGCATTGTAAACTCAAATGGGGATATTGTTGATGAAACCGTTGGAATCCCTAACCCAATGGTAAGGCCCATTGATAGCCGTGAACTCCAACGTCTCTTTCTTGAGTTGGGTGATTCAGGACAAACGGTCAGACTTGGTGACCAAAAAGGAAAAGGTGGCGACAATATCACCTATGCCCTAAAGACTAATGAATCGATGATGGTCGTAATCCAAGCACAGGTAGTTCCAGTTAATGCTACAGTGAATACGATTAAAGTACAACTCATCTTTGTCAGCATCATCCTCGTCTTATTATCCATAATACTCACGCATATTATCTTCAAGCATATTACAAAGCCAATCATTGAAATTAACGATAATGCGAAAGTACTGGCTCAAGGAATCTATACTCAACCTTTTGATGGCGCGGGATATCGTGAGATTAAAGAACTTTCAAATACATTAAATACCATGCGCACTGAACTCAGCAAGGTTGAGTCACTTCGCAATGAACTCATCGCAAATGTTAGCCATGACCTGCGCACACCGTTGACCATGATTGGTGGCTATGCAGAAATGATGCAGGATATCCCAGAGGAGATAAATGCTGATAACCTACAAATTATCATTGATGAAACACATCACCTCAATGCGCTCGTATCGGATATGCTCGATCTTGCACAACTGCAATCAGGTATGACACATTTAAATCAAACATCGTTCTCTCTAACACAGTCAATTTTAAATATAATCGAGCGGTTGCAGCATCATTACCCCAAACGTGACATTGCATTTAATGTCAAAAATGCAATGATGATAAATGGTGATCGTCTCAAGCTCGAACAAGTTTTCTATAATCTCATTAATAATGCGCTTGTTCACACAAATGGATCCATTGTCATCACCCAGATTGATGATGAGACACTTACGATTACAGACGAAGGTCCAGGTATGAGTCCGAGTGATATTCAGAACATGTGGAATCGTTATTATCAATCCGATACGAATCATCAACGTTCTTCAACAGGAAGTGGTTTGGGTCTTTCAATTGTAAAGAATGTTTTGGATCTTCATGGCTACGCATATGACGTTCAGAGTTCTGAATCGACAGGCACACATGTTACCATTTCGTTAAGAAAAGACGCCTAAGCGTCTTTTCTTTTTGTATAGATTGAAAGTGATCCAAATACGAGTATTAAAATCGCAAGAATAACTGGACTAATAAGGTCCATTGCTCCCAGTGGTTCACGCAAGGATTGCGAAATAAAGTATCCATTAACCAGCAATTGACATGCCAATCCATAAAGTAAGAATACGGATGTCTTAGCGAAAGGATTTTTCAATCGCGTTATAATGAAGTATGCTATCACAGTTGTAATGAGCGCTACCAATGACATTGGTAATCCAATTGGTAAATACCACGCTAAATCAGTCTTCAGTGCCAATAGAAATACGGTTAGAAATGCAACTGCAATACTGACGCCCATAATAATGATGAGCTTATGTTTCTTAACATTGATTGCAGTCAAAGAAATAAGTGTTGCTGCGGTGATGCCAAGCATTGGAAACGGTGACCATGTTAGAGCTCCGGTTAGGATTAAATCTATTATGACACACAGCGCCATAATAGCGATGGCTCCAATTGTAAGTCCAAGTGTCAGAATATGACGCCATTTTGTTCGATCTTGTGTTTGTACGGCTTGTGCGTAGGCAAGTGTTGTTTCAATTACTGTTTCTTCCATTGTATTATTTGCACCATTCTCTAATAAACTCTCTAACGATACTTCGAGAACGCGGGCGAGATTTAACAAGTTTGATATGTCTGGTAAACCACGTCCCGTTTCCCATTTTGAAACGGTTTTATCACTGACATAGAGTTTGTCAGCAAGTTCTTTTTGTGTATAGCCCAATGATTTTCGTCGTTGCGCTATCGTATGCGATAGTGTTTGTTCCATGGTGCTCTCCTTCTGTAACCATCATAGGTTCTCAATGACTCATTAACAACCTACGCTTCGTAGAGTTGGACTTAAACACTCTGAATAGTGCTTCTATTGTATTTGAAAACGTTCAATTATTTTCCGAATTTCCATAGCTTGATCACGGTATCCGATCATCAACTTGTTTATATGAAAAGGTGGAATCTCAATATCTGGGTCCTTTGCATGAAGTATGAGTCGGTAAGAAAGTAATTTCTTTCGAAGTTCAACCCAATCAAGCATGTCGCTTTCAAGTTGTATGATGCTTCCTTCAATACGGCCCGCCGGCGTTATGGGGAGGGTGAAAAATCCCAGACTGTTAAAAACAAGTACAGCGTAGGGACCGGTAACATTGCCAATTTTTGACCATACAATTATCTCGTCATGATCATAAATATCATTGGCATCGAGGAAATCTGTAATATCATCTCTTTTAAGTAAAAGTCCCATTATTAGTCCTTGTCTTTCTTTATTGTGTCCGATGATCCTAAGTAATGAATTGCTGTCTCGTGATTCAAGACAAATTTTGGAATGGAGTATTCGTAAAATTTACGGATTAAATTCGCAAAATCAATGGATTCGGGACCTGACTTCACAGGCATCCATAAGAGGTTGTAGCTGACCCCAAAGGCATCCCATTGCCAATCCGTCATCACAGATTCTGATTTGAAGTAAAACTCAATACGTTTTCGGCGTGTTGTTGCCTCTGCTTCAGTATCTGCACAATCAGGTTTTTCGACTTCGATAATGAGGCCCTTTACCGTAAGCTTTGGTTTAAGCAAGCTTAAGAACTTTGACCCCAATCCTTCTCCACGTCGTGTCTGTGTGACCGCGTAGTAGTCTAGAAGTGCAACATTGGTTTGCTTATCAAATATCAAGCATGCATAACCCAGTGTTTCACCACCCTCACGCATAACATAGCATGTGTAAATGCCTTTGCGAAACATACGTTTAATCGCGAAGAGAGGACGCAGTTCGTTTGTTGGAAAATCATGCTTCATGCGATTTTTATAAAGTTGTGAAAAGTCTTGAAATGCAATCTTTTTTATTGTGTATGTCATAATAGCTCCTTCATAACAAAAGGCCAACCCACCGTTAGCCTCTTGCCGTTGACCCAAAGGTCCTATTGTTCTTCATTGAAAAGCATACCGTATTGGTATTGAATATATCATAATTCAATTGACCGAGTTGTGCCGTTTCATGTCATAAAGAACATGATTTTTGTCACGAATAATCTTTTTTTGCGATTCTTCTTCTTACCAATCGGTATTCTTAAGTTCTTGGTTTACGCGCGAGATCGGTAGTCCCATAATTGTATAGTAATCACCAACAATTGAGGCCACAAATAATGACCCTTGTCCTTGGATACCATAACTTCCGGCTTTATCAAGCGGTTCTTTTGTTTCAACGTAATCGCGGATTTCTTCATCTGTTAAATCAAAGAATGTAACATCTGTTAAAACCGAGAACACCTTGGTAACATCACTTGAAACTAAGGCAACCCCTGTAATAACTTGATGTGTTCTTCCCGAAAGGCGGTGCAGCATCGCGCTTGCATCTGCTTCGTCTTTTGGTTTTCCAAGAACTTCACCATCTAAGACAACTACGGTATCGGAACCAAGAACGATGGAATCTTGATAATCATTGATGACTGATGTTGCTTTGCGTAGGGCGAGATCTTCGATTTGCTCGCGAACACTCAGGCTCTCGTTCAATGTTTCATCGCCAATCGGTGATACAACATTGAACGGCTGTCCTAAGATTGAAATAATCTCACGTCGACGCGGAGATTGACTTGCTAATACTAATTTTTTAAACATAAACTTCCTCTTTCCCAAAGGCAATACTTACGATTTATTACGAATATAAACGTGTTTTACATTACTGTTTGGAATTCTTCTTTCTTCAATATCAAATTCGTTCATTGCTTTTACAAGCGGTGTAAGCTGATGGAACCCATAGCTACGTGGATCAAAGTCCGGTTGTTTCTTCATAATAAGATTCCCCAAATCTCCCATGAAAACATAGCCATTGTCATCTGCTAAATCGGTAACTGACTGCGCAATTAAGCGATAGAGTTCATGGCCTGTCTTACTCTTAAGAATTTCTTGTTTTGTATCATCTTCAGGTTCCTCTAAGTCAATATTTTCCATATAGATAAACTTGTCACACGATGCGATAAATGCATTGGGTGTTTTTTGTTCACCAATTCCAATGACATATTTTCCAGACTCACGCAAACGCACACCCAATCGGGTAAAGTCTGAATCACTGGATACAATACAGAAACTTTCAATGTTTCCTTCATAAAGAATATCCATTGCATCAATAATCATCGCTGAGTCTGATGAGTTTTTACCACTTGTGTAAGAGTATTGTTGGATTGGCGTAATTGCATGTTCTAACAAATGACTCTTCCAACCCGATGCAGTTTGACGTGTCCAGTCACCGTAAATACGCTTAATCGTTGGCGTTCCATAACGTGTGATTTCTCTTAAGACACCACCAATATTACTATAAGGCACATTTTCCGCGTCAATTAACACGGCAATGCGCTGATCATTTTTCTTTATCATTTTTCCACCCTGGTAATGGTAAACATTACCCCTTCTTTTAGATTTTCAGCTTTAATTTCATAGCCATAATTTGTTACAACTTTATGGACAATTGAGAGTCCCAGTCCAAACTGACCCCCGTCACCCATTTCATAGGCACGGAATAATTGATCAATTCTCTCTTCCTTAATCGTACTGCCATCATTGTACACTGACAATGTATGGTCGTCGATCTGTACAACAACTTCATTCTTAGCATAGCGCAATGCATTGTCTATCAGATTCTCTACCACAACGCGCCATGGCTCTTCCGACCCATAGACTAAACTGTGTTCACCATTCATGACAACACTGACATCTGGAGATAATTGTTTCGAGGAAACAATGACTTGCTCAATAATATCTTTGAGTTCAAACTCATGATTGGTATCTATTTGTTCAGATGTTAAATAATCCATACGATTCAATGTTAGTAAATTGAATACTTTCTTCTCGAGACGATCTGCATGTTCAATAATAACATCAACCGACTTTTCCAAAGTTTCATAGGGGTAAACACCATCTTTAATCGCTTCACTGTATGATTTAATGGTTGCAATCGGTGTCTTTAAGTCATGAGAAATATTCTGAATCATTTCTTCCTTGACCTTCTCTTGATGACGAATCTCTTCGTTCATTTCGACGAGAACACCTGCTAACTGTCCAATTTCATCATAGCGGTTAATAATAAGCGTTGCATCTTCATTCCGTTTAATCTTCTCAATATAGTTTTTGATAATATTGAGTGGGTGAATAATTGAAGTAACCCATACCAAGAGAATAAGGAACACAACACCAATTATTACGATGATTAAGTTAATAACAGTGTTAAGCAGCATGTTCTTAAACTCATCGTTGTAATCGCGGGAAATGATTGTCGCAATGGATGCATTCGACTCTGGAATATTCGTTATCGTATAAAGACGGGAATCCTTATAGTAATAATTAATCGTTTGATCCAATTCAATGGCTTCCATTTGAATGCGAATTTGCGTTAAGAGATTGGACTCAATTGTATCCATACCATTTGAAATGTATTGCCCATCTTTACTACGAATTATATGAACAATATTTGGGTCTGGAGCACCATAGAGGATTTCTGGATCAACATTGTGATTAAAGTTAAAAATAACATCCCGTTGTTTGTGGTTGATTAAATCATAGATTTGATTGTCCACAAAGCGGTCAACATTAAACGAAATGGTTCCAAAGATAAAAAATAAAAAGAAAGTCATTGTCAAAACAACAATTAAAACTAATTGTTGTGTCAGCGTTAACTTTCTTAAGTACGTTCCAACTTTTTTCATTAACCCAAGCGATATCCAAATCCGTAGATAGTTTGGATATTCAGGTCAGGCATCTTCTTACGAAGACGTCGTAATGTGTCGTCAACAACACGATCTGAACCAAAGTAATTGGTCTCCCAAACATGAACAAGAATTTGCTCACGTGTAAAAGCAACGCCACGGTTCTTGACAAACATCATTAATAAATCAAATTCTTTGGTTGTGAGTTCCAACTCATAGCCATCTTTTGAGGCTTTGCGTTGTTTCTCATCAATCGAATAACCATCGACTTCTGTTTGCACATCTTGGTTATAGGCACGCTTAATAATATTATTAACACGTAACACGAGTTCTTTGGGTGAGAAAGGTTTTGTGATATAGTCATCACTTCCTTTTTCAAGACCAATAACGCGGTCAAACTCTTTATCGCGAGCTGACATGAAGATAACAGGCGTCATCGCATCATGCGCTTTGATGAGTTCAATCAGATCAAACCCACTCTTATCATCAAGCATGATATCAAGAATCCATAGATGAACATCGTCATCTTGAGCATGGATTCGTGCTTCTTCATACGTAAAATAAGATCTTACTTCATAGTTGGCATGCTCTAAATAACTCTTTACGAGCTCATTTAGATCTCTTTCATCTTCAACAATATTAATAACATATTTCATATCGTATCACCTTTACTGACTGTTTTTGATTATATTCATCATATCACTGACATAATGTTTACACAAATCATCGGACTCTGCCTCTACCATAACACGGATGAGTTGTTCAGTTCCCGATGGGCGAACTAATATACGGCCATTGTCTCCCAGTTCTTGTGTTATACGCACAATAGCTGCTTGGACATCTGGATGATTCATAATTGCTTCTTTGTCTTCAATAATTAAGTTTTCAAGCAGTTGTGGGAATCGGACAAAGTCACTTCCCAATTCAACCAAGGTCTTTCCTGACTTGGCAACGACTTCGGTAATTACGAGTGCTGTTAAGACCCCATCACCGGTTGTTGCATAGTCACGAAGAATAATATGACCGGATTGTTCACCACCCAATTTATAATCGTGTTCTACCATTTCTGCAAAAACGTGTTTGTCACCAACATCTGTAGCTACAACATTCAACCCAGCTTTCTTGCATGATTTCATAAATCCTAAGTTAGCCATGACCGTTGAAACAACCATGTTGTCACGAAGCATACCTTTTGATCGCAGGTAAAGTCCCAGAATGTAGAGTATTTCATCGCCATCTACGAGTTCACCATTTCCATTTACTGCAAGACATCGATCAGCATCACCATCAAAGGCAAAACCCATATCAGCACCCAACTCTTTTACTTTAGCAATTAAAGATTCTGGATGGGTCGATCCGCAGTTTGTATTAATGTTGATACCATCAGGTTGGTTATGCATTACAGTAACGGTTGCTCCCAATTCCTTGAAAGCCCGTTCAGCTGACGAAACCGCTGATCCATTGGCAACATCAAGGACAATATTCAAACCATCAAATCGAACATCGATAAGTGCCTCCGCATAATCAAGGTAAGTGTTCAAACCTTCCGCAAAATCAACAACGACACCAATTTCATTTCCAGTGGCAACATCCAATGTGATCTCACCATCAATGAACTGTTCAATGTCTGCTTCCAGTTCCGCAGAAATCTTCATCCCATTACCCGCAAACACTTTCAACCCATTATCTTGGAAAGGGTTGTGACTTGCTGAAATCATAACACCGCCAGCAAATGCATCATTAATGACAGTGTAAGCAAGCGCAGGTGTTGCGCAAACGCCTAACATATAGACGTCTGCTCCCATAGCTGTTGCACCTGCTGCAATAGCACTTGCAAACATGGTTGATGAGAGGCGTGTATCTTGCCCAACAACAATTTTCTTTCCTTTATGTATATGACCAAGGTACTGGCCGACCTTTACGGCGATTTCAATATTGAGTCGCTTATTCGCTTCACCACGAATTCCATCAGTTCCAAAATATTTACCCATGCATATCTCCTTTAAGTTTTATTTCAATATATCTACAATAATTTCAGTTTTGTCGGAAACAATCTTAAAGAGGACTGCATTCGAACTACGACTCTTCACAAAGAGTTTTGCTTTTTGGTTTTCACCAGCGACAGCATCGCGTAAGTCAATATAGGCGACAACATCATCAATCTTGAATTTCGCATTTGGACCTTCAAGGTTCTCTTTCGTACCATAAACAGTTAGGGTTGTGGTTGCATCCCCTTTATTCTTGACCGTAGCCTTGAGTCCGTTTACGTTATTCTCAAACAACACAGGAACGCCTTCAAATACTTTTGAAGTTGCCTCACCTAGTTTGACTTCAATATTTACTTTTGTAACACTTCCAGTTCTTACTCCTGTAGGGAGGCTGATCGTTTGTTGTAACTTAGTTGTATCACCGGTTAACAATGATGTCGCAATTGGAACTGTTATTTCATCAATACTATCAAGTACTGATTGTGGTGCATAAATCATAATTGTTTCAGTGTCTAATTTGAAATCACTGATAATCTTACCTTCTGGGAAATCCCCATCAAATAGCAATCGAATCGGTACGTTTTTGGATGGAGATGAAATTCCAACCTTTGCAGTAACCGTCTTCGGTATGATATCTACTTGATCAAGTTTTTCACCTTGTTGGTTATAGGCAACAATTTGTGCTTCAACTTCAAAGTCTTTTGTTTGTCCTTGAACATCAATCAATGCTTTAACAAATGCCACTTGATCCAGTGTTTCACGTGATGCCTTGATTGAAATCTCACGAGAAGACAACTCTGGTGTTCCCAATACATATTGTGAACCCAATTTCTCAAGATTTATAAAGTCATAACCAAGACTTACTTTCTGTGCATCTTTGGTACGGATTGTTACGTTTGCTGAAGCGGGTTCAATAATCGTTCGAACACGATTGGAAGCACCAACAACTTTATACTTAACTTGTTGTGTTCCTTCGGTCAAACCACTCAAATCAAGTTCAACTTTAATATCGGAATTATCCAGACTCATGATTGAGATATCACCTTGATTTCCGATAAATGTTACGTCAACAGTTTCATCGACACCACTTATTTCATACATTTCTGAGTTATAGACAACAGAAACAGGAATACCATTTTTATCTTTTGAACTCTCCATTGGTGTTGCGACAGAGGTTTGGTTAAAGGCAATATAGACAAGCAGAGCGACACCGAAAGCAACAAGCTTCCCATGGCGTGGATTGAAAAGAATGCGATCAAACCAATCACTTAGCCAACGTACGATACGCAAACCACCATTCGCTAAAGCTTCTGTTCGTTTGGTAATTTTTTGTGACTTATCGGCAATAAACTGTGCCAATTCTACTTTTTCTTCAGCAACATCAATGTCTTTTTCTTTATTATCTTTTTTATCGTTTTTGTTACTCATTTGTGTCACCTCCTTCTTCTTTAGAAGGCTCTACAACTGCTTCCTCGATTACTTCAGTTTCAACGACTGTCTCTTCACTATCATCTTCAGCTTTTGTTGTTTTCTCTGTTTTTGTAAACAGATCCTTGATATCTACTTTAGGAGCATCGTCAGTTTCCTTCTTCGTAACTGGTTCTGCTTTCTCTTCTTTAGCTTCAGCAACAGGTTTTGCTTTCTTTGGTTTCTTCTTGAAGATTCCCATGAGTTTCGAAATATCATGTTTTTCTTTTGCTTCGCCTGATTTTTCTTTAAACACAACTTCTGAACTATCAACTTTTTCAATCTTAATTGGATCGATATTAAGTTTTGACATATTCAACTTGCGTGAACGTTTTGTAGTAACTGCTTGGCTCACTTCTTTTTCAGTGTTTTGGATTAAGAGGTTGAGATACTCACGCAAACTCTTCTCATCCATTTCACGAAGTTTACCGCCTTCAGCGATTGAGATTGTTCCTGTTTCTTCCGAAACAACAATCGTAATTGAATCAGTCATTTCCGAGATACCAATCGCAGCACGGTGACGCGCACCATAACGTGTTGGTAATTCTTGGTTTGTAGGTGGGAAGTACGCGGATGCTGCAGCAATGCGATCACCTTGTATAATAACCGCCCCATCGTGAAGTGGTGTTGACGTAACAAAAATTGACGTCAAGAGTTCACTGGTAACGGATGAATTAATCGCCGTTCCTGTTTTGACATAATCTGTTAATGAGTGCCCTTGTTCTAAGGTAATCAATGCACCAGTCTTACGCTCTGACAACGTTGTTGTTGCATCAACCAACTCATCAATAAGTTTGTCTTTCTCATTACCAGATAGCGAATGTAATGCTGAAAAAACGGAAGTTTTTCCCAATCGTTCGAGCATCGAACGCAATTCCGGTTGGAATATAATGACAAAAACGAGAATTCCGTTTTGTAACGCAAAGTCCAAGAGTGATTTAATCGTTGTAAGATTAATTTGGACTGCGATGAATCGCATGGTAATGATTAAAACGATTCCTTTGAATATTTGTACTGTTCGTGAATTATTACGTACGATTCTGAGTACGTAATATACCAATACCCATACGATTAAAAAGTCAACGACGACTTTCAAACTTTGAATGATGGATTGGAATGTTAATAAGGTAAATTGCATAAGTACCTCCCTAGCTCTCTAATTATACCACGACATTAAGGTTAATATGTGACTGTATTTTACAATACCATATTTTAACATTTATATGTTAATTTTCATACTATTATCATATTAGAATTGGCTCATATAGAGTTGATGATAGAACCCTTTTTGCGCCATCAGTTCGTGATGATTTCCTTGCTCAATTAAGTGTCCTTCTTTCATGACCAAAATCACATCTGAATCCACAACAGTGGAAAGGCGATGGGCGATGAAGAAACTCGTACGATGAGCCATTATTTGACTGAATACGGTTTGAATTTTTTGCTCAGTAATAACATCCAAACTACTTGTTGCCTCATCAAGAATGATGATGGGCGCATCGACTAACAATGCACGGGCAATTGTAATCATTTGTCGCTGACCCAGGGAAATATTCTTCGATCCCAATTCAATTTTTGTATCGTATTGTTTATCAAGAGACATGATGTAATCGTGACAGCCGGCTTGTTGTGCAGACTCCATCACCAATTCATCCGATGCATCAGGACGTCCATATTTAATGTTGTCGCGAATGGTTCCTTCAAACAACCAAGGGTCTTGCAATACAATTCCCATCGTATTTCGGACAGATGCGCGGCTCATTTGCGATATATCTTGACCATCAATTGTAATGGTTCCTGATTGGACATCATAGAACCGCATCAACAGATTAATCATTGTCGATTTACCTGCTCCAGTAGGCCCAACAATGGCCACCTTCGATAATGGCTTGATCACAAGGTTCATATCCTCAATTAATGGATGCTTGGGATTATATGCAAAGTCGACTGCATTGAACGCCACTGTTTCACCGTGAAGTGTTACGTCACGATCAACATCAATTTCAATGGGTTCAGCAAGGATTGTTTTAAAACGATCGTAACTTGCGCGTCCTGCCATGACTTGCGCAACAATCGCACTGAACTCGTTAAATGGTTTTGAGAACATCATGGAATAGCTAATAAAACTTGTGAAGATCCCTACAGTTAGACCAAAATATCGAACCGCAAAGGCACCACTTAATCCCAACAGAAGATAACTTAGATTGTTGACAACCCGTGTTGTGGGGTTTGTTAAGGCGGAAATAAACTGGGCACGCTCTCCCACATCATTTAACTCATCATTGATGACTTCAAACTCAGCAATGGCTTCGTCTTGATAGTTCGAACCAATCACAAGCATGTGATTGTCGAATATTTCCGATGTTTTCCCACTTAATTTTCCCGCTAAATCTTGTTGGCGTTTGAAAAGACGCAATGAGTGCTTGGCAACAATACGAGAGGTTATATACATTAAAGGCACAAGTCCAATTACAATGAGGGTCATTGGTACATTAATCGAGAACATAAAATATGCTGAGATTAACACCGTGAACACACCACCCATGAGTTGGGTCATAAATTGGAAAAGTCCATCAACCATTAATTCTCCATCCATGGCAAACATCGCTTGAATATTTCCATGTGAATGCGTATCAAGATATGCAATGGGCAGTTTACTCAAGTGTTGTTTCAACGTAAGTCGTAGTGATTCAACAGTACTTACAGAGATATTATTGGCTACCAGCGTGGCAATCCATGTCGTGATGAAATTAATCCCATACATTAAAACCGCAAGTTTCAAATAGGAGACAACACCCGACATATCAACATTATTGATGCCAACCATGCGGTCAATTGCCTTACCTAAATAAAATGGCGTTAAGACAAGGGTGAGACTTGAGATTAAGGATAAGATAATACAGAATACAATACCGACTATTATGCGTTTACGCTTGAACATCTTCGGCACCTCCTTCTGTTTGAATGCGATGAATGCGACGGTACACTTCGTTGTGCTCCATCAGATAATCATGCGTCCCCATATCTTGAATACGACCATCATCGAGGACAAAGATTGTATCAGCATCCATGACTGAGGTTGTCCGCTGACTGATGATAATTTGTGATGCATCATTGTATGCTTCTTTGAGATGCATGCGCAGATTCTTGTCGGTAAGGAAATCAAGCGCCGAGAAACTGTCATCAAAGACAATGAGGCGTGGATTCTTAGCAAGCGCACGTGCAATGCTGAGTCGTTGGCGCTGACCCCCAGAGAGGTTCTTTCCACCTTCTTCAACAGTCGATTCAATCCCTTTGTTTAGAATATCTTTACCTTGTGCATCAATGATGGCATCTTCAGCATTACCTAGTGAGGACTTCATCAATACATTATCCGCAATACTTGCCTTGAGAAACTCTGCAGATTGCGAAACATAACCGATCGCATTACGCAATGAAACAAGATCGTAATCTTGAATGGGTGTTCCATCAATTTCAATCACACCTGAGCTCACATCCGCAAACCTTGGAATAAGTTTAACCAATGTTGATTTCCCACTTCCAGTCAAACCAATGATTCCCAATACCTGACCTGGTTTCACCGAAAAACTTACATCATTAATAACGCGTCGTGTTTCTTGGGGATAACTGAAGGATACATTCTTAAACTCCAAATCAAAGGGAGCATCAATAATTTTTGATCCTGTATTTTTGACAGAAACTTCAGTATCAAGTATTTCTTTAACACGGAACGATGATGTATACCCACGTGAGAAAATCATCACGAGGTTCATGGCAACGATGAGTGTAAGAACTAATTGTGTACAATAGTTAATAACTGCGATCGTTTGCCCTTGAGTCATGGTTCCAATTTGAATTTCAAGCGCACCCAAGTAAACCAACCACACTAAAACCAAATTCATAATCAAGGAGGTCATTGGGCCAGATAGTGTTGTAATCCATCCAACATTACGTTGTTTCTTCGCTAAGACTTTGTTTTCTTCATTAAACAAAGTATCGCTTTCTTCTTGTTTTGAGAATGCGCGAATAATACGCGTGCCACTCAACGATTCACGTACCTTTGCCACAACTGTATCGAGTTGTTGGGTTGCCTTTTTATGACCACGCATTGAAAAGTACATAAATGCAACAACGACAATTACGAAAATTGGAAACGTCTTAAGCAGTGCCATTGCGAGGCGTGGACTGATTGCATTCAGTGCAAATAAACTCCCGATCATAAGAATTGGTGCACGAACCCCCAACCGAATCGTTCTCGCAATCATTTCTTGAATAAGGTTCACATCTGTCGTAATTCTATTTGTAAGCAACGCACTCGAATAGTGGTTGTACTCAGCGATTGAGAATGTATTAATCTTCGCAAATAACGCAGACCGCAATCTCCCACCGACACGTTGTGAAACTACAGATGCAAGGTATTGACACACCAGCGAGGACACATAACCCAAGAGTGTTAATACAAACATCCAAAATACCATCCAATAGACAACACTCATGTTGCCTTGGGTAATTCCTTCGTCAATGAGACGAGCCATCAAAAGCGGAAGAATCAATTCAAATACAGCTTCAACCAATTTCGCAAGAACTGCAGCCACAGACTTTACTTTATAACCTTTAAAATATTTCATAAGCCACCTAATTTCATGTTTAAATTATACACCAATTTTAACCATAAAAAAAACTGTGGACCTAAAATCCACAGTTTTTGTGACGATTACCAGCCACCGCCGCCACTTCCACCGAAGCCACCGCCGCCGAAACCGCCGCCACCGCCGAAGCTTCCGCCACCGCCGCCAAAGCTTCCGCCACCACCGGACGAGCCTTTTGGTGCCGGAACACTCACCATTGAACTGTTAATGGTTCGCATCGAACGATTGAGTGATGACCACAAGTAGAACGTTGTGAAGTCACTACGCGTCGACATATACCAATCCGGTTTAGGAATGGCAATGGACTCAAATTTCTTAACCCATGTATCGGTAATTCCTAAAACATAGGCGTAAGGAAGAACATCATAGAATATCTCAGGTGTTTCTTCCGCTAGCGCACGAATGCGCGCTTCTTCAGCGACTTTGATAAAACGCTCAAGTCCCAAGATTTGACCATACCAACGCGACCCTTTCGGTGTTCGTCGTCCCATATTGGCCACAAAATACAAACCAATCAAGAATAGTGCAAGTACGATAATAAAGATCCAGAGTTCTTCGTTTCCACTTACAATAAAGAAGTAGACAACTAACGATGCAAGTGCTGCTACTGCCAATGTAATAAACATACCGCCTGTAGGACTCTTAACAACATTGTTAATACCATCACGAGGCAGCGTCGCAACCCCCACCATTGTAACTATCATAAATGCAACAAATGTGACAACAAATCCAGTCGCAAAGTCACCACCATAGCCACTTGTTTTAAAACTTACAAACCCACCGAAAAGACCAATTCCAAACGGAAGGAAAATCGAACCAAGTGCTTTTACCGTACTTGATGTACGATCAAAGACACGGTTTTCTTTACTTCCCGAAAAACGTTTTCCAAGTGTCTGTGTTGCATGTTGAACAACAGCCCCAAATGTTTCGTTAAGTTGTTTTGTTGTGACTTCATCACGACCTTCAAAGAGCTCACGGAAAACACGTCGCTCTTCAACATTCTCTGAACCGGGTAAATCTTTAAGTTTGGTAAGTTTGATATTATCGCCCTTTTCATCGAGCTCCTCGATTGTTAAATAACCACGAGAAGCCCAATAGATAATCAATGACACGATATCTTTCGAGACATTATGCCCACGATAAATATAACCAACTTCCGCACTTGAAATTCCTTCCGGCGCTGCAAATTCGACAGACTCCACAACGGGATTCTTCTTACCAAATTTTGTATAAAGTGCTACAAAAAGTGCTGTCAGTAATCCAGTTAACCCAAGCCCAATCCACGTGTAATCAAACACAGGATAAGTAAAGTAACCATCTTCTACCTCTAACCAAAATGATAGGCCTTGACGATACAATGTCTCACTGTAGTGACCTGAAATTGTATTTCCAACAACTTCATGAGGTACTGGAAGGTTATTGGTTGTTGCATAGAGTTGTGGCGCCAATCCAAATGGTTTCGGCATAGTAATGCTAAATGTTACATTTTGGATTGGAAACAGCCACTCACTACTGACAATATTTTGATAAATAATCTGTCTACCTGCTGGTGCAAATTGACGTGTATGAATTTCGTAAGAATATTCGTATCGTTTGTCACCCGACAGATAAACGCCTTCTTCCCCCATTCGAGCGGTGATACCTTCGCGATTTCGCTCTATACTGACTTCATCACCACTGAGCACCTTAAAGTTCTTTATTGGAAAAAAGAACGTTTTTGATACTCCGTCAAATTCTTTCTCGTATACTTGTGGAATCACCACAAAAATCCCTTGATTCCGTCCATTGAAATAGACATCCAAAGTCTCATGAACTTCAATGACACCATCTTCGCGAACATTCATTTTAACATCTAAATTTCGCCCCTCGATGTCATTTGAAGCCGCACTCACTGGCATAACTAACAGTCCTAAGAGAATAACAAAAAAGAGCGTTATGCGTTTTATTTGTTTCATATTATTCCCTCCTTAACAAAAAAGGGGTTACCCCCTAAATTAAAATTGTACTTTAACGTTTGCACGTTCTGCATCATCGGTAATTTCGAAGAGAGGTTTCGCTGCGAAATTGAACATACCAGCAATGATGTTTGATGGGAACGATTCACGTTTTGTATTGTACTGACGTACTGTTCCGTTGTAGTACTTACGGGATTGTGCAATTTCAGTTTCAATTGTTTGTAACTGTCCTTGAAGATCCATAAAGTTTGTATTTGCTTTCAAATCTGGGTAGCTTTCTGTTAATGCAAATAAGCGTCCCATAACTTTGTTCAAATCACCTTCTGCTTCAATACGTGCTTCGGGTGTTGTAGCGTTTGCAGCTTTATTACGAGCTTCGATAACACCTTGAAGTGTATCTTTCTCGTGGCTTGCATACCCTTTTACTGTTTCAACGATATTTGGAATAAGGTCGTAACGTTTCTTAAGGTAAACATCCATCGTTGAGAAAGCTTCTTCAACAAGGTTTTTTAAACGGACAAAACCGTTGTATTGTGAAATACCAAATAACAAGACGACCGCAACGATCGCTAAAATAACTATTAGTGCTGTTGGCATAATAACACCTCCTGTGTTACTAAAATAGTACATCGTTAGTTTCATAAAGTCAATGAAACACACCTGAGTTTGTGTTAATTATTTATCACAATTGACACTTTCGGATGAAAAAGAGCATCCTAAGATGCTCTCTAATATCGTTCTTTCATGGCTTTCTGCATTTCTCGGTTCAAAGTACGCTCTTTCTCAACTTGACGTTTGTCATAGAGATGTTTCCCTTTCGCCATAGCAACTTGCAGTTTTGCACGACCCTTACTCAAATGAATGTTGAGCGGTACAATTGTGTATCCTTTTAAGGTTTGCGCTTTTTGAAGTTTCTCAATTTCATGACGGTGCAACAAGAGTTTTCGTTCTCGAGTCTCATCATGATTGAATTGATTGCCTTGTTCGTATTGACCAATGTGCATGCCTTTAATCCACGCTTCCCCATCGATGATAGTAATAAACGCTTCTTTTAGTTGCACAAGTCCTTGACGAATTGCTTTAATTTCGGTTCCTTGCAATACCATTCCCGCTTCAAATTCATCTTCTATGAAATAGTCATGGTATGCCTTACGATTTTTTGCGACGACGCTCATGAATCACTCTACGCCCCTTCCGTGTTCTCGGTTTGATAATTTCAAAATTCACAACATGTTCAATCTTATCGACTGAGACAAGTTTGACTTTTAGTTTTTGTCCAATTGAATAAACTTGCTTGGTTCTTTCACCAATCATTTTTTGCGCCATTGCATCGTATTGATAGAAATCATCATTCAATGTTCTGACATGGATTAATCCTTCAACAGTATTCGGCAACTCCACAAAGATTCCAAAATTCGTGACACCACTGATGTAGCCAATGAATGTTTCGCCAACTTTGTCTTGCATGAATTGTGCCTTCTTAATCTTCTCAACTTGACGCTCTGCATCAAGAATTGATCGTTCTTTCTTTGAAGCATGAATTCCAGCTTCTTCAGTGAACGCTTCGTCTTTTTCTACGTTACGGCGATCTTGTTTCACAACGTATTTCTTGAGACGTTGGTGAAGTAGTAAATCGGGATAACGACGAATCGGCGAGGTAAAGTGAGCATAGTCTTCGAGTGCCAATCCAAAGTGTCCAATTGGTTCTGGACTGTACTTTGCCTTGCTCATCGAACGAAGCATCAGTTTTGATACCACCGGATACTCTGGTTTCCCTTCGAAGAACTCCAATGCTTTTTGAAGTGACTTCGGACGAATTTCCTCAAGGTTCCCTTTCATGCGATATCCTAAGATACGCAGTGTATGAGATAAATCTTGCATTTTTTCTTTGGTCGGATGATCGTGAATTCGGTATAAAATTGGAATGAATTGATAACGTGCATGACGTGCAACCACTTCATTGGCGGTGACCATAAACATTTCTATCATTTCTTCTGCTTCTCCCGTTTCACGTTTGAAGATATCGAGGACATTACCATCGTTATCAATGATGAATTTACTTTCATCACTTTCAAATCCAATGGACCCTGCTTGTTCACGCTTGTATTTTAGACGTGATGCACACTCACGCATCATATCAATCATGGGTTGTACTTCTTTCAAGTCTTCCCCTGAATTTACTTCTATATAACTCATGCGTCGTTTTGAATGAATTACCGACTGGTAGATATTGTAATCAATAATTTCACCATTGAAGCCAATATCAATTTGGGCCGTCATAACCAAACGATCAACGTTCGGGTGTAGTGAACAGACTCCATTTGATAATTCCTTAGGCAACATCGGCACAACGCGGTCAACCATATAAACTGAAGAACTACGTTCAAACGCACTCTTACCAATCGCACTGTCTTGTTTCACATAGTGAGCAACATCGGCGATGTGAACATACAAACGAAAACCATTGGCGAGTGATTCCATATAAATAGCATCATCAAGGTCTTTTGCATCTTCACCGTCAATTGTAATGACATATTGATCACGATGGTCCATGCGGCCTTCGGTTTCTTTTTCTGATACTTCCGATGGGACTGACTTCACTTCCTCAAGGACTTCTTCTGGAAACTCAACATCGATACCGTAAACAAACAATACAGAACGAACATCCATCCCTGGCTCATCTGCTTGTCCAAGAACTGATGTGATTTCTACATCAATCTTGTCGCCGACGTTAAGGATTTTACCGATAACCCGATCATTCTCTTTTAACGAGAGATTGCCTTTTTCATATTCAACTTGCAATGTAATCTTTGTATCGTAAGGGATAAAGAACAAGCCCTTACCGCGCATCTTCATTGTGCCTAAAAGGACATCGCGATTGCGTTTTAATGTTGTTACGATAACACCATATTGTTTTTCAGCACTTTTAATTTCTACCAATACATCGTCAAGATCCAACGACCCATTGTAATCAAGGCCTGCAATATATATTGAGACATGGTCATTTTCAACAAATCCAAATGTATCACGCACCACACGGAATGTACCTCGTGCAAAGCGTTTGTTATCGAGGAAGTATACTTTCTCTTTATGGACTACAACCTCTTCTTCATCAATCATGCGTTGTATGATTTTCTTAAAATCAGCCGCACTTAAACCAATCGTTGTTTTGAAGTTCTCTATCCATGCTTCTAACGATTGTAATTCTTTTGTCTGTGATATTTCATCACGTACTACTTCATAATTTTTCATAGTTGTCTTTGTAAAATAAAAACCGCTTTGCGCGGTTCCTATTGATTCATCAGTGTGGCTACAACAAATACAATGAATAGAATTCCAGTAACTAAAGTAGCGTTTGAAAGAACCTTTTCTGCGCCACGCTCTTTTGCGTTCGAGAATAAGTCTAAACCTTTACTTCCTGAAAATGCACCTGTGAAACCTTCTGTTTTTCCACTTTGTAATAGAGATAGAATGATGAGTACCGCTGATGTAATTAATAATAATACTTTAAATAGCCCTGCCATATGTGTCACACCTTTTCTTTTATAGATAATATACTCACCTATTTTATCAAAAATTCTGCAATAATACAATCTATTCCCTCAAAGCCCCATTTATTTATGTCATTTTAAACATATACGGTATTCCGAGAGCGTAATACATAATCATAAAGAATGTCGTATGCATGACGATAAATAGAAGAAATTCTTTGAATACGTGTGGGTTGGAGAAATGCGCCTTTAGCTTCTTGAAAAATGACTTTGGATGGAGAAGATCCCATGAATTGAATCGTATTTGTCGTCCAAAATACACACCAATCGCAACAAAGAGATTGATGATTATCGCAGTAACGATAAATGACACAAAGTCCGAACGGGTTAACTGTTCAGGATCAACGCCCACTAAGAATGTAATTTGCAAAATAACAATGCTTATCAATGTATTTACGATTCCTGAAAGGGCAAATGAAAGTACAGAAACGATATCATACCAAATTGGAACTTCATGACTGTCCTCATTGCGGTGCGTTAAGTTGAGCTCTGTTATTAGGTATCCTGAGTTGGGTAACATGATAAACCACAGGACCATCCCGAGCGCAAAGATGAGAATCGCCAAATAACGAAGCACGATAATATCTGTGTAAGCTGAGATTACGGAGATAATAATTGCAAGGACATCTGTCCCCAGTAATATCACAATGGGTAACAACGATAATTTAAAATTCCAAATCATGGGTTTAAACAGTTTTACTTTAAAGATAATTGGACGCAAGCGTATCGTAATATACGCAAAAAGATTGAGTGCCACAAAGGCAATGAATAGTGAAGGTGAATTCATAATAGCCTCTTTTCTACCATTATATGTCTTATTATAAATATACCACATTCATATTTTGTGAACCATTATGTTCTCGATTAAAGGGTATATTTCCCCTTTATTTTTACTTCTCGCGCACGCTCAGCGACTGCTCGCGCATGTTTTCTTGCTTTTCAAACCGATTGCGCTATAATTTTACCCAAGATAGCGAGGATAAAGCATGCAAAACAATTACTTAGACGATGATATCGAATACATTATGGAGACATTCTCAGTGACAATCAATTATAGAATTTTTTCTGAAGCCTTATTAGAACAAACAAAAACGCTAATCAAAACATATCCAACAGCACTCGACGCTATTGTTCAGTATTTGATTGATGAAGGAAGCTTGTTCGCTTGTTTTGGCGAACACAGTAAAGAGGATGTTACCAAGAAGTTGTGCGAACCATCCTTTCGGATCCTAGGTGAAGGGTGGGGTGTCATTTCTTATTTAAATCATACATTCGATGATATTCATATTATTGATGTTGAGTTTGGTATGCAACTGGACCAGATTCAACTTGTATCTATCGATGGTTAAGTTTTAAAGATGTCTTTTGCAGACATCTTTTTTGTGAAAGTTATCTTCACAAAAAACATATGACAATAATGCTATGATAATTCAAGAAAGGTGGAGATTCTTATGAAACTTGCTTTGATGAGTGATATTCACTCTACCCTGCCTGCTTTACAACTTGCACTCACCGATGCCAAGGCAATGGGTGTCGACTATTACATTTTTCTCGGTGACTATGTTACGGATGGCTTCTCGGATAATGAAGTTGTTCGTCTTGTTGCTGAACACGCTGACCTTGCAATTCTTGGCAATCGTGATCGTGCACTCTTGCACAATGACTTTGATTTTAATTACAACAATCAAAAACCCATGCATACATCACAACAATCGCTCAACAGCGCAAGTGTTGAATACTTGAGTGGGTTATTGGATATTCGCAAGGTAACTATCGCAAATACACGTTTTTTGATTGTCCACGGCGACCAATTTGCAGAACTTCTTGATGAAAAAACACAACACCGCGTTTACGAGCGCCTTATTGAGCATTACGAGTTTGACATTTGTTTATACGGTCATACGCATCGGGTCGAAGATGTTATGTTGCATGGGAAACGATTTATCAATCCTGGAACACTTGGAATCCCGCTCGACACACCTGTATTTAATTATGCAATTCTTGATTTGGCTACGAATCATTTGGATGTTCGCACATTTGAGTCTTCGTTAATCTTTCCTCGCTACGAAGAGGACTTCCGACTGTCGGAGTATTATACAATAAATCCTATTTGGTCCGAACTTATTCTTGAATCCGTACGTGACGGCGGTAATGTTGTTCTACCATTCCTAAAATACTTTCGTGAAATCCATCCCAATAAAACATCCGAGTCCGATCACTTCAATACCGATTGGGAGCTCGCGTTTCTTAACTTTCGCAACAATCATAAAGAGTAATTCTTGCGCATACTCCCCATAGCCTTTATAATAAAACTATAGAAACGAGGACCGGTCCATGTACATTTAATCAAACCTATCAAAATGTTCATCAAAACTAACACATGATTGGAATGATTTTTGTCTTGAAACAAACGGAGGTTTCTTATGAAAGCAAATAACAATAAAAAACAGGTAAGTTTTAATAATACCAAAAGTAACAAATTAAAAAACAAGGATTCACAGCAGGATACATCCTCAGGATTCTTCAATAATTCAAATAAAAACGCCTTGAAGGCGCAACTACTTAAAAAGAAAACTGGCAAATAATCTACCAGTCTCATTCACGATGACATTTTGAACCCTGTATTTCAGGGTTTTTTCATGTTAAATATCGTATACAAATTCAAAGATATCGCGCGGCTGGCACTTTAATTCTGTACATATCGCATTGAGAGTCGAAAAGCGAACCGCCTTTACACGTGAGTTCTTGAGTTTTGAGAGGTTTACCTCCGAAATACCCGTACGTTCCGAGAGTTCACGCAATGTCATTTTTCGATCCGCCATAACCCGATCCAATCTTACAATTATCATATTTCCACCCCTTTGATTTCAGTATAACATATTTTATGTTTAATGTTTATCGTTATATATTTAACCTTATAGTTTGTGAAGTGCTGTACTAATGAAAAACACCCTTGTTTTCTTTGGCATTTCCAAAAAAATTAATTATGATAGTCCTGTACAGAAAAACAAGGGGGCGTTTGTCAATAATGGATACAATTACAATCTTAAAAAGAGATAATCAAAAATCCAAATTTAATGGTGAAAAAATAGCCGTAGCAGTTAAAAAGGGCTTTGATTCCTTAGAGTCTGATAAATACACTTCAGACGATGTGAATCATGTTTATAGTGCTGTCTTGGCACAAATTGAAGAAATCGCAAAACGCGAGGACTTTATTTCAATCGAACACATTCAAGATCTTATAGAACGTGAACTTCTACGTCAAAACTTTACGGATGTTTATGAATCCTTTGCATCCTACCGTAATCGACGCAATGAGTCCCGTAAGATATTCATTTCGAAGCAACATAAATTCTTAAAAGCAATCGAGAAGTTGAATCAAAAAGAAGCAATCGATAATGATGATAAACGTGAAAATGCGAACGTTGATGGTAACAGCCCAATGGGTATGATGCTGCAATTTGGTTCGACCATTTCAAAAGAATTTGCCAAAGCATACCAAATGGATCAAGACTATTATGAAGCGCATGACTCCGGTCAAATCCATATTCACGATATGGATTTCTTACCAATGGGTACAACAACGTGCAATCAAATTAACTTAGAGCAATTGTTTGAGAATGGTTTCTCAACGGGTCATGGCCACTTGCGCAAACCAAAAGACATCATGTCTTATACAGCATTGGCTGCGATTGCAATCCAATCAAACCAAAACGATCAACACGGCGGTCAAAGTATTCCTGCATTTGATTACTACATGGCTCCGGGAGTTTTGCTTACTTTTAAAAAGCAATTGAAACAACGTATCTATGATTTCCTTGAAATATCCGAACTCTTGGATACTTCTGATATGAAAGGGATTATTAAGCATGTCGATAATCTTGATTCACTAACAATCGATACAAAAGAATTTGCAAAATTTGTAAATGACAATCCACAAGCGCTTCGTATCATTGATAAAGCCTACGATAAAGCAGTTCGTGTCACAGACCGCATCACATTCCAAGCTATGGAAGCATTTATCCATAACTTGAATACAATGCATTCACGTGCAGGGGCACAAGTTCCTTTCAGTTCAATCAACTTTGGAACTGACATTTCTCCTGAGGGACGTATGGTTGTTGAAAACTACCTAAAAGCCTTAGATAAAGGACTCGGAAAAGGTGAAACACCGATTTTCCCAATCTCAATTTTCAAGGTTAAAGAAGGTGTCAACTATTTCCCAGAAGATGTGAACTATGACTTGTTTAAACTCTCAATTAAAGTGTCAGCCAAACGATTGTTCCCAAACTTCTCGTTCATTGATTCCCCATTTAATAAGGAATACTATCGTGAAGGTAACTATGCGAGCGAAGTTGCTTACATGGGCTGTCGTACACGGGTTATGAGTGATATCAACGATCCTGAAGATCAAACCGTTGTCGGGCGTGGAAACTTGAGTTTCACTTCTCTCAACTTGGTACGATTGGGTATCAAACACGGAATTCTCAACAATGAAAAAGCAGATATGGTTGCGTTCTACGAAGAACTGGATCACTTGCTTGAACTCATGAAAGAGCAAATGTTGGAACGTTACCGTATCCAATGCAGTAAATCAACAGCAAATTTTAAGTTCCTACTGGGTCAAGGTGTCTGGAAGAATTCTAAATCACTCAAACCTAAAGATAATTTACACAAGGTTTACAAACATGGAACGCTTGCATTTGGATTTATCGGTCTTGCCGAATGTCTTAAGGCATTAACCGGTAAGCATCACGGCGAAAGCGATGCATCGCAAAAACTCGGTCTTGAGATTGTGCAATACATGCGCGACAAAGCCGATGCTTATGCACAAGAAACAAAGATGAACTTCTCACTAATCGCAACACCTGCGGAAGGTCTTGCCGGACGTTTTGTGGGAATTGATCGCTCAATCTTTGGAAACATCGAAGGCATTACCAACCGCGATTACTACACAAACTCATTCCATGTTCCTGTTTACTATGATATTTCAATCGCTGATAAACTGCGCCTAGAAGCACCATATCATGCAATGACAAATGGTGGGCACATCACCTATGTTGAATTGGATGGAGACACGACACAAAATCTTGAAGCATTCGAAGAAGTAGTCCGTCTCATGCACGATGCTCAAATTGGATACGGAGCTGTTAACCATCCCGTTGACCGTGATCCAGACTGTGGTTATACCGGAATTATCAACGATGAGTGTCCAAGCTGTGGCCGTCTTGAAACAGATGGTGACTACGGTTTCGAACGCATTCGCCGCATTACTGGTTACCTCGTTGGTACACTCGACCGCTTCAATGATGCGAAACGTTCCGAAGAGAACGACCGCGTTAAACACAATCTCTTATGAAAATAAGACTTTCATCATTTATATCTGATTCAATCGTCGATGGCGAAGGCATCCGCACGGTAATATTTACCCAAGGGTGCCCACACAATTGCCCAGGGTGTCACAATCAAAAATCCATTCCTTTTGAAGGTGGTACGGAAATCGGCGTTGATGAAGTTATTGAAAAAGTATTGGACGCTGACTTAAAGAAGGTTACATTTTCAGGTGGTGAGCCCTTTGTTCAAGCAGAAGCACTCTATCATATTGCGAAAGCACTCAAAGAGCAAGGTTATAACCTTTGGTCCTATACAGGATTTAAATATGAAGCACTCATTCGCCATCATGACCCCTATGTTCAAAAATTACTTGGGTTACTTGATATCGTAATTGATGGACGCTTCATGATTCGTAAAAAAAGCATGTCCGCATTATTTCGCGGCTCATCAAACCAAAGAATCATTGATGTCCCTGCATCCCTTGCATCAGGAAATGTTGTTGTATCATCAGTCTATGTTGATCCAGATGAAGGCGATAACGATCGTGATGAAGACATTTTTATCTAACGAAGACGAGAAATCGTCTTTTTTAATGTTTTGGGAACTTTGGTGAAGAAATTGTATACTGTTTGCCGCACTGAAGAAGTTGTCCATATAATAGGAATAACTTATTGAATATACTGCACCAAAGAATCACACTGTCATTACGATCAAAGGGGGACCATCAATGACATCTTTTCTAAACCGCAGATTTCAATCCCATGGTAAACGAGGGATCGCCGTATTGCTCACATTAGGAATGGTCTTAACCACCATATCCATCAATCAATTTATCTATGCAGATACACCTCCTACCCATGAAGAGATTCACGCTACTCATGTTCATAATCTAGTGGCTGGTGCCATCAACACGAATCCTAGTTTTCAATATTCTGATGGTGAATCAACAATTAGTGGTTGGTCAATAAAAACAGCCCTTGTTCTTGGCATTTTACCCGTGAGTGTAAAGATAGACGGAACCTTAGACGGACGCGCAAAATTGAACCTTACCTCTGTTGGGTCGTTGGTTGGTTTTGATACTTATACTTCTACATTACCACTTTCGAATCAAGAAGAGTCTTTGGCAGTTGAAAAAAAGAAAGTCAATCCCGCAATTTTTTCTGAGCCTAAGTATACGTTTGAGCAGACCATATCAACGGTTAACAATAAGGATTATGTTGTTGAGGCACGCGTTAACAATCCGTCCGGCGTGACCCTCATCCTTGCTGTTGATGGTATTACCACAATTCCGCCCATTATCGGGTCTAAAGTTCAAAACGATACCATTGGAGACGTTACATTTTATGAACGTTTTAAGGGTACAAATTCAAACAGCAGTAATCGAACTTACTCACTAACGGAAACTGCCACCATAAACAACACTCCAGTTACATTGAAGTCCGTTGTAGTTTACGAAAAGGCTGATCATGACAAGGTTCTCTTGATTCGTGAAGTTTTAAAAAATGATGATACCAACTCACATCTTGTTGATAAGACATATACGAGCCTTCTCACAAGTTACAACGCTATAAAAGATATGGATACGAGTACCGTTGTACAGCCCAGTCTAAGTCCTGAACTTCAAATTCGCATCGCTGATGCTCGTGCATTGATGACGCCAATCATCAGTTTAAATGATCGAATTGTTGCAATGACAACAACGACGCCAATCACAGATGTATTAACGATAAAAGAAGATCTACGCGCCATTAAAACTAGCAATCCAAAAGTCTACACCGAGCTCCTTGGAAAAATAACTGCGAAAGAGTTGGATTATTGGACTGCAAATGTCGATGGACTCATCACTTCAAATGGACTCATCGCTGCGGAAAATCTCGATATCGCAAAATCGCTCTTAGAAACGATTCAGGGTTTGACGGGTGTTGACGAAACCAAGAAAGCAGCCTTAGTAAACAAATTATCAACTGCAATTAATGCAACCGACTTGGTAAATGCAACATCACTTGTTGATGCACTCTTCAAAAACCCTACACAAGCACCTCTAGTGATTGTCGACGGACTGTCGCAAACCGCAATTGATACAGCACGGACAGCCGTGACACAACTCCCTGCGGGGCCTGCTAAAGACGCATTGGCAACAAAAGTAAACGACGCACAAACACAGTACGATGCAAAACGTGCGGCACTCATTAACGATGCCACAACTAAAGTCAACGCCCTTTTTGAGGCAGATGGAATCACCATTAAGGAAACTCTCACTCAGACTGAAATCGCAGCAGCACAAACGGCAGTGAATTTACTGGATGATTCTGAAGTTAAAACCGAATTGCAAGGACAGATTGATAACGCCAAAGAACAACTCGTCCAACAAACAACCTTGGCAAACTTACTGGGAATTGTTCAAGATCTGTTTGACAGTGGTGACGCCATCAATAACAACAGTTATAAATTAAAGAATGTTACAACAGCTCGCACTGCACTTGTACAAGCGCAGACTGAACTCGCTACACTGAGTGCCTCCTCAGGTACAGCACGCTATCAAACAATTGATGCACTCATTAAACGCGGGAATGATATTATCACTATCGAAGATGCGCTTACTACATTGAATACTGCATTTGATTTTACGACCTTCGATACTGCACTCGACACTTTAAACGGCATGAAAGAAGCAGGGCATGCCGAAACTGTGAATCTTGCTGCAATGCGAACACGTCTATACGAAACATTAACAGCACATGCAACGACGCTCAACACCGATGTATTCGCATACTTCACGGATACAAATTATGATGATATTACACCTGATTTAACACAAACAAAATTAGATGCATTGAAATCTCGATTTGCTGATTTCGCAGATTATCAAAGCCTCATTTCTCCAACGCTATACACAAAAATCGCGGATACATTAGCAACATTGCAAAACTTCCTTGATAAACAAACACTTGTGAGTGCATTCTTTACAGATGCAACAATGGCAACAGTAAAAGAGCCAATTAGTGAGTCGTCACTTACAAGTGCCATTCAAACCATTACCGCTATGGATGAGGGAGCAATGAAAGATCGATTGTTGGATAAACTGGCTGAAGTATCTCAACGGAACACTGAAATTAAAGATGATGACACCATGACCGATCTCAGCAATCAAATTAAAGCTCTCTACACAGATTCATCGCTTACCGCCCTTAAGGATACATCAACAGCACTATCAATTGATGCAATTCAAACATTGATTGACGGAGTTACAAATGATGCGAATAAGGCAAGTTTACAAACAAGCCTCAATCACGCAAAGAAACTATTAATCGAACGCACGTTAACACAAGAGGTTGACGCCCTCTTCGAGGATGGTGTAATCAAAGCATCCGTCAGCGAAGCAGCGCTGGATACACTCCTTGCAAAAGTAAGTGAAAATACCGTTATCAATACCACATTGAAAACAGCCCTTATTGATCGCATCATGGGCGCCAAGGCACAATATTTCAATATTTACTTCACCAACGCAGTGGATGCATTCTTTACAGATGAATCTCATTTAGCAATCAAGCTTCCACTTACACAAGCAGAAATTGATGCCTTGATCGAAGCAATCGGTGATAACGAACACTTACTCACTGTCGACAAAGAAACGCTTCTTAACAATCTATCTACCGCAACACGTCTCTTAACTGAGCACAATTTAAAGATCGATGTTGCTGCTCTTTTCGATGATGGAATCCTTGTCGATTCTGTTACATCACAGACATTGCAATCCTTGGATGCGCGTATACAATTGCTCGAAGATGGACCGATTAAAACAGCGCTCGTCTCACAATTAAACGACGCACGCCAACAATTTACAACACGTGACATTCGTACCGCGATTGAAGGTCTCTTTACTGAAGATAACGAGTTAGAGACTCACGTGACACAAACAACGATTGACGCACTCCAAACTCGCGTTGAGAATGCAACAGTTTTATCAGACCCAGATCGCAGTGCATTCATAGCAGAACTTACCCGGGCTGAACAATTGCTCACGAATCGAATCCTTACTGGAGATATCGCAGCTTTATTTGAGAATGATGCCCTTAAACCACGCGTAACACTTTTGGAAATAAATGAATTAAGTGATCGCGTCAACAACTTACCGAACGGTAACATTAAGGATTTATTATTAGAGCAGGTTCGCAATGCGAAACAACAATATCTTACGAACCAAATGCAATCAGACATCAATAACCTTTATAGTGGTGGAGCGTTGAAGCCTGGAGTGACTCAAGGATACATTGATACATTAATGCAACGACTCAACGACATTAGTGATCCAACAACGCGTTCCTCATTCCAACAACAATTGGATAGTGCAAAAGCAAAACTGGAACAACGATTCTACAATGATGCCATCAAACAACTCGAAACACAACGTGATGCATTGTTTGCCAACAGTAAGAAAGATGATATCGCAAAAGGACTCACCGAAGCGCAAATTAACGCACTCCGTAACGATGTTAAATTGTTGTCTGATTCTCCAAATAAATCAGCCCTTTTAAACTCTCTTGATACCTTAAGCGCGATGGTTACAGCAAGAGATCGTGCAAACGGATTATTCACAGCACAGAACACATTGCGAAGTGATGTTACCCAATCACACATCGATGCCGTGAAGGAACTCATTGGGCTTATTCCAAATGGAACATTGCGAAACACTCTAAACACTGAAATCGATCGCGCACAGACACAATTGAATCAACGCACAAATCCCAAAACACCACAACCCGGTACCACACCAAAACCAATCGGTACCCTAACGCCGAACACAAAACCTGATACAGCACCTGAAAAAGAAACTATCACAACACCTGAAAAACCTGATGCAGTTCCTGTCACAACAACGAAAGGAGAAACACCACCACAAACAAATGCACCTTCACCGTTTACACTAACGATTGAAAACATTTCGGCATCTCCACTTCCGATTGCACTTGGTGTAGGGGGACTCGCAGCATTTACTGGATTGTTATTCTTCATTGTAAGAAGACGTCACAAAGACGACAATGTATAATCATAAAGAAAGCGCCTTTGTCAGGCGCTTTCTTTAATGATTAATTAACGTGAGTGCTTTCAATACGGTGGTATACTTTCACACGACCAGATCTTGTGAAGTAACCTAGGCAAACAAGTTGAACCACTAACGGGACAAGGTACATCCAAAGATTCATACTAAGTTTGTAAATTAATGCATGGACAATAACAACAACTGCGAATATTACAAGTATTACAATCTGAGCAATCATAAGCCATCGCACCAAGTTATAAAAGAATTTTCCTTTAAGTTTAAAGACCGCAACAAGTCCAATTGCGATGACAAACGTGATTCCCGATAAGATCATCGCATACAGTGCAAATTCCCCAACACGGACCATCCCTGGGTCACTCATGAGATATATTCGTAAGTCACTGAATAATAACAAACCAAACCAGACTGCAATCAGTATTTCAAGTCCATATACACACCACATCAAGCCACCAAATTGGTCAAAATCTTTTTTCATATGTTCCCCTCCCATTTATTACTGATTTAATTATATTTTATTCTAAGCAGTCACACAAGAAATCAACCCGCGTAAATTTATTTCTCCAAAAAGTGATACAATAGTATGAGAAATGGTAGGAAAAATATGAAACGACTTTTATTAATACTACTTGCAACAATACTGGTTGGCTGTACTCAAAAACCAGCGGACCACGTCGCAACCATAGATACTAATATTCAAACCGATATTAAAGATTTACGCATTGTTTTCGCGAGCGACTTGCATTATCTCAGTCCCGAACTGATTACTGAAGGAGCTTTCTTTGAATCTTCCGTACGTAAAGGGGATGGTAAAATGCTCCTTGATATGGAACTTATTACCGATGCATTCATCAACAATATGTTAGCATTGAAACCCAACGCAGTTGTTCTAACGGGCGACATTACATTAAATGGCGAGAGAAAAAGCCACGAAGACCTCGCTGCAAAACTGAACATTCTTACCGATGCTGGAATTCAAGTACTTGTTACTGCCGGGAACCACGACCTCAATAACCCTAACGCTCGACGCTATAATGAAGACAGCGTGAGTAAGGTCGAAAGTGTCGACTCATTAACATTCGCAAGAATATACGAAAACCAAGGGTTTGCACCAAGCAATCCAATGGACAAGGATTCATTGAGCTATGTTGCACCACTTTCTAAGGATGTTTGGTTATTTATGATGGAAGCAAATACTGGCGACCTTCTGAGTGGCGAATTATCCGATGAGACATATGCCTGGTTGGAAGGTCAACTTATCGAAGCCAAAAAGAATAACATTACTCCCCTCTTCGCAATGCACCACAACATCATGAATCATAGCCAACTCATCTATGAAGGTTTTACCGTCAACAATGCACCGCGTCTGCGAAAACTACTTATTGAATACAATGTAAAACTGGCATTCTCAGGACACATCCATACTCAAAGCATCTCAAAAACAAGCGAGGGTGAGCTGTATGACATTGCGTCCGGAGCTCTTAGTGTCTATCCATTACAGTTTGGAGTCCTTGATATTGATCAAGATCTCAATGCAAACTATAAAACCCAAAGTATAAATACTGGCGTTGAAGGTTTTGATAAGAAAGCAGAAACATTCTTCTATGAACTCGCCTTCGATAAGCGTTTGCGTGGATGGGATACTGAGTACTTTACAGAAGCTGAGAAAGAAGAAGTCGCACACACATTTGCACTTCTTAATCTCGAGTATTTTGCCGGGAGAGCCATTACAGATCCTGAATATTTCCGTAATCTCACGGGATATAAACTAGTGGTTGAACGTGAGTTTGAAATGACACTCGAATATTTCGATTCCATTCTCGAAGAAACACGCGATTCTCGTCAGCTTTCGATTAATCTTAAGCAATAAAAAAGGTGCGTTGCACCTATTCTGTAAACCGAAGACGCAAGGACTCAAGTCCCTGTTCATCCAATGAGAATTCTTTTTCAAAGTATGTCGCAAAGTCGCCATACTTTTCTTTTATTGTTTCAAATGCCGCCAACAAATATGAAGGTTTCACAATGATTCCCGGCATTTTATGATACAGGGACTCAGTCGTACGATTCGGTTTTAAACGACGTACTTCATTTTCCAATATCGCATCAAATGCTTCAAGCGACTTCAAGTAGTCATACATCACGATTTCCTCATCCACACCCAATGCGAGTAAGATAAGAGCACTGGCAATCCCTGTGCGATCTTTCCCAGCCGTACAGTTATGAAGATAGGGAACTGCATTCTCATTTTGCAAGAGTTCAAAAACATTAATGTATGCAGGGTTATCAAATACGAGACGCTCGTAGAATTCAATCATCCCCTCTGTAGAAAGAACCGTGTATGGTGCTTGTGGGTCTTCTTCAAAAGCACCCAAATGTTCCGAAGCTGAAATCGTATGGACTCGCTTTGAGAGTTCGCTTTGACGCTCGTCTTTGTCAATTTCATGTCGTTCGCGATAGTCACACAAGTTTTGAATATTCAATGATTTAATGTAATGACGGTCTTCTTCTGTCAAATCGCGGTAGGATCCACATCTGAAGAAAATATCTTTTTTTACGCGACGTCCGTCTGTAGTGGGATATCCCCCAAAGTCACGAAAATTAATTAGTTCACTCATAAATTTTCCTCCAATGGTTGAATTGTATCATAAACATCGATAATTTAACCAAAAATTAACAAGCTCTTGATGAGAAAAATAAGTTCAACAATTACTATAGTCTCAAGAGCACTTCGCTCGATCAACATTCATACTCCATCGTGCGTGTTGATGATTGGCCAGATTAGACCACTGAGCCATTTCACGGATGCTTCCACGGAAGCATCTTTTAATTTCTATGCTACAATATTCCTACACATGGAGGTTTATATTATGACTACACGAGATTTTAAACACATCGTCGTTGCAGGCGGCTGTTTTTGGGGCGTCGAGGAATACTACCACCGACTCAAAGGTATTATTGATACGCAAGTTGGTTATGCAAATGGAAATGGAGACTCTGTGACATATCGTGAGGTATGCAGTGGGACAACGGGACATGTTGAAGCCGTTATGCTTACTTACAATCAAACGGTAATTTCATTGGATAAAATTCTCGAACATCTCTTCCGAATGATTGATCCCACAACAAGAAACCGTCAGGCGAATGATATTGGAACACAATATCGCACAGGAATCTACTATACTAACGATCAGGATAACGATACTATAAACCAATACATTGACAGTATCAAAGCTAATTACAAAGATACCATTGTAACGGAAGTCTTACCCTTAGAAAATTTTGTAGTTGCTGAACCCGAACACCAAATGTACCTTGAAGGCAATCCTGGAGGTTACTGCCACATCGACTTTTCTGTCATTCAACCCAATGAATTAAAAGAAGAGTATTTGCGATAATATTATATTTCTTTCACAAAGTCGGACCAATTCCGACTTTTCTAATGTCATTCTGATAATATATTATCACTTGTGGGTCATTTGATATGAAATCTCTCATTTTTTATGTATAATATGAGAGTGAGTTTTCACAGTAATATTATTGTTTTGGTAGGCGATAATATTATTCGGAAGTCAATAATAATAAAACACTTAACGAGTGCCATCGTTAACGTTTCATAGAATCAATCTCCATTGAATGCACTTCCTAAAAAAAGACTTATCACGCTCTATTCCTGGTAAGTCATGTATAAAAAAAGAGAAACTCGAATGAGTTTCTTTTCTTTTTATTTTCCTAAGAGTCTAAACATGTTTTTCTTGTAGACTTCAACACCTGGTTGATCAAATGGGTTTACATCAAGCATGTACGCCGACATAGCAAGTGCTTTGAAATAGAAGTATACCAAGTATCCAAAATGGTAAGCATCTGCTTTCTCAATGGATAAAATTATATTTGGTACGCCTCCGGTAATTTCGTGCGCTTCCAATGTACCTTCAAATGCTTTCTCGTTGATCCAGTTCAAACTCTTACCTGCTAAGTAATTCATTTGATCGAGATCATTTGCTTCGGTTGGAACCGTTGTGTCTTCCATTGGATTATCAATTAAGACGACGGTTTCAAATATATTCTTTGTTCCATCTTGGATGAATTGTCCTAAAGAATGAAGATCCGTTGAGAAGTTTACGCTCGCAGGTAGTAAGCCTTTACCTTCTTTACCTTCAGATTCGGCAAAAAGTTGTTTCCACCATTCCGCAAGATACACAAGATGAGTTTCATAGCTCACAAACATTTCTACTGCTTTGCCATCATTATAGAGCATGTTACGGACAGTACCATAGACATACGCTGGGTTGGATTCAAGTGCAGGGTTGTTGAGTTCAAATGTAGCGTCCTTAACACCTTGCATGAAATCATCGATGCTAATTCCCGCAGCAGCGATTGGCAACAACCCTACTGGTGTGATGACTGAGAAACGTCCGCCGATATCATCAGGAATCACGAATGTTTCATAGCCTTTTTCATCAGCCAGTGGTTTTAACAATCCTTTTTCAGCATCTGTTGTTGCATAAATGCGTGTTGCTGCTTCTGCTTCCCCGTATTTTTCTTCCATAAATTGGCGAATCAAGCGGAAAGCAAGCGCTGTCTCAGTAGTTGTTCCAGATTTTGAAATGACATTTAGTGCAACGCGTTTATCTTTGATATAGTCTAAGATACGTACAATTGCTGTCGATGAGAATGTGTTCCCAACATAGATTATTTCCAAGTTATTCTTTGGATAGGGCCCTTGTAACATCTCAATCGCTGCACGAGCACCAAGGTAAGAACCACCAATACCGCAAACTAAAAGTACATCTGCTTGATCTTGAATGCGTTGTGCCGCAACTTTAATGCGTGCAAACTCATCCTTGTCATATGTATCTGCCCAGTCTAACCAACCAAGATAATCATTACCGCGTCCGGTACGATTGTGGATCATCTCATGAATTCGTGTTACTTCACTTTGGTGATCCAATACATTGCCCTTTAATAGAGCGTGTGATAAATCAACTTTAACCATGTCTGTCTCCTTTTGTTTCAACCACTGAGGCATCATTTGCGCAAGTGTCTCAAAGCCAATGTCATCTTTGGGCAGCAAAGTTCGCTTGTATTCTTTATCAACGCGATTACGGCGTGAGGAATAATTCAGCGCTTTTAAAGACAAGCGCAACTGGTGCGGTCCTTCACTGACATCAATTATCTTGGCAACAATATGTTCTCCTTGCGTTACAAATTGACGAATATCACGAACAAAATCATCAGATATCTCTGAAATGTGAATCAATCCGGTCGTATTCTCATCAATTGCCACAAACGCGCCATACGGTTGAATTCCTGTAATTAAACCTTCAACAATTTGTCCATTTGCATACATACGTTTCATTTTCATACCTCAATATCATAGATATTATAACACATCCAAATTTGTATGATATAATAAAAGTCCGAGGTGAAACTATGAGTTCAAATTTATATCCAATTATATCGGCCGTTGTCGCCAACCTTCTCGCGCAATTATTAAAACCATTTTTCTATTATTTACGAACAGGCGAGAAAGATTTAAGTTTCATCTTTGAAAGTGGTGGATTTCCAAGTTCACACACGTCACTTGTCGTGGGTTTAACCATGGCATATGGGTATCTTTCAAATTTTCAATCACAATTTTTCTTTATCTCATTGGTTTTCTCTCTCACCGTTATTTATGATGCAGCGAATGTTCGTTACTATGCTGGCCAAAATATCAAAATGACCAAACAACTTATCCAAGATATCGAAGTCTTAACACAGACCACACTTGAAAATCCAGTCTATCGTGAAAAAATCAAAGAAGTATTGGGTCACAAATGGGTTGAGGTTATTGGGGGCTTCTTACTTGGCTTTATCACTGCATCTATACTATACTTTTTTCAGGGGTGATAGACATGACTTTAGAAGAACGGATTGTGAGATCACTTGATAAAATCCGCCCTTACATCCAACGTGATGGTGGTGATATGGAATTTGTCAGTGTTGATGACAAAGGAATCGTTACGGTTCGCCTGTTGGGTGCATGCATTGGTTGTGGCCTCATCGACTATACACTTAAGGGTGGCGTTGAAGCATTACTTATGGATGAGATACCTGAGGTTAATGGTGTTATTTCCGAAGACTTTTTCTAAGAGTATAAAAAAAAGACAAGTATACCTACTTGCCTTTTTTTCCATCTTTCATCATTTTAATGAATTGCATTACGATCGCTATAAACAATGCCAACATGACAATATAGTTTGCCATTCTCAAAAGTGGCCAATCATTGTTTGGATAAAGTATTTTATCGAAAATTCCCATAAACAATAGAACAATACTCATAAGCACCGCTTTGTTGTAAGAAGAATTGTTTTTTTTATTATCGTTTTTCTTTTTTGTATTTTTTTGAGTCATGACACATCCGCCTTTATAGAAACATTATAACGTTTCGCGGTATTTAGCACAAGCAGAGATTCACTTATCGTACAATCTCGAGTACATCGCGTAAATCATGAACCTCATAGTCAACGCCAATAGTTGTCGTATTTTCGACGCCCTTTGGATTGTACCAACATGTGGAAATCCCTGCATTAATACCACCTTGCATGTCCGCAGTGAGCGAATCACCCAGAATCAAGGTTCTTGAAAGATCAACATTATCAAGTCGATCGAAGGCATAATCAAAGAATCCATTGTGGGGTTTTGCATATCCGGTGTCTGATGACACGACAACAAGTTCAAACAAATCGGTGATCCCTGCATTCTTCAAGCGAAGAAATTGTGTTTCGGATACACCATTTGTCACAACGACAAGACGGAAATCATCAGCAACTGCTTGTAAGAATTCTTCAGCGTATGGCATGTAAATATTATTTGCTGCCAAGTGAGCCCGGAACATATCATCCATTTCAAGTCCGGTATATGGAACATCATAACCTTCTGTCGTGATGACAAAGCGTTTGTTCCAAATATCATCCTTGCTGTTTCTTCCTTCTTCATACCCTTTCCACAGACTGTGGCTTGTTTCTAAGTATTTTTGCTTAATTGCTTCTGAATAAGGAATTCCCAAATCCTCTAACACCTTCTCAAACGCAATGTCTTGAGCTGCATCAAAATCAAATAGGGTATTGTCGATATCTATCAATAACGTGTCGTATTTCATAATCAATCTCCTTCACATTAATGTTAATTATACTGCAAGTGATATGAAAACGATACTCTGAAACTCACAATTAATCTATCGCTTTTCCAATAATGGTTTGGATGCATTCACTCCGCAACAGTACCGTCAGAGGGCCATCTTTATTTGTTTGAAATTCCAAAAGACACCACGGAAGCGAAACCTCCTTCACTGTCACCTCAGTATATGCGCTCTTGGTGCGTGCAATGCGTACATCAATAATATCTTCTATATTTACGACTATTGTCATTCCTACACTTCGTTGTAACTGCTCATCAATCGTCTTCTGTCCGCCATCAAATTTGCGAATGCGACTTTTAAGTTCCGATATTTCAAACATTACCCAAATAAATGCAGGTATCGCAAAGTACCATGCATTCATCTTTCATCCCCCACTTCTATGAGCCCTTTGATTGTTTCGATATTCATTATTTCTGTTTCGCGTTGTCCTTTCTTCTTTTGAAACTCCAGTGTTATCCACTCATCATCTACCTCAATCACTCGTGCTGGATACTGAAGCGCATTGGCACTCACATAATCACCCGTCATTAACACCTTGCACACTTTGCCTTCCCAGGCTTTCATTAGGTTGTTGTGTGGCTTATGAATGGGTGCGTTCCCAACCATCGCATCAAGACTGATTTGATACAGAGCCGCTAACTCCTTCGCCTTCTGTATACTGGGTGCTGCACTGCCATTTTCCCAATTCGAGATTGTTTGTCGACTCACGTTAAGGCGGTCCGCGACATCATCTTGTGTAAACCCTTTTTCTTTTCTTAATGTTATAAATCGTTCTCCCAGTGTCATTGTGCACCTCCTTAGAAATTATAGGCATGTTTTCGCTTTTCAACAATAAACTTTATTGGTCAAATGCGCTAATTTCTTTGACATTGACTCCTTTGTCATAAAATAAGGCCCCTGACTCCGGAGAGTATCAAGGACCTTACTTACTTTCTTAATCTTCTGAAAATTGTGAGTTATAGAGAACCGCGTAGAATCCATTTTGTTTAAGGAGTTCTTCGTGGTTACCCATTTCAACAATATCCCCTTTATCCATGACAAGAATCAAATCTGCGTCACGAATTGTAGAGAGACGGTGGGCAATAATAAAGCTTGTACGTCCTTCCATGAGGGTATCGAGTGCACGTTGAATCAACACTTCAGTACGTGTATCGACGGAACTTGTTGCTTCATCCAAGATAAGAATCTTAGGATCAGCGAGGATTGCACGTGCGATGGTCAATAATTGCTTTTGACCTTGCGACACGTTAGATGTCTCTTCGTTAAGAACCGTATTGTAGCCTTCAGGCAGTGTTCGGACAAAGTGATCAACTTGTGCTTTGGCAGCAGCTGTTAATACATCTTCATCACTAGCTTCAAGTTTCCCATAGCGAATATTTTCCATAATGGTATCGCTATAGAGCCATGTATCCTGAAGAACCATTCCAATAAGTTCACGCAATTCTGAACGTTGGTAATCGCGAATATCAACACCGTCAATCTTAATTGATCCAGAGGTGACATCGTAGAAGCGCATCAATAACTTAACAATCGTTGTCTTACCTGCACCTGTTGGGCCGACAATCGCAATCTTTTGACCCGGCTTCACTTCAGCACTAAAGTCATTAATGATTGTTGTTTGTGGAACATATCCAAAGTGTACATGATCAAAGGTTACTTCACCCTTAACTTTTGATAAGTCGTGTGTTTCCGTTGTTTCTGCAACCTCTTCTGGTTGCTCTAAGTATTCAAATACACGTTCTGAAGCCGCAATGGATTGTTGGAACTGTGATGAAATACTTCCCAATTGTGCAATTGGGTTTAAGAAGTTACGCATGTATTGAACAAAGGATTGAATATCCCCAACACTAATGATTCCTTGGGTTGCAAACCATCCACCAAGAATACTGATAACAACATACCCAGCATTCCCAACGAAGTTCATGATAGGTTGAACAAGTCCTGAGAAGAAGTTTGACTTCCAAGCAGATGCATACAAACGATCGTTGATTTCATCAAATTGTTGCATTGCAGTTGCTTCACCATTATAGGCTTTAATCAAGACATGACTGCTGTACATTTCTTCAATATGACTGTTGATGTCACCAAGGTTGGCTTGTTGTGAAGTAAAGTACTTTTGAGACTTTCCAAAGATAAACATAATAATTCCAAATGAGATTGGCAAGACAAGAAGTGCTGCTAAGGTCATTTGCCAGTTGATTGAGATCATCATAATCAAGACACCAATAATTGTTGTAACGGATGTCAGAATCTGAGTCAGACTGCTGGTTAAGTTTGAGTCAATGACGTCAATATCATTGGTAACCAATGATAAGACTTCCCCAACAGTAGTTGTATCAAAGTAGCTTAATGGTAATTTTTCAATCTTTTCGTGCATATCTTTACGAAGTTTGAATGTAATTCCCCGGGAAATCCCCGCCATTACATAACCTTGGATTGCACTAAAGAGGAAACTGAATCCATAAATCGCAACTAAGATAATGAGTATGCGACCAATTTCGTCAAAATCAACACCACCCAAACCTTGAACACGAGCAACCAATCCTTCAAAGAGAACAGTTGTTGCTTGTCCAAGAATCTTAGGTCCTGCAATTGCCAACACCGTCGAAACGAGTGCAGCAATAATTACCATTGTGAATCGTACACGATAGGGTTTAATCAGGGCAATGAGTTTTTTCATTGCAGCTTTCGAATCTTTTGGTTTACCAGTAGGAACATGGGTTCTATTTCGTGCCATATGTTAATTCCTCCTCTGATAATTGTGATGCCGCGATTTCATAGTATGTCGGGCATGATTTTAATAATTCATGGTGGGTACCAATCCCAACAACCGCACCATTATCAAGAACTACAATTTGATCAGCATCAAGGATTGTGTTGACACGTTGCGCAACGATAAGTAATGTTGCACCACCGTAGTTTTCATGAATGGCTTTACGGAGCAATTGATCCGTCTTGAAGTCCAACGCTGAGAAACTATCGTCAAAGATATAAATTGGTGCATCTTTAACAAGGGCCCTCGCAATGCTGAGGCGTTGTTTTTGTCCACCCGATACGTTGGTTCCACCTTGGGCAATTTCATAGTTTAAGCCGTCTTCTTTATCAAGAATGAATGTTGCTTGAGCAACTTCAAGTGCTTTTCTCACTTCTTCATCCGTAGCATCAGGACGGCCATATTTCAAGTTGTATTCAGCAGTTCCTGTTAAGAGGATTCCTTTTTGGGGAATATAACCAATCTCATCACGGAGTTTGTCTTGATCAATATCACGAACATCAACGCCGTTAACACGAACGACCCCATCGGATACATCGTAGAAACGCGGTACAAGGTTAATGAGTGTTGACTTACCACTTCCGGTTGAACCGATGAATGCTGTGGTCTGTCCTGGTTTTGCTGTCAAGGTAATGTTTTCTAAAACATATTCATCAGCATCACCATACTTGAAGTTAACGTTTTCGAATTCAACCCATCCACGTTTGTCTTCGATAAATGCTTGGGGTTGTTTTGGATCGTTTACTGTATTTTCTGTTTCTAAAATTTCATTAATACGGTGTAAGGAAACCATTGCTCTTGGAATAAAGATAAAGATCATTGCGATCATCAAGAACGCCATAATGATTTGCATTGCATATTGCATAAATGCCATCATGTCTCCAATTTGGATAAATCCATCGGATACTTCTCCAGCACCAAACCAAATAATTCCCACAACGGTTAAGTTCATGATTAGCATCATAATTGGCATCATCATGGACATTACACGGTTTACAAAGAGTGTTAAATCGGCAACATCTGTGTTGGCTTTGTCAAAACGTTTCTTTTCAAAAATTTTATTTCCGAAAGCACGGATGACCATAACACCACTAAGGTTCTCTCTAAAGACTAAGTTCAAACGGTCAACAAGTGTTTGACGGATTTTGAATTTAGGTACAGCGATAAAGTAAACAAGCATCAAGACGACCAAAAGTGCGCCACATGCAGCTGCGATAATCCATGTCATGGAGTCAGCTCGGTTCATAATCGCAATGATCCCTCCAACAGCCATAATCGGTGCATAGAAGAAGATACGAATCGACATCATAATCATCATTTGAACTTGCGACACATCGTTAACGGTACGAACGACCATCGACGATTGTGAGAACTCATCAAATTCTTCACTCGAGAAATTTTCAATCTTATCAAAAACTTGGCGTCGCAAGCGTTTTGAGAATCCTGCTCCTGTTCGTGTTGCAGCCAAACCAACTAAGACTGCGGCTACGACACCGATAAGTGTAACACCCATCATCTGAACACCGGTTGTCATAATGTAGTTCTTTTGCAAGGTACCGACTTCAGTACCAATTTCAGCATAAAGCATTTTCGCTAAGACAATCCCTGTTTGCGCTTTAAGTGCATCTGGCATGTCGGCAGCTTTTTGATAAGCAGCAACTTTTGTGCTCTCATCAAGCATTTGGAAATATGGAATTGCCGGATAGATTTCACGAATATCAAAATCTTCAGCAATTTGACCTTCCATTGAAGGAGCACCTGGTATATCAAGATTCATGAGGGTCCAAATTGACTCCCCAATCAAAATATCCAAAGACTCACGATCAACATTATCGTTTAATAGGGCACGATCACCCTCAACTGTATAAGCAGCCTTAAATTCTGAAGCCTGAGCCTCAGGAAGAATCGCCGCAATCAAGTTGAAACCATCTTGACTCATTTCTGTTGGACTTGCATGGTCAATACCCGATTGTTGGATACCAACGTTAACAATGTCCGACATGTAACTTGGAAGTTTGAGATCTGCCCATGCTTGTACAAATAGCAAGGAAATCGCAACCAATACAAGCATTATGAATGGCTTCATATTTGACAGGATTCGTTTCATACATTACCTCTTCTTTCTCAATAAATTACTAAAATAACCACTACAAATCATATTTTTACGTTGAGTGTCTATTCGACATCGTTCGGTACTGAACGTTGTTCATTGTTCATTATAGTCTAATTTCTTTGCAATAACAATTGGTATACGCCGAATTCATTAGTCTTTCACAAATGTATTAGCCAACCAAGACAACATACACTATAAACAAAACTCATACGTGACTGTATGAGTTTCAGATTTACATTGCAAGAATTGCCGCAAACAGCGCCTCTTGGTTTTCAGTATAGTGTAAAGGCATTTGACTCTCACGGTATGCAAGTCCATACGCATGATCGCTAATTGAGACAATTGGCGGCATTTGAATCCGCTTATAAACTGCCGTATTCATTGTGCGCACAACCCATTGAATATCACGAACGAAGGCCTCTGGATTATCGAATCCGTAACCCAATAGATATTTACCAATTGGGGTATGATAAATTGTTCCATCCAAATAGGATGTAAGAAGTGCTTCGAGAGAATCTGTCATGAGATGTTGGATGATTCGATCATGATATCCCCATTTCATGGGATCAAATTGATCGGCCGCAAGTTCAGCGCTCGGTGCAAATCCCCATTCAACATGAGTTTCCTCATCACTGGGAATAAGGTTAGCAGGTACAACTTCATCCTTTAAAATTTCATTGAGTTCACGGGCGACGGTTCCCACTTCCATTTTAGTGAGGTCTCCCAAAATTGCCAACGCGCCAATAGCATCCCCATATAAGGTTGCATAACCCAAGGCAACTTCAATTTTATTGCCATTGTTAGATACAACACCGTTCACAAGACTTGAAACACTCATTAGCGTATGTCCACGAAGTCGTGCTTGGATGTTTTCGTAACTTAACCCTTCAACAGTATTATAGTCTCCATAACTCAAACTATTAACAGTAGCATCTACCATTTCGCCAATTGGGATTTCTTTGAATTCAAATCCCAACTTCTCACTGAGATGGTAGGCATTGTTTTTTGTAATGTCGCGCGTAAATTTACTTGGCATCGTTACACCTAGAATGCGTTCTTTTCCAAGGGCTTGTGTAAGAAGTGCAATAGTGACACTACTATCCAATCCACCGGAAACACCCACAATCCATTTTGGACCGTATGCTAGCGTTTCTTCATCAAAGTAGCGAATTGCATGAATTAGGGCATTGTAGAGTTTCTTGTCACAAATTGATGCCTGTGCAGGGAAATTATGAATATCCACAACTGCCGATGTCTCTTCAAATGTATCACTCAGATGGTAAACTATGTCATTATGAACCACAAGTGACCCTCCATCAAAGAGCACAACATTCTTTCCACTATTTTGCATCCCGGTATTATTTACATAAACAAACGGTACCGATGATTTTTGACGACGTATGTTGTTCAATCGCATGGCTTCTTTTTGCTTTACCCAAGGAGATGCCGAAATATTAATTACAACATCGGGGTTGTATGCCAGCATTTTCTGTGTTGGAGAAAACGCGTGGCCCATATCCCATAAGTCTTCGCAAATTTGAATGGATACTTTTTCACCCTTATAATTAAACGGTTCAAAGTTTCCTTGACCGGCCTCAAAATAACGACGATCATCAAAAAAACCATAGTTTGGCAACAAGTGTTTAAGATAAAAACCTGCATCCGTTCCAGAATCTCGAGTTGCCCATTCACCATCAATAGCGAAGTATGCAGCATTGAAGAGTTGATCATCCAAACGTTGCACATTACCCCAAATAAGCGCGGTCCCTTTACTCATTGCTCGCAATGTCTCGTTTAAAGCAAGTAACTCGTTCATTGCGTCTTCATTTTCATAGCGATCACCAATCATGTAACCACCCACACTCATTTCAGGAAATACGATAATATCGGCTGCATCACGATGCAAATCAATAAATGATTGCATTTGGGCAAGATTACTCTTGGTATTGTTTGATTTTACGCGTAATTGAACAAGTGCTAACTTCATATTATCGACGTCCTTTCTGACGGTATCTTTCGTATGCAAAAACAGATGTTGCTCCAACAGAACTCAAGGATACACGCGCATCGTAATCAATGCGTACATTGACATCACTCAGTGCCAGTACACTACTTGATAACCCTCGTAATGCACCACCCAAACAAATGCAAATACGCTTTGGCATTTTATAATCGATTAGGGATAAACTATCATCGCCACGGTGTGCAGCGACAATGGTTGTTTTTGTGTTTTGAATTGCTGCAATATCGGCCGCTAAGTCGTCTGATTTACACCACCATAACGATTCACTTGCACCCGCGCTCGCACGAATCAGCTTGGCTTCGTGTTCATAAAAATCGTAATTCGGTGTAATAATTCCATCAAACCCTAAAGAAGCGATTGTGCGACAAATTTCGCCAAGATTAAAGGGATCGGTAACGCCTTCAATGCACATGAGTGACAAGTCACCTTTTTTAAGTGTGGTTACAGCCTCGCTGTTACGAACACCACAATCAACAAGATAGCCACCATGACTGGTATTTCCAGCCAATTCATCCATCGCTGGGCGATCAAGTCTGACAATTTTCAAACCTTCCGCAATTCCCTCTACATAACGGGCTTCGCGATCACGATGTTTATCCAAGATATACACTGCCTTGATATCACGCTTACGCTCTTTCAATATTGCTTTAACACTAATTTTTCCTGATACAATCATACAATACTCCATTCTCTAAATAGTTTAATGACTTCTTCTGCTATTAATATTTGTCCCTTCGATCTGACTTGAAGTCCGCGCGGTTTCACAATGCTGCGAGGATGCGTATTAATTGCAGCACTGTTTAAAACACCATCGGCACCAACAAAATTGTAACCAAATTCACGTGCAAGTTTACGAACTACAAACATTTTGTCTGAAGCATCATAACGCAAATTATCATACAACGAAGGATAGGACACATAGAAAGGCTCAATAAGGATAACGCGTTGCGGATCAAGTGCCTCAACTTTACGCAACATTGACCGATACATATCTTCAAAGTTAAGCATCGACCCTAGTGTTCCAAGCATAACATCATGACGATTCTCCCAAATATCATTGCTACCAATCATGATAACCAAGACCTCTGGTTTTTCATCCAACGCATCACTCTCAATACGCGCCAACAGAGACATCATCGTATCTCCAGCCATGGATTTGTTGATAATCTCACGATTGGGAACTTGTTTTTTGATATGGGAAATAAAGTGTGATCCTGCAAGGGTATCATCACCTATGAATACAAACTTTGCGTCCTTTTTCAATCTCATCTTCGTTACCTCATTTCCCTAATTATACACTAAAAAAGAGTCTTTCGACTCTTTTAGACTTGGAAAAATGCCCAACCACAATAGATTAAGATCAAATCGAGAAAATTTCCGGTTAAACCAACAAGACTCAACATACTGCGAAACTCTGTAGCAGCAAAGAGATCCAGGCGATAACCAAAGATTAAAACAATAATGATGGAAAGAATGACTTTTCCCAACCAACGATTGTTTCGTTTTGAATTGGGTGATAAGAAGTATCCCAACACCAATAAAATGACCATCCATGTAAATGTTAACAACCATCCCCACCCTACAGGAACAAACCGTTCCATAAGGTTATAAATTATACCTGCAGCAATAACTACAAATAATGCGGTCCAATGACGCTTCACGATTCAACAACCCCTTCTTGTTTCAAACGAATAAACATTCCAAATAAAATTCCCATCCCAGGAATCACTGCCGAAACAATCCAAAAGAGTGTTTCATAACTTCGCACAACCGCACTCTCATACAAGACACTTCCAAACATTGGATTAAGCATGCTGTAGAATATCCACGGTGATTTTTGATAGACAACATAACTATAAATAAAGACACCCACAAATACGGCGAGGAGAATGACTCCGAGAACCACGACTGCAAAGTCTATATTTTTAATTAAATTCTTACGATCTGATTTCGAGATAACCAAAAGGTATCCGGGAATCGCGTAAACTAGAAATGCAAAGATGCTTGTTATCAACACTTGGACGATAACTGGGAATCCTTTTACATAACGCAAGAGGGGATGCCCAACACCATTTGCCAATAAAAAGATGACAGATATGATCAAATGAATTCCAATAATCAGAAATACAGTGCGTATGCGATCTTTATATTTTTGTTCCATACTTGTCTCCTTTATTTCTTATGCGATAAAAACATACTGTCTCCAAACGAGAAGAATCGGTATTCTTTATCGACTGCATGTTTGTATGCATGTTCAATTTCTTCTTTCCCTGCAAATGCGCTTACTAACATTATAAGGGTTGACTTGGGTAAATGGAAGTTTGTAATGATTGCATCCACTGCTTTCCACTCATATCCTGGATAAATAAATATTTTGCTATCATTATGATCGGCAACAAATTTACCATGTTCGGTCATAATTGTCTCCAATGTTCGTACTGAAGTCGTTCCAACAGCAACAATGCGTCGGCCTGCTTCTTTAGCACCATTTAAGATATCCGCTGTTTCTTGACTCATAAAATACTCTTCAGAGTGCATTGTATGTTCAAGAATGTTATCTACTTTCACAGGACGGAACGTTCCCAGTCCAACATGAAGGGTGATGGGAACTATGGTCACACCTTTTGCTTCAAGCTGGGCAAGAATTTCCGGTGTAAAGTGTAATCCCGCAGTCGGTGCTGCTGCACTTCCTTCAACTTTAGAATAAACAGTTTGATAGCGTTCCTTATCTTCGAGACGTTCGTGAATATATGGAGGGAGTGGCATCTGTCCCAATTCATCCAATATTTCTAAGAATATTCCCTCGTACTCTAGGTCAAAGAAACGAATTCCTTCTTCCCCAACTTTAGTACAAATTGCCTTAAGTTTCCCTTCACCAAAGCTAAGTTCTGTTCCAACTTTAACCACTTTGGCATTTCCAACTAAACACTCTGCTGTTTTGTCTTCGAATTTAAGAATTAACAATTCAACATGAGCACCCGTTTCTGGCTTTTCACCAAACAAGCGAGCAGCAATTACCCGTGTGTTGTTAACAACAAGAACGTCACCATCGTTAAGATAATCCACAATATTATAGAAATGTTTGTCTTCAACATGCATTCCGTCGACTACAAGCAATCGCGATTCACTGCGTTTTGCGGCAGGTGTTTGAGCGATTAATGACTCTGGGAGATAAAAATCGAAATCTTCTACATTCATAGTACACTTACTCCTCTAAAAACTTCATTAGTTATTTTACCATACTATTGGCTGTCTTTGTAAACACAGTTCAAGAATATACATCTGTATAGGCAAAGTACACTGAATCAAGGACATACTTCTCATCATATTTATACATTAGTTTTGAAAGTAACTTCTTGATTTTAACGGCATTCGTACTTACATCCTCAACAAGCAGCATATATTGTTGTTTTTCGCGATCACTAACTTGTTTACGGACATAGCCATAGACATGATCGGCTGTATTGCGGAAACTTCCTGCATCAAACGGCAATTCAAGACACGCATCCATAAAAATAACAATCTCATCAAGAGGTGTACCATCGTTTATCATAGCCGAACATCGTTTATAGTTCGCATAACCGGTTTCCATTATACGGTATTTATACCGAGCCCATAATGAAGTTCGCTCGTGAACACGCTGTTCCCTCAGGAGCGGATTCAATTTCAGAACTGATAGCTCCTTATCCTTAACTTCAAGCATGATGTCACAATCAAAGGAATCTACAGTTTTCATATAAGCAAGAAAGGAGCGCGTATCAATGGTTTGCGAATGGGCTCCACGTTGTTTGTTGGGGTCTTGATCAGAATAATGAAATTTTACCGGACCATCTTGAGGCTTCCATGTTTGGCGCACTTGCGATAGTACTTCTTCTAACTGGAGTGAGGATGGATTAATGGCATCGTGCAAATTATCAAAGACAGCTGGCATTTGTACAGCACGACAAAGATCGAGTACTTCTGCGATTGTGTAGCTACGCTCATCATTTTCCAAAATAAGACGGGATTGTACACGTTGCGAAAGGCGCGGATAATTTGCAATAAACCGTTTCATCGCTGCTTCTTTATCACCATAAACACCCCCTACATGGAGGATTAGTTTATGGGTATCATCGATACCTAAAGCATCCAGAAAACGACAGTGGTATTCCAAATCAGCAATACTCCGTTCAACAACACCCTCATCCGGTGAATTTAAAACGGTATATTGCCCAGGATGCATGGATACACGCATCCCTGATTGCTTTACAAATTCTCCACATTGTGACAACACATCTTCAAACATTTCATCCCAAGCAAGGGTATTGATAGGGTGGGAACCAAATGGAATAATATCGGAACTAATCCGAAACATGGTGATTCCTTGTGAATGATTCCATTCCAAGATTTTCAACAAGTCATTGATATTTTCACCTGTCTTTTCAATGAACCCTTGTGTATTGAAATCTTTAAGATTCATACGTCGTGTAGTTCGATATGGAATTGACATGGGTATACAAGCATATCCGATGCGATGTTTTGACATAGTTTTTCTCCCTCGCAAACTCAATAATGGTGTTATTATATCATCTCTCTGATCCATTCCAAGTGTAACACTCTTGTGTGAAAGACACGCGCAAATATGACAAAATCCTCATTTATTCAGTCTCAAAGTCATGTATAATAGAGTTATGAAAATCTTACTGGTGGAAGATGACCCAACCATTGTCTATGGGTTGCGAAAATTTTTAGAACTCGACAGTTGGCACGTAACTGTCGCGTTTTCCATGCAAGAGGCGGAACGATGCCTCGATAACACATTCGATCTCTTTATCCTTGATGTTGGGCTTCCCGATGGGGATGGTTTTCAAGTATGCCAACAGGTTCGATGCGTATCCAATGCACCCATTATTTTTTTGACAGCCCAAGATGACGAAGCAAGTCTTTTACGAGGATTTGATTTGGGTGCTGATGACTACATTACAAAACCTTTTCGATTGGCCGAACTTAAACGACGCATTCTTGCAATCACAAAGCGTTCAAATTCTGGACTGCTTGCATACGGTTCTCTCACGATTGACGTGAATGCTGCGACGGTTCGCGTTGACAATAACGAAGTTCAACTCAGCGTTCAAGAGTACCGCCTACTCCTTGTACTTTTCAAGCATCGTGGTGAGCTTGTATTGCGTGATGCATTGAATAAAATTCTCTGGGAAAATGATACCTACATTACCGACAATGCCTTATCGGTCAATATCAAACGTTTACGTGAGAAAATGGGGACTCAGATTGAAATCAAAACAGTCCATGGCAAAGGATACATTCTTCATCTATGAAAATAATACGCGACCGTAAAATAAAGAATCTTTTCATACAACTCTTACTGCTTTTTGGGTTGTGTTTTTTGTTGTTTAAAATGAACTATGAATGGCTAAGTCTTGGACTTGCCTTTGCCGGGACATTAATCCTTGTCTTTATCTTCCTGCACAATCAACTTAGGCGTATTGAATCATTGACTTTCTATTTAAAGACGCTCAATCGTGGCGACTATACGTATGATTTGGATGCATATGTAGAGGGTGAACTCGCGATCCTTCACGCCGAACTCAACAAGACGACCATCAATCAAAAAACAATGAATGATGCACTCGTGTCACAAAAAGCCTTTCTCAATAAATCTTTGGAAGATATTTCTCACCAACTCAAGACACCCATCACCTCATTATCGATTCTCAATGAATTACAAAATCAAGAGGATGAGCTTGTTCAAAACAGTCGCATCCAAATATCACGCCTTGATTCCTTAGTAAAGTCGCTTTTGAAGTTAGTTCAGTTGGATGCTCATACCATGGACTTTAATATGAGACCTACACCACTTGATCCCTACCTTTTTGAGATAATAGAAACATTCAAACCCTTGGCACACAATAGCAATCTTTTATTGAATACAAGCATCACCAACCACGCTGTACTCTGTGATCCAAATAAAACAATGGAAGCATTCCAGAACATATTGAGTAATAAATTGCGCTATGCAAAGACTACCATTACCATTACAACGCAACGCATTGGCCTCTTTACCGAAGTTCGAATTTCCGACGATGGTGATGCTATCCCTATTTCTCAACGCGAAAAAATCTTCGAACGATTTTACAGTGGTGCAAATAAGCATCCTGAGAGTGTTGGTATCGGCCTATCCCTCGCACGCGAGATAATGAATCAACAAGGGGGCGTTTGTATGTGGATGGTGAAAACACATTTGTCTTCCGCTTTCAAAATATGACACAACCGTAAGAACTTACGAATGCATGATTCTCTATACTAAGGGTACGAGGTGATACCATGGAAATTCTTAATGTCATGAATCTGTCGAAAATCTACAAACAAGGGAAACACGAAGTCAAGGCATTGGATGATGTCTCTTTTAAAGTAAACAAAGGAGAGTTTGTCGCAATTATGGGACCCAGTGGAAGTGGCAAATCAACACTGCTTCATATGATTGGTTGTGTTGATACTGCAAGTTCTGGATACATCACGATTGATGGGCTGGCTGTTGATGCTTTTGACGAAGAAAAACTGACGATTTTTAGACGACGTCACATTGGTCTTGTCTACCAATTTTATAACCTTATTCCCATACTCAATATTGAAGATAATATTAAACTACCCATACTTCTTGACCAAGCCCCGATCGATATCGATTACTACCAAGACTTGGTTACCCGTCTGAATCTCAAAGACCGACTTACACACCTTCCAAGTCAGCTGTCAGGGGGGCAACAGCAAAGAGTATCGATTGCACGAGCATTAATGAATCGTCCATCTCTGCTACTTGCTGATGAACCAACAGGCAACTTAGATCAGGCAAACTCTCAGGAAATACTCGAGATGTTGAAAGCGTCACATCGTGAGGACAAGCAAACAATCATGCTTATCACACATGATGAAAACATTGCTATGCAAGCAGATCGGATTATTCATATTGAAGATGGCCGGATTACGCGTGATGAGGTTATCTTGTGAGCATCCTAACCAAACTTGGATTCAAACACAGTTTTAGCGATCGTCGTTCACTTTTTATGACGATTCTTAGTATTTCTTTATCAGTTGCAATGACGACAATGGTCGTTGCCCTTACCCAAAGCGCCATAAAAGGGTTTAAAGATCAAGTAGTAAACTCGTTTAGACAAGATAACATTCAATTTTTCAATGTTACTGATATTAATGTACTTCTCAATTTTGTCGGTCATGAAAACGTAGACTCATACGCACCAGTTGAAAGCAGACGCTATATTCGTAATCAAGATGAGAATCATGAACTCATTAGTTTATTGGGTATTAACCCCGAATACGAACGCCACTTCCAAGCGCCACAAGACAAAGGGAAACCTTTGTTTACATTGGCTGAAGGACGCATGCCATTAAATCGAAATGAAGTTCTCTTATCTGAGGACTATGCCCATCAATATTCAATTGGAACCATTCTCAATACCGAAATTCGATATGAAGAGACTATTGAACCAAGTGAATCGGTGACTGTAGTTGGTTACATCAATAATTCAGGATACTTCGGGTACACTTCAATCTATCTTATTGATCAACCTGCTTTCGCGAGTGATGTGAAGATTAAAGTATCTGCAACGGTTGATTCGTTGCTACCACTTTTTGAAAAAGTTTATTCAATGCCCAATGCAAACACCTTATTTAGCGGTTTTGATAGTAATTTTTCCTTGAACCGTGCCTTAGGGTTAATCCCCAATACTTCGGATAATTTGGATACTGTTATTATTATCGCCGGTGTATTGGTACTTTTAGTTTTGACACTTTCAACGTTTATGCTTATCTACAATTCCTTTAAGTCAGCGATTGATAAACGGTATAACACATATGGATTACTTCGAAGCATTGGTGCAACAAAACGGCAACTCCGTTCAATGATACGAACGGAAGGAAATCTTATAATGTGTGTCGCCCTTCTCCTTGGTTTAAGTGTTGGAACGCTCATTGCACACCTTATTGTAAATTATGTAAATACACAAATTGCATTTGCAGCAACGTTTAACCCGGACCCCTTTATCATTTCTTTTGGCGTAACCCTATCATGGCAAAGCATCTTAATTATTGCTGTAATTACTTTTTTCACAACGCGAATCCCGTTAAATTTAGCCATACGCAAACTTTTTAGTAAAACATCTTTAGAGACATTGAAAAATCATCGCAATCTACACAAGCGTCAGCGCCCACGTCGTTTTGCAAAACGAACACGTTCCAACCCCCTTCGCTTTGCCGAACTTTACACGCGTCGCGATCGTCATAAATACCGTGGGACACAAATCGCTTTAACACTCTGTATTGTTGTCTTCATCACACTTACATCACTCGTATCCATTTTCTCGAAAACTTACAATACGTTTGGGCGTCTCCCTTACAATATAGAAGTATCCTCCTATAACAATGACGAAGATTTAGACAATTTTAAACAATCCATACAGACTACACTCACCGACAATCAACTTGATGCTGACTATCTTGAGTCTGCCGCACATTTTGAAGCTATCATCACAGACATGAATTTAAACCAAATACCCATGCATCACGATTTTAAAAGAGTTTATAATTGGGTTGACGAATTTGACGAGCCACTTATGAATTATTCTGTTTACGCACTTTCGGATGGATTTTACGATCAGGTGTTAAAAGATAACAATCTGAGTTCGAACAAGAATCCGCAATCCGCAATTCTTGTGAATGGATATTCTGGTGTTTTAATGGAAACAAGCGGACAATATGGAAATTACCGTGGTGAAATTTTAAATGCAAGCAACCTTGACCAAGTCAACGTTGGCGTCGGATACACACATTCAGAAACCAACCAACGCTACTTTGAACGTGGGCTCACATTTTATCTTGATGGTGTCATTGGCACCATGCCAGTTTATATCAATGAAGTCTCATCACGACCTATCCCTACTTTGCTTGTACGAGAAAGTGCTACCGAAGATCTTTTGAATAATTTATATCCAGTAAATGCGCAGATCAATGATCTCTATGGATTCAAACAAATCCGTGCCTTCGTCAATACGATGAATCCCTTAGAAACAACCACTGCTTTACACTCACTTGATTACGGAGTCGGAAACCTTGATTCACTCCAAAAAAGTTACCAAATGCTAAGCGACACTTTATATGTTGCTGTATACAGTATTGTCACATTTATCACCCTTGTTTGCATGATTAACTTATATAACATAAATTATACAACGCTTAATTCACGCCGCTCTGAATTGGCGGCACTTCGCTCTATCGGATTCTCTAAAAATGAGCTGAAACGCATGTTGCGATGGGAAGCAGTACTGACCCTCATTGCCCCACTACTCCTTGGAACCTTAATCGGTATCGCAATTACTTATGTGCTTCACCGCACCTTGATGATTAGTTCTCAAGCAATCTTTGTACTCGATTTCAATGCAATTTTGATGGCATGGGTGATTATGATTGCTTCAGTTCTCCTTAACATGATCATCACAACACGTCGCAGTCGAAGATTTAGTATCATCGAAGATATGAAACGACTCTGATATTACGTCGGACACCGTGTGTCTGGCGTTTTTTGATTATGACACAACCGTAATATTTTTATAATATACATAGGCTATACTAAGATTAGAGGTGATTCACATGGAAATTTTAAATGTTATGAATTTATCAAAAGTCTACAAGCAAGGCAAAAACGAGGTCCGTGCTTTGGATGATGTTTCTTTCACTGTAAACAAAGGCGAATTTGTTGCCATCATGGGACCCAGTGGAAGTGGAAAATCTACACTGCTCCACATGATAGGTTGTGTTGATAAAGCAACATCTGGATTTATTACCATTGATGGTATGGCTGTTGATGCATTTGATGAAGAGAAATTGACAATTTTTAGACGCCGTCATATTGGACTTGTTTACCAATTCTACAATCTCATCCCCATACTCAACATTGAAGACAATATCAAACTTCCAGTTTTACTGGATCAGGCACCCATCGATACGAATTATTATCAAGAATTAATCACGCGTTTAAATCTGATTGACCGCGTAAGCCATCTTCCCAGTCAATTATCGGGTGGGCAACAACAACGCGTATCCATTGCTCGAGCACTTATGAACCGCCCATCTTTATTACTTGCCGATGAGCCCACAGGGAACCTTGATCAAACAAATTCTCAAGAGATTGTCGATATGCTGAAGGCTTCGCATCGCGACTATCAACAAACAATAATCCTTATTACACATGACGAAAATATCGCCATGCAGGCCGAGCGTATCATCCACATCGAAGACGGTAAAATCGTTCGCGATGAGGTCTTGGCATGAAGATTCTCAGAAAACTTGGATTAAAGAATGTAACTGCTGACAAACAATCGTCATTCATGACCATTGTAAGTATTGCACTGTCTGTGGCAATGACAACAATGGTTGTTTCCCTCTTATTTGGTGTTTTTAAGGAGTATGAGGCAGATATTGTTTATGGTTCTACTCAAGAAAACGTGTCGTTTTATGAGGTAGAAGATGTCCCTGCACTCCTTGAGGCTTTGGGTGATCGTGTCGATGCTTATTCAGCAATGGGCGATGGCGCTACCATAGAAGTTGGTGAAGAATCCTTTGCGATTAGTGGAATGCAAGCAGATAATATGTTTTCTCTGGAGCCTCTTTCATTTCAAGAGATCGCGACCTATGAGGACTTTCTTATTGAAGGGCGCATCCCCACGAAACCTGGTGAAATGATTTACCCCAAAGACTATCTCTCTGGTGATGTTAATATCGGTGACACATTCAATAGCACAATTCATCGTTACACGACCAGTAGGGATGGTGAACTCACTGATGAAACCATAACTCCTGGTCCCTTGCTTACTGTGGTTGGGATTTCTGAATGGCGTTTGCAACCCCATTATTACCTTGATGATCTAACACAGGCATCATCGATTGCTATCAAATATCGCGAAGGAACACAGAATATTGAGTCCATAACACAAGAACTTACAGACAAAGGTTTTGTCAAAGCAAGTGATGGAGAATATAACCCTTACGTCTACTACAATACAGAGTTGAACTCCGTGCTTGGAATGCAGTTTGCCTTCCCAACGACAAAACTCATTTTTGGGGGCGCAGCGCTTGTGCTTATTGCTATTCTTTCAATTGCGACGTTCTCACTTATTTACAATGCTTTTGCGAGCGCAGTTGAGAAGCGAACCTACTCATATGGTATTATTCGCAGTATTGGCGCAACACGCAAACAGCTACGCGCAACAATTTTGATTGAAGGCTATGTTCTTGGTTTGGCTGGAATTACACTTGGGCTCGTAATTGGTTATGGTATTGCCTGGGGAATGGCATCGTATCTCAACCATCAAATCGCACTTGCTGAGACACTCTTTAACGGTAGCTTAAGTTTTGGCTTCTCAGCAGAAATGCCACTTATTGGTATTGTTATTGTATTTCTGCTCTCATCAGTTATTATTGCTTTTCCCCTAAACCGTTCAATCTCACGACTCTTTAAGATGACATCTGTTGAATCGGTCCGACAAAGTGTTCACAAGAAGAAAAAAAAACGTACAAAACCACACATACTTGCACGTCTTCATAAATCTGCTGTGACCTCGCTTGCAGATAAATATGTTCAAGCCGACCGTGCCCGATTTAAAGGTATTCAAACATCCTTGAGTATCAGCATTGTTATTTTTATTTCTCTGATGTCCTTTGTGAAAATTGGGTTTCAAACTGTCGATGGTCTGGGAGTTACACCCTATAATCTTGAAATCAGTTCGCGGTTTTGGGAATTGGACGAAGAGAGACCGTATGAATTCTATCAAGAAAATGTTACAGCACTTCTCAATGTCCTGAAATCAAGTGGTCAAACGTATGATTACTATGAAGTCCAAACAATTTTTAATGGCTCATTCACAGACAAGCAGAAAAATCCCCTCACCCTCGCAACGACATTTCAGGCTGCCAACGAATCTGACCCTTATCGTACTATTTATTCGTCAATTATCGCAGTTTCTGAGGACCGCTACAATGCCTTGGCAAAAGAATATGGGGTTCATGCGCAATCGTATGACTCAGGGATACTTTTCAACGGATATGATGGCATGGTTTATAGCGACAAAGGAGAAAGTCATTATAAAGGACCCGTTTACGATAGTGATAATCTTAAATCCCTTTATGTTAGTGAAAGTTATTGGGATGAAGATAAAAATATGCCTGTATATAGCGATGGAAAAGAATTCATCCTTGATGCAATCGTTTATGAACCGATACCTACAGATATTGTGCCAGACAATCGATACTCCCATAGTCCACAAGCAGTTCTCATTATTCAAGACACTGCTATCATGGATTACATGCGCTACCAGTCGTTCACTGAAATGAACAAGCGCGGTGGCTCGTTTGAAAACGTCAAAATATTTGTCCACTCAAGTGATAGCATCAAGACACAAATTGCCATCGAAGATTCTGATGCTCAGTTCTACGTTTATAACTATGATGTGCAACAAGCTCAGATGCGTTTGGTAAAATCGACTATACAAACTGTGCTTTACTTCATTCTTGGATTCATTTCATTTGCATGTATTCTCAACATGGTGAGCGTAACCGTATCCAGCATCAATGCACGTCGCAAAGAGCTTGCTGCGCTACGCTCGATTGGGATGACACAAAAGGAAGTTGGAAAAATGTTACAAATGGAGTCCATTATGATTATGACCAAACCAATTGTAATTGGATCCGTGTTGGGTGCTATCGCTTCGTATTCCTTTGTATTTGTGCTCAATTCTCTCACTCGTCGCAATACATTCCACTTTCAATTTGATTTCGGAGCCATGTTTATCTCTTGGTTGCTTGTACTCGTTATTGTCATTATCAACACAATCGTCGGTATTTGGCAAAGTCGCAGATTCAGCATCGTTGACGATATGCGCCGTCTATAATACGATCAAAGGAGATTTCTATGTTTATAAATGCAATCGTTATTGTGTTGGGAATTATCATTACAGGATATGGCGTTACCCACTTTCTAAGATCGTGCGCAAGGTTTGGTAACATTACCCGGTTATAACTGCCATATCGGCGTAAATTTCAGAACATACACTTAAGTTCCTCTCACTGCTTGATTGCCATTCAGTGATGGGAACTTCTTTATATCCACAGCGCATATTCATTGAATCTTATGATATCTCCTACCAGTCGTGAAAACTTCATTATTATTCACGACTCTGCAATAATGTATGCGAATACATTAGAATGGAGAACGACAGTACTACAAAATATCGCCAAACGTTCATTCGCTTCCGTTGTAATAACACCATTCATAATGTATTGTTATACTATACGAATGATACAACAGCTATTTTATGACTGATTTACCTTTGAAAGGAAACGATACCATGTTAAAACTCACCAAAATTAGAAAATCGTATAAAACTCACGATTTCACGCAGGTTGCCTTGGACGATGTGTCGGTCGCCTTTCGTGACAATGAGTTTGCTGCAATTCTCGGAACGTCTGGTTCAGGAAAAACAACAATGCTCAACATCATTGGTGGTCTTGACCATTACGATTCTGGCGACCTTGAAATTGATGGCATCTCCACAAAGAAATATAAGGACTCTGACTGGGATAGTTATCGCAACAATCGGATTGGTTTCGTATTCCAAAGCTATAATCTCATCCCTCACCAAACAATTCTTGCGAATGTTGAGTTAGCATTAACACTGAGTGGCGTGTCAAAGTCTGAACGCCGAAAACGAGCCCTATCTGCATTGGCAGAAGTTGGTCTCAAGGATCATGTGCGCAAACTCCCAAGCCAATTAAGCGGTGGGCAAATGCAGCGTGTTGCAATTGCACGTGCCCTTATAAACAATCCCGAAATTCTTTTAGCCGATGAGCCTACTGGAGCATTGGACAGTCAAACTAGCGAACAAGTCATGCAGTTGCTCACTGAAATTGCTAAAGATCGTCTCGTTATCATGGTTACCCATAATCCTGACTTAGCAGACCGTTATGCGACACGCATCATTGAACTTAAAGATGGACATGTTATCGGGGATACCAATCCTTTGAATATCGATGAAGACTTTGCCAAACAAGCAGATGCACCTACCAAAGTCGGTATGTCATTCTTTACGGCTATCTCTTTATCTTTGAGTAATCTTATGACAAAGAAAGGGCGAACCTTTGTTACAGCACTTGCGGGTTCCATTGGTATCATTGGAATTGCAGCAATTCTAGCCCTTGCTGGAGGAATCAACGCCTATATTGGGACCATTGAAGAAGAAACCATGAGTAACTACCCTCTTACCATCCAAGCGTCCGGTGTTGATATTACCAGTTTTTTGGGTGATCCATCGATGGGTCGTACTAAAGATAAGGATGGCGGAGATATTGGTGTTCAAAACATCTTTGAATCCATGTTTACCTACCAAAACAGTAATGACCTGCAATCCCTAAAAGCATATATTGAAGCGAACCGTAGCATCATTGATCCCTATACAAGAAACATTCAGTACAAATATAATTTGAAACCACAGATTTACCTTGAAGCAACAAAAGATTCGATTGAACAGGTTAATCCTGATGCAATCTTGAATGAGTTTGGACTTGGAAGCAGTTCTGGTATGAGCGCAATCATGGGCGGCGGTGGCGCTGGTGGCATGAGCAGTTTTCATGAGCTCCCTGGTGATATCAGTATTTATGAACATCAATTCGATGTGAAATCTGGACGTTGGCCAACGAACTATGATGAAGCAGTTCTTGTTCTCATGCCCGATGGGAGTGTTTCTGATTTAACACTGTATTCATTAGGTATTAAAGATCGCAATGAACTTCGGACAATGCTCGATACCTTTGTGAACAACCCAAGTGAAACAGTGGAAACAAATGAAGGAAATACTTCCTTGGACTTCGATACCATCTACACATCAAAACTTAAAGTCATTAATCCGGGATCGCAGTTTGTTTACGATACCACATACAATGTATGGGTCGACAAATCTGACAACGATGCGCATATGATGAATGTTATCAAAGATGGTTTGACCCTTAAAATTGTTGGAATTGTCCAACAAAGTGAAGATGTTACGACATCATCCCTTTCATCTGGTGTTAACTATACACCAGAACTCACCCATTATCTTATGAACCAAGCCTCACAAACTGAAATTGTGAAACAACAGTTAGCCAAGCCGGAAACAAACGTCTTGACTGGTAAGCTGTTTAGCGAAGATTCAGTCGACAACGAATCGGATGGTTTCAAGTTTGCAGATTTAATTACGGTCGATGAAGATGCAATTCGCAATGCGTTCAACATTGATCCCTCAAATATTAGCCTCGACTTCTCTGGATTTACCATCGATGTGAGTGAAGTCGCATTCCCAGCCATTGATTTTGCAGAAATTTCTTCCTCAATCGCGGGTCAAATTAATGTACCCTCAGAAGATATTGGGCAAATATTTACAGATACCCTACAACGTTTCCTTGCTGAGCAAGCTGCCGGCGGTATCACTGACCCCGCACAGATATTGCAGAATTTCATCGAGTATCTAAACCGACCTGAGATTCAAACAGACCTTCAAAATCAATTAACACAAATTATTGGCGATGCAAATATTGATGAGCAAGTAAACGATGCTGTATCTGAATACATGCAATCAATTATGCAAACATATATGACCCAACTCATGACCTCTGTTCAAGGTCAAATTGAAACTCAAGTAGGATCGGTTGTTTCACAGTTACCACAACAACTGCAAAATTCAATTTCTATCGACACTGATGCACTTGCTAATGCATTTAAGTTTAATGTTGAAGAAGATGATATCCTCGATTTATTGAGTACAATTATGAACCCTCAAGTTGCAAGTTATGAATCGACGCTGCAAAAATTAGGATACGCTGATGTCAATATCCCATCACAAATTAGTATCTTCCCTAAAGACTTCACGACAAAAGATAATGTTGTTCAATTTCTTGCAGATTATAATGAGAAAATGGAAGCAGGTGGCGCAGAAGACAAAATCATTCGCTACAGTGATTTAGTGGGAACCATGATGTCCTCTGTTACCGATATCGTTGATACAATTAGTTATGCACTCATTGCGTTTGTTGCAATTTCACTTGTGGTTTCATCCATCATGATCGGTGTTATCACGTATGTTTCCGTATTGGAACGTAAAAAGGAAATCGGAATTCTTCGTGCCATTGGTGCAAGTAAACGTGATATCCGTCGTGTCTTTAACTCAGAAACCCTGATTATCGGCTTTATTGCTGGAGCACTGGGAATCGGTGTCACTTATATCTTAAGTTTCTTTGCCAATATTATTGTCTTGAATGAATTCGGCATAGCAAATATTGCCCAATTACCACTGCAAGCTGCAGCAATTCTTATTCTCATCAGTATGATGCTTGCCTTCCTTTCTGGCTTATTCCCATCTTCCGCTGCCGCTAAGAAGGATCCTGTTGAAGCACTCAGAAGTGAATAATTCTTATACGTAATAAAAATCGCCCTCACTTAAGTTGGGGCGATTTGTTTTATAGTGTAGCGATGGTAGCGACAATGCGATTTGCAATCATTTCATAACCAAATTCTGAAGGATGCAAGCCATCTTCTTGAAGGAAGATGTTGGGATTGCCTTCACGAGTTTCAAGTTCATAAATATCAATAAAGTGACATTGGTTGTCAATGGCAACTTGAGCAATTGCTTTATTGTATTCAAGTATAATTGCTTGGATTGCTTGCGGTTTCTTTAAATCATCGACATAGGAAGGTCCTAGAACAATAATCTGGCTTGTAGGAAACGCTTCGAGTATCGCATTGATGTTTGTAGCATACTCTGAAATATTATTGAGTATGCTAATTGCATCATTAATTCCAACATTGAGAACGAGAATATCGGGATGTTCAGAAACTGCCTTCGCAACATTTTCAAGTGCAGACGTTGTTGAAGCGCCTGGCACACCCAAATTAACAATTTCATAGTCCGATAATCCTTGTAATTTCATTTCATGAACGATTTTCTTGTCGAGCATGTCTGAAGCACTACCACGCCAGCTTCCTGCAGCAATACTATCACCATACAGTACTATTTTTTTCATACAATATCCCCTTGTGCTTTAATTATAGCACGCACCCTTCGTCACAATCGTGACACTTCTTTCACAGAGGTAGCTTGCACTTTTCATAATTGCCATGTATAATGGCATCAAATATAAAAACATTGAGAAGGATATGTCTTCATAGAAACTGCTTCAAGCGAGATGATAGATGGTGTGAGATCATTAAGTAAGTCTATAAAGGTAACCCCTTTGAGTTGTTATCCTGAACAGAGTAGGGATAATCGGGCTGGCACAACCGTTACCAACGTGCACGATTTGATAGAATCGTAGAGTGATCAACATGATAATTTGGGTGGTACCGCGGAAAGCAGCATTTTCGTCCCTTGTGGATAGATGCTGTTTTTTTGTACAAGGAGGACATTATGAAAGTACAAACACTCAAGGCAATACAACACAGTGGACACGATCAAGATACCGTTCACACAGCAGGATGGATTCGTACCATTCGAAAATCAAAGAATGTGAGTTTCTTTGAACTCCATGATGGAACGCAGCTGTCTACGACTCAATGTGTTGTAGACAACACCAGCGCATTGTCCCAAGTCGTTGACACTTTGACACTCGGTTCATGCGTTCGACTCACAGGTATCCTTAAAACGGGGTTAGATGGCAAACATCACATGGAGATACATGTCAAAGATTTATGGGTTGAAGGCATTGCGGATGACGATTTCCCACTTCAAAAAAAAAGACACAGCTTTGAATATTTGCGAACGATACCCCACCTTAGAGCGCGTACTAACACATTTAACGCAGTTTTTCGAACCCGCTCGATTCTGACGCGTGCCATTCAAAACTTTCTTTATGACCATGATTTTGTTTACATTCAAGCACCCGCAATTACGACCACTGATGCGGAAGGTGGTGGCGAAGTGTTCCGCATTACAACACTAAATCCAGAAAAGGATCATCAACATTTTGCAGATGACTTCTTTAAGAAAACTGCATATCTGAGTGTAACAGGACAGCTCAACCTTGAACCATTCATCACCGGATTCCGAAACGTTTATACATTTGGACCTTCCTTTCGCGCCGAGAAATCAAACACCTCTCGTCACGTCGCAGAGTTTTGGCAAGTGGAACCTGAAATGGCTTTTGTAGGTCTTGAAGAAATGATGGATATTATTGAAGCGATGACCAAATATATTATCACGTTTACTCTGAAACATGCTCCTGATGAAATGGTGTTCTTTGATACATTCATTGAGAAAGGTGTTCTCGAGAAACTTCATGCTACAGTGCAAGAACCCTATGCGCGCATCACGTATACAGAAGCGATTTCACGCTTGGAAGAACATGCGGATTGCTTCAAAGTTCCTACGACATGGGAAGGTGGCTTGCTTTCTGAACACGAACATTTCCTTACCGATGTCATTTATAAGAAGCCCGTATTTGTAACGGATTATCCCAAAGAGCAGAAGGCATTCTATATGCTTGTGAATGATGACCAGAAAACTGTGGGAGCAACAGATCTTTTATTTCCGAAAATTGGTGAAGTTGTGGGTGCTAGTGAACGAGAGTCACGACACGATGTCTTAAAACAACGTATTCTTGAGTGCGGTTTAGATTTGGATACCTATCAATGGTATCTTGATACGCGTCGCTTTGGAACGTGTCAGCACAGTGGGTTTGGTATCGGCATTGAACGCTTGCTTCGCTATATTACGGGAATGGAGAACATTCGCGATGTTATCGCCTATCCGCGCACTCCTGGAAGCGCCGAATTCTAAAGCAAAAAAGAGCACCGATTATGTGTGCTCTTTTCGCTGTGACCAAATTGTTATGGTTCAAGTAACAATTTAATCATCAATCTCCATTTCAATTGTCTGCGAAGATTTATTATTAAATGTGTTGAAGAAGTTTGATTAGTTGATGCAATTAAGGAGTAAGTATTACCAGTTTTTGCTGTCGTAGTTTTCAGGATAATTCCCGACGCGCTTTCCGATACTTAAACTATCAATCAATAATACTTCTTCGTCAGACAACTCAAAATCAAAGATACTAATGTTCTCTTGGATGCGTTGCGTATTTGATGATTTGGGAAATGTTGCCACTCCGGCTTGAAGGTGCCAACGCAGGATTACTTGAGAAGCGGATACTCCATGTTTTGTAGCTATTTTTACCAATTGGGGTTCTGTTAACATCGCTGCGCGTGCAAGTGGACTCCATGCTGATACTGCGATATTGTGAGCGTTGCAATAGGCAATCAATGCATTGCGATTTTGCAGCGGATGGCGTTCTATCTGATTGATCATCGGTGGGATTTGTGCATACTTCGAAAGACGCTCGAAATGACGTTCCTCAAAATTGGATACACCAATTGCACGTACCTTACCGCTACGGTACAACGTTTCAAGTGCACGCCATGTTTCGTCATCTTTGTCTGTTGGCCAGTGAATTAAATACAAATCAATGAACTCCAAACCCAATAATTCAAGCGACCGATCGAATGCAGCAAGTGTTTGGTCATATCCCTTATCGTCACTCCAACATTTTGTCGTAATAAAGAGCTCCGAGCGATCAAGTCCACTGCGAACAATGGCTTCACCAATTCCCTTTTCATTTCCATAGTAACTCGCTGTATCAATATGGCGATATCCAAGTGCAAATGCATCCAGTAATGCAGGTATCACGGTTTCGTTGTTGAGTTTCCATGTACCGAAACCAACCATGGGAACACGCACACCATTATTTAATGTTAGATATTCCATTAAGCACACCTCTGACTTTTTGAATCCATAAAAGCTATAAGCTCTTCGTGAGTCGGGAGTCCTTCATTGTCACTCCAATGCGTTACTTGAATTGCTCCGATTGCATTGGCACGCTTCACTGCTTCTTCTAAAGAAAGCTTTTCGATAATACCACTGATGAGGCCAGCAGCAAAACCATCACCAGCACCAACAGTATCGACGATTGTATCAACTTTAAAACCAGGAACGACTTTCTCAATGTTTTGTCCAGAAACATACGACCCCTGATCACCAATCTTGATCACAACATCGCGAACACCGCGATGGTGATAAAATGCAGCAATTTCAGATTCCGTTTGTTCCCCTGTAAGTATTTGACCTTCGGAAATACCTGGCAAAATAATATCGGCGTATGTCGCCATTTCATTGATGGTTGCAATCATTTCTGCTTGCGTATCCCATAATTTCGGACGCAAGTTTGGGTCAAAAGAAATTGTAATACCACGGTCTCTGGCTTGTCTTACAATTGCGAAGGACAATTCGCGAAATGAAGGAGAAATTGCAAGTGCAATACCAGTCACATGGATTAATTTAAATTGGCTAAAGTCAATCGTATCTACAATGCTTGCATCAATTTGTGATGCAGCACTTCCTTTTCGGAAATAAGGCGCATAAGCATCGCCTTTCTCTACTTTGTTCTTGAGTTGAATCCCAGTTCGATACACTGAATCATAGCTAATGTTACGAATATCGATGCCTTCTTGAACAAGAAAGTTGGTGATGTATTTCCCTAACGAATCATTACCCAGTCGGGTAAGATAGGTTACATCATGTCCCAATCGAGACAAACCAACCGCAACATTAACTTCTGCACCCGCAATTGTACGTGTGTATTTATTGACATCAACAAGTGATCCGACTTCATCCGCAACAAAGAGTGCCATTGCTTCTCCAAAAAGTAGTACGTCTGACATATTAACCTCTATTCTAGAATGGTTGTGGAATTCCTCTTGATTATTTCTGTTGGAAGTTCAACCAATCGTTTATCTCCATTGTCTTTATTTTCAATACGATCAATGAGAATATTTGCGGATAATACTCCAGTCATGTATGTATCTTGACGTATCGTTGTAATCCCAGGATCAATTAATGATGCCCATTCCCAATCGTCAAACCCACACAAACCAAAGTCTTTTCCAATTTGGTAGTCATTCTCTTTCATCGTTTTTACAAGTTCTAATAGTACCGTTCCATTTACGGCAAAGATGCAAACATTGTTATGTTCGTTTTGTGCTTGAATGTCTTTAAGAATATCCAAGACTTGGTTTTCTTCACCATCACAGTCTTCTCCACATATGAAGTAAGAGCTCGTGTTGCCATCCATTCCAAAGTAAGACTGCATGGCATCACAATAGGCTTGATGACGGATCAGACGGTTTCGATTGTTTCCCATTGTCTGTGAAACAAAGTAGACCTTATCATAACCCTGATCTTTTAAAAATTTGACACACTCAAAAGATGACACATAATTCGTTGAAGTAACGATGTCCAAGATTTGGTCATTTTCAAGGTAGCGGTCCGCCATGACAATGGGAACCCCTTGTGCATCAAGGTCAATCAGAAATTCATCATTGCTTCCTGTTGTATTCACAATGAGTCCGTCTAACTTATTATCAAGAAGCGAGACAATACTCTTTTGTTCATTTATGGGATCATTGTCGGTGTTTGCAAACAGCACTTGGTAGTCCCGTGCTGCACAAACATCGTTGATTCCTTTGACAAGATTTGTTGAGAAACTACTACGGATATCCGCAATAACACAACCTACAATCCCTGTTTTATCTGCTTTCAGCCGTTGTGCCGTTTTACTTGGACGGTAGTCAAGCTCACGAATAATCATTTCAAGATTCTCACGTGTTGCTACCGACATCGACTCATACTTGCCATTGATATACCGAGAAACGGTTGTTTTGGAAACACCGGCGCGTTCTGCGACTTCATTAATTGTAACTTTGCTTCCTAATTTTGGATTCATATTAGCACCTCACCTATACACTATTATATACTTTATCCGCGAAAATTATTGAAATAGTTCATTCGCGTTGGTGTATGCAATTTTGTTTATGATTGAACCCAACACTGACATGTCATCAGGAAGTTCACCACGATCAACCCATTCCCCAACAAGTTCACACAAAACACGACGGAAATATTCGTGGCGTGTGTATGAAAGAAAACTGCGCGAGTCCGTTAACATCCCTACAAAATGACCCAAGAGGCTATGCTCTGCCAAGCTTGAAATCTGTTTGCGCATTCCTGAACGGGTATCGTTAAACCACCAACCCGAACCCAATTGAATCTTCATAACGCTGTCTTTTTGAAAGCTTGCCATCATGGCCAATAACACATCATAGTCTTTTGAATTCAAAGAATAGAGGATTGTACGCGGTAATGCATCATTTTGTTCTGCTGCATCCAACAAGGATGATAATGGTTTCATTAATAAAGCATCGTTAATGCCATCATAGCCCGTATCGGGACCCAGTTTTTTCAATTGTGCTGTATTCACATTTCGGAAGGCATGCATGTGTAATTGCATCGTCCATTTACGATCATGATAACATTTGAATAAATGCAACAAGACACTGGTCATGTGTTGGGCAACATCATCCGTACTGATGGATTCACCTGTACGTGCTTTAATCAAGATTGCATCGAGTGTTTGAGTATCAGACTTTGCAAAATATACCGTATCCAATGCGTGATCTGAAAGTCGGCATTGCATCTCATGAAAGAATGATACACGCTGCTCTAAGGCATCCAAGAGTTTTTGGTGCGTATCAATTGAATATCCAACCACAGCTTCTAAAGCCTTCAACCATGTATTAAATGAGTCATGATGAATATTTAGCGCCTTGTCGGGACGGAAAGTAGGTAGTACACGAAATTCATTTTCATCTTGAGCAATGAGCTCATGGTAATGCAAATCATCAATTGGGTCATCTGTTGTACAGATGACTTTGACATTTGAATTACGAATCAAATTACGACGGCTCATCTTCTTTTCAAGAAGTTTGGTATTGGCCTCATGCCAAATCGCATCTGCTGTTTCTTCATTGAGAATTGTGTCGATTCCAAAGAATCGCTTTAACTCCAAATGGGTCCATGCATAAAGTGGATTCCCAATCGCATGGGGTAATGTTTTCGCCCAGGCCATAAACTTATCATAATCTGAACCATTCCCTGTGATGAGTGATTCATCAATACCATTTGCACGCATTAGACGCCATTTGTAATGATCACCATAAAGCCACGCTTCAGTGATTGTCGAAAAGTTTTTATCTTCATAAATTTCTTGAGGACTTAAGTGGCAATGGTAGTCAACAATAGGCTGTTTCTTTGCGTAATCATGAAATAAAGTTTTTGCCACATCCGTTGTGAGTAAAAAATCATCATTTAAAAACATCGCAATTCCCTCCTTATCGTCCCAATAATGAAACATGTTTACCAATGTGTTTATTTAACACCGTTTGATAAACTGCGAAATTCGTGTTGAGTACATCATAAATTCGGTCTTTGAATACAGCGTTTCCATCACGTTTCTCACTTAAGATAAGACCATAAGTGACATGTAAGATTTGACGCGTCATGTCATCATTTAAGAGTGATTCTGCGTTGGTTGCACTGACTGTTTCTAACGCAATTCCCATCTCACGTGTTGCATTAATATGGTAATACGCCTTGGCTTTGTCCAGATTTTCGAGAGCAAAGTCATAGATTTCAATCATGAGTTTTGGCTCACATAGCGCGATAACACGGAGTGCTTCGAGCCAATTTGTTCCTGCCGTTTTAACATGCCATCCGCGTTTTGACACGGTACCCACAGTTGGGAAAACCGAGAACTTATCACTTCCTGAGTGTACACTTACGGTGTATCCAAAGTATTCAGCAATTGCTTCATGGATACGATATTCAACTGCGAACTGTTCAATATCACCAATATAATCAATTCCCTTTTGGAACTCACCACAGAAACGAGGTGCCATTGTTGAGACAATAACATTCCTAATTTTCAGCTCATTGCCATAAAAGAAATGGTTTTCTGGTGTTGTTGGAACATCCGTTTCATCAATCGATATTTCAAAATCAATGGGACGACCAACAATTTGCTTTTCATAAATCATGTGTGAGAAATCAATTGCTTTAGCATAGATGAGAACCGATTGCATTAGGGATTCTTTTGTAAAAGTTACAACTGTTGTACCCAAATCAAAAGATGTATCCAAATAACGCGCTTCATATGCTAAACGTTGTGTTGCATCTAAGGTTTCATAAAGTTCTACAAGTTCACTGTTGCTGAGGGACATCACATGGTTGTTAATGTACTCTGAACAGTCAAGGGTAATCATGGAACATCCCGATTCGAGTGCATATTCGACTTCGTGAGGATGTTTTAAGTGATCCCCATCTGCTCCATATCCTTTCGTGAAGCCTTCTGCAAATACTGACCAAGCTGCAGATTCGATGACATCATTAATGGTACGCGATGTCAGTGTGAGTTCACGAATTGATTGTTGGGCAAAGATTGGGAATACATCATGGTCTTTGAAAAGATTAATGTGGGCTTGTGTTGCAATGCCCAAACGATCTCCCAATCCCATTGAGTATCGATGACTGCCTCGACTTTGTGGACGAATCCAAGGAAATACGTGACCTAAGAGACAATAGTTTTCGTGATTCAAATGACACAGTATCAACGGTTTATCGTCAAGAGATGTACGGATGAGTGCATCGAACGCATCACTTGCATGAGAACCCCATACCACAAGCAAACGGTCTTCACCGTCTGCAAGGGCATATACAGTTTCATCTACAGTTTGAATTGACGGTTCGTAAAGTTTAAACTCTAGAACCTCAAGTTGTTTTTTAAGTTGTTCAATCATTTATTTCACTAACTTTCTAAGTGTCTCACGAACGGCACCTGGTCCCGAAACCATTGCAGTAAAGTAGTCAACAATTTTTGGTGCGAGTCCTGCTTCGTAGAGATCAATTGAGAATACAGCACGGTTTAATAGAATGGGTTTTAGTATTTCAGCGTAATCTTTCGCTTCACCAAGTTTAACCATACTTACGTGTGGTTGAACTTCACTCAACAAGGGATCATTACTGATTTCAAAAGGTTGTCCATCATCATTGATACCCATTAAATAGCGGCACCACCCTGCAAGTACAAAGGGAATTGCTTCCAAACTGTTTACATCCAATGTTGGGCTTGCAACATATGCTTTAACTGTCTCTAAGAATCGAATTGAAAGTTTCTGCGATGTGTCTGTTGCAATTCGTTGAGGTGTATCTGGCATAAATGGATTTGGGAAGCGGACATTGATAACTTCGTCAATAAATAATTTTGGATCGATAATGCCTGGGTTTACCACAACTGGCAATCCCTCGACATAGCCCACTTTCTTGATCAGTGCAACAAGGTCTTCATCCTTCATTTCCTCGGAAATTTTATCGTAAGATAAAACACACCCAAAGATTGCGAGTGCTGTATGTAATGGATTAAGGCATGTACATACTTTCATTTTTTCTACCTTATCAACCGTTTCTCGTGTTGAGAAAATCACACCGGCTTTTTCAAGTGGTGGACGACCATTCGTAAAGATGTCTTCAATGACCAAGTATTCTGTTTCTTCTGCGTTTACAAACGGCGCAACATAGCTACCACGCTTGGTAACGATTGGTGCACTATCCGTAAATCCCATAGCTGCAAGTTGATCCTTGATTGAATCATCAGGACGGGGTGTAATCTTGTCGATCATTGACCATGGGTATGCAACTTTTTCACTGTCTTTTATGTAAGCAATAAATGCTGCATCTACAAATTCATTAGCATGCCATGCATCCGCAAGTGTCGTTACTGCTTCATAAAGACGGGTTCCGTTATGCGAGCAATTGTCCATACTTACGAGAGTTAAAGGGAATGCCCCTGCTTTAAATCGCTCGTGTAGGAGGCTGACAAGTTTTCCAATATAGCTGTTTGCAAGTGTAATATCATGCGTTACATCATTGGCTACATCATCAAAAAATGATCCATCTGCCTTATGCACATTATAGCCTTTTTCAGTAATTGTAAAACTGACCATTTGTAGGCTAGGTTGTTTGAATATCTCAATCAAGCGTTCATAATCATGACGATTTGTTTGATCAATACGCAAGGATTCAGTGACACTGGATATCACATTCATTTCCGTTGTGCCATCACCTTTTAATGTAACCGATAAGCTATTGTTATCATTCTTTGCGAATATTTCATCAATGATTTCATAATCAAATCCTTCCGCAACAATGATTCCTTTATCTGTAATTCCTTTGTTTAAGAGTGTTTGTTGTAACACACTTGGATATGCTCTAAAGAGATTCCCAGCACCAAAATGCAACCATGTTGGTTCATTATAGGTACGTGTTCTTACTGCTTGAACATCAAATGCAGGAAGGTTTACATGATGTGCTTCCCATTGTGAGCGATCTTCGCTTAATCCTTTATCCGTTAGTTTCATGTTTGTCTCCTATCGTTGTACGCGACCTGTGCCATCACCGGCAGCAAGCGCTGTTACTTCAGCCACGCTAACGCGGTTGTAATCACCTTCAATTGAGTGTTTCAGACAACTTGCCGCAACTGCAAAATCAACTGCTTCTTGCGGTTCATAACCATGCATTAGTGCATAAATAAGTCCTCCAGCAAATGAATCCCCACCACCAACACGGTCGACAATATGGATATCATATTGTTTTGAGAAATATGGTTTTTGATCGACATAAACCATCGCTCCCCAACGGTTATCATTGGCAGTAATGCTCTCACGAAGTGTGATTGCTACATATTCAAAATTGAATTTTTCTTTAAGTTGTTTTGCGACATCAATGTATCCTTCACGGTTCAATGATCCCGCAGTAACGTCTGTTGCATGGGATTTAATTCCAAATACTTTTTCGGAATCTTCTTCATTTGCAATCAAGACATCGATGTATTTGGCGAGTTTTGTCATTGTTTCCGATGCTTCTTTGGTTGACCAAAGTTTCTTTCGGTAATTGAGATCACAACTGATTCGCACACCCTTTGCCTTGGCAACTTTGCAGGCCTCTTCACAGATTGCAGCGACATTATCGCCCAAAGCTGGGGTGATTCCTGTAAAATGGAACCAATCTGCGTCCGTGAAAATTGCGTCCCAATCGAAGTCTTCTGGTTTTGCAGTTGCAATTGAAGAATGTGCTCGGTCATAAATGACATTCGATGCACGTTGAGATGCGCCTTTTTCAAGGAAGTAGATCCCGACACGTTCACCACCACGCGTGATGAAATCTGTATCAACACCATTGGCACGCAAATCATTTACGGCACTGTCGCCAATTTCGTGAGTAGGGAGTTTGGTTACAAAACGTGCTTCATCACCATAGTTTGCCAGTGAAACAGCGACGTTTGCCTCTCCGCCTCCAAAAGTTGCCTCATAATCATGTGCTTGTGTAAAGCGATAGTACCCATGGGGTGCAAGACGGAGCATGATTTCTCCAAATGTTACTACTTTCATATTGACCTCCTGATTAACGTTCAATTAATTTAATATTTTTTCCTACAATTTCACTGCTCATGTGACCTGACTCCATTTTTGGTGTTGTAAATTCATAACCTTTTGAAGCCAGGTTGTACATTGCACGTGATAGATGTGTTGTTGATACAACATAGTGTGATGTGCGTTCAATATCAAGAATGCTTAAAACAGCGTCATTCGAAGATTCCATACCATCCAAACGTAAATCGATCATTTGGTTAACAGCTTCTTGCGAAATTCTTACAATCTCATCATAATTCCCAGATTTTATCAAAGCATCACTGACCATCCACGTACCACCACACGCAATGATTTTATCACTGCTCAAATAGCGCATCATATTCTTAAGATTGACACCACCTGTTGGCATGAATTTCATATTTGGATACGGTCCTGAGAGTGCATTAATGGCATCCAATCCGCCATTCACTTCAGCGGGAAAGAATTTTACGACTTCCAATCCACACTCGATTGCTTGCTCAATATCCGAGGCATTCGCACATCCTGGAAAAATTGGGATGTTTTTCTCAATGCAATATTTAACAATTTTAGGATTCAATCCTGGGCTTACTATGAACTTTGCGCCCGCTTCGATGGATGCATCCACCTGTTCCGTTGTAAGAACTGTTCCTGCTCCAACAAGCATTTCTGGGTATGTTTCCGCAATCAAACGAATGGATTCGTAAGCAGCATCTGTACGAAAGGTTACCTCCGCACACGGAAGTCCCCCTTCAATAAGCGCCTTTGCGAGTGGAATTGCATCCTTTGCGTCGTCCAATTTAACAACGGGAACAATTCCGATATTTTTAATTTGCTCTGTAATAGTTGTCATAGGGTTACTTCGTCTTCGTTAAACTTTCCCAAATACCATTGAGGTAGGATGCACCAATTGCACGGTCGTAAAGTCCATAACCTGGCATTGCGATTTCACCCCAAATTGCGCGTCCATGATCAGGACGAACGGGGCCATCGAATCCTGTATCATACAATGCTTCCATAATGCGGTACATATCCAGTGAACCATCGGATGATAAATGTGCTGCTTCATCAAATTTCTTGTCACCAAGATAGATAATGTTACGTACATGCGCGAAATGAATACGTCCTTCTAAAGCGTGAATCATTTCAACAAGATCGTTTTTAGGATTTGATCCGTATGAACCACTGCAGAATGTAACACCATTGTGTTTGTTATCGACAGCTTTCATCAAACGAACTAAGTTTTCTTTATTTGTGATAATACGTGGTAACCCAAAGACTGGCCATGCTGGATCATCAGGGTGAATTGCCATCTTAATACCGTATTTTTCACATGTTGGCATAATGCGTTCAAGGAAATAAACAAGGTTATTAAAGAGATCTTCTTCGCTTACAGTACTGTATAATGCAAAGAGTTCTTTAATATGTTCCATACGTTCAGGTTCCCAACCAGGCAATACAAATCCATTCGACTTTTCATCAATGGATGCAAAGATATTATCAATATCGATTTCATCAATGATTGCTTGATCGTAGGATAATACTGTTGATCCATCTTCACGCATTTTTGCTAAATCGGAGCGAGTCCAATCAAATACTGGCATAAAGTTATAACACACCATATCAATGCCTTCTTTACCGAGGTTTTCCAAACTTTCGATATAGTTGTCAATATACATATCGCGTTTATCAGTTCCAGCTTTAATATCATCATGTACGTTTACACTTTCAATTCCTTCAATCTTTAATCCTGAAGCTTCTACTTCCTCTTTAAGAGCGTGAATTGCTTCTTGTGTCCACACTTCACCAGGTTTTGTATCGTAAAGTGTTGTGATTACACCTGTCACTCCAGGGATTTGACGAATTTGTTCCAATGTAACGCTATCATAGCCTGTTCCGAACCATCTTAATGTCATTTTCATATTTAATTGTCTCCTCTATCTCTATTTTTAAAATATATATGTAAGGTACTGAACACGTTGCATCCAGTACCTTATCTTGCACACTAATTTATGCTTCCTTATTTCGTAGGATTAATAATTTCTTGTACTTCTGGATTGTCGATGTTATTCTTTCTGACAACAAGAACACCGGTATCAATTACTTTTTCTGCAGGTTTGTTACCTTTAGCAAGTTCAACCGCAACTTTAACTCCCTCATAACCCATCATGTATTGTTTTTGTACAATTGTTGATGCTGTAAACCCATCTGTTCTGATGAATTTTTCCATTTCAGGTGAGAAGTCAAACCCAACCATTGCAATATCTTGACGGTTTGCTTCAGTTAATCCTGTAACAAATCCTACAGTACTACCGTTGTTTGCTCCAAATACACCTTTAAGGTTTGGATATGTTGTTAAGAAGTCTTGTGTAAAGTTAACAGCTTTTGTGATATCACCGTCGTTAACCTTAACGTCTTTATTTAATACTTCCCATGTCTTTGGTGCATTTGCATCCCAGTATTCATTGAAGCCAGCCAAACGGTCAATAATTGTTTGCGATCCACTGTTACCAATTTGCATTGCGACTTGCGCTACTTCATCTTTTGAAACACCTTTTTCTTCAAGCAATTCGATCATGCTCTTAGCAGCATCACGACCTGCAGCAACATTATCTGTAAGTAATGCAGCACTGAAATCGTCTGTATTAATCATTGTATCAACGGCAACAATAGGGATTCCTGATTTAAAGGCATCAGAAACTGGGTTTGCCATTGCTGTACTGTCAACAGGTCCAATAACAATTGCACTTGCTTGTGCTGAAACAGCATCTTGAAGTTGTTGTACTTGTTTTTCAACTTCTGCTTCGTTTGCTAAACCTGTAACAACAAGTTTGACACCAAGCTCATCGGCTGCAGCACGTGCACCCTCTTCAACAACTGACCAATATTGATTACCAAGAATTTTTGTTAAGAAATAAACTGTTATTTCTTCATCACCGCCTGCTGGCTTCTCGTCATTTGAGCTACATCCAACAAGACCGATAAATAGTAAACCACTTAATAATACTGTTAATAACTTTTTCATGTTTTCCTCCGTTATTTTTTGTATCTTCAACGATAGTGTGCAAATCGTTGTTTAAGATTGTTTTTTGTGACGATATACTTCGAGTGCGACCGCACCAACAAGAATGAAACCAATAATGACTTGTTGAATGAATGAGTTAACACCGCTTAGGTTTAGACCGTTACGGAGCACACCCATCATGAGCGCACCAATAATAGTGTTGATAATCGTCCCTTCACCACCACTATTTGAAACACCACCAAGAACTGATGCAGCAATTGCTTCAAGTTCATATCCTTGACCCGCCATTGGTTGCGCAGATGAGATACGTGATGTAACCAAGATTCCACAGATTGCAGCAGAGAATCCACTGACACAGTATGCAAACATACGTGTTCTCACTGTGTTGATTCCAGATAGTTTGGCAGCTTCTAAGTTGCTACCACAAGCGTAGATTTCACGACCAATGCGTGTCTTCGCTAAGACAAAATACAGAATAATACCATAAACTAATGCAATAATTACCGAGTAAGGTAATCCAGTTCCACCAATTTTCCCAGCTCCGAAGAGGTAGAAGATATCTTGGGTTGACTGACTTGCGATTACATTTGTATAGATAGGTTTACCATCAACAATAACGTTGGCTAAACCTCTAAATACCCATTGTGTTCCCAAGGTTGCGATAAAAGGCACAACCCCCAGGACTTCAATCGAGAATCCATTCAAGATTCCCATCAAAATTCCAAATATCAACGAAGCGATAAATGCGATTGGCCAAGGAATTCCCATGGATAAGAGTGTTAATACAATAATCCCTGACAGCGCCATTGAAGCCCCAGCACTAAGATCGGTACCACCACTTACCAAACAGAATGTAAGTCCATAACCAATAATTGCATATGTAACCACTTGTTGTGCGATATTAATTAAGTTACCTGTAGATAAAAATAAACCTTTTTTTGTAATTGCGAAGAATGAGAAGAGTAAGATCAAGGCTACGCCTGAGAACAACGCCTTTCTTCCACTTGCACTAATATGACTGAGTACTTTAACCTCTCCGTCATCAGCCTTGACAGCTCGTTTCATAAATTTCATCATGTTTCCTCCTAAATTTAATCCAAGGTGCTGATATGAACTTCAGCATCCTCTTTAATCAATGATGATTTCTTTGTCTTATTGTAACCAGCAGCTAAGAAGAGTATTTCCTCTTGGGTTGCGGTCTTCGCGTCAAGTTCGCCGTTTAGTCTACCTTCGTGAATGACAAGAACGCGATCACTCATCCCCAATATTTCAGGTAATTCAGATGATATCATGATGATACCTACACCTTGATCACTCAATTCATTGAATAACTCATAGACTTCATATTTCGCACCAACATCAATACCACGCGTTGGCTCATCAACAATGAGTAAATCAACGTTATTGCATAACCATTTTGATAAAACAATTTTTTGTTGATTTCCACCACTTAGGTTTCCAACAAGTTGTTGAATTCCTGGTGTCTTAATGCGCAATGCCTTTGTATAATGTTCTGCATTTTCTTTTCCAAGTTTGTCATCGACAATCCCAAACTTTGTAATGTTTGGTAAATGTGCCATGTTGATGTTGTACTTAACATCAAGTCCTAGAGCGAGACCATCAAACTTACGATCCTCGGTTGCGTATCCGATTCCATGTTTGATTGCATCACTAACTTTGTTTATCTTGATTTGCTCACCATGCATATAAATTTCTTTCGAAATAACAGGATCAGCACCGAAGATGGCACGAACAATCTCAGATCGTCCCGACCCCATCAGACCCGATATCCCAACAATTTCACCTTTACGCACTTCTAAGTGATCCAATTCAATGTTGTCTTTTGTCTTAATATTTTTTGCTTCAAAGAATACTTCACCAATTGTTCGGTCGTATTTGGGGAACTTATCATCCAATTCACGGCCAACAATCATGTTTACAAGTTCATCAACAGTAAGATCACAATAGTTATGGGTTCCAATATACTGACCATCACGAATGATTGTGACGCGTTCGCAAATGCGTTCAAGTTCTTCCATACGATGCGAAATATAGACCATTCCTACACCTTTTTCTTGGAGTGTCTTGATGATTTCAAACAATTGATCGATTTCTTTTTCTGTAAGAGCAGCAGTTGGTTCGTCAAGAACAAGAATCTTTGAGTTATAAGATATTGCCTTCGCAATCTCAACCATTTGTTGCTGAGCAACACTCAATGTTCGTGTTACAGCACGCGTGTTTATATTAATTCCGAGTCCATCCAAAATTTCTTTTGCTTCACGATGCATCTTTTTATCATCAATGAACAACCCTCGTTTTGGTGGTCTTCCAATGAATATGTTATCTGCAACCGTAAGGTGTGGACATAAGTTAAGCTCTTGGAAGATAATACTTACCCCCAATTCTTGCGCTTTCTTAACGGTGTCAATTTTTACTTGCTCGTTATCGATGAATATCTTACCCTCATCCTCTTGATAAACACCTGACATAATTTTCATAAGCGTTGATTTTCCCGCGCCGTTTTCACCAACAAGCCCGTGTACTTCACCAACGTTTACGGAGAATGAAACATTGTCCAAAGCTTTTACCCCAGGAAAACTTTTGGATATACCTTCCATCCTAAACAATTCTTTAGCCATAGCTTACTCCTTTTCTACAATTAGATTACCGATTTCGGAAACCGGTTTCCTAACTAACAAAAAATATATATGCGCTAATTTTGAAAGCGCATCCATCTCTGCTAATAAAGTCATACTATCATTCATATTTTTTTCTGTCAACAGATATTCGAACATTTCGGTAAACGGTTTCACAGTTTTTTGCAGCCACTGTTAAGTGGAAATTATATAAATATCCCCTTGTAAGTAGCGATTTTTAGTTTACCGGTTCCTTAAAAAGATTTGAAAATATATTCTCACTTGATAATATTTTATCAAATTCACAAACTTCACAGGTTTACATCTTTTTTTAATATGCTATAATTTCATCAACAATCGGAGGTATCACATGTCATTAAACAGTTTATTTAAATCTAAAGAAGAAAAAGCACAAGATTCAAAGGAATACTTGGACAAATTGTTTCCATTCGGTCTTGAACAACGCGATATGTTAATGGAAGTAACAAATATTCTCTTTCCGGATCATAAAAAGACAAATTTATTTTTTAATTATATCGTTGCGAAGCAAAACTATCTGGATGAGAAACTCACAGATGACAAACGCGAAAAAAATGTTACGAAGTTCATCAAAAGAATCCGTCCTCGTTTGGATCAAGAGAAACAAGAACAAATCCTTCAAGTCATCATTTATGATTGCCAGCTTGAATCTTTGATTAAACCACTGGATTTCATCGCTAAGTACAATCAATAAAAAAAGAAGCAGCCATTTGGTTGCTTCTTCTTGTTTTAAAGTCTATCCGTAATATTTTTATAGTTGGGTTCATGACTGATGTCATCCAACACTTCAATGTACTCCACAAATCCTTCTTCATCTACGAGGATTACAGCACGTGCATATTTTTTTATAAGTGGAAGCTGCAGTCCCAGTCGCAACGCAAGATCACAATTCTGATCACTAATCATGATTGCATCCAAACCCTCCGTTGCACACCATGCATCAAAATCTTCTTTTGAATTTGTAGATACATTCAACAATACAGCATTCTCAAGATTTCCAACCTGTTCGATGAACTTACGTGTTTGTAAATTACATACTTTTGTATTTACATCTGGAAAGGTACTAATGATTACTTTCTTTCCCATAAAGGTTAGATGGTTGATCTTATTCCCTTTTGTATCCGTTGTCTCAAAATTTGGAATCTTTTTATGAAGTGCAATTGCATCCCCTTTGAGATAAATCGGAATACCAAATAGTTTCGTTTTCATGGGCTTCGCCTCCTAGAAAATATCTCCGTGTATCTGAATATATTGCATGAATGATCGTTGTACTTCTCTATTATAACTCTCAATCACAAATCGTGACATTGATTCGACCGCAAATGGTAAAGAATCAACAGCAAAGAACTCATGATTTTCGTTGGATACAAAGTCCTCTGAATAGTAAATCGTATTGATAGTATACAACTCTTCACCGTTTGCAAGAATCTGTTTGTTTTCAGGCCCGGAATGGACGCGTAGCAGTGACAGACTTCCGACCGTTAAATCCATGGTGCTTTGTGCTTCAATGCGGAGCGAGTTTTCAAGTGTTTGTTTGGGTCTAATTTGTGTTGATGGAAGTGTGTAAATGCCTTTGTTATTTTTAACTAACAAAACACGTCCTTCTTTATCCATAGCAACAAGTGTTGCTAACGGTACGATTATCGGTTCGTCTTGAATCTTTTTGATTGCTCGTTTTATACGTGACATAAGTGTTGCCTCCATGCTTCACAGTATGCACTATCAATGTGTAAAGCATACGAAATCACACTCTTACACACAATATTCCATACAATTACCGCTAAAAGAGGTTAAATTACTTATGCCCCATTATTGGATGACTACTATATTTTTCATCAAGATAATCAATCTCCTCATTTGAAAGTTTGAGGTCAAACGCTGCGACAAAGTCATCCAGGTAAGACAGTTTTGTGACACCTACTATTGGTGCAGTTGCACCTTTTCTCCAAAGCCAGCTAAGTGCCACCTGAGCAGGGGTTACCTTATGTCTAGATGCTACTTCCTGTACACGTTTTACAATTTCTTTATCGCTTTCTTGGGTATTATCATACTTGTGGTGAGCTATTTTATCCTCTGTAAATCGCTTTGAGCTTGACTCCCAGTTTCGAGTCAAACGTCCTGCAGCAAGGGGACTATACGGAACAAGAGCGACACCCATATCCCTACACATCGGTATCATCTCCCGTTCTTCTTCTCGATAGAGCAAATTATAGTGATTTTGCATTACTGAGAACGGTGTCCATCCATTTATTTTCGCAGTATACTGTGCTTTTGAAAATTGCCAAGCAAACATTGATGAAGCACCCAAATACAAGACTTTTCCACTTTTCACAAGATCATTCAACGCACACATCGTCTCTTCAATTGGTGTCGAATAATCCCATCGATGTATATAGAGAATATCAATGTAATCCAGCTCTAACCGTTCTAATGATGCTTCTACTTCTTCGAAGATTGCTTTCCTTGATAGACCAGATCCATTAGGAGTCGACCGCATTTCTGAGCCAACTTTTGTAGCGATAATGTATTCATTTCTTTTTGCATATTTTTTTAAAGAATGCCCTAAGAAGACTTCACTTGTTCCCAAGGAATAGACATTTGCAGTGTCATAAAAATTAATTCCCAGTTCCAAACTTTTCTTTATGATTGCATCCGATTCCACCGCATCCAATACCCAAGTATGCATCCAGTTTGCAGATACATCACCAAAACTCATCGCACCTAAGCAAATTTTCGATACTTCTAATCCTGTTGAACCGAGTTTAACATATTCCATACTATTACCTCCTTGCAGGTATTATATAACTTAGAGTTAACTTCAAGTCAAACATATTTTTGATATTATGTACAAAAAAAGTGTATCCCCAAATGTGGAGTATACACTTAATTAATTAGAATCCAGATGTATTGCCATCATTTAAACCATAGGCTTCATAGACTTCATCACGAAGTTCAAGCAAACGGTCTTCTTTAATTGCTTCACGAATATCCTCCATTAGTTTCAATAAGAAACGCAGATTATGGATGGATAACAAGCGCATTCCCAACCCTTCATTCGTACGAATGAGATGGCGAAGGTAAGCACGTGTGTAATTGGTACATGCCTCGCAGTCACAATTATCATCAAGTGGTGTAAAATCACGCTCAAAGAGTTTGCTCTTTATATTGATGCGCCCCTTACTTGTCATTGCTGCACCATGGCGAGCAATACGGGTTGGTAGGACACAATCAAACATATCGACCCCACGAATAACACCTTCAAACAATCCATCAACACTCCCAACACCCATGAGGTAACGGGGTTTGTCTTCTGGAAGATACTTGATAGTATCATCGATCATCTTATACATGACATCCTTGGGTTCACCAACACTGGTTCCTCCAATTGAATATCCAGGGAAATCAGCAGCCACCAATTGCTCAGCATGCCACTTGCGTAAATCCTCAAATTCACCACCTTGGCAAATTCCAAACAACGCTTGATCATGTGGTCTTTGATGTGCTTCTTTACCACGAACAGCCCATCGAACAGTACGTTCAATGCTTTCCTTCATGTATTCATATGTCGCAGGATATGGAGGACATTCATCGAAACTCATGATAATATCCGCACCCAGGTCATTTTGAACTTGAATGGATTTTTCAGGTGTAAGGAAGAGGGCATCACCGTTAATATGATTCTTAAAGTGGACCCCTTCTTCAACAATTTTACGGATTTTCCCCAATGAAAACACTTGGAATCCGCCACTGTCAGTAAGGATTGGACCATCATAATTCATAAACTTATGGAGTCCACCTGCTTCTTTCACAATGTCTTCTCCCGGTCGAAGCCATAAGTGATACGTATTACTTAGGATGACCTGTGATTTGATGTTGTGTAGATCTTCAGGAGACAAGAATTTTACAGTTGCGAGCGTACCCACGGGCATAAACATCGGTGTTTCGACGATACCATGAGGCGTCTCAATCGTTGCAAGACGCGCTCCTGTTTCTTTTTCTTTTTTCAGTAAAGTATATTTTAAGGGTTGATTGCCCAATGCCATTACTACACCTCTTTCTTAATTACTCTGCAGATTTACGGTTTGCATTTTTTCTTTCGTGTGGTTTCAAGTAACGTTTACGAAGACGAATAAAGTTTGGTGTAACCTCTACTAATTCATCATCACGAATAAACTCAAGTGCATATTCCAATGTTAATTGGATTGGCGGTGTAAGTTTCATCGCTTCATCACGTCCTGAACTACGAATCGCTGTCAGTTTCTTATTCTTAATTGGGTTAACGTCCATATCTGTATCACGTGCTGCAATACCCAGAATCATACCTTCGTATACTTCTGTTTGGGCACCGATAAAGAATTGGCCACGTTCTTGTAAGTTAAAGATTGAGTAAGCCATTGATTGACCTTGCTCTGTTGAGACCATTGATCCGTTTTGGCGTTGTTGGATTGAACCCTTCATTGGTTCATAACCAAAGAATTGACGAACCATTGTTCCTTCACCACGTGTTGAGTTGATAAAGTCTCCTCGGAAACCAATCAATCCACGTGTTGGCACGCGCCAGTATTGTTTAACCATACCGCGATCTTCGGTCATATCAGTCATTTCACCTTGACGTAGGCTAATTTGTGAAATCATTGTTCCTGAATATGCTTCAGGGACTTCTATAATAACTTCTTCAATTGGTTCTTGTTTCTTACCATCAATCATTTGTGTAATAACTTCTGGTTTTGAGATTGCAAGCTCGTATCCTTCACGACGCATGTTCTCGATTAAAATTGACAAGTGAAGTTCTCCACGTCCTGATACTCTAAATGTATCCGGTGATGCAGTTTCTTCAACACGAAGTCCAACGTTAACTTCAAGTTCTTTTTCCAACCGTTCTTTGATGTTACGTGATGTAACATATTTTCCATCGCGTCCAGCAAAAGGTGAGGTATTAACCATAAAGTTCATCGAAAGTGTTGGCTCTTCAATAACAATTGGTGGGAGTGGATCAATGTGATCGGTGTTATTCAATGTGTTACCAATTGAAATATCATCGATACCTGAAACCAGTACAATGTCCCCTGCGTAAGCAACTTCAGATTCAACACGTTTTAATCCTTGGTATTCAAAGATTTTGTTGATTCCTTGTTTCTTAACAGATCCGTCATTATGTGCAATCGCAACTTGTTGACCTTTTTTGATTTGGCCTTTTGTAATACGTCCAATTCCCAAACGTCCTAAGTAATCATCATATGCTAATGACGAAATTTGGAGTTGGAGGGGATCGTTATCGTAATCTGGGTAGAGTGGCGTATGTTCAACAATCTTATCAAACAATGGTTTGATGTTGACACCTTCTTCTTCTAAGGTATCTTGAACAATATATTTCTTCGCAATTCCATAAAGAATTGGGAATTCGAGTTGTTCGTCTGTTGCATCAAGATCCATAAAAAGTTCGTAAACTTCTTCAATTACTTCTGCAACACGACGGTCTGGCTTATCAATTTTGTTGATAAGTAAGATTGGCTTTAAGCCTGCCTCCAATGATTTTTTTAACACAAAACGTGTTTGAGGCATTGGACCTTCCGCACTGTCTACAAGAAGAATAACAGTATCAACTGTTTTGATGATACGTTCTACCTCACTTGAGAAATCGGCATGGCCTGGTGTATCAACAATATTGATTTTGATATCACCGTATTGGATACTACAGTTTTTGGAATAGATTGTAATACCACGCTCACGCTCGATATCATCACTATCCATAACCTGGTCTTGAACTACTTGATTTTCATGGAATACACCCGCTGATTTCAACATTGCATCAACTAATGTACTTTTACCTGCATCAACGTGAGCAATAACTGCTATGTTAATTATTTTTTTCATATTACATCGTTTCCTTTTCTATAACTGATTTATTATACATGAATTCCTACCAAAAGGGTAGAAAACGCAATATTTAGTTGGTTTTTTTACTGTTAGGGTTTTCATTTCTTCAAAAAGAAAAGATGAGATAGCCCATCTTCTCTATTGATGTTTCAATGTCGATTCTTCCCAGTTGACAACACATTTGAGAATCTGGGTTGGTACTTCGTTATTTATTGCCTCGATTTTATCGATAAGAATACGAACAGCGACACTGCCTTCTTCATATGCTGGTTGTACAATCGTTGTAACGGAGGGTGAAGAAAATTGGGTCCATTCTGTATTATCAAACCCAAGAAGTCCGATTGTCTCAGGTATCAAATTCTTATAAGGTTTTATCCCCATGTATACAATTGGGAGCAACCAACAGTTAGCTGCAAACACCAATGTCTTTTTGCCAAGATTCAGATGTTTACTAATCCGATCTTGAATTTGATCTGAGGTCACTTCGTAATCAACGATCTCCATTTGGCAATCGCGATCACGCATTGCAAGGGCATCAATGAATCCTTGGGTGCGTTCTTGACGTGTACTAAGGACGCTTGGATCGGCGGTAATCATGATAAATTCATCATAACCCAAATCAATCATTTTTAAGGTTGTTTCCAAGACTGCTTCATAGTTATTTGTCTTGACCCATGAATTGTTTTGCATGTCGGTTTGTGAATCAATAAATACCAATGCTTTATTATTTGCCTTAATCTTTGGAATGAGGCTCTTGAACTGTGTTGTCGGTTGAACGATGAAGCCATCAACTCCCAACGCCAACATACGGTCCACGTATTTCTCTTCATTTTCGAATTCATAATTTGAGTTCCCCACAATAAGCTGATAGTTATCAATTTTTGCGGTATCGTCAATCCCCTTGACTATTTTATTGGCAAAGTCATTGGTGATGTCCCCAATAATAACACCAATTAATTTCATACTTTTAGCATTCAAAGATCGTGCCACAGCACTTGGACTATAGTTTGTTTCTTGAATAACTGCTTCAATGCGTTGGCGCGTATCGGCACTCATTTTGTCATATTTACCATTGAGATAAAAAGATACGGTTGTTTTTGACGTTCCCGCAAGGGAGGCAATATCATTAATTGTGATCTTCGACTTTCGTGTCATGCGTGTCTCCTCGTTCATTTTCTACTCTATTATAATACTTAGTAAACCGCTTAACAAGGTTTTCTCACTTATGCGAAGCACAAATGCACTTTGCATATTTTTTAAGTTCTCAAGACCTTCATTGTTTTATCTGTAATCACAAGTGCCTTAGCATGGAAGGGTTGTTCATCAACAAATAGAATTTTATTACCGCGCCAAATTTCTTGATGGAGGACAACAGTTGTGATGGTGTCATCAAATTGATACGCTGTCGCAACACTATCATCGACTCGATTTCCTGCCCCTTGAATTATTTCTTTTTTGATTACCGTCATCGATTCTGGGTAAAACAAGGTTGTTGTTGTCAGTGTATCGGTGAAATTGATTTCTTGCATTAATACGGTATGTTGCACACATTCGTTATAATGAGCCGACATTAGCGTTTCATAACTTTCAAGAGTGCCTTCTGTCATGATATTAAGCTTATGACCTCGCTGTGTCGTAAGACAATTATCTTGGATTTTTACTGTGGGATCAAGTTGGTAGCGAATGCTCGCCTTATGATTTCCCAAACAATGGACTTCATCCGTAATCTGCCAGATTCCACTATCATGGACCAGAATTTTTCGAATGTGTGTCACCCCTTCTCCATAAGTTCCCCCTTCATAATAGTGGGTATCTTCATGATGGCGTACGTAATTTTTTAGTGGTTTAATAAATTTTGCATTGGTCCAGGAATCAAGCGGTTGTGCTATTGGGTTGTCATCAAGAATCACGCTGTTGTGCGCAGCCATTGACTTTAGAAATGTGCGTTCCATACGGTCTTCACGGTATGTAAAGCGTCCCGAGTCTACCAAAACAGGATCCCCTTTATAATACGTTGCATAATGCAAGTTATCACAATGACCATGTCCACTCCCCAATGAACCATTGGTAAAGAGTGTAAAGTTCGCATTGTTTGACCAATCACTGCGTGTTGTATACATACCCGAATCATGGCCATCAAATGAGCGTAGTGTTATGCTCTCCGACTCCAATGGTACCAAAGGGATATTGAGATAGATGAGTGATGAGATATCCATGGAGTCACCAAAGTTTAGATACCTGCCATCCTTTAGTACATACGCACATTGCGTCATGATTGTTGTGAGATCACTGCGATCCGTGTCTCCAAACATGACGAGTTTGTTATCAGGTGTACGTTGGTACATCAGTGCATCTGCCATACGTCGCAAAATTGTATCAATCTCTGAATCTTCAAGAATACGTTGTGCTTTCATAACATAATTCATGACTTCAACATGATACATGGTCGATTGCTCCCAGTGGAAACCATCGTCATAAACTTGAATGCGAAGTTGCTGTTCCAATTCTCGTTTTGCCCATTTAAAGTCAGCATTATTTTGGTAATCCGCGTCCAATAACGGTAAGACTTGAATAAAGACACTGGTTTGAATGCTTCCCCAATTGCTCAAGGTATATTTGGGCAGATAATTTTCACGCAAATAAGCAAATTGTTTCCGGATGGATTGTTCAATATGCGCTATATCTGCACTGCTGATGACTTCCAAATAAATAAGATATGGAAGTGCTTCTACCCAATGAGAAATCCGCATTGCGGTATCAAGTGTCCGCGTCGAAGTCCCTGGAAGCATGACATCATGGGATTGAATCCACGCCATTATTAAGGTACGTGCATGTTCTGCATATTTTTTTTCACCGCAAATAACAGAAGCATTTACAAGAATTGGAATGACTGACATACGATTTAACATAAATGTCCATTCATCATCACCATTGGGACACACTTCCCAATCAAACGGATCAATAGTATACGGCTCTGCGCAGCGTTCCATATCCCATGTTTCTACAAAATAGTACCGATTTTCCAGTAAATCATCGGCTTGTTTGCGGATGTGTTGTTGGTGAGACATGAGTGATTGACGGTATTGATCAATGGATATTAATGTTTGTGTATTTAACTCTAATTGTGATTTCATCCGAACCTCCATGAAAGAAAAAGGGACTACGCATGCAGTCCCTTCAAATGATTACCCTAAGATTCCTAAGAAGCTTAGTCCAATACCAAGAACAACGGTAAGAAGTACAAGTTTGTATGTATTCCACCCTTTTTTCTTAATAAGGTAATACATTAATCCTGTATATAACATTGGCAAGAGTGCAGGGGCTACTTTATCAAGAAGTGCTTGAATGTTAACCGTTGATTGGTTTACGCCCTCTTGAATTTCTCCAGCTGCGAATGCAATTTTTACATTCATCTTTACAAATGTTGCGGCAAGACCTGCAATAACTGTAACACCGATAATGTTAGCAGCATTGGAGATTACTTCCATTTTTTCACTGAGTTTGTCAATGATGGATGTACCGACTTTATGTCCATAGTGTCCCATTGTATAACGAATACTAAAGAGCACAATATTGATGACAAGTAAGAACAGTACCGGTGCAATTGTCACACCTTCCATTGCAAGTGAAGCAAAGATTGTTGAGAACAATGGTGCAATCGCAAATTGTGAAAGTGAATCACCAATTCCAGCAAGTGGTCCCATTAACGCCATCTTAATACCACGAATTTCTGCTTCAGGTGTTCCCTCTTCAGCCATTACCATGTGAAGTGATGTAATGAATGGTAACAATTGTGGGTTGGTGTTATAGAACTCTGTGTTGTCTTTCAGTGCTGCTGCAAAATCTGTGTCATTAACGTGGATTTTACGCAACGCAGGATACATAACAAGTGCATATCCAAGTCCTTGATAGTTACTGTAGTTAAACCCATTTTGTAAGTAGTATGAACGTAGGGTTGTTTTTAGATAATCTTTTTTTGTGAGTTTATTAGATCCAGTCATCGTTGCCTACCTCCGTGTTTGCTCCCGCTGTTGCTGGGTTGTTTGCGGCATTATATTGTTGAACGGCAAAGATTGACGCAACCAATGCAATACCAATTACTGGTAATTTTAAGTATGCTGCAAGAACATATCCTAGGATTACAAATGGAATTAATTCTTTCTTAACCATGACGGATAAGATCATTGCAAATCCAATTGCAGGTAACATACCACCGGCAACATTCAATCCTGTTAGGAGTTGTTGTGGGATGTATCCAACTAATTGTGTTAAGAAGTCCATGCTAAATGCTCCGAGGAATCCCAAGAAGAACCCAACAACTGCAAACAAGACAAGTGTCAAGTTAGCGTGGAATTTAAAGCCTTTAAAGTTTTGATTGTCTAAAGCACGGTTTGCACTTTCAGGTGCACCAGCACGTACTGTATAGATTGCTGTTTGTAAGAATTGAATTGCAACTGCGAAAGGCATTGATAATGCTAATGCACTCTCAGGTGTAATCGAAGGGTTTGTAATTGCCATCAATGTACCAATAATACCAGGACCAATTGGGTTTGGTGGAACTGTACCACCGGCACCAACACCGAATCCCATAAATGCTAACTCAGCGATTGCTCCAACTTGTAATGCGGTTGGAATATCACCAAGGATAACGCCGACACCGAATGCTAAGAAAATAGCACGGTTTGTATAAATTCCCCACAGCATCCCTGAATAACAAGCAGCTGTCCAAAGCCCTATGAGTAAGGCTTGAATTAGTGTAATATCCATATTCTCCTCTTTCTTAGATTTTATCTATAAGTATTTTGTAATATCTACTTCAACCGAACCATCATCACCACGTGGTGTTGTTTTCGTATTGAACTTCATGTTGTGATTCTCGGCCAATGATTTCAAACTTGCTTTGTCTTCATCGCCCAAGAATATTGAACGGGTAATTTTTTCTTTGCCTTCACAGTTGTGGATGTTCCCAATATTTACTTCTGTAATCGGAACGCCCCCTTCCACAAGTGTAAGGACATCTTTGGGATCTTTCACAATCAAGAAAATTGATTGTTGCGGTGATGCTTTGTGAATCACATCGATTGTTTTTTCTAGTGAGAAAAAACGCATCGCTACTGATTTTGGAATGACGGCTTTCATCAGCGTTTGTGCCATTGCGTCATTACTTGCTTCATCGTTCGCAACGATTACAGTATTGACACCCAGTGTCTTAATCCAAAGTTGTCCCTGTCCGTGAACTAAACGTTCATCGATTCGTGTCATTACGATATTTGGTGCTGTCATAATTGCCTCTTTCCTACCAATATGGATTCCATTCTGTGTGCAGTCTCATTAATGCTTCTAAGTAAAAGTAATCGCCCCAGATATTCCCTTGGTCAACACCCTTCCCACTGTGCCATGAGTAGACACCATGGTAAATGATTGGATTCCCAGGGTTGTGGCGTGCTTCAGTATAGTTGTTAATGAGTGAGCGCATCATTGTATGAACTGCGCCATCATAGATTGATTTCAAAGCATCATCACTGAGATAGTTGTTCATTTCCATCATTCCACATGCTGCAATTGCCGCGGCACTGGAGTCACGTGATTGATCATCACCGTCTGTAAAGATTAAGTCCCAAAACGGTACGTTATCTTTAGGGAGACGGTTTAAAAAGTAATTTGTCATGCCGATGTATAAATCGGTAGCTTGAGTATCATGTGTGTAACGAATATTGAGTGGAATCCCATAAATTGCCCACGCTTGACCACGTGCCCATGAAGAGTCATCACTGTATCCTTGGCGAGTTGCGCCACGAACGGGTGAGCCATCCACTGGATTCATATAGAACGTATGATAAGCACTGGCATCACTTCGCACAACATATTTAACGCTTGTTGCAAAGTGCTTACGCGCCATCGTGTCATATTTCATATCCCCGGTAACTTCGCTTGCCCAATAGAGCAATGGAATGTTTAGAAGACAATCAATGATGAAACGATAATGTTCGGGATTGTTATACTCTCCCCATGCTTGGATGAATTCACCTTTTTCTTGCCAGCGCGTCATAAGCTTATCTGCAGCTAAAACTGCTGTTTCTTTGGCAAACTCATCTCCGGTAATTTTATAGGCGGCAACACATGATAGTGAGTATAAGAAACCCAAATCATGATGTTCCAATTCAATATTGCGATCAAGACGATCTCTAAACGACCTTACATTAAGCATCGCTAAGTCTTTGTATTTCGCATCCCCTGTGTATTCATAGGCGAGCCATAACTGGCCAGTCCAAAATCCTTCAGTCCAATCAACATTCTCAATGATTGGATATAGTAGATCTCGAGTTGCACTCCAAGGAAATTTTTCTTTGAAGTATTCCATGTTGATATCAATCTTACGAATGACATCATCAAGGGCCGTTGTTATCTCGGCTTGCGTAAGTTTCGGATTCGTAAGAAATTCATCTTGTTTCAAAATGTCTTCAATTACTACCGCTTTAATTTGCGTTGACATAGTACCTCCTGATTTATATAAACTGGTTTACTGGACAACCCCATTTTATGCTTGAATATGGGGAATGTCAACTCTTTTTCGAAAATAATTAAACCGCTTTCATGTGATTTCTATCGCTTTTTGCACAACCACATCGGTTTCCATCTTTATTATATACAAAAACGGTAACTATTTTAGTAAACCAGTTGACAAAACCGGTTTACTGGATTAATATGTGCTTACTGGTTGGTGGTTTACCCTTGCTGGACACATAAAAACCCTGAAAAGGAGCATGAATATGAGCAGAATACTCGAAAGAATACAAAATATCGGCATTGTACCTGTAGTAAAGATTGAAAACACTGACGATATCTTACCAATGGCAAAAGCATTGAAAGATGGCGGTATCGATTGTATGGAAATCACTTTCCGCAGCGAATATGCCACCACAGCCATCCGTGACATTGTGGCCCACTATCCAGATATGGTGATTGGTGCTGGAACCGTAACATCGGTTGCATATGCACAACAAGCAAAAGATGCCGGTGCAATGTTTATTGTAACACCAGGATTTAATGAAGAGGTTGTAGCGTGGTGTGTTGAAAATAACATCCCCATCATTCCAGGTGTGCAAACTGCATCAGAAATTGAAGCAGCCATGGCGTTCAATCTCACAACATTAAAGTTCTTCCCTGCTGAATCCAGCGGTGGTGCACGCAAACTTAAAGACTTCTCCGGTCCTTACAGTGGTATTTCATTTATGCCCTCTGGCGGTATAAACGCAGCGAACATGCATGAATACTTGCAATTACCCAATGTCGCAGCCATCGGTGGCAGCTTCATGTTACCTGCCGATGAGATTGCAGCTGGCAATTGGGACCATATAACGCAACTTACAAAAGAAGCCATTAAACATTTACTGAGCTATCGCTTGATTCATGTTGGTATCAATCATGACAATGCAAATGACGCGGAAGCAAATGCGAAACTTATTTGCGAACTCTTTGGTTTTACCTATTATGGCAAACCCAAAAGCCACTTCGCGGGTGAAGGCTTTGAATTCATGAATACAATGGGACGTGGTAAACATGGTCATATTGGGATTTACACCCCATATCCAGAACGCGCATTGTATCAACTCAACAAACTTGGCGTTCACGCTATAGACGATACAATTACACGCAATAAAAAAACGAATCGCATTAACTTTGCCTACTTGGATCGTGAGATTAATGGGTTTGCAATACATCTGATTAATCCAGATGTGAAAATGTAGGAGGTCTTATGAAAAAAGTAATTACATTCGGCGAAATTATGCTTCGCCTCGTACCCGAAGGGTATAACCGTTTTACACAAGCGGATCGCTTTCTCGCTACGTATGGTGGTGGCGAAGCAAACGTTGCTGTATCGCTTGCTAACTTCGGCATTGATGCTGCGTTTGTAACAAAGTTACCAACCCACGCAATTGGTCAAAGTGCAGTCAACGACTTACGCCGTTATGGTGTAGAGACACGTCATATAACACGCGGTGGCGATCGTGTTGGTATTTACTTCCTTGAAAAAGGAGCATCACAGCGTGCCAGCAACGTTATCTATGATCGTGCTCACTCCGCAATCGCAGAAGCAAGTGCCGATGATTTTGATTGGGAAACAATCTTTGAAGGATATGATTGGTTTCATTTTACTGGAATCACACCCGCTCTTGGAGAGAATGTTGCTGCAATTACATTGGCAGCCCTTAAAGAAGCAAAGAAACAAGGTCTTAAAGTTAGTTGTGATTTGAATTACCGCAAGAAGCTTTGGACTCAAGCACAAGCACAAGAGACCATGTCAGCATTAATGGAATACGTTGATGTGTTAGTCGCAAACGAAGAAGACTCCGAAAAAGTCTTCGGAATTAAGGCTGCTGAAACAGATGTTGATCTTGGTGAAATTAACCATGAAAACTACATTGATGTTGCCAAGCAATTGCAAGCACGTTTCAATTTTGAAAAAGTTACCATTACCTTGCGCGAATCAATCAGCGCAAGTGACAATATTTGGTCAACCATGCTTTATGTCGATGGACATGCATATTTCTCAAAGAAATATAACGTGCACATCGTCGATCGTGTTGGTGGTGGTGATAGCTTTGGTAGCGGGCTCATTTATGCACTCTTGAATGATTACTCCAATCAAGATGCGATTGAGTTTGCAACTGCAGCAAGTTGTTTAAAGCACTCAATCGAAGGGGATTATAACCGCGTGAGTGTGGATGAAGTATTAGCGTTGGCCAAGGGCGATGGCTCGGGTCGCGTTCAACGATAGAGAGGGATTAAACTATGAGTACATTTAAAATGGAAAACTTCCGCCTTGACGGAAAAGTCGCCCTAGTAACAGGCGCGTCTTATGGAATTGGATTGGCACTTGCAACAGGCTACGCCGAAGCAGGAGCGACGATTGTCTTTAACGACATCAACCAAGATCTTGTTAATAAAGGTCTTGATGCCTATAAAGAACTTGGAATCAAAGCACACGGATACGTTTGCGATGTTACCAACGAAGCGCAAGTTCAAGCAATGATCAAACAAATCGAAACAGAAGTTGGAGTTGTTGATATTCTTGTTAACAACGCAGGAATTATCAAACGTATTCCAATGATTGAGATGAGCGTCGAAGATTGGCGTCAAGTTATCGACATCGACCTTAACGGCCCCTTCATTATGTCTAAAGCAGTCCTACCAAGTATGATTGCAAAAGGTCATGGAAAAATTATTAACATTTGCTCAATGATGAGTGAACTTGGACGTGAAACTGTGTCTGCATACGCTGCTGCTAAAGGTGGGTTAAAGATGCTTACACGAAATATCGCTTCAGAATATGGCGAACATAACATCCAATGTAACGGAATTGGACCGGGTTACATCGAAACACCACAAACCGCACCGTTACGTGTGGAAGGTCATCCATTTAACAGTTTCATTATCTCAAAGACTCCAGCAGCACGTTGGGGAAAACCTGAAGATTTAATGGGACCTGCAGTCTTCTTAGCATCGGAAGCTTCAGACTTTGTAAACGGTCATGTTTTATATGTTGACGGCGGTATCTTAGCATACATCGGAAAACAACCAGAATAGAAAGAAAGAGGTCGTACTGACAATGAAAATCGCATTAATTAATGAAAACTCACAAGCTGCAAAGAACAGCATTATCTATACATCGCTTGTTCAAGAAGCTGAGAAAAAAGGACATACAGTAGATAACTACGGCATGTATAGTAATGAGCAAGAACACCAATTAACCTATGTTCAAAACGGACTTATCGCTTCAATCCTCCTTACAACAAAGGCAGCTGACTTTGTTGTTACAGGATGTGGAACAGGACAAGGCGCAATGCTTGCTTGTAACTCATTTCCAAATGTTCTCTGTGGTCATATTGTAACGCCATTGGACGCTTTCCTTTTTGGACAAGTTAACGATGGAAACTGTGTTGCCATGCCTTTTGCCCAAGGTTTTGGATGGGGAGCCGAAGTAAACTTAAACTATACTTTCGAGAAACTCTTTTCCGAGCCATTTGGTGGTGGATACCCTAAAGATCGCGTTATCCCTGAACAACGCAATAAGAAGATCTTAGATTCTGTGAAAGCAGTCACTCACCAACCACTCATCAAAATCTTAAAGGAAATTGACCAAGACTTCCTAAAGTCAGCAATCAATTATCCTGAGTTTAAAGATATGTTCTTCAAGAACTCACAAGATCAAGAAATCTCTAATTACCTGAAATCAATTTTAGACTAGTTCAACGATTGTAAGCGCTCGTGAACTTACTGGACACTAACAACAACAACAATAATAATAACAGCCATACATGCCTTCAGTCACAAACTCTCCTTTGAACAACTGATGCTGAAGGCCTATTACAATTTATGATTGACCCTTCTTTGTTGCACCGCTATTGTCTTCCTCAAATACAATCTGCACTTAGAAGCTCTTGAGAATCCTGACAGTTCTCGGTCATCATTTTTCCTAATAAAACATAAGAAAACCCAAGTCAATTGCGTAGACTTGGGTTTTCTTATGCATCCACTTTTATTAGAATTGCCACATTGCGATTAAAACTGTATTAATTACAATACTAATTGGGATACTGACTGAGCTGACAAAACTGCTGACTCCGCTATCACAATTGAGCGATAGGCAGAACGTCGAAATTACACTGCTCATCGGTGCAAACAAAACAATCGTCAAGACTTGCTTTGCAACATCTGGAATAGGGAATACCAGCCACACCACAATTGCCATCAATGTCGCACACACATAACGAAGCATCAGCACACTTAATGATTTTTTTATTGAAGAGCGGGTTGGATGGATTTCAAACATAATTCCAAACATAAACATCACGATAAAGACATTGGCCCGGCCCATCATATCGGCAATTTCAAAGACTGCATCCGTCAATGTCACATTGAGGACAACTACAAGTGTCATAACAATGTAGGTAATGAATGGTGGTGAAGAAAATACAGTCTTCAAGAATGCTTTCAGATTGAAGTCATTTTGTTTCCCAGAAACAACCTCCGCAATCCCCAAATTAATGCCCATCGAATAAAATGAGTTTCCCACATCAAACATCGATGAATAAATCATGGCCTCAGGTGCATAGAATCCTGTTAAGTAGGGTAACACAAAGCTACCAATATTGTGACTCGAGTTGTTCAACATTTTGAGTGCACGCTCTTTGGGTTTCTCTTTGCGCGATACCACCAATGCTATCCCCGCTAGGATAAGGTTTACAACAAATCCAAATCCAATAATTGCAATCAGTGATGTTTCAAAATGAAACCCTTTGAAACTGGCGAATATGGCCATTGGCATTGTGACATTAAGACTAATTTTAGCGAGGACATACCGATCCTCTGATTTAAAGAACCCTTTGTTTTTTAGAACAATTCCCGCAAGAATCATCAAGACATACCCCAATGACCGTATAATTATTTTATCCATCTTATTTGATCAAGTGTTCAAATGTCGGATCATTGTGGAAAACCCAGGTTCGCGTAGGACCCGCCATTACATTGAGATAGTAGAGGGTGCAACCCGGCGGTACAGACACAGGGTGGTATCCCTGCGGCACATTCACAACCGTATTATCTTTCAGTACGTACGCTTCATCAATGCTCGTATCATCGTTGTAAACGCGTTGTAGCGCAAACCCCTTTTCACTCGGATTCACTTTGTGAAAATAAATCTCTTCAAGCATTGATTGATGCGGTAAGTCATTTTCATCGTGACGATGCGAAGGAAAACTAGACCAATTGCCACCTTCAGTGATGACTTCAACAATTAGCAAACTATCGGCTGGGTCACTTTCCGGAAGAATGTTCTTCGCAGTCCGTTTGATATTTCCATATCCCCTCTGTTCAATTCCATTGATATTAGGGGGAATCATGCGACTCGGATGGGTTCCGTTTGATTTTCCAGAACACACGGCAATTTGTGCCTCAGTAGTTGCTACAAACCGGAACGAATCCAATTCACAGATATAAAGTGCATATGCGACTGTATCCGAAAATACACTCATGCGATTCCCAATTTGATTTTCATTTGTTTCATTAATCGTACTGTGACCATATCCATACAGTAAAACAACACAGTACTCAACGCCCTTGGGCGCTGTCATCTCCAGCACATCTTCCGGTTCCAATTCAAACACTTCAAGACCTGTATACTCCATGGTTGTGCTACCCAATGGCTGATTTACGATTTTACGCATTGCATTCACCTTCTTCTATAAACTGTAGTACGAACAAATAAAGGCAATTAGCAAGATTCCATATCCAGCATAACCATAACGGACCAATTGTAACTCACTCGCCTCAGTTTGATCGTTTTTCATTCTTCGCACACGGGTTCCACATATAAGCGCAAACCCTACAATGAATAACCCAAAGGATATCATTGTACGAATACTCTTGAAAGCTGTTCGTACGTTCGTGATTCCAACAATTGTGCAACAGCCTCATCGTTTCCAAGCTTACGTGCAATCTCCGACAGTAATTTCATGTGATTGGTAGCGTACTCCGTATCATTGCTGACGGCAAACAAGAAGATTAACTTAACACCTTGTTCATCAATCGTTTCCCACTCAATTTCATCATCCAGTCTTCCAATCGCAATACCAATTTGTTTGACTGAGTCGGATTTCCCATGCGGAATGGCAATAAAATTACCAATACCCGTGATACCCTCTTCCTCACGCAAATAAATATCATCCACGAAGGTTTCAATATCCTCAATATAGTTTTCCTTAAGCAAAAGTTCACTCAGGTGTCGGATTGCCTCATCTTTTGATTTTGCCTTCATATTTAGATCTATCACATTTTTATTTAGTATCTTCTCTAAGTTCATACTTTCACCTATCCTATTAAATAATTGTACAATTCAACACTCGATCCCATACTTCGAAGTCGATTTATCTTCGCATCGGATTCAATCAAGTAGATGTATTGCTTGTAGAATGCTTTTGTTTTTGTAATTTCATTGTTCGTATCCATCTTTACAGCAAGAAGGAATACAACATCGACTTTTTCAGCAGCCCATTCGATTGGTTTGTTAAGGAACGCTATGGCTACTTTTGCTTCGTTAATTTCATCTTGAAGTCCATGCGGAATCGCAACACCATTTCCGATATCCGTCGAAGTAAAACGCTCATGATTAACAACAGTCTGGTAGTAGTTCTCTGTAACATAACCTTTCGCAACCATTGCATCTGCCATCATTTTGATTACTTCATTTTTCTCTTTCGCTTCAACATCATAAAATATGAGTTCTGGCGTAAAGAGCTGATGACAAATTGTGTCAAAACGGGTCTTGCGGTTCATTTTCATCTTTTTAATTTCAGCAATTTTAGTGTTGATTTCGCGCAAACCTTCATCAACAAAGATGTTATTCATTTCAATAATTCGCGAGCTAATCGTATCCAGTTCATCTGTTGTGAGAATGACATCCACATCATCAAGATTATCAATATTGAAATCATGATAATTTATAATCTCAATACGTTTTTCGAAGTTCATACTGCGACTGATCTTTTCCGACATTAATTGGGTATAACTCATATTGCGTTTGGTAACCAACACGACTTTAAGATCGGGTTGGCGTCGGTGCAATGCAGCCTCGAAGTAAATCGCAATGTAGCCAAGTTCATTTTCTGTAATATCAATATTGTAGTGTTCTTGAAAGAATCCTGTGAGCGCCCATGTTGCACGAAAGACATGCTTGTATTCATTCTTAATGTATTCAATCATTTCATTTGACTGATTGACACCATATCGAACCCTAAAGAATAAGGGACGCAAATGTTGAATTAGACCATTGTAGAGCACACGATCTTTGGTCAAATCAAACTCCAAGATTTCCGAAACAACTTCAATCATCTCTGCTACAAATTTTTTGAGCTTATTATCATAGGCAAGGACCGTATAGGGATCGTTGTCGGATACATTGGATTCAATGAATCGTGCACAGAGAATCTGGATCGATAAATGCCACAAGTCTTTTTCACTCAAAGCAATATGCATGTACTTCTCAATTTTGGTACAAATAGACTTTGTAAATTGAAATTGAACGTATTGTTCCAAAACATCTGTTTCATCTTGGCTAAATTTTAATGAATCGCTGTACTTGACCCTGCTTATCGCAATGCAAATACTGACGAGTATCTCGTTGAATGAGATTTCATCAACGTCAATTCCCCATTCGTTCTCGGTCCGAACAATGATTTCTTTGATCATCGCAATATCGACAGTACCGAAGAAATCGAGAATCCCTTCTTCAATTTGGTTGTTCTCACGCGTGCATATATGCTCTTTTAACACCAATCGGAAGTCATTTTCGCATCCATCCAAATACATCCCATTTTTTTGACTGGTAACAATCGTAATATTTCGATGGGTAAACGATTCATAAAGGCGTTTGATATTCCTTGATACGGAGGTTTGACTGATAAAGTACTTTTGTGACAATGCGGTTGCAGTCACGCCCAAATAGTCCTTCTTAAATGTTTTAAGTAGTTCTGTTTTAATTTCCTTAGTAATATCCACTTCAGTGTCAGAGATACTTACAAGACCATTATCGGAAATCATTGCCATGATTTTCTGTTTTTGAATGTCCGTTGAATCCAACCAGATTCCAACACGTGGCTTTTTAACGATTTGCCCCATTTCATTCTCATCCAGAATTACACTGAGCGCATTCAGTCGATTTCGAATTGTTTTATCGGATAAGCCTACACATTCACTGAGTTCATTCACTGTGACGATGTTATTATTCAAAAGGTATAATAAAATTTTCGAATTATGATACTCGTCTTTTCTCTGTTTCATTGTATGCCTCAACTTTCGTACGCTAAACAGTTACTCTTTAATGAGTATCAAAGGACTGCATGAACATGCAGTCCTCTGACGGAAATTTACTGGCTAATTAAGGACTCTATATATGCCCTAATTGTATCATCCTTGCAGTTCTCGAAAAAGTATTTTTGAAAATCTTTACCCAAGACACTCTCACGTACAATTGTTTGATCGATTGCTTTGAGTGCTTGCAGGTAGTCTTTCGCAATTGCCTGTTTCATGACAAACAAATTTGCTGCATTTCTATTCTGGGATTCTTTGCGTTCTTGTGGATATCCCTGACCACGCTCTGATCCAAAAGCATTTCTAAAGATATTATTCAGATTGAGTTCAGCACCCCAACCAAATCCTTTTGCATAAGGTATTGATAGGGCATTGCCATTGTTAATTTGTGCAAAAAGAAACGCATCGGTTGGTTCAATGCAATAGCCACACACAACTCCTGGGAAGGCATTGAGCGCTGCGAGTGCTCCCTGACCTGTACCGCATCCTGTGATAATGAAATCAACGGCATCAGTATTGATCAGCAAGGAAGCCATGACCCCCAGATTCAAATAAGTAAGGTAATGATCGTTATCATCTTTCATGCCTAAGTTGTAAGCATGATGTCCATTTTCTTGGGTTACTGCTGATAACTCTTGGAATATCACTGTATTCTTTGCAGCTTGACTGAACTCATTCAGCAGCGCAATTCTCATGCCCTTACTCATGTTCAACGACCATCACTTCTCCATAATAATAGCGATCTTTCGACCCAATCAATTGAATGTAGTCACGTACAAATTGTTTCATGCCCACTTCAGCAGCAATGTTAAGGTCTAGGTAGTCAATATTTGGATTTGCTTCCATGGCCTTCACCATCGCAGTCTTCCCGGCAGTGAAAGCATCCGTACAAACATTAATCTTATTGATACCGTTCGCAACCGCTTTTTTAATATTTTCAGGACCTGATCCCGATCCACCATGAAGAACAAGTGGCATATCCAGTGTTTTCTTCAAGAGTGCAAGGCGCTCAAAATCTAATTTTGGAATGAATTCTTTTGGATAATTACCATGAGCTGTACCAATGGCAACAGCAAGTGCATCAATGCCTGTGCGTTCTACAAATTCTTTTGCTTGCTCAGGGTTTGTGTACAAGTCAATCTGGTGATTGTCACCCGCATTGGCTTGGCCTACATGTCCAAGTTCGCCCTCGACCGTAATATTATGGGCATGGGCAAGCGCAGAGATTATTGAACAACGCTTGATGTTTTCTTCAAATTCAAAAGAAGACGCATCAATCATAACGCTTGAGAACCCCAATTGAATGCACTTAATAATGAAATCAAGGTCTGAGCCATGATCCAAGTTCAGTGCTACAGGAACCTTTGCATGGTGTGCCAATTTTTTGATCATTGGAACCATGATTTCGGGATCTGCATGTTTTTTCATTTGGCCTGGACCAATGTTAATAATAATGGGTGAGCGCTCTTCTTCAGCAGCACTGATAACCGCACGAACCATTTCCATGTTTATGCTGTTTACAGCCATAACTGCATAGTTATTCTTGTGAGCGTCTTGGAGTAAATCATTCATTGCTACATACATATATTTTGTCTCATCTTTCTAAACTAAATTTGAATTTCAATATCTAAATCAATAATCTCTTCTTCTTTTTCAAAGTTTGATTCATCAACAGGACGTTTCAACACAGCATACAATACAGCAGTTGTGATCGATCCAATTGCAAGGGCAACCATAAACCACACTGGGTTTGTCATTTGGGGAACAACAAAGATTCCACCATGGCCAGCAATCGACTCAACACCCCACATCACTGAGAGACCTCCCGCAATTGCTGAGCCAATCATTGTTGCAGGAATAACACGTAATGGATCGGCTGCCGCAAACGGAAGGACCCCTTCAGTAATAAACGCAAGTCCCATTGGAACTGCAGCTTTTGCGGTTTCAACTTCAACCTTTGTGAATTTCTTTGGAACCATAAGTGCTGCAAGACCAATTCCAAGTGGCGGTGTCATACCACCAACAATTTTAGCGGACATTGGTCCATAGACACCTTCGGTGCCCAAACCATTCGCAACAGCTGATGCTGTCTTATTGACTGGTCCACCCATGTCAAATCCCATACATGCACCAATTACAGCACCCATGATAAATTTGGATCCCCCATTGAGACTCATCATCCATACGGTTAAGAATTCTGTAAACCAGATGATTGGCTTTGAGATTACGAGTAAGAATGCCATACCAACAATAAGGCTTGTAACAAATGGAATAATCATAACTGGCATTAAACCCTTTGCCCAGTTTGGGAGTTTCCATGTTTTTACCCAATTAATAAAGTAACCCAATACAATACCAGCAATTAAACCACCCAGGAATCCCGCCTTGCTTGTAACCGCAATTTGACCGAGAATTAATCCTGGTGCAATACCTGGCCGTTCCGCAATAGAATAAGCAATACCAGCAGTTAGAACCGGAACAACAAATGACATTGCTGCAGCTCCAAGTGAGTTAATCATGAATGGAATGGTACCTTCTTGATTACCAACATCCCATCCCCCCAATGCTTTACCTAACGCCATCAACAATCCCCCGGCAACGACGACAGGAATCATGTAAGAGATACCCGTCATCATATGACGTTTGAATTCGAATTTTTTCATATTAGTTTTCCTTCTCCTTTAATGATGCTTCTATTTTTGTAATCAATGACTTTGGACTTTTCATTACAATGCTAATCGGAACTTCCACCACCGGAACAGACTTAAAGCGATCTTTTCCACTTATCCCAATATCTGCTGCGATGATAACAACACTCGCACGAGCAACATCTTCTTCTGTCAAAATGTTCTCTGCACCAATGGTCCCCTGTGTTTCGATTTTCACTTCATGACCCAATGCACGAGCAGCAACCTCGAGCTTCTCTTTCGCAATATAGGTATGCGCAATCCCTGCGGTACACGCTGTGATTCCAATAATATACATTTAACTCACCTCCCTGTTTTTCAACTTAATACAATCTTACCGTGTAACCGGTTTCTTAAATGCAAAGTTTGGGAATTTTAATGCGGTAATTTCATAATCTGTCCTTTAAATTTGTATATCTCGAATGATACGAACAAGTTCATCGTAGCCACTTAAGAATTGGTGCATCGTTGCTTTAAATGGTCCAAAATGTGCGAATTCATCCACAGTCATACCGTCAACTTCATAGGCCTTTTTGAAATCTGGCAGGGTTAATAATTCATCCAACATGGGTTGTGGAATATGCTTATGAATGTTTTCTTCAATCGCAACATTGGAGTTGTTGTAGCGTACTTGCCATTTATATGGAATTGTCAGGATCATATCAGCACCAATGAATGCTGACCAATGATAATGGTTTCTAAAGGCCGCGATTAAAATTTTCGTTGTATAACCGCGTTCTTGATAGATCTCATAGGCTCGTTTTGCAATTTCGACACCTGCATGCTCAAGTATCTCAGGATTTACAATGAGACCCTGTTTATCAACATAGCTCTTTAGATAATCGTCGACACGTCCGGACATGATCGTACATACAGGAGACATCGTGGACACATCCAACCCCTCGATGCGACGACGCTCCAATCCCCTTTCAACCGCTTCAGCAACGGCAATTGCTTGAGCGACCGAATAGGATACCGTCGCATTAATGCTGACACCCCTGTATGTTAATTCTTCAAAGGCTTTGATTCCTTCCGCAGATGCTGGCGCCTTAATTTGAGAGTTTGGAATAAGTGATGCCATCTTAAGACCATGCGCAACAATATGTTCGGTATTGTTGTAATACTTCGCATTCACTTGAAAACTAATACGACCCCGTTTCCCCTTACTTTTCTCAAATTCTGGCAAGAGATATTGAGATGCATTGACTCCCAATTCCTCAATAATGCGCCATGCAATCTCATCTTCGCTGTCATGCGGGTTTTCATCGCAATGAACACGGATTCTTGCTTCAAGTTTTGAGAGGTTATCTTTCAAAACTTGAAGCACAATCACAGGGTTTGTTGTTGCTCCTGTTGCGCCATATTCGAGTGCATAGGTTAGCTCATCCGTTGCACAAGAATCATTCCACACTTGTGTTTGTGGGTATTTTTCAATCATTTCTTTGAGTTTCATCATAGCCTCCTAACTCATCCAATCTTTTTTATGTTCTGGATTCCATTTTGTTGTTATCTTCTTACACTTCACAAAAAGGGGAATCGCATTGTATCCAGTAATATCGCCAACACCAAACTTCGAACCCTTTAATCCCCCAAAGGAAAAGGGATCTCTGGGAACGGGTACGCCTATATTGACACCAATCATCCCACTACTCATGCCAAGCGAAGCAACCATCGCATTTTCACCAATGTCAGTGAAAATTGATGCCCCATTGGCATAAGGAGATTCATTCTGTAATGCAATTGCCTCCGTTAAAGTCTTACAGTGAACAACTTCAAGTACTGGTGCAAAGAGCTCCGTTTCTGGCATATCTTTATACGATGCATATTCAATAATGCTGCCACCGATGTAATAACCCTTATCGGGTTTCTCTGTCTTGCGCCCATCAACACGAAGCGTTCCTTTGGTAGTCTGTAGGTATGAATCCACAAGTGCCACTGACTCAGCACTAACCAAAGGTGCGAGTTGAACACCTGGAATCCAGTTCACTGATTGCTTAATCAATTCATCCAAACACCCATTGTTCTCACCAACAAGCAATACTGTTGATGCCGCCATACATCGCTGACCGCTCATTCCAAATCCAGCATTGAGAATCTCTTTGGCAGTAATTATTGGGTCAACCTCCGGTGTTACGATGATATGATTCTTCGCACCACCCAATGCAAGACTTCGTTTTAAATTGGATGTTGCCCGGCGATAAACAATCTCAGCAACTGGGGTTGAACCAACAAACGTCACAACATCCACATCTTTGTGATCGCAGATCACATCCACAATCTCCCTCGAACCTTGAAGTATCGTAAAAACACCATCCGGCAATCCTGCCTCTTTCAAAAGTTGCGCAATAATTAATGCTGTACTCGGTGTTTTTTCACTTGGTTTCAGTATGAATCCATTTCCACAAACGAGTGCGTTCGGAATGGTCCACATTGGAACCATCAAGGGAAAATTAAAGGGAGTTATTGCCGCTACAACACCGATAGCTTGATTGACTTCTTTAACTTCAATACCATTGGAAGCATATTGTGTACGACCGGATATTACCGATGGAATTGAGGTCGCAAACTCACACAACTCGATCGCCTTACTCACTTCCGCTTGTGCTTCGTCCTCTGTTTTCCCATTCTCTTCTACGATTGTTTCTATCAACAATTTCTCATTCTGTGCAATGAGAGTGCGAAGGTTGAAAATAACTTCACTGCGTTTCTTGTATGTTAATTGTGACCATGCTTTGCTTGCTTGAACCGTTGTTTCGATTGCTTGGATTGCTTCGATTGGTGTCACGGATGAAATTGAAGCAATCTCATGCTCATCGCGAGGATTAACGACCGTTATCATATTTCCAGATCCCGCAAACGCACTTCCTTCAATCCAATTCATTACTTTCTTCATGTTAAATCCCTCCTTGTCTATACCTTATTCTTTTTTTGAGATGCCCCCTTCCAAGATATGCCACTTTAATGTGGTAGGTTCTATGAATTAAAAAAAGCAATCTTATTTTAATAGATTGCTAAAATTTCTTTCATAAATTAAAATAATCGTTATTATTTTAATAGATTGGAATGTTTTTGTGATTTCATTAAAATATTCGTCGTTTTTTTAACGTATGGTGTATAATGATTAAAATGGAGGAGATAACATGACTTACATAACATTGGAGCGTTTCTACTACAAAAATCCTGATTTGTATGAATCTGAGTACTCAAAAAGAGTAGCATCACTATCTACAAGAGTTTTTGACTTGCCCATTAACAGCAGTCATGAAAACACTCATAATCTTTTTGTCATCACTAACCATGAAATGCTTTCAAAAATTGACCGTATCTATTCTGCCAGTCTAACTCGAATTCAAAACAACTACCTTAATAAAAATAGTATATTTGTAGAACAGTACATCCAAAAATTAATGGTTGAGGAGCTCATTGCGACAAACGAAATCGAGGGGGTTACTTCAACGAAAGCACAGATTGAGGCAGCCTCCATCTCTAAGGACAATAAGTCGAGATTCTATTTTATAACCAATAAATATAAAAAACTTTCACTCGGATTCACAACTCCATTTCAGAATGTATCTGATTTCAGAGACGTCTATGACGATTTAATGTTGCATGAAATTAGCATTGATAAACGTCCAGATGGCAAGCTGTTTAGAAAAGACGCAGTTGAAATTCTGAGTGGTAATGGTTCTCAAAAAGTAGTTCATACCCCTTTTAAAACCGAAGAAGGTATTACTATCCATTTAGATATCTTACTAAAGTTTATGAATGATGGAAGTGTTTCAAAGTTTGTGAAGATTGCACTAACCCATTACTATTTTGAGTATATTCACCCTTTTTATGACGGGAACGGCCGAACCGGTCGATACATAGTTTCTGAGATGTTGTATGATTTTGATCCCTTGCTTGCATTCAAAATTTCAAAAGTTATAAAGGATAACCAATCACGATACTTAGAATCTTTTGTTGCGACCAAGAACGGCTACAATCGAGGTGATGCTACACCCTTCGTTTTGTACTTTCTTGATATGATCCTCACTGCATCAGATGAAATTGATAATGATTTACTAAAATCTGACATGAAACTTAAGAAAGTTGATGCGTATATTCGAAAAACTATTTCGGAGTCCGGAAAATTCACCAATCAAGAAATTCAGAATTTATATGTTTTTGCTCAATCTAAAATCGTTGACGTGAAACTTTCTCTAAATGACGTAGCAATGAATCGGAATGTTTCATATCCTACTGTAAACAATAATATTAAATCTCTACTAGATGAGAAGTTAATCACAAAAGTCCCAACGATGTTTGGCTATTATGAGCTCACTGACGATACCTATCAAAAGATACTCAAAACTGAAATATTCTAACAAATCCCATACTCAGCTTTAAAACAAGCCAACAACTCAGAATCGAATTGTTGGCTTTTTTTTATGCTTTTGACTGCTTACGTCTAACGTTTATTAATACTATACCACTTAGAACAACTGCAAGTCCGATAGGAATAAGTGGCGATGACGCGACTCCAGTCCCTGGCAACCCACCGTTGTCATCGGGTTTGACTGGGGGTTGTGGTTTCACTGTAGGAGGTGTTGTCCCATCTTTGCGACCCACAATATACTCAGAAAAGGAATCCGTTTTAAATGTGATAATTGCACCGTTTTGTTGTGCTGGCACATTTATAGCATTCTCACCAACACGGTGAAGAACGACGAGTTTATCGTTGTATGCTTTGGATGTTTTAATGCTTACATCGACATTACCACTGGGTTGAACTGTTGCTCCGCTCGCTTGAAGCGTAATGTCATAAACCACAACATCACTAAGATCACGGATTTGACGTTCAGTATCCACACGAACACTCAATGATGTATCCGCTGGTAACACACCGTGAGCAAAGGTAACAGAAACACCACTCGCTTCATCTGTCAGTGTGATTGGATCCTTGTTTTCTTCGATTGTCTTTTCAACCAATTCAATGACTTGTGATACTCCATTTTTTTGGAATGTGTTGACCGAGATTGTTGTCTTTCCATTTACAATTTCGCTTGTTGCATCCCCACTTTCAACTGCATAGCTTCCATCAATTGTGAAGGAAACTGTTTCTTGTTGGTGGGTTGGATCTTGTATTGAAAAGGTATTGTTTTTGCGCATCATGATAAGTCGATCTTGCGCTGTAATATCTTCCACACTTCCATTCTCACTGAAGAAAACATAACCTTTGATACCCAACTCATTTTGAGATACTGCATGAACATCTTCTGTATTCTTCAATACTGTAATAGCATCTTTTTGAGCATAGTTCTCAAGGTTCTCAGCATTCGTATTAGGAACAATGCTGTATGCGTATGAGCTTGTTGTATCTTCGCTGTGTTCGTACGTTGCCGTTACATAGTTTTTGGTAACTTCCTTATCAGCAGAACCTGTTGTTTTATTGCGAACGGTTGAATATCGACCGGTTCTACTTGTATCTTGTATCGTAATATCGTTATTGTCGTGGAATACATAGCCAACGTCTTTAGCGTCTAATCCACTGTCAATTGCAAGCCATTTGAGATTTTGATAGATACCCTGTGCATTGGCTGCTACGTCGGTTTTCACTTGATAATCTTCCCCAACAGCAAACATTTTATTCTCAATTGTGGTTGTCATTGCACGATTATTACTATCGTGGATGTTTGACCCCAGAACTACAATTTCGTTGTCAAACATGAACCAAGATTTATTAGCTTCAGCATTCTTATAAATTACAAAGTCATCGGGCAACACATCCCGATCTGCATACGATTGTTCATCACCCAACTGCATCCCTGATACGGCATACGTTTCCAATTGAGCACTTCCTGAGTAATCATTGGTACCAAGCGGGAAGTAAACATATTTATTCTGTGCTACGGATCCTGATGTAAACTCAGGCTCGTGAAGGTAGAAATCGGTTCCATACAATTCAGGCATTGTTTGACGTTGTTCATTGACTGTTGTGATACCTGGTAATTTATAGTGATCTACGGTTGCAAAATAGTCGATACCGTAAACCTCAGTTTGGTCAACACCACTTTGATAGAGGTAATAGGCACCATCCCCTTGGAACCATGATCGTAAGTTTTCCCCCGACATATATTCGTACTTTGAAACACGATTTGAACTTCTTGAAAGGGCAAATCCATAATCTTCACGCATATGAACTGATTTGTCCATCAGATTAAACGCGTAATGTTGATTTAAGTTAAGTGGGTTTGTTGCTGGGATTGTATCATCGTTTAGAATTGCTGAGAATGCAAAGATATTACTTACCGAGACAAATCCCTTGGTATTTACAACAAGTTTGGGAATTGTATCCAGATACTTGATGTAACTTTGAAGTTTAAATTGATCATCAGCTTCCATGCCCAATGACAATTGCACAAGCGCTTCAACAACACCGGCTGCATCCGCATACCCTGTTCCCGTTCGTGATACAGCACGCCCTTTCACAATCTCCATCATATAGCCTTCGTACATAACCGGTGCGAATCCGCGATAGACCCAATCTTGGACAATTCCCATTAAAGAGTCATCTTGCCAGCGTGTCCCATCCAATGTTGTGACGAGTTGTGCAATACGGGTTAGCAATACTTTTCCATAAGACCCTGTATATGCAACTGTTGAGTGTTGAATGAATGATCCATCTTCATAGAATCCATCGGTAACACCATGTTCAATATTATTGGGATCGATTGTCTTAAAAACAGTCATCATATCCGAGACTGCCTTATCCACCCGCGCCACATCCCCTGTTAAGGCACCTTGAATAATACGATTGAACGTAATGTCAGTAAGGTTTGCACCGGTATGTTGGCGGGCATCAAGATTTACATCACCAATCAAAGGGGAACCCAATTGTTCATCCCCACGGATATAAGCATCCATCATTGTAATCGAATCATTGATAAATGACATCTCAATATCATCGCGTAATAAGAATAAGATCTTTGAAAGATTCATTGGCATACCGATTTCCCAACTGTACCAATTTCCATAATAACCCGCATCGGTATCTTTGAGATACTTTTCATGAACCCACTCAAGCGCGTCAATCAATGCATCCTTTGTGGCAGCATCTTGATAGAGATTATTTGCTGAACCCGGGGTTGCATAAGCCAACGCGACCGCATAGAGATTCTTATAGGTCGTTTCAATGTTTGCGGAAAGTTTCGCAACAGGATAATCCGTACCATTCGTGTTGTCGAGTTCAACACCAGCATAGACTGCATTGCCATCATGATCAAAATTAGGAATGTTTTGCTTTCCCGCTGTATTGATTGCTTTTATTTTTTCTGCACTCAAAGGATTGTTGTTGATAACATCATTTCCTTTGAGGTATTCATCAAGATTATAGATAATACGTCCAATATCATCTTCAGGTATAAGTGGTTCTGCAAATACTGTTGCAGGCGTGAACACTGACAAGCATAAAAGACATGTGATACTCATCACAATTAGCTTCTTTAATTTCATTATTTTCTCCTTGTATCCCTTTTAGTGTCCATCTAAACCGGTTTACATACATGTATTATATGACAGCGTTTACATTATTGCAAGTGTTTCTCGACAATCTTCACCAACACAAAAGATATCCAAATTCTGATCCTTCATTTGTATGCTATAATTATAAGGTTAGACGTATAGGGGTTGAAGTTATGAATTTTGAAGAAAAAGAATATATAGGAATCGTTCGCTCATCGCGCAATCGCGATATTGCAGAATACTATTACTACCACGATTCTGTTGAACGCATCAGTATCCATCAAGACTTTCAAGAGAACTACCGCATTGATGGCAGTGTTAGTGTGCACGGCAGTGATTACCAAGTTGTATTGATGTGTTCAAACAACATGGAAGATATTAAATATCATTGTCCTTGTGACTACTCCGATGAACACTCTGCATGTGCTCATATTGGTGCTGTGATGTTGACAATCAACGATTATCAACCACGCAGTTTTCCATTTTATTACCAAAAAGATCAAGAAAGACACACTGAAAATCAATACTCGACATATTTAAAAGGAATCGAAGAACGACGTCGCCAACAAAATATTGCGCGTACATCATCAATGATCGAGAGTTTTCGTGAGTCAAGTCTTGAGAATATGGTACTTCCACAACGCAATCTCAATATCGAATTGCTGATGAGTGCAACATTGGGTAACTTTGACGAACTTATTTTGGAGTATAAGATTGGTTCTGACCGAACTTATATTATTAAAAATATTACGAAGTTTATTCAAGATGTGGATAATGAGTCCATTGTTCGCTATGGAAAATTTTTAACATTTGAACATACGCATGAAAGCTTCAGTTCGAGTGCAAAAGAGCAAATCGAATTTCTTCGAAAAGCAATGGTTGTGGAACAATCAGAACACTACAACCATGCCGTTCTTGGGCGTCATCTTATTATTAACAATTCTTTAATTGATTTATTTTTTGACACCTACTCAAATTTGAATGACCCAAACTTAAACATCCGTTTCAGTCGCGATGAAATCAAGGTTCCGATTTCCATCACTGCTGAAGGTGATGATTACCGCATCTCAAGTTCCCTGCCCGAATCAACGATTATTGGAAAAGCAAACATTTACTTCCTTGGACAGCACAAAGGACGCATTACCATTCGACAAATTGCCTTGGATGAGCAAAAACAAGCCATTAAATTGCTGACAGCACTCGATGAGGATGATTTGCTCGTCCCGGGTGACCAAATCGAAACATTTAAGAAATATGTGCTTGCCACCCTTGTTGACTACCTGGAGTTTGAACAAGACCTTACTATGGATGTTTACACAATCAAGACCTATGTAGATATGAGTGATGAAGGTCTCATTTTTGCACGTGTTGACGCAACAAACAATGACGGACTGCAAACAATTGGTTTTTCTGACACTGAAAAGCCAATCGAGTTGGAACGCGTGGAACACTTTATCAAACGGTATGCAAGCGAGGTCGATTCACAACGCCATCTTGCTTACTTTAATGAACAAGAAGACAGCACTTATACTTTTATTCAAGACGGCATTGATTTTCTAACTTCATTCAGTGAACTGTATGTCAGTGATACCATCTATAAACTTACAACATCACGGAAGTACAACATTAGTGGTGGCGTCAAGATTAACAATGGCTTACTAAATATTGATTTCGATAGCATTGATATTCCCAAAGATGAACTTCAAGACGTTTTAAGAGCGTATCAAACTAAGAAGAAATTCCATCGCCTTCGCAATGGTGATGTCCTCAATCTTGATTCAGAGGAACTGGGAACAATCGATCGCTTGTTGGAGGATAATCATCTCTCCGCTGCCGATATTGTGGATGGCAATCTTAACTTACCAATGTATCGCGCCATGAGTTTGGAATCTTTCGCAGACTATCAAGATGACATCCAATTTGAGTTTGATGAACACATTCGCACACTCACAAACTCATTCAAAGAGTTAGCTGATAATCCACTGACTCTTGACGCACGCTATCGTGGCATTTTACGTAACTACCAACTCCATGGTGTGACGTGGCTGCAGACATTATCCCGTTTCCACTTCGGTGGGATTCTAGCTGACGATATGGGTTTAGGGAAGACGCTTCAGTTTATTGCTTACCTTGATGCTGCCCCCGAAAAAAATCCCAGCATTGTAATTTGTCCGTCTTCGGTCATTTTGAACTGGGTCGATGAAGTCCATAAATTTGCACCGCACATGAAATGTGTGGCTGTTACAGGTAATGCTTCAGAACGTGAGGCTGTCATTGAATCCATTGATACCTACGATCTCGTCGTTACATCGTACGATTACCTACGCCGTGATGTCGGACTTTATCTGGGAACAGAATTTCATGCTATTGCCCTCGATGAAGCGCAATACATTAAAAATCACAATACGAAGAATGCCCGTTGTGTTAAGCAACTACGTGGAAGCCATCGTTTTGCGCTTACAGGAACACCCATTGAGAACTCACTGGCAGAATTGTGGTCTATCTTTGACTTTATCATGCCTGGTTATCTCTTTAACTACCATTATTTCGCAAGTCATTTCGAACGCCCGATTATACTCGATAAGAATATGGATGCTCAGGCACGACTTAAGGAAATGGTGAGTCCCTTTATCTTAAGACGTCTTAAGTCCGAAGTACTTACAGAGCTACCGGATAAAATTGAGACAGTCCTTAAACTTGAATTTGAACCTGAAGAAAAGCAACTGTATCTCGCCAATCTGATGAAGGTCAACGAAGATCTTGCCATCAGTGCGAGTCATGATGGCATGGACAAAATTGCCATTCTTGCCATGCTCACCAGACTGCGCCAAATTTGTTGTGAACCGCGCGTTGTGTATGACAACATAACCCACCCATCAACAAAACTGCTTGCCTGTGTTGAATTGATTGAAACATTAAAATCAGAAGGAAAGAAAGTTTTAGTCTTCTCTTCGTTTACATCAATGCTTGCTTTGATTCAAGAGGAACTCAACAAGCGCGAAATCAAATCCTTTGTTCTTGAAGGTAAAACTCCAAAAACAAAACGCCAAGAAATGGTTAAGGCATTCCAAACTGATGATACTGATGCTTTCCTTATTTCACTTAAAGCGGGGGGAACAGGAATCAACCTGACAGCAGCCGAAGCTGTTATTCACTTTGACCCATGGTGGAACATTTCATCCCAAAACCAAGCCACTGACCGTGCTTACCGTTTTGGGCAAAAGAAAAATGTCATGGTCTACCAACTCATTATGAAAGACAGTGTTGAAGAGAAAATCCAACACATGCAAGAAACAAAAAAAGCTATTTCTGATACCTTTGTGGAAAATTCAGAAGGAAGCATTACATCGATGTCGCTTGACGAGATGAAAGATTTATTTACCATTGACTAGGGGGAATGTGACTTGATATTCGATTATTATGAGGAAAACAAACCTTTTGTATCACTGTGGTTGGGAAACTTTGAAAACGTAGAGCAACTTCAGCGCTATGTCGCAACCGTTTATTTAGATTTCGACGCCGAAAATGGCGATTTGGAATGGCAACAAAAGCGCAATCAGTGGTTCTTACCCACAAATGCAAACCGCGTGGGTGAGTGTGAACTGTACCAGGGAAGTGATGAATCCTTCAATCAATTTGAATATGATTTTGAGTGTTACTTTGACCCTGACTTCATGGAAGTGAGTTTTCGAAATCCCACTTCCGATTGGATTCAACTTATTGAAAACCATTCCTATTACGCGCAGTTTAAAGATATCCCAATTACGCTAACTCAAACTTATAACGCAGTAATCCTAATCTATAATTGCGCATATGATGGGCATATTGCCAATCATACAACTGATGACTACAGTCTTGATTATATCGCGCATTTTCCTTATGTGAAAACACCTTAAAGCGTACAAAAAAGCCTTGGTTTTATAACCAAGGCTTTTTAATATCTATAAATTTGATTGATCGATAATTTCTTTCAGCATTTGTGCTGATTCTTGCAATGCAGCGACCTCATTTGAACTGTAAGGAACTTCTACAGTATGACGGACTCCGTTACGACCAACAATTGTTGGCACTGAGATATAAACATCTTCAATTCCATAATCACCTTGAAGTAAGCTCGAAACTGTAAGAATTGATTTCTCATCGCGAAGGATTGCTTTAACAATACGTGTTACAGCAAGCGCAACAGCATAGTTGGTATATCCTTTCCAATCAATGATTTTGTAAGCAGCTGTTTTAACGTCTTCTGTGATTTGATCACGCATGCTCTCACTAAATTCAATATCCATGTTAGCGCAGTATTGTTCGATGGTTAAACCAGCGATTGTTGTAAGTGACCATGTTGCAATTTCACTGTCACCATGTTCACCAATAATGTTTGCATGAATGTTGCGCGCGTCAACTTTAAACTTATTGGACAATTCTGCTTGGAAACGCGCGGTATCAAGAACCGTTCCAGACCCAATAACACGTTCTGCAGGAAATCCTGAAAGTTTATAGGTAATTTGTGCCAAAATATCTACGGGGTTTGATACAACCAATAGAATTGCATCGGGATTGTACTCAACAATGCTTGGGATTAGTTGTTTGTATATTTCAATGTTACGGTTTACCAAGTCAATACGTGTCTCACCTGGTTTTTGTGCCAAACCAGCGGTGATAATTACAATATCGGACCCTGCTGTTTCTGGATAGTCCCCAGCTATAATTTTAATTGGTGAAACGAATACTTGACCTTGATCCAAATCCATTGCTTCACCTTTGGCTTTGTCCTTGTTGATATCAACAATCACAATCTCTGAAGCAACATTGCTGTTCATTAATGCAAATGCGGTGGTAGAGCCGACAAATCCTGCACCAATGATTGAAATTTTATTTGTTTTCATAGTATGTCTCCTTTATGTACCTATCATATCAAAAATGCGTTCCCATCACTAACATTACACTTGATTTTTAGTGTTTTTCCTCTATGCTTTAAGTAGAGGTGATTCCCCATGTACGATAAATTTTATAAGAAAACTTCACAAGAACGTCGTGACATCTTAGATGCCGATGGTCGCTATAACCTTGAGCTTGATACACCACTCGGCCAAGAAATCGCGGAACAAATGGTCGAGAACGCAGTGTCAACCTATGAATTACCCCTTGGTGTTGCCACAAACTTCTTAATCAATCAAAAAGACTATGTTGTGGCAATGGCAACTGAAGAACCTTCAGTTATAGCCGCTGCCAGCAATGCTGCCAAAATTATGCGAACCAACGGCGGCATTCAGGCCCACGTTAAAAGCCGTATCATGACAGGACAGATTGCATTTCCTAATCCAAAGCACAGTACAGAAATGCAATCTTATATTGATGAGCATACCGACGCGCTTGCAAATATTTGCCACAACGCATACCCTTCCATCGTAAAACGCGGTGGTGGTGTTCGTTCCATATCACATCGCTTTGTCGACGGCGGTGATAAAACATCATTTTTTATTGTCTATCTTTCAATTGATACCCAAGAAGCAATGGGTGCAAACATGATGAATACAATGCTTGAAACATTGTCATCCTACTTGCAATCGAAGTTTGATGAAACACCCTTAATGAGTATCTTATCGAACCTTGCAACGGAGTGTATCGTCAGTGCAACGGTTACAATAGACCCCAAGACTCTAAAGCACTCAGAAGATATCGGTCTTCGTCTCAAACAAGCATCAGACCTTGCACAATTGGATCCCTACCGGGCGGCAACACACAATAAGGGAACGATGAACGGTATTGACGCTGTTGTTATTGCCACAGGTAATGATTGGCGTGCGATCGAAGCTGCTGCGCATGCTTATGCTTCACGTTCTGGGAGCTACCAACCTCTTGCGACATGGGACGTCAATGAGTCTGGATTCATTGTTGGTAGTATCGAATTACCCATGCCCATTGGAACTGTAGGTGGATCAATTGGTATTCATCCAAAAGCGAAACTAAGCAAAGAAGTTATGCGGTATGAATCCGCAATTGAACTTATGGAAGTCATCGCCAGCGTTGGCTTATCGCAAAACTTTGCCGCCCTTTATGCACTCACTACCGTCGGCATTCAAAAAGGGCATATGCAGCTCCAAGCACGCTCACTCGCCCTCAACGCAGGTGCTCCTTTGGATAAACTGGATTTGATTGTTGCGGAGTTGACACAACGAAAACCTATGAATCTTGAAACCGCACAGTCCATAGTCTCAGAGTATACTAAGATTTAAAACGGATACCATACTAGGATAATCTTCCCTTCTGTACACTTTAGAACAGGAGGGATTTTATGTTTTTAATCGGTTTGTGTGTCGGTTCATTTCTTGGCGTCATTATTGATCGCATTCCCCAAAATGTGTCAATCATTCATGGACGATCGCATTGCACTTCCTGTAATGAGTTTCTTGCTTTGTTTGATATGATTCCACTACTCTCTTTTATCGTACTGCACGGCAGGTGTCGCAGGTGTAATCATCCCATTCCCCGTTTTACATTTTATGTTGAAGGTTTGACTGCAGGGCTGTTTCTCTTTGTAAGATACACCCAACCATTTACAATCGATACCCTCATTTTACTTGTATTTCTTTCAACACTCATTATTGTCAGTGGTATTGATTGGTTTACACTCATCATCAACAATCGTTTCATTGTTTTAATTGCAAGTCTAGCAATCGTGCGAATCGTACTTGGATATATTCATTTGTATTCCGCTCTTATCGGCAGCATCTTGATTGCTTTCCCTTTAGCACTCATTGCGAAACTTACCCACGGTGTTGGCTGGGGCGATGTAAAACTCATGGCAGTCTGTGGGTTGTATCTTGGACCTACAACGATTGCAATCAGTTTTATCTTAAGCAGTCTTCTTGGTGGGCTGTATGCATTGAAAATGATACTATGCCATCAAAACACACGCGAACCCATTCCCTTTGCTCCGCTACTCTGTATCGGCATGATACTGAGCATTTTCTGCAAAGATAGCATCCTTCTGCTCCTTTTACCACAATAAAAGGAGTAATCCATTGATTACTCCTTGATTACAGCTATTGGATGGGCTTTTCGATAGACTTCTTTTCCCACTACAATTGAACCGGGTTTATTTATTTGCGAGTCTAGGTACTCATAATAAGCACCCGGTGTTGCAACACCACTAATTTGAAATAATTTCATACCCGTTGATTCAACAATTTGATCGGCAACGAGGACACAGTTTGTTGTAAACACATTGTATGTTTTAAATTTCCCTTTGTGAAACTTATAAAAATCGACATGCAAACCGGCATGACGTAAACGTGAAAGGTAGTTTTCACCTTCAGGGTCATCTTGATAGGGATAATCGTAGAAGTAGGCATCATTCAGAATAACAGCAATACGCTCTTCAATCATTTCTGCTTGCAACTCCGTAAGTTGAACCACAAAGCGAAACACTGTAGTTCCTGTATTGACGGCATACTGAACAAAGTCTTTTTCACTCCCCACAATCATCACACCATCTCCATACGCCATTGATTTTGCGCGATTAAAGTTGTCGTGAGCGCCATATGAGTAAATTCCACCCTTGTAGCCAATGTCAAGGTGACCAATACGCTCATGACCTTCATCTTTGGCGTATAAATAAACAGAGAGATTATTCCCTTTCGTTTCACGTACATCTTCTGAGAAAACCTCAGGGTTTTGAAGTTCTATGGCACTAATATTTTTGATTAGAAAATTAGGAATCAAAGCCGCCACAACAACGGGTGCCGAAAGGCTAACTCGGACTTCTTTCTTAAAAAGGACACGTATGGATGAAAATCCTTGTACAATTCCAAAAAGGATTATGTAAGCACCGATTTGTAAATTGATAATAAATCGGGACTCAACACCACTAAAAATGAGTAAGAGACCCATTCCTAGCGATATTAATGTTGCAAATAAACTCGTAAATTTACCACGAGTATTATCTTTAACGTGAACAAAGAATTCCAAACCATGAACCGCGGCATTAAAAAGAGCCCACGTTCCAAATGCAATTGCAAATATTTCAATATACAATCGATCAAATCGATAGAAAATAACAGCGAGCATCACTGAACCCAAACCAATGAGCGCTTGGAAAATATCACGATTGACGATACTGCGGTATATTGAAAGTAACGCAGTACCAATTAATGCGGCGATGATTGCCCAAAAGATAAGTGACCACATTAAATTATCACGATATATAAAGAGAATTCCCAATGTAACCAAGGCTACACTCAGTAGCAGTTGTAGATACAACGTAATCTTCTCTTTCTTATTTAGGTCCATCCAATCACCACGCTTCCAAATTATCTCTATTATATCATGGTGAACTGCTTTATACACGTTATGAATTGAGACTTATTTACTTAAGACTTTCACTTTTTCTGCACTGTACTTTCGCTACTTTCAACAACATCTAATGATTTAAACGGCTAAAATGACACTAAGGAAATTGTATACAATTCCTTAGACACTTTCATATTCTATCTTCAAAAAAATTACTGCTTTTTACACTTACAGACAGAATTGTGAAACTTCGCAATTCTGTCTTGATTTTTTTGTATGAAAGCATTATCATATAGGTAACAACTTCATATAATAGATAAGTTGTTACCGCAAATATCATCACTCTTTGTTCACTTCATAATTTCCTTCTTAACCACTTATGAAGTAGAAAATCGATGATTAAATGCACTATCTCTCTAAAAGAAAAAAGCATCCACTTTTTTCTTTTTTTTGTACGTTCATTGAATCTTATTTGCCAATACCCCTGACGCTACTTATAATTGACATACATTCATTGTTTTATACAGGAGATAGCCGTGACAACACAAACTTTACGCTGCCCAAAGGTAGCCCTAATACAAATGTACAAATCGTTACAACTCAGAGGATACGTCGTAAGTACCGGAACATTATTATGTGGATTCTTTTTTGGTGGTGGATTGAACTCGCACTTTGGATTTTTGCATTTCCGCTTCGCTTCTTAATGATGCTATTTAGAGGAAAGCGATACAGAATTACAACACGTTCAACAAAACATGGTGTATGCCAAACGTGTGCATCCAGTTGGCGATTATCATAACCATATTACTATTACGCTCCGAGCTAATGATTTTTTTTCTTGATACGCTATAATCAAAAATATGGGTATTGGTAGTACTATCAATACGATATCAGGAGGAAAGAAATATGAAGAGCAAGAACAAATTATTACTCGCATCTTGGATACTAGGGGGACTTTATTTTGTCTACCTTTTTGCATACTTTACAGGTGCTGTTGGGGGAAGTACAGGTGGTGAGCAAGTTGGTGCAGCCTTGGCAACGGCAATTATTATGCCACACATGGTTGTTGTACTTTTAGCGGTCATATTCAATATTTTAGGATGGCATTTAAACAAGCGTGGATTTGCACTCACAGGAGCGATCTTATATGCTGTCGCAATGGTGGTCTTTCCGCCATACTTCTTCTTTGTTATTATACAAATGATTCTATCGTTTGTTGGTATTTCAAAGATGAAAAAAGAAGCCTTTGCAGCATAACAGCAACGACTTCCTACATGATGACTGGAATACCCAAATTGGGTATTCTTTTTTTACTTATCGGCGACGACTTGATGCAACCGCTAATCCAATAACTACACCGATAACTACAACACCTGTGAAACCCAAAATCACTAAACTTATCGCCATGATGTACCACCTTTTCTAATGGAATTATATCACAGCACGAATCAGAATTTGTGACGGGATTGATTCCATACTATAATACAATTAAACAACAGGAGGTTGCTTGATGAATATACTACGCATTTTCGCATTTACTTTCTTATTGGGTGCTTTGAGAGTCTTTCTCATGGTTGATAGTTCCTTCCAAGCAATTGGAACACCAGAATTTGATATTACACGTTGGCTTGACGCTGATTATTTTCTCATCAGTTCCGTGTTTAAACCACTCTTCTACTCAGGGGTTTACATTGCTTGGACTTGATCTGTTTTTCTCACTTTGGAAAGACGCAAAAAAACACTAATCTCTTAGTGTTTTGAGGATGATTCAATGCGGTTGCCTTTATTTTTACGTGTTTCAATAAACGAAGCTTTAACATCACGATAGTGATCTTTGTTATTCTGAAAGTCTTTTCTTAGTTGCTTTTCATGCTGGCGAACTGCATAATTTTTACCGACGATTATCAACATAACTAACAAAACGAACGCCACTGCAATCAGCCATAATATAAGATTCTGTAAAGTCATGAAGCTCAGTCTACGATTAGTGTGTGAACTTTTTCGAAGTTCATTGAGTGATGTCGAATCATATTTGGGTTGGGTGTGCGTTGTTTGTGAGATGCTGCATGAACATCACTCTTTTTGAAGTTAAGATAGGCTTCTTTATCAACCCATGTAATCGTGACAACAACCAAATCATAATCTGGGTTGGAACTGTTCATCCCTACCTCAAAGGCAGCAAGTCCTGGAAACCCTCTGACAATTGTATGGTCATAGAAGTTCTTACCAAACGCTGCTCCCGTTCCTTTTACAATTTCAAAACTTTTGATATCCACGTATTCCATTTGTATTCCCTCCATTAATTTCTTAATTCCATTATATCACTCTCTGCTAAAGAACCTGAGAACTTATTCAAAAATACATGCGAAATCCTTTATTTATCGTACAGATGGGGTATACTAATCTCATGACTTTTACAGATAGATTAATTACATGGTACCGCGCAAATAAACGCGAGCTTCCGTTTCGTAGCCAACGTGATCCCTATAAAATTTGGGTTAGCGAAATTATGGCACAACAAACGCAGATAGCCACAATGATTCCTTATTACAACAGGTGGATTGAGAAGTATCCAACTGTTGATATTTTAGCAAATGCTGACATTGATGAAGTTCTAAAAATGTGGGAAGGTCTTGGGTATTATCGACGTGCACGAAACCTTCATAAAGGCGCACAGTACGTTGTTGAGCACTTCGACAGTTCATTGCCTGCTGATAAGAAGAAACTCATGGAGATACCCGGTATTGGCGACTATACGTCCAGTGCCATCGCATCGATTGCTTTTGATTTACCCGAAATTGTAATTGATGGCAATGTGAAGCGTGTTATGGCGCGTTATTTGAACTATACTGAGAACGTGAACGCTCGTAAAGCCCATACAGTCTTTGACGCATTCTTAAAACAAGAACTCCTTAAGGATGGTGCATCCCCCAATGAGTTTAATCAAGCACTCATGGAACTTGGGGCTTTAGTATGTACACCATCAAACACAACCTGTGAAGGATGTCCTTTTGAAGAAATGTGCGCATGTTGGCGTGGTGAAGTCGTGGGTGTTGTACCGTTTGTTCCCAAAGCAAAGCCTGTTCCCAGTTATGATAAGTCAGTCTTTATCTTGGTCCAAGATGGTAAAATCCTTATCTCAAACGAACATGATGATGGACTGATGGAAGGTCTCTTCCGACTTCCACAAATCGAAGGTCACTTGGATAAAGAAGAAGATTATGCTCTAGTTCATAAGTTCTCACACCTTCATTGGAATATCAAGGCATACATTGTCGATTCTGTCGATATCCATCATAATTGGTTTTTTGTACCCCTTGAAGATGTTGTTTCGACCCACCCTGTGGTTACAGCACATCGTAAGATACTTCAAAAACTGCATATATTATAAAAAGAAAAGAGGTGCTCAATTGAGCACCTCTTTGAACTTAGTTATATCGCTTCTTTCTTTTTGATGCGATGACTAAGTAAATACCACCTGTGATGGCGCTTAAAGCGATCACGATTGGCATTACATTATTGGCTACACCTGTTTGTACAAGTGTTCCACCATTTGTATCTTTGGGTAACGCTTTTTGAATGTTTACAACGACACGTTGGACTGAACCATCTTGTGACGTGTACTTAATCTCTGTAGTACCTTCTTTCAGGGCAACAAAGGTTGCTGGCGAATTGAAGGTTGCTGCAAAGAATGTTTCGTCAAAGGTCCATCCATTGCGACCTTGATGATCATCTTTTTCAGGATAAAGTGTGAATTTATCTCCAACACGAATTTCTCCTGGTAATCCTTTGAATCCTTCTACAACACCAGATTCATCAGTTTTTATGACAAGAGCCTGAATCGCTCTTTCAAGACTTGTTACCTGAGCATTAATGTCTGCTTGCGTTGCATCCGCATTCAACAACACACGTTGTGCAGTTTGAAGCGCTTCTTGCAATGCATTCCAACTTACCTCAGTATATTTTGTACCATCCAACGCCTTAACTTCTGCAACTTTTTGCTCAAGAGCAGTACGGTCGACGACGTCAACTTCCAAGTCTGGATTATCAATCACACTCTTAAAGTCTTGAATCTCAACAATAAATGCAGTTGCTTCAGCTTCTGTACGTTCAGTTCCATCTAAGAACGATGTCACACGTTGAGCCATTGCAACAATGCTATCAGCTGTAGCTGATTGATACTTGCTGAGATCAACACCATCAATCATTGCTTTGTATGCTTCAATAGTTTCGAGTTGTGTTGCGCTCATACGTCGTACAAGTGCTGAAACCTTCGTTTGAAGTTGATCCAGCGCATCGACAAGTTCTTGATTGGTTGTTGCCGAATCAAGGACTGTTTCTGCTGCTGTTAATGCAATGACTGCTTCATTTCTCGTTGCCTCAGTATAGATATCCAAATCCATGGCTTTCACGGTTGCAACGAGGGCACGTAGAGGTTGTTTGTCTAAGTCGACAAGTGTATCCTTCGCCTCTTTGAGTTGAGTCACCATTTCCGCAACATTTTCAAGATTATTGGCTAAATCGTCAAGGAGTGTTTGTCCTTGAGTTTGCAGTACTTGATAATCTGCAATTGTTCCTTGGTCATAGTTTCCAAGGTCTAGGTTTACCAACTCAACAAGTTCATTTATCACAAGACGGTATTCAAGATTTGCATTCGCGCTTTGGAGTGCTGTAAATGCAGCGACGATTTCCTCACTCGTGACAAGTTCTGGTGTCTCATCAAATCGAGCAAGCAACGCGACTGCTACGTCGTTGCTTGCCACGAGTGCATCTTTGAGAACAGCGTGTACTGTCTCCATGAACGCATCATTGTTTAGCGTACTTGTGACTTGTACACTCAGACTGCGAAGCCCGTCAATATCAATGGCTTTAACTGTTACATTTAAACTTGCACTCACGTCGCTTCCTTTGGCTTTGACATGAATTGTTGTTGACCCAGCAGCAACTGCAGTTACTTTGCCATCCACAACTTGTGCAATCGATGCATCATCCGTTGACCACACAAGTTTTTCATTAGCTCCGAGTGGAGTCACTTCGTATACTGGATGATTTTCATCACCAATATAGAGTGTGATTGCTTCTTCTGCAAATGTGATGGACTCAATTGGCGTAACGTCTTCTTGAAGGACTCCGAAGAGTTTCACTTCCGCAATCGATGCATAACGGTTCATTTGCGCGATTGTTGAACTACTGCCAAGGGATTCTAAGGCAATGAATTTAACATATCGAGCATTGACCTTATCAAATTTCGAAACTTTGTAGCTTGAACGATTGACCAAACCACTATTATCATAAGCAAGCGTGTCTTCAACTACAGGGGTAAATGTTTCCCCATCCATACTTACTTCAATACGATAACGCACAACATCACCATTACGGTTGCGTGTATTGGGTAAGAAATTGAGTTGCTCTACCGCATAGGTAGCATGAAGATCATAAACTATCTCAACAGGAAGGCTTGCACTGGATTGATAGCTTGTATGCCAGATTGTTTCCTCATCCCCATCAATTGTATTCAATGCATAGTCTGTATCCGCTTGAGATGTAAACGATACAACGCTCAGTGTATTTGAATCAATGAGATTCGTACTTTCAGGTTGGTCTATATTTGACCCTTTGAGTTTTAACTTGCTCAAGGCAATGTTTAACTTGATTGTTGCTTCATCAATTTGCGCACTTGATAGTGGATTCTCCATAACCAACAACGCTTCAGTTCGGGCCTCTATCACTGCAGTGTATGTCTCAGGTGTATAGAGTGTCTCATAGAGCCCTTCTGTATCCTGAAGTGCTTTTTCAAGCAATGATGTATCCAATTTATTTGTTACCGATAATTCACGTGATGTCGTGATGCTATTATCACCACGAGCTGTTGCCGTAATGGTTACGGTACCTTCGCGTTTTCCAGTTACAAAGTATGTATAGCCCGCTTCCGTTGTTACCCGAGTAATTTGGGCAATTTCCGGATCGCTAGAGACCAGATCATAAAATGGATTAATTGCATTGGATGGATTCACAACTGCTTTAATTTCCTTCAATGATTCCAATCCAATTGTTTCTGGGAAAAGTTCCACAAAGGCGACGCTTTCCACTGCAGCACCAACATTGGTAATGATATCAATTTCTGTCAATGACAACATACGATTTTCAACAGTACCCGATGTGGTTCCTGTAGCCATTCCTGATGCACTCAATGCCACTACCTCGACACGGTCAACAAGAACTCCTGCAGGTAACTCCCATTCGTAAATTGCTTTGAAATCTTGAATAACACCCAAGTCATAAACAGTATCACCATGATACGCTTTCGCACTCATTGCCGTTACACTACCGTTTGCATTCTTAGCACGGTTGTGAACACGCACCTTCGACACTGGTTGATCCTTGGTGAGTTCAAATGTCATGGTCGTTGGAAGTTTTACATAATCGGCAATATCCGAATCTGGCATCTTCCATTTGAATTCCGCAAGATCGCCCATTTTCCCATCAAATAATATTTCTGCATAATTGGATTGTTGCCACAGTTTCGTACCGTTGGTTCCATCATCCGTGGTTAGAATATCATTTGTGAATGTCATATTTTTAATGTCACTTAAAGCAAGTTTACTTTCAGTACTTGGCAGTGGTGGTTCAACACTCGATTCCAGTGCATCGACAACACTGAGGTTATCACCCACAAAGTTTGCCTTCATGACACCAATTTCTGTTGGTCCACTTACTTTTTGTACCATCTTGAAAGAACCGATTACACCTGTTCCATCAATCAGGGGTTGTTGGCCAACATTTGTAAAGATAAGATAATTTGCACGCGAGTTATCCGAATGTGTACGACTCTTACTGAAGCTTGTCATGAATTGCGTCAGCACTGCACTTGAATTGGATACAAAATCTCGCTCATCTATGTCATATGGCACTTCAAGATTGAGCGCATAGACATTTTCCATACCCAAACCGTAAACTGTGTACGTTACTTCTTCACCTATTTCGGCATGTTCTTTCGAAGGTACGATGAACATCTTTCCTTGGACATCCTTATTACCGGCTTTGATGCCACCATTCATTAGACGCGCAACATAAGCAATGTCATATCCATCAATGACCCCATCAAAGTTGAGGTCGGAAGCTTCAACATAACCACCGAAATCGGCATCTTCACGACGCAGACCCGCATAGTTTTCAAAGAATGTGAGATCGCCTTGATCAATGTCACCACTGTTGTTCCAGTCTCCGACAATTTGACCACGACTTGCATCCACTGCATACGGTCTAATTTCATGAGCCGTGAAGAACCCACCTACAGAATTTGTAACAGAGAAGCGAATATAGCGCGCTTTGATATGCGTATCAAAATTTAGCGTCTTGATTGTATCGCCTACTTTGTATGACCAAGCAGGAACATCAGTACCTACAGTCACTGCTTTTTTCCAGTGTTGACCATCAAGGCTGTAGTCGAGTGTGAACTCACGAATTGTTCCATTTCCAAAATCAGGACGTGGCATATATTCGAGTTTTTCCAGTTCGTAACTCTTTTGCATGTCAATGGTGAATGTATTTGTGTATGCATCGCCACCATCTTTTGAGTGGAAGTGTGTTGCATCATCACCATCTACAACATATTCAGGTTTTGTACCGCCATACGATCCATCACCACTCCACTCGGCTGTCATTCCGACAGGAACATTGCGATACGGATCAAGTGCTGTACGAACAACCAGTGCATCACTCCAATTTGAGTGTCCTTCAGATGTTACCGTGCGAACACGATATGTATAATCTGTATCATAGTGCAATCCCAAACTGAGATAGTCATTGCTTAAGATGTTTGAGAATACCGTTCCATCAACTTCAACATCATAGGTTTGTGCTTCGGCAACACGGTCCCATTCCAATGTAATTGAAGACGGTGTTTGTTCTGGTGATGCTAAGTTTTGAGGAACAGCAAGTGTCTCAACGAGTTCGTTGGGTGAAACTTCTTGCTCATTTTTGAAGCCATCAACAACTACAGAATAATTTGTCGCTGTGATGTCGAATGTATCCGCAGATTTGATATAAAGTTTTGGACGTGTTGTAAGTGGGGCGGTGTCATAGGTCGAACCTTCTGATGCATATTTACTGATGATTGAAACAGGTGTTTCATCGTAGAAGTATACATTGCCACTTGTTTTATCGTAGTCTTCACGCGACGTTGCTTCCGTAAAGACAACATCACTTCCGCCAACATTCCCTTTGACACCTTTTGGTGCAGCAGAGACATTAACAATCATTTCAGTGCTACGTTGTGAGATCATGCCTGGATAACTTCCAAGCGTTTTATCAATTGAAAGTGTGGCCTTTTCTCCGTCAACAACAGAGGTTATACGTGTCGTTGTCGATGCACCGCCATCTGTGATGCCATCATCTTCGTAGAGATCAAATGATGTTTCACCCTGTGGATAGAACTCAACAATCCGTTCTGATTTATCCAGACCCTTTGGATTGTTTGCATCTTTAGCACGTGGGTTGTTGTTTTCAGCATACATTGGAATAATTGCACCATTCTTGACGAAGACCGGTGTTTTCCAAATTGGGGCTTCAAAATTATTTAAAACAGATCCACCACGGTATTGATCGCCAGTGAAATAGTCAATCCAAATTTGTTCAGCATCGGGAAGGTAAATATCGTTACGGATATCATCCCCTTGAGCATTTGCATTGGTATTTTGGTAGATTGGAGCAACCAAGAAAGAACTTCCCCACATGTATTGATATTGGGTTGCTTTCGAATGTGTGTAGGAATCCGGATACTCCAAGAACATCGCGCGAACCATCGGCATCCCAGTTTTTGCTGATTGTGCAGAAATCGTTGCAACATAAGGCATCATTTCTGCTTTCAACTTAAGGTATGCACGGTTGATTGATGTCGTATCTTCCCCAAACTCCCATGGATTCTTTTGTGATGAACCCCAACCATCCATATCAAGCATGTACGGTGTGAAGGCTTTCCATTGGAAGTCACGGGTTTGAATTACAGGATTTTTCCCTCCGAAAATTCCATCCATGTCACTTCCAACATTGGGCATTCCTGAAAGACCGGTACCAATGTATGTTGGGATATGGAAACGAATGTATTCCCAGTTTCCTCCTGTTTGGTCACCCGACCAAATCCCTGCATAGCGTTGGGTTCCTGCCCAACCATCCAAGGAAACAATCATTGCTTTTGTTCCTGCCAGTTCAGTGATTGCTTCGTATCCACGCATGACACCATTCAATGCCATTGAATAACCCGCACCTACCCATGCAACGTCCGTTTTAATCGCACGAACGCCAGCATCTTGAACTTCACGTTGGATATCACGTTCTCCCTTTTGAGGATTGTTGATATCGCGTGGCCATAGGTTTGCTTGTGTCCAAAGACCCGTTTCAATTCCTTTGCTGTTCGCAAAATCAGTAAATGCCTTTAATTCTTCAATATCACCATCAAAGGAATCAGTTTGACCGTATCCACAACCATAACCATCGTTGGGATAAAAGGACCCCAGTGGAATATCTTTCTCTTCATGAATTTCAATTTGACGTTGTGCGGTGAATGGTAAGTTTCCATTCTTTTCCATTAAGGATTCTTGTACTTCACCCGGTTGGATTTCTCCAGAACTTGGGTTACGCTCGGAATAGTACTTTCCATCAATGAGTTTCCCACTAGCCGAACCCGTCTCTTTCCAAACATCGCGGTTGTAGCAGTTTAAATGGCCCAAATAAAACGCATAATCAGGTTGTTGTGCTGGTTTCCCCGTAAGGTCTGTATAAGCATTCAACAATGCTTCTGGATTATCTCCTACAAAAATATACGCATCATAACGTGCTTCATTATGGGTTGCAGAGACAACACCAGGACTCGTCTTACCAAAGTCATACTCACCCGGCTTAAAGGTATTGCGAACAATCCCATACCCCTTCGTTGTCCAGTAGAATGGGTTTGGACTTGCGACCCCACCATCAACCCAGTTATTTGTGTTTACAGCTTTAACGATTTCTCCCTTATGTGAAAAACGTCCATTTTGCGTTCCACCACCATAAAAGTACTCATCATCATGTTCCACCAAAGACTGAACCGTTTCATTGCCCTTGTACATTAATGGCGCTGCTTCTTGCATTACAATCGATCCATCAATGCGTCGCACTGTTAAGAGCGATGTCGCTTTTTCGATTGTTACAACAATCTTGGCTGTTGAGATTTTAATGACTTCCCCTTCATCAACCGTAATGACAACACCACTTTCGCTAATAAAGTCAGATTCTTCTTTAGCAAGAATGGTTGCTTTATGATCGTTGCTATTTGGCTTGGGATACTTTAGGAACTCTGTATCCTCAATATCAACATAATAGCGGAATAAATTATCAGTTAGAAATGAAAGCTTTGTTCTATTTCCATCGCTTAAAGTCAAGATAACATCTGTTCCTTGAACTTCAACATTTTCGACAGAACCCAGTATTTCATATCCAGTCGCATCGACGCGAGGCTTTTCAGTTGCTGGCTCCTCGTCTGCGTAAACGGGAGTATGCATCGCCGGACTCATCAGAGTCAAAGCCATGAGTAAACTTAGAACTAAAACACTAAATTTTTTCATTCTTTCTCCTTTTGCGTATGTACACGCTTACATTTTCAGTCTAAAGGTTTTCTGTCAAGAATGATTTGCATAAATCAATACTGCACTTACACAATTCATTGAATGTTGACAATTCTTAAATAATGCACACAAAAGAAAAAGGCACGGATTGTGCCCATTGAATTACTCATTATTCTCACTGTTTGATTGTAGAATATGTTCAATCTTGCAGAATTTTCTTAACATCAATTTTGTCAAAATGAGTGAAATTGCAAATGAAAATATACCGACAATCATTTCTTTCATGAGTGAACTCCTTATTAGCGTTTGATGAAAATCAGTTTTTTCTAAGGGATAAAGTATCGCTGCAGCGATGTAAATAATAATAGCTTCTTTGATTATTATATTTTTTGATATTGATCTCTTTTTCTGACGCATTTTATCTTCTCACAGGGCGTATCTGTTGCCCTCTAGAAATCATTAATAGTACCACCTTCGACATCTTTATTGCTACTCCTTCCATGATTGAAATTTTTTTCATAGTTTTCTCCTTTAGGGTGCAGATTGCACAATCTGGGGAAATCAGATATTACTCCTCTCTATCTTAATTTCCTTTCAATCTGCCCTCCTACAGTTAAGTATGAGCATCATAAAAACATTCCTAAAAAAAGATGTCATGTGACATCTCTTGGAAATCTATCTATGCATTTTTAGTAAAAAGTTTGGTGACGTATGTGATGCCAACACCCAAGGTTCCTGCACCGATGGCTAAAAGTAAAATCTTTTGTGTATCAGGATGGGGTTCTCCCAGGGCATAGTAGATAAGACCAATACCCAAAGCGAGGTAAAGTAAACAATTCATGATTGTTGCTTGTTTGTTGATCTCTTTCTTCGTAACCGTTTCTGTTGGAATAACTGTCAATGACTTTAAGAATCGTGAACGGTATACATATTCTGTGAATACGACTGTTACGAGAGCAAAGAAGAGTGTTGGCCATAAACCAAAGATAAAACCTTCGAGCAATACACAAACTGCCAGTATAATGGCATACCGATTTTGATAGACACCAAGTAAGGTTTCTTTGGATTTTGGAACACGGTATGTCTTTTTGTTAATGAAATCTACAAATGTCTTCTCTTGGGTCTTTTTCATGATTTCTCTCCTTATACGATTCTCTTATTAACTCTATTGTATCGCATATTCAATTTCACTTACAGTCCCCTATTTGTCTTTTTCGGTACACTTTTTGCACCTTTAACCAATTCGGTTGAGGACCCCCAAATCTCTACCTATAATGATAATGAGGAAGAAACTAGAAACGGAGAACATATAAATGTTTAATCAAGACAAAGCTCACTGGGAATCACTTACCGCTTTCCATACAGCCAATGAAATATCGCAACAACCAACGACATGGGGTAAGACATTCGAAATTATAAAAGAAAAACGCGCAGAAATTAAAGCGTTTATCGAACAAGTTACAGGAAATAAAGAGTACGATGTTATCTTTACAGGAGCAGGAACCTCTGAATTCGTCGGTAATTCACTTGCACCCGTGCTTGTTAAAAATATTAATTCAAACTTTAAATCAATCGCAACAACAAACATTGTTGTAACACCTGAATTGTACATCGATCCAAAGAAACCTACATTGCTTGTTTCATTCGGTCGTTCTGGAAACTCTCCAGAATCAATCGCAGCAGTTGATGTTGCATCGATTGTAAACCCAAATACAAAGCACCTTATTATTACATGCAACCACGAAGGAAAACTTGCTTTACGCGAAGATGACCACACCTATGCAATTAAGTTACCTAAAGAAACAAATGACCAATCATTTGCGATGACAAGTAGTTTCTCAAACATGTTCTTAGCAGCATACTTGGCATTCAATATTGATACTTTGGATACACACGCAGATGCTATTGCAGAACTTATCCGCGTAGGTAGCGAATTCAATACAAGCGACTATAAAGTAATTGAAAAGCTTGTTAATGATTTTAAATTTGAACGTATCGTTTACTTGGGTGACGCTGACCTTAATGGGTTTGCACAAGAGAGTGCACTTAAAATGTTGGAACTTACGGCAGGTGAAGTTGTTACAATGCATAATTCACCGCTTGGATTCCGTCATGGGCCAAAATCAATTGTTAACTCAAAAACACTAACTGTTATCTATATGAAAGAATCAGACTATGTACGTAAGTACCAAATTGATCTTATCAAAGAGATGAGTGGACAACGTGATGGCAACCAAATTATGGTTGTTGACTTAAAACAAGACGATTCCATCGCAGCACTTGTTGATGTCTACCACGTGATTAACTATAATAAGAGTGTAAACACTGATTTCGTTGGTTTAAACATGGTGATGTATGCACAAGCAATGTCACTTTATAAATCCATCGATTTAGGTAAGACTCCCGACAACCCATGGCCATCAGGTCTTGTAAACCGTGTTGTTCAAGGTGTCATTATCTACCCATACTCATACAAGGAGGCAAAGTAATGATTGGAATTATTGTAACAGGTCACGGTAACTTCGGAGAAGGACTTACATCCGCAGTTGAATTGATTGCAGGAAAACAAGAACAATACGAAGTTGTCACATTCTTACAAGAAAAGACACCCGAACAATTGGGTCTTGACTTGCGTGCAGCGATTGCGAATGTTGATAAAGGCGACGGCGTCATTATCTTCACAGACTTAAAAGGTGGAACACCCTTTAAGGAAGCAGCAATGATCACAACACAAATTGACAATATTGAAGTTCTTACAGGAACAAACTTAGCAATGCTCTTGGAAGCAAGCTTGATGCGTATGGGAGATGTTGAAGTTATACCATTCACACGCTCACTCGCCGAAACAGGGGCTTCTCAAGTAGACTTCTTCAGCTTAGAAGAAGTTGACACAAATGATGATTTTGATGGAGACGGAATCTAGTCTCAGAAAGGACACTTAATATGACACCACTATCAGTAGTACTCTATACATGTCTTACCGTTGGATTCTTAGTAGCGATCTTTGCGATTATCTATTATGTCACAACTGCTCGTAACATTAAGAAACAACGCGAAAGAATGCCAGAACTATTCAATGACTTGAAGCCTGGTATGCGTATCGTCTTTGCTGGAGGACTGATTGGGACTCTGGTAAACAAAGATAGCGATAATATCTTTGCTAAGGTGAAACTCAATGACAACACCGTCGTTGAAGTTGCCGTCTATAGTATTTCAAACATCATTGATAAGTAACACAAAGCTCCGCGGGTTCAATTGCGGAGCTTATTTTTATATATCGGCATTGGTATCTTTGTATATGGATTGTGAGAACTCACTGGGAGCAAGCCCGTATCTTTTTTTGAATTTGCGTGAGAAATAGTGAATTGAACTGAATCCAAGTTTTAATGCAATTTCAGTAATTGGATACTTTTCTTCTAGAATCATATGCTGTGCTTTCGACATCTTTAATTCATTGATGTACTGCTTTGGTGGCATGTTCAAGTTCTTCTTAAACAAACCCTGAAGTGTTGAGCGACTGATTGAGAACTGATCACAAATGTCCTCAACTGATATGGGTTCAAAGATATTACGTTGAATATAATTATTAATCTCATTCATCAACTCATTCTCAAAGTTTGCTTGAATGGGATTGGAAAGACTGTGTTGATCATTCTTAGGACTATCATACTGAATTAGGTGGATGATAATTTCCTGTAAGTAAGAAACCATCAGATCACGTGCATAGGGCACATTCTGCTCTTCCATTATAGTAGAATGACGAATAAACTTATCGGTCAATTGATACAATTCGGTCGTACAATCAAAAACCTTATTCTTCATGTGCTGCACGTCTGCAGAGCGAATGTTCATATCAAACATAATGGTTAGGTAGGACGCTGTTTTTTCACCAATAACGTATTGCTTATGAAATTGTCCCGGAAAGTACAACATCATTTGTTGACTGCTTAAAGTATATTCTTGACCATCAATCTCAGTCACAAGTTCCCCTGTGTCAACATACGTAAGTTCCCAATTATAGTGAGACTCCCCATGAAAGTAGTAATCTTTCCCTTTTACATTATAGTAGTATGAATAAATATCAGTGACTGAGAACTTGGGACGGATGGGTTCATAGTTAAGTTCATCTTCAAATTCAATACGGCTTTGCTTCACAGCTTTCTTTGACTGGACTGACACCTCAATAACTGCACTTTGCGTTAAGGGAATGACAGTAAATGGTGTATTTTTGTTTAGAATTGGTGCACGATGAATTACAAATTGTTCGCGACTTCCAAACTCCTCTTGCAATACAAGGATGGCAATTCCTTCGAGAACTTCAATTCTTACTTTCGCATCATACACATCCAAATGTGTTGGGTTTTTCCCTTCAAAATAAGTTCGTTGTGAGAGATATCGGGAAGGTTCTTCCGCAATACTTCCATATTTCAGAAACTGCGGACTGGTTGTTTTTAGGTACATAACGAATCCTCCTTTTTATAATTGTATCATATTCAAGATTGTCATTTTTCACAACCACTTTTGCTTCCATTACGCAAAAGTGCAAATATCGTGTAAAATAATGCAAATCATTATGATTTCTATTGCGATATTATAATAATGTAAGAGCGCTTACATCTCTTATAGTTCAGAAAGGAGAGAACTCGTATGCCAAATATTGTATTAACACGAATTGATAATCGTTTGATTCATGGACAAGTCGCTACTCAATGGTCAGGGGTCGTTGGAGCAAACTTACTGTTAGTTGCAAATGATGAGGTCGCTGGCAATAAAATGCGTCAGGGATTAATGGACATGGCCGCTCCAGGTTATGCTCAAACTCGTTATTGGACAATCCAAAAAACAATCGAAACAATTCACAAGGCATCTGATCGTCAAATGATTTTTATCATTTGTGAAACACCAGAAGACGTACTAAAACTTGTTGAAGGTGGAGTACCCATCAAAAAGGTAAATATTGGTAATATGCACATGGCGGAAGGAAAACGCCAGGTCGCTACCTCTGTTGCTGTTGATGACAAAGATGTCGCAGCGTTCAAAAAACTCAGAGATCTCGGAGTCGAATTAGAAATTCGTCGTGTTCCGCAAAATGCTTCTGAGGACATTGAAAAGCTCTTCAAATAATATATAGGAGGAATGAATCACATGGATTTTACAATCATTCAGATTATCCTAGTTATGATCGTGACATTTATTGCCGCGATTGACCAGTTTAGTTTCTTAGAATCACTGTACCAACCAATCGTACTCTGTACTGTTGTTGGAGCAATTCTAGGCGCACCTGGTACAGGGATGATCGTCGGGGGAACCTACCAATTGATTTCAATCGGTAGTATGCCTGTAGGTGGAGCTCAACCACCTAACGTCATTATCGGTGGTATTATGGCTACTGTATTTGCTGTCTCATCAAATATGGCTCCTAATACTGCTGTTGGATTAGCAGTTCCATTTGCTTTACTTGGACAATATGCTGTTACATTGACATTTACTTTAATGTCACCAATCATGGCTGTTGCTGACAAACATGCAAAAAATGCTAACCCTAAAGGTATTGCACAAATCAACTACTTATCAATGGCTATTCTTGGCTCATTGTTCGCAGTTATCATCTTAGTTGGAATGTTATCAGGACAACTTATCGGTGATCAACTTGCAAAAGCATCCTATAACCTTAGCTGGTTAATGGCTGGACTTGATGTTGCTGGTGGTATGATGAAATATGTTGGTTTCGGTATCTTAATGAAAATTATGTTATCGGGAGAACTATGGGGCTTCTACTTCCTTGGATTCGCATTTGCAACAATTGTAAATATGGTTCCAGGACTTGGTGGAGCAGCACTCTTAATTCTTTCAATGATCGGTGGCGCAATTGCCATTTACGATTTCCAAATGAATACAAAAATGTCCGGCTTAACGGGCGGTAACTTCGGTGGAGGTGATGAAGATGGAATCTAACGTAACACATTACAAAGACCTGACTCCAGCCAAACCACTGGATAAGAAAACATTAAACAAAATGGTATGGCGTTCCCTCTTCTTGCAAGCATCATTTAACTATGAGCGTATGCAAGCAGCAGGATGGCTATACGGTATCTTACCTGGACTTGAAAAGATCCATACAAACAAAGAAGACTTGGCTGCCTCAATGGGTCATAACCTTGAATTCTTTAACACTCACCCATTCTTAGTAACATTCGTTATGGGTATCGTATTAAACCTAGAACAACAAAAAGCTGATATCCCAACAATCCGTGCGGTACGTGTTGCTGCCATGGGTCCATTAGGCGGTATTGGTGATGCGTTATTCTGGATGACATTAGTTCCTATCACAGCTGGTATTACCGCTAATATGGCGATTAACGAGCAAATCATGGGACCTATTCTATTCTTAGTAATTTTCAACGTTGTACAATTCGTACTTCGCTTCTGGCTGATGAATATGTCATACAAACTTGGAGCAAGCGCTATTGATGTCTTTACTAAAAATGCTAAAGAGTTCACACGTGCTGCAGGTATCTTAGGGGTATTTATCGTTGGTGCGATGACATCAATCTTCGGTGGTACAGCAATCCGTATCTCATTTGTTAACGGTAGTTTGGTAACAAACATCCAACAAACACTTGATGGTATCTTACCTAAGTTAGTTCCATTAGCATTAACACTCTTGATGTACTTCTTACTCAAGAAACGCAACTGGTCACCAACAAAATGTATCGTATTACTCTTAGTAATCGGTATCTTCGGTACTGCAACAGGTATCTTAGCTGGTGATTCAAAAGCAACAAACCCTGAAACAGGGGAAGCAATTCCAGGTGGTTATAACCCATTGCTCAAATGGTATGACTACGCAACGGAAGCACCTAAAGCTGAATAAGTAAGACAAAGCTCTCCTTTCTAAACGTATACACAAAAGGCTCGTCTGGGGACGGGCCTTTTTCTTGTCTAATTTTCAATCTCTATTTCTCAATTATATATTGTAGATTTGAATGTAAAATAGATAAAAGAGTCAAGCTTATCGTTAAGATAGACTTGACTCCCTAAAGTTTACTTCTCTAAATTTTGAACATTCGTTGCATATTGGTAATCATCGAGATACAGTTTGACATAATCTTTGATTAAGTCGAGTGGACTGTTTTTAATGATACCTTCTTTAATGCGACGGTATTGGTATGGCATGTATTGTGAGAGCATGGTCATTGGAATTGGTGTTGCTGTTAAGTTTTCAACCAATGTATTAATGCTTTCTTGGACCTCTGGAATTGGCAAGTAGTAACGTGCACGGTCTGAGTAGCTGTACTTACGTTTAATCCATAGTTCTGCTGGAGTACCATGGTAGTGTTTTTGCCAATTGCCTGGGTGTTCTAACATCGTATCTTCGAGCACTTGAATGAAGTGTGATGGACGTTCACAAATTTGATCTTCAATGTGTGAGAGTGCAAAGAGTGCTTCGCGTAGGGCGAATGTCAATGCAGGTCCGACTTTAAGAATTGTGATTCCATCTTCAACCATCTCTTTTAAATGTTCTGGTGTTTGATAGTCTGTTGAGTGTCCTTCAAATACGAATGAATCAAACTCATTCTTTAATGTATCGGTCAGTTCTTTTGCATTCGCACGGTTGTATTGGAACAAGTCCTCATCTCCAAACTCAACACCCGGTTGAACAACAATACCAATTACGGAGTCAAATACTTTCTCAACATCATGTGCTGCGAATACTTCTTTGAATACGCGGTATGTTTCTTTGAAGTCAGCTGGGCTTGTAACTGCCAGTGTTTCTTCTTTTTCTTGTGCGCCACCTGGGATTGGAACTTCACTACCAATAATGAATGCTGGGAAGATTGCTTCTGGATCCTCAGCAAGCAGTGCATCGTATGCCTCCAAGCATGCCTTTGCCATCATCGCAGAACGACGGGCAATGGTCTCATTGGATAATGCTTCGTTTGTGCTGTCATCAGCCACGCGCATTGATGTGTC